>CAWHKI010000301.1:0-15030 GCA_963829765.1 uncultured Isosphaeraceae bacterium | reverse complement strand
GGTTCCAATTGTTCAACGATATCTAGCAGCGACGCGGAATCAGGATCCATAGATCACCTGCGCTGTACCCAGAATGTGGTTTCTCCGTATCCAGTTCTCGCTCTGAACCACGCTCTCCTTCGGCACTAATTCCACTTCACGGCCGAGCAATGCTCTAAGGTCTTCCTCGAGGCCCTGGAGCTTTCCCATCCATGGGCCGTAGTCATCGTTTTGAAACACGACCAGGAAATCGACGTCGCTCTCGGGACCGAAGTCCTCGCGCAAGAACCGAGCCGAAGACGGATAGCTCCGTGACCTGATACTCGTGGCACAGCTCGGCGATACGCTCAAGCGGTAACGCAATACCGTGCCGAGCGAAAGCAATCGATGCGTCCATCGCACGATCCCCCCTTCTATTTCCCTGGCCGCCTCAACACTGCATCTCGGCCCACGAACGAGCGCACTGCCTCGAGGACATCATACGGGTCACGGACTTCCAGAAAAGCCCACCGCCCGAATGCCCCATGATTGTTCACGGCCGGTACCCAGAGCGTTCGGGCCGTCATGACCTTGGCGGCCTTCTCCTTCTTCTTCTTCGCCAGTCACCTCAATGATCAGGTTGAGCGGATCGAGCACGCCGCGGCCGTCGTCGAGCACGGCGATGAAGTCAGGGTGATACTGGTGCTCCTCACCGTTGATTGTATAGGGAATCGTGAAGCCGAGGTTGTGGTTCTTGACGTACCGGATCACCTCGTCCATGTCTTCGAGGGTCTGGGCCATCTTCTGCTCCCAACTGTCGGTGTCGGCGACGACGTGCGAGACGTGGCACCGGTCGGCGCTGGTCGCGTAGACCGGCCGCGTGGTGTCGAAATCGACGTAGCGGGTCGAGCCGACCGTGTCATACGGCCGGAGGATCGGCCGGAGCGACGGCGGGCCGTCCGGCGAGCCGTTCGAGCCGCGCACGATCGCGCCATAGATGCGGTCGGCGGCGTCATGGGCGAACTCGAGCAGGAGCAAGAGCTGGGGAAACGTGTGGTCCTTGCAGTGGACGTAACCCTCGTCCAGCCAGCGCTTGGTGATCGCCAGCACTTGCGGGAAGAGCCATGCCTGGACCTCGCTATCGAACTTGTGGACGGCGGTCTTCTCGGGCCGTGTCTCGCCGTCCTGGCGGAAGTATTTCTCGATCGTGAGCTTGGCCAGCAGAAAGGCGACCTCGTTGAGCCGGCGGCCCTTGAGCTCATCGAGCGAGTGGATGCTGCTCTCGCCCACGATCGGGGCATTTTCCGTCTTGATCGGCAGATCGGCCGTCGTCAGGGTCAGCCGCGAATCGTCGGTAAACTTGGCCGATCAGCTTCCGAGTCGCCAGTTCGTAACGGTATCCGAGCAGGCGCGGGAACGTGATCTCGCAGGCGATCCGGCTCTCGATGGCGCGCACGCGGGTCGGCATCGGGCCGGGCTTGGGATTCGCCATCGAGCCGGAGCAGGGAATGAACGAGAACGGCACGCCGTAGATCTCGGCGTATTCGGGCTCGAACCGCCCCTCGGCATTGGCGGCGTAGCTCATGCGCCGCAGGGCGCGGCCGACGACCTGCTCGCAAAGAAGCTGAGTGCCGAAGGCACGGACGCCCAGAACATGAGTGACGGTGTTGGCGTCCCAACCTTCGGTGAGCATCGACACGCTCACGACGCACTTCACGTGCTCGCCGAGCTTGCCGGGCTTGCCGACGGTGTTCATCACCTCGCGGAGCAGGTCTTCCTCGGTCAGGCTGTCGGCGTCGCGGCCCGGGAAACGGGCGCGGTACTCGGCTTTGAACTCTTCGATCTCGCGGGCGGCGATTTTCTTGAACTCGGCGCTCATCCCTTCGCCGGATTCGAGCTGCTCGCTGTCGACCAAGATCGTGTTGGGCCGCGGGCTCCAGTGCCCATTCTGCTCGTTGTTGAAGAGCGGCAGCCGGCCAGGGACCACGATCGTTTCGCCATCGGCAGCGGTTTTCTCCCAGCCTGAGATGTAATTGAAGACGAGCTTGGAAACGTTGGTGTTGTTGCAGACGACGATGAAAACCGGCGGCGTGAGCCCTTTGGCCTGGGCGTCGGCGTTGGTCTGCCATAGTTCGTGATATTTCTTGTAGTTGCCGTAGAGGCTTTGAATGGCCCCTTCGAGCTCGGCGGGTAGCTTGGGCTCTTCGTCGAGCTCCTCGGTTTTTCGGCCTTTGCGCGGCAGGTGTTCACGAATGCGCAGCCAAAGGTCGCGATAGGTGGGCTGATCGCCTTGCATCGAATCGTCGGAGACCGGCACGCGGGGGACCTTGACGATGCCGGCCTCGATCGCGTCGATCAATGAGAAGTCGGAGACGACCCAGGGGAAAAGCGTTCCTTCGGCGTAGCCCGAGCCCCTGAGGAAGAATGGAGTGGCCGACAGGTCGTAGATCGCCTTGACGCCGATCTTGGCTTTCACCGCCTCGATGCCCGAGATCCAGATCCGGGCCTCCTCCGCGCGTTTCTCGGCTTCCTTGCGATCGTCGCCGGTGAGCGCCTCGGCCTCCGCCTCGGCCGCTTCCGGCTTGCGGCGATAGCAGTGGTGGGCCTCGTCATTGATGATGATAATGTTCTTCTTCGTGCCGAGCTCTCGGCAAACGCGGCGGACCATCTGGTCGGGCGATTCGGTGAAAACGCCGGGAACGCCCTGAGAGAGCAATGCCTTGGTCAGCTTGCCGGCGCTGATCTTCTCGCGAAGCTGGAACGCGTGGAAGTTGGTGATGACCATCCGCGCCTGGCCCAGCTTTTCAAGCTGATGCCCCGGGACGATGTCGCGCAGTCGGTAATAGTTATTGGGATCATTGGGCAGCAAGACGCGCAAGCGATCACGGATCGTGATGCCGGGGCTGATGATCAAAAAGGTATCGCTGAATCGAGCGTCCTGGGGGCTTGCCAGCTTGTTGAGCGCCTGCCAGGCGACGAGCATGGCCATGACGACCGTCTTGCCCGACCCCGTGGCCATCTTGAGGGCGAGCCGGGGCAAGCCTGGGTTCGACGTGTCGTTCGCCGCGCGGACGTCGTTTTCGATCCAGGCGTCGCCGAACTTCTTGGCGACCTCGGTGATATAGATCAGCGTCTCGAGGGCCTCGATCTGGCAGAAGAACAGCTTGCGTTCGCGATCGGGGTCGGTCCAGTAACGGAGCAAGGCGGCCGTGGTCGGGGTCACGCCGACGTAGCCCCCCGTCCCTCCACATCCCGACGCGGCTGGCGGATGCGGTTGACGGCTTTGTTCTCCTCGATCCGGTCCTGCGTCCATTCGGTGTCAAACGCGAGCTGTTTGCCTTTCTTCTTGGGCCTGGCGATGGGGATAAAATAAGAGCTGGACCGTCGGCCCAGGACAACTTCGTTCGTGATCCCCTCCTCGGTGAACTTGAAGTGCCGGTCGGGCTCGAGGAACGGCGAGTTGAGGATCGGGTTTTCGATTAGAGCGTCTGCCATCGAACGGACCCACTATTTCAGAAAAGGCTGACTCTCCGCGTGCGTCCACGGGGGTGTAAGTCTGGATAAACGTACATGATACCATGAGTGCGGCCAAAGGAAAGCCCTTCGTTGCAAACCGAGAGTTTTTTCGGACGAAATTCCGGTGCGAAAACCAACGCGATCATTCGATCGGACCCCCTGACCGGGGCGGAATTAGGCGCCGTTGCCGGCGGCGACGCCCGGAAACGAAAGGAACAAGAGCCGTGACGACCGTTCGTACCGTGATCCACGATCGTCGAATCGAGCTGCCAGCGCCCGAAGACCTCGTCGATGGTACGGAGGTCATCCTGACCATCAGTAGCCCGCGTATTTGGATGGGGATAATGGACGGGTGGGCTCCCGATTGCACCGAATCGTCAAAGCTAGTCCAGGACCAATCCCATGAATAATGACCAAGCGTTGCGACAACACGTGCTTGACTTGCTTGAAGGCGGCCAGGCCCATCTCAAATTCGAAAAAGCCGTAGCCGGCCTGCCGGTCGCGCTCCGCGGGGCCAGGCCGCCCGGTTTGCCGTTTACTCCTTGGCGATTGGTCGAACACATGCGGATCGCCCAGTGGGACATCCTCCAGTTCAGCACCGATCCTCGTCATGTTTCGCCCGATTTCCCTGCCGGTTATTGGCCGAGCGACGACGCCCCGCCCGAGTCGGCATCATGGGACCAATCAATCGCAGCCTTCCAAGCGGACCTAAAGGCGATGATGGACCTCGTCAGCGATCCCAAGGCCGACCTATTCACGCCGCTGGTCCATGGTCAGGGACAGACCATCCTCCGCGAAGCGCTGACTCGTAGCTGATCACAACGCCTATCACTTAGGCCAGCTCGTCACCGTGCGGCGCCTCCTGGGGCGCGGCGCGATGAATAGCCAAAGAAATGGCGCCCGGCGACGCCCCGGCACGTTCTGGTGGAGCGGAAGGGATCTACGCTGGGGCGGATTGCCTAGAGGGCTTTGGCGGCGGAGGGCCTTGGCGGCAGCTTGCCACGTCCTATTTTCCAGTGTGTCCGAGCACGCCAAAGAAAAAGCTTGGCAAATGTCGGGCAAATAGGGCAAACAGGACAGACAAATAGGACGCGGATCGGTCCCGCATTGGTCCCCACGAGCGATCAAGGCCCGCGGGCCACCCGGGGTAATGACGACGCCATGTCGGTAAACGGAGATCGAACGCAACACGGGAAGCCCATGCGGTGAGGGCGCGTGCCCCTCAACCGGACGCCCGTGAGGGACAGGACGGGCCGCTTGTCCACAGGGTCATCCACGGGGTCAGGTACGTGTCAAATCCGGTAAACGATTTCCTATCCACGGGGTCAGGTCCACGTCCACGGGCCGGGTAGGCCCGGGTGGTCCCCTCCCAAGCCCCCAGCAGATCCGGATGATGAAAAAAGAGCAGTCATCAGGAAAGAAACGACGACGCAGTTGGTTTCGACCGCTGCCCGCAACGAGGTATGGGGGAAGATACGACGCGTTTAAACAGCGGATTCATGGATGGTCAACTCTCGAGCCCTCCGGCGAAGATGATCGAGGGAATCGCCTCGCCCGGAAAGGCTTCTTTCCAAATCTGGGTGAATCCCGCCTCCAACGAAAGCGCCGCCGCGCAACCGAGAAGATAGGGCAGGTCCAACGTGGCTCGGTTGGTGCGGAGTAGTGTGGCCGCGTCGGCCAAATCGATCAAGCGGCCGGCCAGAAGTTTGTGCACGTTTCAAGGCATTGAGCACAACGTCACTGGCCACGAGAACGGCTCCGGCGGTTAAACTCTTCGACGAGATGGAGCATAGTCCGATCGTGCTCCAGCATTTGCTCGGCATACCACTCGCGATAAGCAGCTTGCAGGTCGCCATCGGGGCCAATCTTCCTGCGCAGTGAGGCCCGCAAGAACTCGTCGCAAGCGTCAAGCCACTCCGCCCAAAGCTCGATTCGACGGCTCATAGGCAGGCTCTGGCGGCACAGTGGCGCTAGCTCGGCGGGCGGAATCAGGCTGTTCGCCATGGGCGTGGGTCCTCGGAAGCCAAACGTTGCGGAGTCTGACCGCTTTCCCAAATGTGAAGGCGGGGCCGACTCGATCCGACTGGAACAAGGCAGTTTACCTTGAAATCGTGATCGGGAGGTAGGGGACTCACCATGTCGACCATCGAACAGAGTGATCGGTTATTCGATCGATGACACATCTGGCCGGTGCGTACATCAAGGCACCGGCCCGAGCTTTTGGCAACGAGCCGGGGTGCTGGCCAGGCCCTTCATCACGGCTAAAGGTGACAGGCACCCCGGCCCTGACGTCCCAAAGGGGCGATCCCAGCACACCGATTGCCGAATGATCGCCATGTCAATGTCGGCCGTGACCGCGTTGACACCTTCTACCCACAAAGTCCCGCGCGGGACCGTGCCCGGCTCCAGCCGCGCCGGCCATTGTTCGGGCGCGGTGAGCCCGAGCAAGCTCGACCACGGCCATGCTTCCGCTCGCTCAACCAGTCCGGCTCGCATGGGGTTGCGCTCGATGTACCGCAGCACCGCTAGGAGATGCTCATCTTATGCACAGGGAAACGCCTTGAACCGGCCTTGCCAGACGTGACCGCTGGACCGATAACGCACCAGGTAGCACCGCACGTGCGTGGTCATCAGCCAGGGCATCCAGCGACTCAGGTCGCCGCCCTCGCGAGGCCACAGAGCCAGGTGGAAGTGATTGGGCACGAGGCAGTTACCAACATTATCCAAGCCGCTAGGTGAATTAGCATATACCCCTTTTCCCTTTGCTAGTCTCCCCTCAGTTTTTTCGACGCTTCCGCAGAAAGATCGCGGTCATATCGCGGCTCGACAGCGCGCAGCATGTCTTCGGTCGCCCGCACATCAGGAGTGTCCGCGGGGAGACCAAAGCGGAGTTTGGCCTTCTTGATCTCGCTCAAGACGAGGCTGGTGCAGCGAGCCGGAACGGTGCGGACCTGGGCGGCTGGCCCGCGCCGACTGTGAAGGCCAGTTTCCAGGTTCTCCAGCTCAACTCGAAAGCGACGTAGAGCACAGGAGCCGGCGTCGGTGTAGAATGAACTGCGTGAATCGCTGACATGGTTGGTCTCCAATCTGGTAAGCATGAAGCAATCCGCATATCCAGATTCAGCTTATCTTCAGCGACTCGCTCTTACACCAGCCTGCGGCAGGGTATCTGATTCCTGCCACCCGTTCCGAGTGCCGAGAGCGGGCGACGGGAGGTTAAAGGGATCTGACACCATTTGACATGACACCATTTGACACCATTTAAAGGCTCCATTTAAAGGCTCCGGGGAGAATCCCCCGGCGACTTCCTTTGACGTGGGGTGGCACCTGCGGCAGGCTTGGGGACCGCTGCTGTTCGAAGATGAGGAACTGGCGGTGGACCGTAAGCGTCGTGATCCAGTGCTGCCCGCGCAAGCTTCGCAGTCGGTGCGATTGAGGAAGTAGACGCACATGACGCCGGACGGTCTGCCGATCCAAAGTTTTGGAAAACCTTGCGGGCTCATCTGGCGACACGCGCCCGTAGCACGTGCGTCGTCACTGCCGATCCCAAGGAAGCGACTTTTATTTTATACGAGGTAACGGAGGCCGATGCGCTGCAGGCAAAGGCACCGCAACTGGTCAAAATGTAGCCAGAAACGGGAATTCCAGTTTGACGTAACCCATTTGCTGCTATAGGGAATCCCATCAGACTGGTCTGGAACTTTGGTTTAAATGCTCCATCAAGCGTTTCTGGCTCTTTTGATTGATATTCTTGCGCAACAACGATCTCAGGAAAAGCTGGCGAGGATCGCAACCCAGGACAACTCCGCTGACGCAGCCGCTGCGCAACGATAAAATACCGCTTTATCGATCGGGAATTGCTTGTTTGAGTATCGGACCGCTGGCTGCCAGACACCCCAAACGCGTGTCCGTCGTGAGGGGCATTTGCGGATCTGGACCCCAAGATCGTGGAGAGAGGAATCGTGAGCGCCACGACAGAGAACCCTCATTCGCCACCCACGTACGGTGTGAGGCCTCGATGGTTACGCGATCTGGGACGATTCCTCCCGCTGAAGAGTCAGTTCGTGCTGTCGGGAAACGTTCTCGACTTGCAGGCCTCCGAAAATCGCGCCGGGGTCGATCAGTGTCGTTCCGCTCCAGGCCGTGCTGGCCCGTGAACTTTACTCCGTCGGTTACGAAGCCGTTCTTTCGGCAGACTGCGTGCGTGGAGTCATGCTGCTCTCCAGTCTGGGAGTGCCTCAACCCGCTTCCGAAGTTCTGAGTCGTCTCGGTTGCGAATCCGAAGGGGCAGACAGCCCGAGTTTAAATCAACTGGGACGACTGCTGGAGCGAGTTGTGCTGAGTACCGGGGGGCCAATCGGGTTGATTCTGGACTTTGCCTCGCGCCTAATTGGCCGGGTAGATGCTCTTTCTCGGGATGAGCAGGATTTTTTCACACGAGCTAAGGTGTACTCGACAGCGGCCAAACCCCGGCCTATCGGCACGGAAGGCAAACCCTATTTCAACACTGTGATCTGGATCGCCGACAAGGAAGGGGACCTGCCGGACTGGCTCCTGCTCGGGAATCCCAAGGTCCGACACATCCCGGTCGCGAAACCGGACAACCTGGCCCGTCGCGCCGTGATTCCAAGCCTCATTCGCGCGTTTCCTGGGGCCGGGACAGCCAGCGAGGCCGATCGGAGTCAGGCGGAGTCGAACTTCGTGGACGAGACAGAGGGGCTATTGCTTACGGATCTCCAGGCGATCACGCAATTGGCCCGTGGTGAAAATCTCGGACTCGGTCATATCTCCGATGCGGTCCGTCGTTACAAGGTGGGGGTGACGGACGATCCGTGGCGGAAGATCGACCGGGTGAAAATTCGGCGGGCGCACGACCACCATCGCGTCGCGTGTTAAAGGGCAAAATCACGCGGTCACTCATATGCTCGACATCATTAAGCGAGCCATGACCGGTATTGGCGCCACCAAACGGGGAGGTCGACCTCGAGGAGTGGCGTTTCTGGCGGGGCCGACTGGTGTCGGCAAAACTGAACTGGCCAAGTCGATCACAAGTCTGCTGTTCGGCGACGAATCCGCGTATATCCGGTTTGACATGTCGGAGTTCTCCGCGGAACACGCGGACCAGCGACTGATTGGCACACCTCCGGGTTATGTCGGCTATGACGTCGGTGGGGAGCTCACGAATGCCGTGCGCGAGAAACCCTTCAGCGTCATCCTGTTCGATGAGGTCGAGAAAGCCCATCCTCGCATTCTCGACAAGTTTCTTCAAATCCTGGATGACGGCATGCTGACATCGGGACGCGGGGACCGCGTCTACTTCTCAGAGGCATTCATCATCTTCACTTCGAAATCTGGCATTTACCGGGTTGATGCTTCTGGCGAGCGTGTCCCGAACGTGTCTCCGGACGAGACCAGCACGGATGTGGCCCGCAAGGTTCGCACCGAAATCGACCGGCATTTTAAGGCCGCGTTGAATCGGCCTGAAATTCTGAATCGCATCGGCGAGAATATCATCGTGTTCAATTTCATCCGGTCGGAAATCGCACGAGAGATCTTCTCGGGAATGATGAGTACGGTCCTGGAAAATGCGGCGCGAACGGGAATTCACGTTGAACTTGCCCCTGGTGTGCAGGATCAACTCGCCAGCCTCTGCCTGAGCGATTTGTCGAATGGTGGACGCGGCATTCGCAATCAAGTTGAAACGCACCTGGTAAATCCCTTGTCACGGGCTTTGTTCGATTCCGACGCACAACCGGGCAGCCGCTGGCGCGTGACAGCCCTCTTTCCCGAAGGCGTGACGCGATTTTCATTGGAAGTCTGCTGACTAGGTTGAACGTTCCTCATGAATGGCGCGATTTCCCATATGACCGCTGGACGCAGCACTCCATTGTCGCTTTCACGGATTCATTTTCCGGTAACCGCTCTCGGTCCCGGAAAGCGAATCGGAATCTGGTTTCAGGGTTGCAGCCTACGCTGTCCGGGTTGTATCTCGACGGACACTTGGGCTCGTGTGACAGAGAACGCCACCGTCGCGGCCGTCTTGGCGGCCTCTGCGAGTTTCGGCGAGACCGTCGAAGGCGTCACCATCTCGGGAGGAGAACCTTCCGAGCAACCGGCTGCCCTGGAGGCACCTCCTTCAGGGACTCTCTGACATCCTGCCGACAGAGGCGGATGTTCTTCTCTATTCGGGGCGGACTTTTGAGGAACTGACCCCCTTGTTGAATCAACTCACGGGTCTCGTGGATGCGTTGATTTCCGAGCCGTTTGTCGTGTGCGAGAGCCAGACGCGTCCCTTGTTGGGCAGCGACAATCAGCAGCTTCATCTCCTAACGCCCCTGGGAAAGAAGCGGTTCAGACCATATTTGCGACCACGCGACACGCGGGACGATGCCCTGGATTTTATGGCGGACGACGAGGGGCTGATGTGGATGGCCGGAATTCCGCCCGCGGCGACATGGAACGGTTGCGCGCTCTTGTCGCTGACGAAGGAGTCTGGATTCGGACTAGTGAGCAGAAATTGCAATGACCACTTTCGAGCCATTCCGCGCTTGCCCCAGGTGCCAGACCCGGCGTCCTCAGTACGAGCTCTTTTGTCGAAGGAGTCGTGGGAGACAACTCCTGCGGTTGGGACCTGTCCGGCGTAATATCACGACCGGCCCCGAACCACTCACCGCTCGCCCCGGTTCGCCCGAAGGGCTCGCCTGCCCGAATGGGCATCCGGTGGACCAGGGGGACTTGGCTCTGCCCGGAATGCGGTGCGGATATCGGGGACGAACCTCAAGGTCCCGAAAAGCCGGAGTCGACCCGATACCGAAAATCCGGCGATCGCGGGTTGGCAAACGCTGCATGAGCTGGAAACCGCCGGGACAGTTCGCCGTCGGTATTTGGTTCGGCGTCTGTCGGATGAGCTGGAGGCGGTTCTGACGATCTACAGCCCCGGCGCAACCGGATTCGGCCGTGTATGACGCTCTGCGACAGCGATTGTCGAGGGAACACATCGCCGAACTGATCGAGCACGGTCGAGTGGAGGGGCAGGCCTACGACGTTACAGAACGCGTTCGAGGCGGCAGCCTCGCGGAGCTGTGCGTCCCGTCGTCCGACACCACAACGATCCGGCGGATTGTGGAGGAAATGAGCACGGCTCTCGCCGCCTTTTTGGAGGTCGGACTGCGACACAGGGCGCTCATCCGGAAAAGGTTCTTTTACGCTCTCGCGAACCACTGGATCTTGTCGTCACCGGATTTGAGTCGAGTCGCTTGTCCGAAGCCGACCTGGAAATCGAGTCGCTGCTCGATGTGAGTCGTTACACCGCCCCGGAAGCCGTCATGGGGGCGGTGACCTCTGCCTCCGACTGGTGGGGGCTAGGGATGATGCTCCTAGGCATTGTTACGGGCGACCGGTGCTTTGAAGGGGCGAACGACCAGTTGTTTCTGATTCATGTTCAGGCCAACGGTGCCCCCATGCCGGAGGGCCTCGACCCTCGGCTCGACCTGTTGTTACGGGGATTGCTGGCCACAGACCGGACGGCCCGGTGGCAATGGAAGGAGGTTCGGGAATGGTTAGCCGGAGGGTCGCCACCCGCTCCGCAACGCCGGGAGAGCCCTGATGGGCAAAGCGAGGGACCTGCGATCCTGCTCGGAGGCATGCCGCTACGCGATTCACGACGCTTTGCTATCCAGGCCTGCCGAGCGGAGAACTGGCCTGAGGCGTGCGATCTGCTGGCCTACGGCCGAATCGGTTTATGGGCGGAGGAACTGGAACTCGATGGCCGGATCGTCGCAGGCCTGCGACAACTCGGTAAGAGGTCGGAGCCAGCGGTGGAGTTTCGGCTGGGGATCGCCTTGCAGATTCTGAATCCTCAATTGCCGCTCATTTATGCAGGGGAAATTGTCAATCCCGATTGGCTGATGCGGAATCCCGCCCTGGGGCTCGAACTGATTTCCAGTTCCGTACCGGAACTTCTCCCGCAATTCGGAATCGAGTCGGATGATTGGTTGCGACGAGTGTCCCGACGGGCGACGTCCGTTCGTGAGCGGGCCAGGGAGCTGGAAATCGACTTGGACGAATCGCGCTGGGAGGTGCTGGTCCTGTCGGCCTCTCACCCACGCCTCGCCGCTCAATGGGAACAGCGTCGGAAGGAGTTTCCCGACGCCAATCATCCCGGCCTCGCGTCCCTGATCGAACGGGCCAGCCAGAATGACGAGGATCTGATTCTTCTCTCTCGGCGTCACTTGCCCAATTCCGCTCGACGCGAGGAGCTCTTCGCAGACACCATTGCGCTTGGCGGAGCGTTATCAACTTTCCGGCACCTTCCGGGGAATTCATCGGACAATGGCTGGACCGTTCCCGCCGCGATCTCTTTCTGGCCGTTGACCAGCGAATTGCCGGTTTTGCCCGATGCGGTCACGAGAGAATCGACGTTTGGGCCGACCATTTTCGATTCGAACATCGCTTGTCTCTTGCCGAGGCGATCTTACTGCTCGCGTTTCCCGAGCACCGCTGGGAAAAACCGAAACACCAGGAGTATGTGGCGTCGGTCCTTGGTTTTTTCGAGAAGCGGGTCTCCGCCGCGAGTCGGCGTGGTCCACTCATGAGAATGACGATCGGCAAGACGCCGCCGACGCGTGGACTTTCCCGAGCTGGCCACTGACTCGAAAGCCGCCGCCGCATTGTTGTCGAACCTGATCCAGCGATCGGGTCAGACGTTCTCATTGGATCCCTTGGCATTTGCAGACGAGAACGGCCCCGAGGGGCGTATGCGAAGTCTTCTCAACAAGACGACCCAGTATCTGCAGAGACACCGGCATCAACGGAACGTACATCGGCTTTCCCTTTCTGTTGCAACGGGCCGACAGTGAACAGACCAGGCCCCGGCTTTCGCCGGTTCTGCTGTGGCCCGTCAAACTGGCCGGCGAGATCGGCAGCCGCGGGCAGTTTTCGCTGGCCTTCGACTCGGATCGGGGAGGCGTCCGCGTTAATCCGGCGTTCGAAGGGCTTTACGGAGGGAGGGGGCGCGCCCGGTGGCGAGCACTCGCAGACGATCTGCTGTTGCGCAGTTCGAGCACCCTGGGCGACGTCGTGGATGTGTTCGGAACGCTGGCGGTCTCCGGCGGGTCGGACGCTGGCGCGACTTCCCAGGATCGAAACGTCCAACGCAGCCTACGGAAGATCGGATTCTCTGCTGCGCGGTGCTGTTCCATCTGCAATTTCTGGGTCAGTCGCTGGTCGAGGATCTGAGGCAACTCAAACAGCGGCCCCTGGACGGAACGGCCCTGGAAACGATGCTCCGGATCGAGGTAGATCCGGACACATCGACTGAGACCGATCTCGTTGCGGAAGAGTTCGTCCGGCAAAAACGAATGATCGCGACCAACCTGTCTTGATCACTCGCAGCGATCCATCCCAGGAAGAGGCCATTACGAAGGTTTCGCGGGAGCGGGGACTGGTCGTTCAGGGGCCGCCGGGGACGGGGAAGAGCCAGACGATCGTTAACTTGGTGGCCGATTCGATCGCCAAGCGCAGAAGCGTGCTGATCGTCTGTCAAAAACTGCCCGCCCTGGAAGTGGTGCGAAAGCGACTGGTGGCGGAACAGTTGGAAAGCCGGATCGTTATGGTGACGAACGTGACCGCCGACCGGACGCCGCTGATCAGGGAGATTCGCTCGCAACTGGAGAGTCTTCAACAGGAAGACCCGCGACAGGTACCAAGTCGCTCTGCGGGAGATCAGCCAGGTGGAGGCGCAGGTTCGGCAGTTAGAGACCGAGATCGATGCCCATCACGAGGCCGCATCACGATGTCGACCCGGTCTGCGAGCGGTCCTACCGCCAGATTCTGGGTGAGTTGATTCCGTTGGACGAACAGGAGGCACGACGACTTCCGGATGTTCTTGGTCTGCGAAGTCTGTTCCGGGGACAATCCTGGCGGGATGTACTGACTGTGAGGAAGTCTGTGGATCAGTCGCGGAAGAATGGTTGGCCGCGAATCACGAGGGTAATCCGCTTGAAGCGACGCTTCCCCATTCTCACGACACTGCGACTGCACAGAGAGTTTCAGCGAGTGCTGTCGGAGTTTTCCGCGCATCGAGGAAGATCGATTACGAATTCCGAAACCCCTTGATCCTGCCGGTAGCCAGGACGGTCCCGAGGAACTAGAGGGCTGGCTGACGCAATATCGCTCCACGTCGGCGAACTGGAACGACGGTCAATTAGGTGACCAGTGCTCCACTGGTCAAGCTGTTTCGACAAAACCGAACAGGAGACGATTATTCGCAAGTACTCCATCGGCTGATGGAACTCGAACGGGGACAGACGAGGCCCCCCGTTGTTCCAAACGGTTTGCGGAGTGGGATCGGAACATTTGAGGACGCTCAGGCGAATGCCATCGCGGAGGCTTGTGAACAGCCCGCCGATTGCGTGGTGGGCGGCGAAGGTCGAAGGGAGTCCACTCGCGCTGATCCGGTCCGTGCTCAGCCCGGAGGCCTGCGCGTCCTTCCGTGAGCCGGTATGAGCGTCTGATCGCCGTGGAAAAGATTCGGTGGCGGTCCGAGGCGGCTGCGGACAATGCCGTCGATGTCCAGGATCCCGGACCGCTCGAGAAATGGCTGATCGACTTTGAGGAACCCGTGACACAGGTCGTTGCCGTCGGCGGGCGACCTTGATCTCCCGGCTGTTGTCGTTGCCAAATCTTGTGGAACTCTGCGGTCGTTACGAGGCGATCCTCCACGATGGAATGAGACTTCGTCAGACTCCCCGAACCGTCCATGCCTCCTTGGCTCCGCTCTCGGAACTCCTGATCCGGTGCGAGGACCGACAGGTCGAGCGGATCTCGCAAGAGTTCGCCCTTGCCGCGGAGCTCTGGGTCAAGCATTCCGTCGATTCGCGACTCTTGGACGGGATTGCGGTCTTTCCTCACGATCAGGCAGGATGCGTCGAGCTTCAGGTGGCGATCACTCGATTTGTTGAAGCCGAACAGACACGCGACGTAAGCACTGCGAATCGGCCACAGTCCACGGAACCGATCGAACCAAACGCGTTCCGGCGCCGGGTGGCGGAACATAAGGTACCTTATTGACCGGGCCGATGAGGCCCTGTTTCAGGACGCAGCAAACTGGCAGCCCCTGTTTCGTGCCGAGATCGGCCGCGCTACGAAAGCCGAGGCATCCCGGAAACGACTTCAGGAATCGCGACAACAAATTCAACGATCTGCGCCGAGGAATCCTTCGTCCCTGGCCTCGAGACAAGCCGTGGCCGCGCTCGACGCACGGCAATTCGTGGAGGTGTCCGTCTGTATTCGCCAGGTCTCGGAGGATACCGGACGCTGGTTGAACTGGAAGCGGTACTGAGCCAAGCGTCGACTTCGATCATGGTTTCGTTCTCGGGGAATCGTCTGGAGCGAGGATTTGGCCCGAGCGGACAGAACAGGCACTTCGGCGAGAATCCGAACGAGCCGAATTCAGAGTGAAGCTCGAGCCCGATCCTGCGAGATCTGTCCGTCAGAGTCGACTTCACCGACTGGACCAAGGTTGACCAGCAGATCTGAAGAATCACCGAGCCACTG
>CAWHKI010000300.1:0-9636 GCA_963829765.1 uncultured Isosphaeraceae bacterium | reverse complement strand
GCAAAGCAGCTCGACTTGTCGTCGTTCTTCACCGGGGTAAAACCCATAGCTTACAAGTCCAAGAGGGTGAGGGTGTCAGAAGCTCCTTGCCACGTCATTCGCATACCTGATCCAGTGAAAGCCTCTTGGGCACGCACAATCAAACCATACAGCGTGCCGGATTCGAATCCCGATTTTTCAGAGAACACTTCGGTCTCATGGTAACAATCAAGGTATCTTGAGACCACTGGAGAGGATTTAGATGTGAGAGGATTCTGCAACCTGCTGCTATTTTGATGCATCTTGGGCTCCGTACTTCAAGGGAAAAGGAGCGATCACTCCAGAAGCTTTGGCTACGTGGGATATCTCTGATGTCATTGAAAACGGCTACCTTTTCATTTGGGTGGAGAAAGAGATCATTGGAAGAGTACCTATTCACTCGAGTTTGATTTAAAAATCACTTCAGGTTCTGATAATGGCCGCAAAGTGGGGCTTTCAGTACATGGAGAACCTATGTTGGATCAAGAAACATCCAAACAATAAGATGGTGACAGAAGATTCAACATTCTTCAAAAGGAGCAAGTTGACTTTGTTAATCATGCGAAAGGTAAGCAATGATTTGGAGACTCAACGGATCAAGGGAAAACAATTGAACAAGACGCCAACCAGTGGTGACAGGAACAAAACGTATTGCTGAGATCGATGTCGACCAGCCCAGGCCGGAGGCGAGAGAGCTTGGTCGCCATGCCAGTTATGTGACCGGGCTCGCGCTGGCCGGCACGACGCTGGTGTCGGGCGGCTACGACGGGAGATTGATGTGGTGGAACATCGAGTCCCGTTCAAAGATCCGCGAGGTCGATGCCCATCGCAAATGCGACCCGAGCGGTCACCTGTGCGCCGAGTGGTGCCGTCGTGGCTAGCGTGGCCGACGACATGGTCTGCCGAGTCTGGGACGTGGAGAGCGGCCGAAAGATCCACGAGCTGCGCGGGCACGACGAGTCGACCCCAGCCGACTTCCCTTCCATGCTCTTCGCCTGCGCATCTCACCCGACTCGCGCTACGTGGCCACCGGCGATAAGATCGGCCACATCACTGTGTGGGACCTGGAATCAGGTCAAAGAGCCGCGGTGCTCGACGCGCCCGAAATGTATACATGGGACCCGGTCCAGCGGCGTCACTCGATCGGCGGCATCCGCTCATTGGCCTTTTCGCCCGACGGTACACGATTGACCGTCGGCGGCAGCGGCAAGATTTCCAACATCGACCACCTGGACGGCAAGGCCCGGGTGGAAGTGTTCGACTGGCAAAAGGGCGTGCGGGTCCACGAGTTCGGCAGTGACCGATTCAAGGGCTTGGTGGAATACCTCGGTTTTCACCCCCAGGGCGATTGGCTACTCGCGGCCGGCGGCGGCGACAAGGACGGCTTCCTCACTTTCTTCGACCTCGCCAGCAAGAAAGTGCTCGCGCAAGAAAAGATGCCGATGTATGTGCATGACGTCGCGCTGAACGAAAAGGCTGATACGATCTGCGCGGTCGGACACCATAAAATCGTCGTTTTCGGAATGAAGATATAATCACAGCTTCAGATTCGCGTGGTCAAACCGCGCCGGGGTCGCGCCGGGCCGGGTAGACCTGGGTGGTCGCCCACCCCATTCGCTGGCTACGGATGCGAACGCGGGTCATCCACGGTGAGCCCTTCGACCAGGGCGGCGGCGTTGAGAGCTTGGTCGGCAGAAACGACGGTGGTGCTGCCCATCCCGGCGGCGTGCCATCGCCCGTTCAGTTCCAGGGCGGCGGCCAATTGCACGGCGTCGTAGGCCCGCAATTCATGAGGCGGCCACATCACCGCCGCGACCGGCGACGAACGTGAAGGCTGAGAGAGTTGTTGCCGGCTTCATCACGCGTGCCATCTCGCTCAGAGCAATAACGGTGTCCGCAAAGAGATGAAGCGAGCCACAACAGAGGGCGGCGTCGAAAAGGCCATCGCCGAACGGGAGAGCCTCCACTCTTGCTCGGGCGAAATGCACGCTGGGAATGCCCTCCGCTGCGGCGTAAGCTGCGCCATGTCGAAGCATCCGCCCGGATACGTCGATGCCATAAACGTCCATTGGCGGAGACGCAATTCGGCGGCCAAACGTACCGGGGCCGCAGGCCACATCTAGGACCCGCCCCTCGACGGATTGGACGCTGTGAGACACGGTACGCACCAGTTCAGGAAGCGACGGGCTGCGAAATCCGCCGAAGACACTCAAGACAATCGGATACCACAACCTCGTCTAGTAAATGCGTGCCATCCGATCGATGGCAGCCATTCTCCTCAGTACCGGGTCCAAGCTTCGGGATAGTTCTTCGAGAATGAAGTCGGGGATTCCCTCTGACGATAGCCCAGCCAGAACCGTTTCTTGCAGCCGGTGCTTGGTTTTTCCGCTCTTGGGGTACAGGTTGATCACCTCTCGAATGCCGTTTCGCCTTTTCGACATTTTCCTCAATAACAGCTTGGGCTAAGCTCTATTTTGTCAAAGGGTATCGACGCAGTTGGTTATCGACGGTCGTGGCCCGGTCCAACCGATTTTGTCCGGCAATCCCAAGAGTATTCGGCTTAGAGCAATGAAGAGAAACCGCGAGCCTTCGGCGTGTGCCACGAAGTTCGCCCGAACCCCAATGCCTCGTGGCGGCGCCCGCAATCGCTGGGCCGCCGCGGTGCGGCACTTGCGCCGGGTCGACCCGCACTTGCGAGCGATCATCGACCGCGTCGGCCCTTGCCGCCTGGAGCCCCGCCCCGATCGGTTCGGCTCGTTAGTCCGCTCAATCATCAGCCAGCAAATCTCAACCAAAGCCGCCGCATCCATCAACGCCCGCCTGGTCGCCCTTGGCGGCGAGCCCCACGAGCCCGACCGGTTGATCGCGCTCGGCGAGGCCAACCTGCGCACCGTCGGCCTCTCGGCGGCCAAGGCCCGGTACGTCCTCAACCTGGCCGAGGCCGTTGCCACTGGACAAGTACCGCTCGATGAATTCGACGACTCATGGGACGATGAGGCCATTACCGAATCGCTGACGACCGTCAAAGGGATTGGCGTCTGGACCGCCGAAATGTTCCTGATCTTCGTCCTCAATCGCCCGGATATCTTGCCCGCCAGCGATCTGGGAGTGCGGGTCGGCCTACGCGATCGTCACGGTCTGGCCGAGCTGCCCAGGCCGCGTGATTGCCACTCCCTGACGGAAATATGGCGGCCTTACCGCACCATTGCCAGTTGGTACATTTGGAAGGGATCGGACACGCCGATCGCCCGCGCTGAACCGGCCAAAGTGCGAGCAAACTCCCTGACGAGCGATCGCTGATCAATGCGGAAACAGATCGCCTCAGTTAAGGATCTCCAGCTTGGGCATCTTGGGCGTTTTGATGTTCTGGATGCTGATCTGGGCCGCGAGCTGCTCAACGATGCCCAGCAAATAGGGTCGGGCCGGAGAGCCGGGGGCCAGGGCGTTTTCCATCAGGCCCGCATCGCCGCTCTCGCGGAGGAAGATGTTCAAGGGGACTTCACCCAGAAACGGGACCCCCATCGCTTCGGCCTTGCGCCGGGCGCCGCCACGGCCGAAGATGTAAACACGCTCATCGCCCGGTGTTTCGAAGAAGCTTTTGCCATCGACCAGCTTGTGGGCCTCAGTCCCGCCCCGGTCGCGGAGGTAGGCGACCACGTCGAAAAACGACATGTTTTCGATCATCCCCAGCACCGGGACTTTCAGTTGGCGAAACATGCTGATCGCGCGGGTCGCGTCGAGCAGGGCGACTTCTTGCGGCGTGCAGACGACGACCGCGCCGGTCAGAGGTAGCGATTGGGCCAAGGTCAGCGGAATGTCGCCGGTGCCGGGGGGCAAGTCGATTACGAGGTAATCCAGCGGGCCCCAATCGACCTGACGGAGGAATTGCTGAATGATGCCATGGAGCATCGGCCCGCGCATGATGACCGCGCGCTCGGGCTCGAGCAAAAAGCCCATCGACATGAGCTTGAAGCCGCCGGTTTCGATGGGCTGGATGCGCTCGCCCTTGGCCATCGGCCGGCCGCTGGCGCCCACGAGGTGGGGGATCGATGGGCCATACACGTCGGCGTCCATCAAACCCACGCTGGCTCCGTAGGAACGCAAGCCGTAGGCGATGGCGGCGGCCATGGTCGACTTGCCGACCCCTCCTTTTCCCGAGCCAACCGCGATGACGTTTTTGATGCCGGGGACATCGCCCGTCTCGACGATTCCCTTACCGCGGACCTCGGCCCCCATCGTGATGTTCACCGCCCACTGACCAGAGAGCCGGCTCTCGAGCGCCGTCCGCACCTCGCGCTCGATCTGCGCCTTGAGCGGGCAGGCGGGCGTGGTCAGGTTCACCATCAGCGAGACCGTGCCGGCGCCGATCTTGATGTCCTTGATCATTCCCAGATCGACGAGGTCCCGTCCTAAGTCGGGGTCCTTCACCCCTTTCAAGGCGTCGAGCACATCGCGTTCCGTGAGTGTTGTATTGGTCTTGCCAAACATATCAATCCGTACTTTCTATAGACATTGCGAATCGTCCAGCGAAAGCTTTATTGTATCGAGCCAAGGCCCGACCTTCGAGGGCTGAGGTGCGACACTGGCCCCCACGAGACTGATTCAGGCAGCGGCCGCGCTTGAATCACCGAGAGGTTCAAGCGTAGAATTGGGGTTCATCAAGACCCGATCGCAGACTTGGCCAAGAATTTCGCATAAGAATTTGGACTCCGTCGCTCGATGCCAGAACGCGATTATTATGACATCTTGGGAGTGGCTCGCGACGCGACGCCCGAGGCCATCAAGAAGGCTTATCGAGCGTTCGGCGCAAGCACCACCCTGACGTCAATCCCAGCGACAAGTCGGCGGAAGGCCGGTTCAAGGAAGTGCAGTCGGCTTACGACGTCCTTTCAGACCAGGAGAAGCGGGCTCTCTACGATCGGCATGGCCGGGCAGCCTTCGAGGGGATGGCTGCGTCCGGGCCGCGAGCGACTTCGACCGAGTGGGCATCGCGGTTTGGCGGCGAGCCGGGATTTGATCATGTCGATCTCTCCGACTTGCTCGGGTCGTTCAGCGCCGGCGGCCACGGTGAAGAAAGCGGACACGCGAGCATCTTTGAAGATTTGATGGGCAGGGTGCGCGGCGGCCGGCCGGGCCGCCATCGCGGTGGCCGAACCCTGGAAGCCCACCTGAGAATCCCGTTCTTGACCGCCGTCAAAGGGGGCGAGACGAGGATCGAGGTTCAGCGGGCCGGTGACAAGAAGGAGAGCCTCGTCGTCAAGATTCCGCCAGGGGTCGATACGGGGTCCAAGCTTCGGCTCAAGGGACAAGGAGAGCCCGGCCCCAAAGGGGCGGCCGCCGGCGATCTCACGATCGCTATCGAGGTTGAGCCGCACCCCTACTTCAAGCGCGAGGGGCCAAATCTCCAAATCGAGGTGCCGGTCAGCGTGTCGGAGGCCATTCTGGGAGCCAAGATCGACGTCCCCGCCTTAGATGGAATGAAATCGCTCACAATTCCGCCGGGCAGCTCTAGCGGTCTCAAGCTCCGGCTCAAGGGTCAGGGCATCCCCGCAACCGCGGGCAAGCCGGGCGGAGACCTGTTCGTTGTACTCAAGATCGTCGTGCCCAAAAACATTGACGCCACTAGCCGGCACCTGATCGAAGAATTTTCCGAGCGTACCACGCAGAACCCACGTGCCGGGCTGTGGTGACCTAAACGGCAGCGAGTCGGCCATGAATCGACGGATCATCCCGCGCAACCTTGCCGCCCGAGAACTTGCCATCTCGACCACGGTGCTGGCGCGCTACGAGTCTCTGGGCCTGATACGAGCCACGCACGACGGCGCGGACGAAGGCTACGAGCCGGCCCAGATCCGTCGGCTCTGGTCCATCGTCACTTATCAGCGCGACCTGGGAATCAACCTGGCGGGCGTCGAGGTGATCCTCCGGCTCGTCGACCAGCTTTCGGAAGTGCATCATCGCGTTTATCACCTGACCGAAGAGCTCCGCGAATTGCTCGACCAAGCCGACTCATCGATTGTGTCTGATTCCGATGTTTGACTCAAAAGACCCAGCTCTGACGGACGCACGATCCGACGGCATTCAATCGTCGCGTCGTCCGCTCCGGCAGATCCTCGACGAGAATCCCCAGGCCCGTCCCCGCCTGGGCAAAGCGATCGCGGCCCTGCTCGGGACCGGCCTGGTCACACTGGCCGCGCTCGGCGGTCTTTTGATCTGGCACATCATGCGCCGAGGCCGCCTGATTCGCGAACGCTTGAATCCGCCGCGCATCGTTGAACCCCTGGAATCGCCGGGCCACGAGGTTGATCCATCATCATGAGCCTCAAGGCGTCTTTTCGCCCGCACGAGCGAGTGAAAGACCCCAAAGACTTCCGCCGCGCCTTCGATCGGCGCCGCTCGTGCGCGGACGACATCCTGGTCGTTTATGGCGTGGAAAACGACCGCGACCACTCTCGACTGGGCATCTCGCTCTCGCGCAAAAAGGTCCGCGCGGCTTACGCCCGTAACCGCCTCAAGCGGCTGGTGCGAGAAGCGTTCCGGCTCGCCAAATCTGATCTGCCGATCGGTGTCGACCTGATCGTACTGCCGCGCCGGCAAGACGCCAACTTCGCCGCCGTGCGGCAATCGCTCATTGCCTTGTCTCACGGCGTCGCGCGGCGGCTCAATCTCAAACCCGCATCGCCAATCGCAAAGCCGCCGCCATGACCACAAAGACACAGGGGTGTGCGTCGCGGTGAGGCGCAGGCTTCCGTCTCTTATCCTCCGTCCTCCGTCCTCCGTCCTCTGTCCTCCGTCCTCCGTCCTCCGTCCTCTGTCCTCCGTCCTTATGTGCCATGCGCCCCATGGTCGCTCGAGAATCTGTTGCGTTGGCCAGGCCGCCTGGTAGGCGCGTGTCTCATCGGCCTGATCCGCCTCTACCAGGTCACGCTCAGCCCTCTCTTGGGCCCGGCGTGCCGGTTCGAGCCGAGTTGCAGTCGTTACATGGTGGAGTCGATCAAGAAATACGGCACCTGGAAGGGGCTTGCCCGCGGCTTGCGCCGGGTATCGCGTTGTCACCCCTGGAACTCCGGGGGTTACGACCCACCGTAACTCAGAGGCCGCGGCCAAATCTGCGCGGCGGCTCCGGTTGACCCGCGAGGACGACCCACTCGTAGATGCCGATGCACATCTCGTCGTTGGTCCCTTCGCCCCACCTGACGACCTTGGGAGGTTTGTTTTGGTTGGCTGGATTCGCGTCGGAGTTGTCGAAGTGCGCCTCCACCTCGAACCACGAGCCCTTCGGCACGTGGATCGGCTCCTTGAAAGCGTAGTTGCCCTGCCAGTAGAAGTTCCAGTGGTCGATTTTGATCAGCGGGATACGCGTCTTGCCGTCGGGCAGGACAGCCGTGAAGGTAAAGTCCTTGCCGAGCCAGTGCATGTGGGGCATCACCGAAGTGATCAGAATGTCACGGGCGAGCGGGCGAGCCATCACACTGGCTCCCGGCTTGGTCGATCCCTTGACTTCATAGTTATTGGAACCGGCGGGAATCACGATGGCGTCCGCTTCCCGGAATAACTCGAGGAATCCGATGCGCTTGCCCGCCTTTTTGGCTTCCTCGAACTTGGTTCGGACGGCCAGCGCCTGGCGGATCGTGACGTTAGGAAAAACGGCACCGATATGAACCTGGCGTGGCAACGGCTTCTTGGAAAGATAGAGGCCCACGGCGGTGGCGTCGGTCTCGGGCTTACCGGTCTTGTGGTAGTGGACCTGTATCAAGATGTCGGCCCCCTTGGGCAGCTTGTATCCGGTGCCGTCGGGACAATAGTGAGACTTGGAGCCAGGGGTCCAGATCGGCAGGAAGGCGGAGGGGATCACCCCGTCGCCGAAAAAGCTGATGTCGTGATAACCGGGGCCCGGGTCAGCCGCATCCAGCTCGCGAGCCCGGCCCGACGGATCCACCGCCCGCGATGATGTGATGCACGACCGCGCGATTGCCCGGACGAAAATCGACGGCGCGAATCCAGCGATCCTCGGCAAGATTCGTCTTGAGCACGAAAACGCGGAAGTCGTCGCTGCCCGTGGCGGCCAGGTGATAAGGCTCGGGCATCGTCAGCGTCAGGTCGGGTTCACCGAGCGTCCAGTCCGAAGAAAACGTCCGGGGCTTGGGCGCCTCTTTGGGGTCGCCTTCGGGACACTTGGCATTCACCCAGGCTTGAAGCGTGGCGATCTCGTCGTCGGTCAGCACCCGCGCGTCGCGGAACGGGCCGCCGAAGCACGAAGAGGCAGGCCAGGGGGGCATGATCCGCTCGCTGGTCACGTGCGCCAGGTCAGAGCCGCGCCTGCGGGCCTGCTCATAGCTGAGCAAACTAAATGGCGCCACCTGATGGGGGCGGTGGCAGTCTTGGCAGTTCTTTTGAAGGATACGTACCACGTCTTTATGGTAAGTCGGCGCAGGTTTCTCGGCCGCCGCCAACGTCGTGCTCGACGCCACGGCCGCGACGCCGCAAAGGAAAATCAATTTCCACATCAAGTTGCAAGCCACGACATTGCTCCCTATAGCTCAATCTCTTCCGCTGAATCTTCGCGCACACTCGACCGAATGGGTTTACCCTTAGACCGGGTGTCAAGTTTCGCGTGAGACGGTTCCTCGCGGCCGAACAAGTATTGACTCACAAAGCGACGCCAAATCATTATCGAGTCCAGGGGTGGGAATCAGGATCAACCATGGAAACGCGCGAAAACGCAGCGGCGGATGAAGAATCGTTTGTTGGCGCTTCCGAGGTGGCCTCGACCGGGCCGACTCTCAGGCCGAAGCACAAGCGTCTATCGATGTCCGTTATCAATTTGTTTATTGACATAACATTACTAGCAATTCTGTTTGCGATCGGTTGGCTCTCGGCGATTCTCCGCTTCGTCTTTCCAGCACCCACGACCGCGGGGGGCTGGAAACTATGGGGCCTGACCTACGACCAGTGGTCCGACCTTCAATTCGTCGGTCTTTTCGCCCTCGCTCTGGGCGTGCTGATTCATGTGATGCTGCACTGGAACTGGGTCTGTTCGGTCGTGACCGTCCAGCTCTTAAAGACGCGCAAGCGCGTCGACGACGGCATGCAGACGCTCTACGGAGTTGGCCTTTTGATCGTGCTCATGCACCTCATCCTGGCCGGCATCATCGCCGCGAATTACTTCGTCGTGCAACCACGGATGTAGACCACACGGGCATGAGAAATTGGTGTTGATGGCTGCCGCCGAAACGATTATAAGATCACGCCTTAGATAGCGTTCAATACGCGAACAATAGCATGGCGCACGCTGGGCTATCGTGGTCGGGCCACGTCGCCCGCATCTGACGAATATCCGTTGGAGGTGAACGAAAATGGTCCGTATGCTGGTTTTGCTTGTGGCGGCGCTGGCGTGCGTTTCCGGCTGCGGGCCAAGTGCGAGCTGGGTCCGAAACCCAGGGCCGGAGGACGATGGGCTCCGTTATTACCGTCCCAAGCCATGCATACTTATCGCGCCGGCGTCGATTGCTGCCGAGTCGGCGCACGCCAAGGGACTCGACACCCATTCCCAGTGTGTTATCTATAAGATGAGTCTCTGTTATTTACCGGACTTTGGTGAAGAATACTCAGTGCACA
>CAWHKI010000299.1:0-6234 GCA_963829765.1 uncultured Isosphaeraceae bacterium | reverse complement strand
TTGCCGCGAGGTCGCCGGGCGATCCGCTGTAAACCAACCGGTGCCGCGCTCTGTCGATTGTACGGGGCCGCTCGGTTGGCGTAAACGTGGTGAAAGGCCGCAACTTCACGCTTCCGCCTCGGTCCGGCGCCAGGGAGACCAAGCTCTGACGAGCAGCCTCATTTTCTCGACGCCTGCAACGTGCCGCCGGACATCTAGGCGTGTATATATTTCGGGGACAGTGTACATGCCGTACTTCCTGTTCGGCGTCTGAATTCTTGTGGGCGTATGACGCTCTCACAGTCCAACCTCGAATCGAGTCGGTCCGGAGTTGCGTTCGGACGGCCGGGTCAGCGCCAGTCGGGTTCGCCGATCCACCGGGCGCGGGAGGATCAGCGGGCGGCTGTTCTTCCCATCGTCGTCCATGATGGCAATCCGCATGTTGGCCTTCTCAGGGTCGAGGAACTCCTTGCCCTTCTCGTCGCGTTGCCAATCAAAGAGCTTGTAGGCCAGCGACTTGGCGTCGGGCGACCAGCGGAGGTGATCGGCTGAGGTGTCGTTCTCATCTTGGAGGATCTGACGTCGGCCGGTGCCGTCGATGTTGACGACCCACAGGCTATTGATGCCGCGGTCTTGGTGCAGGTAGGCGACCCGCCGGCTGTCGGGCGAGAAGCGGGGATACACATTCAAGCCCCGATCCTCGGTCAGCCGGCGCTGGTCGGTGCCGTCGGAATGCATGAGGTAGAGTGTTGGTTAATTGGCTCGTCGAGGATCGGCAAATTGTCCTTCTTGACTGTTTTATGTAATTGGGACATAATCAGAAGGTGTCAGCGTGCCATATCGTTTGGACCTGCCGAGGAAGCTCAGAGAGCGAGGCTGGAAGGTCAAAATTCGGGACAAGGAACGGCTTGAGCCGCCGCACATCACCGTGTGGCATGCTGAGGTTCTGTGGCGGATTTGTCTGCGCACGCGAGGGTTTCTTGTTCCGCCTGGAGGAAATTGGAACCTTATAGATCCAGAGGTCAGAGAGATAATTGAAAACAACTGGGAAACGTTATGTAACGCATGGGACGAAAAGTATCCGGAGAATCCCGTTTCGAGCTGAGGGAAGAAGATAATGCCTAAGACGCTACCTGCCACAAAGGAGACGGTTGAACACTACGTCGTGATTGGCGCAACGGGTAAGTTTCGTGATCCTTTGCCCGAGGGAGTTACGTTTTGCAGGGAGTCTGACCTGAAAAGCTGTGTTCAGGACGCCCGGAGTGGGGCGGTTTTCGTCTGCTGTGGCAGCGGTTCGACGGACGCACTTCTGAAAGCGCGGCTTAAGGCACAAATGGGACGTCGATTTGACCATCTTCTCACGATGGAGCCTCCGCGAACGGAGAGCGTTCCGGCGCTGCTGGGAGTGTTCGGTAAGGTGATCGGCCTGGGTGGTTACCGATGGCTTCCGCTGGAGGAACTGATCAAGGTCATCACAGGCAAGGATGCGGTCAACCGTTTCATTGGCGGGGCCGCTGATTCGGAAAGCAGGACCTTGGCGTTCGTGCGGGGCGACCGTCAGACGGTAGTTGTCCCATTTTCCTTGTTTAAGGAGACGGCTGATGGAGTTAAGCCAGATTTTGGCGCCCTAAGTTTCACCGATTATGGACATACGGTGGCGCTTGGCGAGTACGAAGCCGCGGCGGACGCGATCCTTTACGAAATTGACACAGATTATCGGCGAAAGCTAAACAAGGAGCGGCAGAAGAGCGAGAGGTCGTTCGGAGCTTCGTTGAGGCGTCTGCGCATTCAGAAGCGGTTGACCCGGAATGACTTCGCCCCGCTAGCGGCTAAGACCATCGCTCGCATCGAGCGAAATGAAATCGAAAAGCCGCATAGTAAGTCACTCGACACAATTGCGCACCGTTTGGACGTCCCCGTCGATCAGATAGAGACCTATTAGCACGCACGTACCAGCGGATCAACCGTTGTTCCTTGCTGATTCCACGGGACTCCGGGGGGGCAGCCGTTGTTCCTTGTGAACTGCAAAAGACCGTACGTCTTTGCGACAACCCAGTGCGGTACCATCGGGCTTGCTATGATACGATACTACTTTGCCGCCCAGAGACGCATCGGCGGCAGTGGGGGCCAAAGGTCAGGGCCGGCCGCGTTTCCGCCGCCGTGTTCTTATGGCAGCTTGGCGAAGCACTTCCGGCTGGTCGAGCAACCTTCGCATTTAGCGTTGCCTGAGCTATTCCGCAACGGAGAGCGCTTCGACTTCGTCTTTATCGACGGGAATCACACGTTTGATTTCGTCCTCCTCGATTTCTTCTACGCGGACCGCATGCTAGAAATTGGCGGAGTGATCGGTTTCGACGATCTGTGGATGCTCGCGGTCCGCCAGGTGGTGGCGTATGTTATGAGGAATCGAGCCTAAGAGTTAGTTCGGATGCCCGCTCCCCGTTCGACCGCACACTGGCAGCGCTGGGCGAGCGTCGGACGGCGATTCCTCCAGGATCCGTTGCGGTGGGACATTACACTGAAATTGATTCCCGTGAACGTCTGCTTCCTCCGCAAAGTCGCAGACGACAATCGACCCTGGGACTTCCATCGCCATTTCTGAAGCGCCGCGATCAGAATTGACCCGATCGGGGGCGTGTTCTTATCGTGTCGAAAAAAAACAACGCAATCGCCCGACTTCCGGGTTGCAAATCGCCGCGCATCGTGTTATAAGGCGTCGGAATTGCTTAACTTGGTGCAGAGGGAACCCTATTGACCCGTCTGGTTTGTGATCGGCGGGCGCAGCCGCGTTTTGTGCAGCGCCAATCACAACTCTTGATGTCCGGAATCAAGACCACAGGATCCCGCGCCGCCCATGGGCCAACCCGAACCACTTGAAACCAGCTCTGACGCCAGGTCTTGCGAGTCTTGCGAACATTTTTGGAGGCTAAGGCAATGAGTCGATCAACCGTCTTCACGCTTCGCGTGCTGGTCGCCGCCGCCATGAGCGCGCTGGCCGCCAACGCCGCCAATGCTTCGTCCGTCACGCTGTCCCCAGACCCGTTTCTGGACACCACTGTTGTGACATCGGGCAGCGTTCAGATCCCGCTCGGTTGGGTCACAACGACCATCACGGACGTCTCCGAGACGAGCAACTCCGTCACACACGGCAACGACTTCGTGGACTATACCGCGACCATCTTGCATACGATCTACACGAGTCCGTCATTGACGACCGTCGTAGCCACCGCCGCGTTCCCGGGCGAATTCGAGATCGAGATCTTTAACCGCATTTCCCCTTTCGAGACGGGCTCTTTCGATTTTCGGATTATTTCACAGACGTCCTCCGGCACGATCGACGGAAAATCGGTGACGGTCCAGCTCAACCCGGCCGAGACGAGTGGCGGCACGACGACGATCACTCCGGGTCCCCTTGTCGGCGAATACACCATCAACACCACCGCCACCATTTACAGCCAGTTCATCGTTGACGGCGGCACGCCCATAAACGTGCCGGGGGTCCCCGTCACCGTCCAGACGGTGCCCGAGCCGGCGACCCTGACGCTGCTCGGCATGTCTCTGGCCGCCGGCCTGATCTTCCTGCGCTGGCGGCGCGTCATCTAAGGAGCCGAATCGAATCCCTCAGCGATCGGACCAGGTGAGGGTTCAGCGGTTACAATCAGTTCCACAGCTTGGCCGTCTATCAGGCCAAGGTCTTCCGTCTGTTGGTAAACGGCTTTTATCGCCAGCTCTGCCGCCTGCTGTGCCCAGAAGCAAAGGTCTTCCCACATGCCATCCGCAGGTAGCGGCAGTCGCGCACAAGGAACGAGGACGCTTCGCCAGCGCAGGGCGTTGCCAAGAAAACCGGACGATTTCTAGAATGGAGGGCTCGCGTCTATCTAAACGCAATCGCGAAGATCGCACGAGCCTCATCAATGAGGACATGGGGATGATGCCGTCCGACCAAAGTGTTCGCCCGGCATCCTCCCCGCAAACTTCACGGTCCTGGCCATGGTATGGATGGCGGCAGGGGTCGCCTGCGCCGCGATGGCCGTCTTTGCCTGGGGAATTTTCGACGCGTCGTTTGAAGACGAGTACGCTTACATTGCTCAAAGCTATTACGCCGACCTGTTTTTCGCCGGCCGTTTCCACGATCCCGCCTGGCTGGAATTCCCCGCTTACGACCTGCCTCCGCTTCCCAAATACTTGATTGGGCTAGCCTTTAAAGTGGCGCGGCTCCCCATGCCGCAGCCCAGCGCGGCGTGGGCGTGGTACGACCATTACGGCCATTTTGGCACTTCACTGACGCTGCCGGTGGCTCGGGTACCCATCATTTTCGTGGGGGCCCTCGGCTGCGTCGCGATCTTTGCTTGCGGCGTTCTGGTCAAGGATGGCAGAGTCGGAACGATTGCCGCGCTTGCGTCTTATGTTCAATCCGCTCTATCGCCTTTTGGCGCACCGAGCCATGTCGGACGTGCCGACCGAGGCGTTCACGCTGACCGCGCTGGCGGTCTTCCTATGGTGGTGGCGGCGGGTTTGGGCAGGGCGATTGGGGGCGGCCACAGTCGTGCTCCCTTGCTTGGCCGGTATCTGCTCCGGGCTAGCGATCCTCTCGAAGTTCAGCGCGGTTTCTCGGGCTCTTGATCATCGCCGCCTGGACCGGGATCACCATGATTGCGCCCACTGTCAAGCTTAGCCGCAAGTTGACTCTGGGCGGTGGGTCGCTCGTGACTGCCGTCGTGGCGCTCGCGGTCTTCGTTGCGATGAACCCATTTATGACGGTTCGCCCGGCCAATCCGTTGCCCAAAGAGCTTCAAGAAATCGCCGAGCCAGAATGTCTGGCAGCGACTTCGATTTCCAGGTAAAGCATCGGTTCCGCTTATCGGAAGCGCAGAAGATCACCTTTGGCAAGGACGCCCTATTCACGTTGTCCGATAAGATGGCCGTCTTCGCGGTCCAGGGTTTCGGCCGGTTTGGGTTGCTGGGAAAAAGCCAGTCCGACTCGACGATCCGCTTTGATCGACGCCAGGACTGGGGGGCGATCCTCTGGGCGCCCTTGGTGCTCTATGGGTTGGTCACGGCGTTTCGTCTGGGTGTCAGCCATTACCGAGCCGGCCGGCCGCCGACCGGGCTGGCCCTGGTCGTCTGGGCCATCGTGGCGTGGGCCATGGTGACGCTTTATCTCCCCATGGCCTGGGACCGATACCTGCTGCCGATTCAAAGCGGCAATGTGTTGCTCGCCGCGGTCGGGGTCGCGGCGATCTGGGCTCGGATTGTCGCGGCGATGCGTTCGATTCTCAAACGGCCGGCAACTTGGGTCTTCTTGACGCTCATCGGCAGCTATGGCTTCTTCTGGCATTCGCGCGATTGGAACACGGCCAGCCGGCTGATGCTCACCTATGCGCGGTCGATCGCGGCACGGTCGCGATCACCGGGCTTGAACAGCAAACGAATGACATAGCAAAAATGGGCGGCCAGTACTATTCCGACAAGCTGCCGGGCTTCTCGTTGTTGGCGACGATTCCCTACGCGATGGCCAGGTGGCTCGTCCCCCTGCCGCCCCATCCGCTCGACCATGCCGCGTTTCCTTACTGGGCCGCCGACTACTGGGCCACACTCGGTACATCAGGTCTCTGCACGGCCGCCACCGCTGTTTTGCTCGTGCTCTGGGGACGCGAACTGGGCTGCTCGTCGAAAACGTCGTGCTTGATCGGGCTGGCCTATGGCCTGGCGACTCCCGCGTACGTCTACGCGACCCTCGCTTACGGACACCAGGCGGCGGCATTTTCCCTATTCGCCTCGTTTTTCCTCCTGTGGAAGAAGAACCGCCCCCGCGATCCATTCGGATTATTCCTGGCCGGCTTTCTGGCGGCTTACGCGGCGGTGATCGAGCTTCAAGTTGGGCCGGTGTCGGCCATCCTGGGTTTCTACCTTTTGACCCAGTGTCTGCGACGAGCCCGCCGCCCCGATGCGCTGGCACTTTTCGCCGTTGGGGCCGTCTTTCCGACCCTGGTCTTGTTGGCGTACAACCAGCTCGCTTTCGGATCGCCCTGGGACATGGGCTATTTTCACCTCGTGACGAAGCATTTCGCCGATGTTCACAAAGCCGACAATCCTCTCGGTCTGAGATTTCCCGTTCGGTTTTGGCAAACTCTCCTGGCCCTCCTCTGGGGCCCTTACCGCGGGCTCACGTTTTACGCTCCCATTTTGTTGCTCACGGTTCCCGGCTGGGTTGCCTTGATCGCCCGCCGGTCATGGGACCTGGCGGCCGTGACG
>CAWHKI010000298.1:0-13018 GCA_963829765.1 uncultured Isosphaeraceae bacterium | reverse complement strand
ATGTCCTCTTCTTCGACAGACTACGTATTGCTGAGACCTGCGGGGGTTCGAGTGGTACTACCTCAATCACTTGTGCCATTTTGATTTGATGACGATCAAGGGACACACCAATTCCGTCAATAGCGTGGCGTTCAGCCCCGACGGTCGCCGCATCGCCTCCGCGAGCGGGGAATCGGTGAGGGTCTGGGACGCCGGCACCGGGAAGGAGACGCTCAAGCTCAAGGGACTCACCAGCGACGTCCATACCTTCCATAGCGTGGCGTTCAGCCCCGACGGCCGCCGCATCGCCTCCGCGAGCGGCGTTATCTCCTTGATCTCCGCGCGCTACGATCCGACAGTGAAGGTCTGGGACGCCGACACCGGCAAGGAGACGCTCACGATCAAGATCAAGATCAAGAGACAGTCCCCCGACGTCGCTAGCGTGGCGTTCAGCCCCGACGGCCGCCGCATTGTCTCCGCGAGCAGGGATCAGACGGTGAAGGTCTGGGACGCCGTCACCGGCCTGGAGACGCTCACGATCGAGGGACACGCTGCAGGGGTCAAAAGCGTGGCCTTCAGCCCAGACGGCAGCCGCATCGCCTCCGCGAGCTGGGATAAGACGGTGAAGGTCTGGGACGCCGTCACCGGCCAGGAGAGGCTCTCGCTCAAGGGACACAGCGTCGTCACTAACGTGGCGTTCAGCCCAGACGGCCGGCGCCTGGCTTCCGGGAACGACGAAGGTTCTATCCACCTATGGGAGACCAGCGCCTCTGCCGAAGTTCAGGACGTTTGGGCAGCCAATCAAATGGTGGCCGATCTCTTCCGCCAGATGGGCTTCCGCGCCAGCGTTCTAGAGCGGTTACGAACGCTGCCGGACATGAGTCCCAATCGGCGGCGGGAGGCCTTCGCCGCCGCCCAATCGTATCCGGAGAATCCCGAAACACTCAACAATCTCGCCGAGGAACTCGTGAAGCTGCCAGGCTGCGTGATGTCTGACTACCGCAAGGCCGTGAGCTACAGCGAGGGAGCCTGTCAGCTCGAGCCGAAGAATCGCAACTATCTGAATACGCTGGGCGTGGTCTACTACCGCGTGGGCAACTTTAACAAAGCACAGGAGACGCTCCGACGCTCGGATCTGATCAACGAGAAAGAATACCGGGGCTCTCACCCCGCGGACCTCGCCTTCCTCGCCATGACGCAACAGCAACTCGGCCACGCCAAGGACGCCCAGGCCGAGCTAGAGCGTCTGCGGAAGCGAATGAAAGATCCTCGCTGGGCACATGATGCCGAAATACAGGGCTTCCTCCGCGAAGCCGAAGCGCTGCTGGCAAAGCCCAAGGCGCCCGGTAGCAAGTAAACGAATTCACTCCGCTTCATGCTCGTACGTCTTCCGGCCACGTGAATGCGGAATTCGGTCTGCATTTCACAAGATCGCACCAAAGCCATGATAGCGTCTCTGACCGAAGGCGTCAGACAGTTCCACTTTGCGGCCAAATCAAGGCTTCGCTGCCTGAGCCGCGGGAAGGATCGTTAGCCAAGGATAATCCGTTTTGGCTTCGAACCCTGGAACCGGCGCAAGGGCGAAACGCGGACGCTGCTTTCCGTCGGCGGACCTTCCGGCGATCCGAATGGGTCCAGAGTGGGCAGATTTATCGGCCTGGATTTCGAGTGTCACCGACTTGGCCGAGGGATCGGACTGTCGTGATCGGGCCGCCGTCGCCGCGACGCCTTCGGGCAGTTCCACGGCCATCACGTCGAGCATGTCGTTAAACCCATTCTTGCGTTCGATGTTGACGATCACATTTGTCTTTTTACCTGAGCTCACGGTGAACGTCTCCGCCGCCAGCGAGAGCGTGAAGTCAGGCTCTGGGACGAAGACGCGGAGGAGATAGGCGTACCGAGGGCCCCCATGGCCATTTAAATCGCGGATAACCACCCGGTACTGGCCGTCGACTGGAGGCGCGAAAGTCAGCTCGGGATCGCGGGACTCGCCAACGTCGTCGGTCTCGACCAAAACCTTGCCATTGGCATCGAGCACCTGGACCAGAGGGTCCAGAGGCAGGCCGAGCGTACGAGACTCCACCGAAATCTTGTGCGGCTCACCCTTTTTCAAATCGAGTCGGTAGACATCCCGGTCGCCTGGAGGGTCGATTGTCCCGCTGATCGCGTCGCGGTCCGCCAGGTCTTGAGGATGGGCCAGATCGTTGGGTTCGACCTCGACGACTGATTTGCCTGCCACTCGCCTGATTTTGGCAATGCCCGGTAATGTCGGATGACAGAATGAGAATACATCATGCATTTCGTTCTGAGGAAAATCCAGTGCGCGGTCACACCGCGGAATGTTGGGACCGATCGCGGCGATTGGAGTCGAGCCGTCTTGCGAGACGGCGAGCGGGAAGGTGTGGTCGAGGAAGCCACCGGTCGTCAGCGTCAGGCGATAGATGAAAGCGTCGCCCCCGGCGAACCTTATCTCCGTGCCGGGCGTCGAGGGAAACGCGAAAAGGCGGACGATATAGTCCGCGCTCGCCGGGGCCTCGAAGACGATCCGTGGATCGCGGCCAACGGTGTCGTCGTTCTGGGCGAGTACGAAGCCATCGGCCGAGACAACCTGGAGCACGGCGTCCATCGGCGAACCAAGATGTCGATTCGCCTCGAGGTCAGCGACGATCGTCTGTCCCCGATCGAGCTTGACAGAGAATCCATCGACATCGCCGGCCCGAGAGAGACGTCCGTTGACGGTTTTCGCGGAATGCCCGACGTTCTGCGGACGACGCGGATCGTCGTTTGGTTCCGCGTCAAGAACTTCAGGCAGCGTTCCAATGATAAACGGACGGAGGTTCGTCGCTCCCTCCTCGTCATAAACACGCACCCAGCGCACTCCAGGCTCGGCATCGCGAGCCACGCGAACCGCCAGTTTCCTCTTCTCGGGCTGGCCTCGATGGAAAGCCCCTTGCCATCAACCCAGCACTTAATCGGCCAATGATCAAACGACCCCGAGATCGTCACCGCCACGGTCTGACCGCGTGCGGCCCCGGCCGGGAAAAAGCCCGTCAGGGTTGGCGGCTTCGCAAACGCGGATGGGGCGCCCGCGATGGTGATCGCGGCCGTGAACAGAACGATGGCACGCGACCGTTTTTTCACCCCATCAACTCACGAATTGGGGTCGGATCCGAGACCAAGTAGGTGGGACGACCGCTGGGCGTAAAGAGGATTTTGCCGGGGTCGATTCCCAGCTTCGTATAGACGGTGGCCGTCAAGTTTTCGGGAGAAAGGACGCGATCACTGGCGGAGTATCCGCGGACATCGGTCGCACCGACGACTTGACCTCCCGGTGTGCCGCAACCGGCGACCAGGACCGACATCGCGTTGGACCAGTGGTCACGCCCAGCGTCCTTATTGATCGTGGGTGTTCGGCCGAACTCACCGAGTGCGATCACCAAGGTCGAATCGAGTAATCCTCGCTGGTCGAGATCATTGATGAGAGCCGCGATCGAGGCCTCGAACGCCGGCACGCGTTTCTCAAAGCTCTTAAAGAGAGAGACGTGATGATCCCAGCCGCCCTCATTAAGAGTCACGAACGGGACGCCCGCCTCAACGAGGCGACGGGCGAGCAGACACCGCTGGCCAAACGGGTTCCGACCGTAACGATCGCGCACTCGCGGGTCCTCGCGGTGAATGTCAAAGGCACGCTGAGCCTGAGGCGACGACATCAGGTCATAGCCTTGATCATAATACTCGTCGAGCGCCAACGCTGGGTCGCCGGCGGACTTGTCCGTGTATCGGCGGAAGTGGTCGAGTCGAGAGCGTAAGTCGCGACGGCGATCTGATCGGCCGACCTCGACGCTGCGCGGCGGGGCGACGTCACGAACGCGGAAGCTTGCCACGTTGGGGTCATCGGGCACAACGAATGGGCGCACTTGGCGCCGAAAAAGTTTGGTCCACCCGAACGCGACATGCTCGGAATGGAGAAATACGGCGGCAGGCCGCCAGCGGCCCCGCGTTCGTGGGCGGCGACCGCGCCCATACTCGGATGGAAGCTTACGAACGCGCCACAGCCGACGGGGATGCGGGGCGGCGCACCTGTCATCATATAATGGTTTCCCGCCCCGTGGTTCCCCTGGTCATGGCGGATCGATCGTACGATCGCGATCTTGTCGGCGATCCGGCCAAGCTGCTTCATTTGCTCTGAATAGTGAATTCCAGGAACCGCGGTCGCGATCGGGTTGAACTTGCCCCGGATCTCGGCCGGAGCGCCTGGCTTGGGGTCGAAGGTCTCGTAGTGGCTCGGACCACCGTCCATCCAGATCAGAATGCAACTGGTTCGTCTCGCGTCGGGGATCGCCGCTTGGCCACGAACACGAAGAGCATCGATCAGCCCGCCGCCGATCAATGTGCTCAGGCCGAGGCGGAGGCAGTCGCGGCGGGTCGTCGATTCGCGGTTCGTGAAGAATGCCATAGATCGTGCCTTTTTTCAGCGGGGCGCGGACGTTCCGGCCGGCCCTTGACTCCGTTAATCCTTGAACACAAATTCAGGCGAGTTCAGCAGTGCCCAGAGAATATCTTCGACCGCGCCACGACGGTCGGCTTTTGAATCCGAAAAGAGCGACTCGGAAACACTCGTCTCTTCGCGCGAAGGCAGGCGGCTGTAGGCGAGTAGGTAGAGTTCCTCGACGATTGCCCGTGAAGGCATGTCGCTTTTGGCCAGCCTGGCAACTCGGCCTTCGGCGGCGGACAATTTCTCGTGAACCCCGGCGGAATTCATGAGGTGAAGAGCTTGAACCACGGCCGTGTCGCTCGTGCGTTCACAGGGTGGGTCCAAGTTCGGGTCGGGCCGGCCGAAGGTGTCGAGAAAGAGCGAGGGGACGCGATTGGTCCAGGTCGACAAGGCCCGGCTGCGGGGCGGCGCGGCGGCAAACGAGTCGGGGACGTCGGTCACGTCGGAAATCGCGTCGAGAAGAATCTCCGCCCGGAGCCGCTGGCGATAGTGGCGAGAGAAGTTGCGCGTGTCGGCCACGTTTCGGTCATTGGGTTCGGAACTCAGTCCATAGACAGATGAACTCGTGATCGTTCGAATGAGATCCTTGATATCATATCCATGGGCTCGGAAATCCGCCGCGAGGGCGTCGAGCAGCGGGCCGTTGCTGGGAGGATTAGTCGCCCGGATATCGTCGACAGGATCGACGATGCCACGGCCCATCAAGTCGGCCCACACGCGGTTGGCCATCACTTTGGCGAAATAGGGATTATCGGCGGAGGTCATCCAGCGCACGAGCGTCTGGCGGGGATCGACGTCGGGATCGTCATCCACCGATGCTGAACCGAAGAGCGGCTTGGCGCAAGCGGCTTGCCCGTGCGCGGGTGATTCACCGACCCGGACTTGGCGGTGAAGATAATCTCCTCACCCCCGGATATCGGTGGTGAAAGGCCGGCTCCTTTGCGATCGACCCGAGCGAAGTAACCGGCAAACTCGTAGAACTGCTCTTGCCCCCACGACTCGAACGGGTGGTGATGGCATTTGGCGCATTCGAGCCGGATGCCCAGAAAGAGTTGGCTGACGACCGGCGCGATCTCAATAGGCTCGCGGCGGTCACGGAAAATCGTGGCCGGCCCCTCGTCAAAGGTGCTGCCTCGCGCGGTCACGATTTCGCGGACAAATCGGTCGTACGGCAAGTTTCGCCGAAACGCGGTTCGGATCCAGGCATCGAGATTAAAGACCGCCTTGATTCCCACGCGGTACGGATTTGGCCGCAGCAAGTCCATCCATTTGTTCGCCCAGTGATCGGCATATTCCGGGCGTTCCAGAAGGCGATCCACCAGGCGGGAACGCTTCTCCGGCGAGGAATCGGCGAGAAAGGCCCGCGCCTCTTGGGCGGTTGGCAAGCGGCCGATGACGTCGAGATTCGCCCGTCTCAGAAAGGTGGCATCGCTTGCCGAATTCGAAGCCAAGATGCCGAGTTTTTCGAGCTTTGTCAGAACGTGATCGTCGATAAAGTTCGATCGGTGAATCGGGTCGTGGCCACGGGTGGGCGGCTCTCCGAGCAATGGAATGGAAACGTCGCAGTTGGCGAACGTTCCCTCATAGCGCGCGGAGATCGTGGCCTCTCCGGCGAATCGCCCCGCCTTAACGCGGCCGTCCGCATCCACCGCGACGCAGGTCGCGTCGCTCGAGCCGAAGGCCGTCAGGCGAGTGATGTCGAGCGTCGATTGATCTGTGAAACGAGCGATCACGCGCATTCCGAACGATTCGCCCGGACGAAGCCGTCGCTCCACCGGTTCGACGACAACGCTCTCCAACTTGGGAGCGTCGCTCGGAGTACGAGGCAATCCCGCGGCAATCCAGCGCAGAAGTGTTTGGTAGAACGGGCCCGTCGGATCGATCCGTCGTCCACCACCGTGCGGTAACTGGGCCGCTGCTTTCTGGAGCAGGAGACTCTGCTCCGGTATCGCTCGGAACACGCGTCGTCCACCGGCCTCGCGCATGATGGCCAGATGGTCAAATTCGGGGTCGAACCCCAAAAGCGATAGCTTGAAGCCGTTTTGGCCACTCGCTTTACCATGACACGCGCCTGCATTGCAACCGGCGCGCGTCAAGATTGGCTCGACATCGCGCTCAAAGGTGACGCTGGCGGCCGCGCCGGCGCCCGAAGCCACCTGTCCAAACAGATGACCCGCCCCGATGAGAGCCATGAGGCCCACGGCTACCCCACGCATTCGCAACGCTCCCTGACGCTATCAACCCATCCTCAACATAATGGTTATCATAGCCGATAAAGTGCAGTGTTCCAACAATTATTTGACAATCGCCGCCGCCATCGTGCCCCCTTAATGCGTGGCGCAAGGCGGCCAGCCCCGATCAGAGTTGAGAGATGAACTCGCGAGGTTCCGGCGTTTTCGGAAACCGGGGGAAACCGGGGAGATAGCGTTTTGTTAACGGCGGAATCCTCCTTGACTACGGTGGCGACATGCTGCGAACTGCTCGCGCGTCGGTCGGTCGTAATTGGTGCCATTTCCTGAATCGTGGCAACTGCGAGGCCGTCCCTCGCAAAGCTGGTGATTACGACGCCTTCATGGCCGCAGTGATCGCCGCTCACGCGCCTGTCAACGAGCGGGAAATCAGGCCCCCTGGCTCTGTCCCGCATCGGCGGGTGCTTCCAGCAGGTCCTTGAAGTCAGCCGGGAACACCCCCCAGGATGCGCTGATTGACGAGCTCCATGAAGTTTACCAAGAAGCGCGGCGGTTTCCAACGAGGCGTTGGCATCCAGCGCGAACCCCAGGGGCGGCCCGTAGGTTCTTTAATCTCGCGAGCCAACATCATTCGCAAATTATTGAAAAAACTACACAGACTTCGTTTGAATCGTTGAAATTGCGGCGCGGCCGGCCGTAAACTTGTAGAGTGGCCCATCGCCAGACAGAGAGGCGTGCCCCGACGTCGGTGGGGCACCTTAGAGACGACTCACCATGCTCCGCTTTCCTAAAGAATCCTTGCGGGCCGCGTTTCAGGCCCTGCGGCGTCCATCCCGGCGGGCAGCCCCGCGAATTCTAGTACTCGAAAGCCGCCGGCTGCTCTCCGGTGAAGGAACCGCCAAGGTCCTCGTCGAATGGGTGCGCCCCGTGGCTGCCGCGCACGAGATGCGTACGCTCGACGATGCCAAAGTCAACCAGCGTATTAAGTTCGTGAATGGCCTCTATGAAAAGCACTTACATGAGGCTCCGGATTCGGCCCAGTTGAGTTATGCGCTAAGCCTATTGGCGGGCGGTATGAGCGAAGCCGCCCTGACGCGCGAATTCACGGATATTACATCGAAGACTCCCAAGAAAGTCAGCACTCAGAAGTTCGTCACGGCCCTCTACACCACAATCGGCGGACGTGTGCCTACGGTCGAGGGTGAGTCATACTGGCAGGGGTTACTTTCATCGGGCGAAAGTCGGGCCCAGGTGAGACAATCGTTCGAGGAGTCGAACGGCGTTCTTCCGCCTCCGACCATCGCTTGGGCCGCGCCGGCGGTCATCACCTACGGCACCGAATTGGGACCGGCCCAATTGGATGCGACCGCCAGCGTCGCCGGCACCTTTACCTATGCGTACCCCGCGGGCACAGTGCTCAACGCGGGCGTTCAGACGCTTTCGGTTACCTTCACGCCCAGCGATGCGGTCGACTACACGCCCGTTACCGATACCACCGCGATTTATGTTCAGCCAGCGGATCCGACGATTACCTGGGCAAATCCAGCGTCCATCAAACAGGGAACTCCACTAAGCGCCAGTCAATTGGATGCCACGGCCTATTGTGTCGTGGGTGGACAGACAGTGGCGGTGCCCGGAAGCTTCAGTTACTCGCCTCCGACCGGCACGGTCCTCGCGACCGGCACCCACGAAATGCTGAAAGTCATTTTCATTCCGATCAACACCATTAACTTCATCTCCACCACCAGCGTATCGGTGATCACCGTACTCGACAGTGGTGGTGATGGAGACGGCGATGGAGACGGCGATGGGGATGGTGATGGCGATGGTGATGGGGACGGAGATGGTGACGGCGATGGCGACGGCGACGGCGATGGCGACGGTGATGGCGACGGCGATGGCGACGGCGATGGCGACGGCGATGGCGACGGTGATGGCGACGGAGATGGTGATGGTGATGGGGACGGAGATGGAGATGGCGATGGCGACGGTGATGGCGACAGTGGCGACATCTCGCCGCTAACCGGCGGGGGGGCCCAGCGGGCCTAAGAGTCGCGACTCATGGCTCCGGTCCGGTGGCTTTCCTCAGCCATACCAACTTCGTTTACCCATTCATGTCGACAACTCCGGCAGCGCGGGATGTCATCGCCACTTCTGGTTCAGCTCTCGGCGTGAACGTCTTCACTCGCGGAAAACACTGTGAGAATCTTGTCAATCGCGGCGAGCGCATGCTGCACGTTGTCGATTCTAATCGAGTTATTGTATTCGGATGTCTGTATGCCTCCGCGAACGGCTTCTCGCTTCGAGATGTAGAACATATCCACCTCATCCTTGAAGGTGAGCTGGTAAAGACTCCGTAAGCCGCGGAGTATCGTAAGGCGGTAGCGGTCGGCGCGATCATGCTCCCCCAGCGCACGGGCAATGGCGAGCGCATCGGCAAGCCCTTCCAGGTAAACAGCCGTCGACGATGCGTGCGGCGGCCCAAAGGGCCGGCTCGGGTCGTAGAATCGGCCCTGACAGTCTGGATGTGGTGCCGTTTCCCACTGTTGAACGCCCAGCAGCCAATCGTTCATCGCGAAGATGACGCCCGCGAGCTCACTTTCCCGTGTCAATTCCCAAACGATCCGATACGCCTGAGTGTGCCACGGGATGAACGCCGGGTTTCTGTTCTCCAAATGCCACTCGCGATAATACGCGAACGACTGGTGGAACCGGACGAGCAGCGCGGGATCGGGCGTGGTGGAGATTCGCGTCGCCCAGAACAATAACGCCTCACCGGGGTAGAAGTTTTGGCAGTCGTTGCGTCGGCCGGCCGGTAGAACGTGCGGAACTCTCCATTTGGCCTCCAAAGCAAGTCGACAGTCGTCGCGAGGCGATCGCGGACCGACGCGAATTCGACCGCGAACGGTGACTCGACAAGCGCAGGGCGGCCAGGGCGACAGCGCCCAGCTTGACTTTGTGATTCTCGACGATCAGCCCAACATCACCCTCTTCTACGTACATTGATTTCAAGTTGTATTCGATATTCGTGCGCACCGCGTGAAGCAGCTCGCCCGATCCGCGCTGCCGCCACACGCGGATGAGGGCACGAGTGGCCATCCACTGCCGGATGCTGTTATCTCGGGTCTTGTCTTCCGAACCGCGGCTGGGATGGTACAGGTACCTCATCCGTCCGTCGGCCTGGACCGAGCGGATGAGATAATCGCCCAGGATCTTTTGCAGTGCCGCCAACGAATCGAGCGTGACCTCGTCAAGTGACACGAGCCGCGTTCCGCGTACAAGCGGTACGGCCGAGGCATCGTCTCGCCTAAGATCGAGCCGGAAGCGTTCGGTGTCAAACTCGCTGAGAGTGATGCCCCCCGCGATGGCTTCTTCCACCGTCAAGCCCCAAGGCGCAATCGCATTGCGAAAGAGCTGGATGAACGAACGGTTGCTGGCCACGAAGTCGAACGGGGAGATCAGAACCACAAGGGCCTGGTCGTCAGCACGGCGAATCTCATAACCGAAAAGCCCGCGCCAACGTTTGAATTGCAGCCGCTCCCATGTTTCCGCGTCGGCCAAGGGCAGCTCGCGTGGGTGGCTACCCAGAGAGAACATGAGCTCGTTGGCCGCCGTGGCGCTCTGCTGCTGACGCAAAGCACCGAGGGCTTGGCACAAACCCTGCCAATACGTCGGACCCTGAGCCCAGCCGCGGCCCACCAGACGACCCGAGGCGCGAAGCTCCACCTGGACGATCCCGGTCCCAGGCCCCAGAGCGCGGACCCGTCAGCCGGCGGCTTATTGCCGGCGAGGATTGCCCGGACGGCGGCTGACAAGGCGCCAGGCACGCCAACTTCGACCGGCGGCCCGGTTTCATCGATGCCCCCCTCGAAGGTCGCGCCTGTCTCATTCGATGGCGACGACGACGGGATGATCGATTCGTCCTCACCCGCTTCCAGGTCGTCCCAAAACGCAGCCGGCCGCGCGGGTAGCAGGTCGAAAATCACGTGAATTCGGCCCTCGGTCGACGGATTGAACGCATCATGGACCGCTTTATTGTTGAACCACCAAAGCTCCCCGTCGCGGAAGACGACCTTTTCGCCACCGGAGTTCATCGAGCTTCCACCGGGACTGCGGAGAACGAGGTGGTAGCGGTCGCGAACCTTATAGTAATCACCCTCATCGACATGCGGGTAAACCCTTCCGTGCGGGTTGAGTCGAACCACGCTCACCCGTGAGAGATCGCCTCCAAGTTCCCGCGCGACCTGTTCGACCCACGCGTAAATCCGCGGACAATGAGCGGCATAAGGAGTGCGACGGCTCTGATGCCAATCGATTTGTTTCACACCATCGGGAATCGGCACCAGGGCCCGCGCAGCGGGATGTTGCTCGTCTCACGCTGTACGCGGATGTTGCTCTGTCGGCGGTGTCGGCATCCCAAAGTTGGGGTTGGCTGTCGAGCTCTTCCAGCAGTGGGCCGACGTCAACCCCCGCCTTCATCAGGGCGAAGTTTTTGAACGCCGACGGAACGGGTGGTCGCGGCTTCGGAAGGATGTCGACGATTAGCCGGACCGACCACTGGTCGCTCGGGTTCCCTTCCTCGTACGGAGACTTGTTGTCGAACCAGACGATTTGGCCCGTGCGGGTCACCCAGCGCTCGTCGCCGCACTCCAACCAGCAGCCTTCCGGCGAATGGAGCATGACGTGGAAACGGTCGCGGACCTGGTAGTAGTCGCCTCGGTCAAAGTGGCGATAAATCTGGCCGCGCGGTTTAAGTCGGACCAGCATCGCGCAGCCCTAGTTCGCCTTGTAACTGAGTCGAAAAATGGGCGAGCCAGTCCATGGTCCGGGGGAATCGGACTGAGATTTTCGAAATCGCGGGTCGGATGGACGGACGCGTTCGGTATACCGAGGGCTTGCGCGGTCGCCGCGACCCTCAAGAAAATCGTCTGGGTGTTTCGTTGACAGGCGATCTTGGTTTGGCGGCTCGTATCGAGCAGCCAGCAGTCATCGTTCGCTCGAAGCTCGTCTTGAAGGATCGCCAGGTCATCGTGTAGGTCAAGCGTTGGCTTCGTCATGCCACCTCCGGTTCCGCCAGCCGCTGACGTTTGCTCAAACAGCTGACCCCCTGGAAGTCATTTAACACAAAAAAGCTAGTTCCTAGGGCTGACCCCCTGGAGACCCCCTGGAAAAAGGCTTGTTCCTAGGGCTGGCCCCCTGGATTCACTCATGGTTCCCTTCAACCCCAAGAGGAGACGGTCGTTGGGATCGCGTGGATCGTAGAGACCGTCCTCGTCTGCCAGGAGCGTTCCGAACAGAGTACACATCTGCAATAGATGATTCCAGTCCATGTTGGACCGGGCCAACCGACTCATCTTGATCCCGAGGATCAAGCCGACGTGCTCCATGGTAACTTCGACCAGGATGCGGTGAATTCCGTTACGGTTTTCGGCCGTCGTGCCACTGAGTCCTTGGTCGTCGTCAATGATCAAGACACGGTCGCGGGGCCATCCTGGTGCGACCGCGTAGTCGACCAGCGAGTATTGGTGTTCGCGCGATTCCCGGTGATCGAGGATTTGTTGACGAGAGGATCGGCGGATATAGACGATCGCGAGCTTACTGAGGTGCCAATCCGTGATCAAACCAGGCCGGACCCGGCGCACTGCCGCAAACGTATTCGGCATGGCCGCCGGTTGCGGCGTCGCGGAGGGGAGTATGCGGATGGTCTCACGAGCACTCATGCGTCACCTCCCTGACGTCTCGGGGCTTCGCCAGTTGCTGGGCGACGACGCGGGTCAATGCGCTGAGAATTCGCTCTCGATGCCCGGCGGGTAGGCTGACCCAGAGCCGTCGGAGGTCGGGATGGCCGCTTACCTTCCTGCGGCGCGGGGGGGACTGCGGCGGTTCGAGATTGACGGGTAACGTACCTCCTTGCTGAGTTTTCCGCCGGCGCTCCTGATACCACTCCGCCAATCGGAGTAGCGCCGGCAACCCGATGATAGGCACGATCGGACGTATCTGGCCAGGTGTGACTAGATGAGCAGTTTGTTTCACATTTCCGCGTCTGCGGGAGCCCCAGGGAGTAATTCCTCGGGCGACCCGGCCCGTCGGGCGGCACCAACGCTGCCGCCCCCCCCAAAGGGCCGACCTTCGAGGACGGCCTTTCCTTCTCTTGTTGCTATTTTATGCCGAAAGCCACGCTGCCATGCGGCTGCCTTTGCCTAATCATGCGATAATATTGAAAGTAATCATCAAAATAAAATTGATCGCTACAAATCCGAGAAGCTTTTCCTTGAAAATGGGGCACCTCAAAATACCATTGGTGTAGTTGCTGCAACAATGGAGTTGTCTACCACCAACCAATCCGCTGAATAAA
>CAWHKI010000297.1:0-54642 GCA_963829765.1 uncultured Isosphaeraceae bacterium | reverse complement strand
ATTTTTACTGCCGCCGCTTCGTTCAGTTGGTGTTTGCTGAATGCGTGGCGACTCGGTGGCTGCCTTCGCGGTCCCTTCATCAACTCTATTGGGTTGTGCCACGGGCTGGTGCGACGGGATGGATCACGAGAGCACGAAACGACGAAACGACGAAAAATCAGCGAGGGTCGAGGCGCGACGATAGATAAGATTTCGATGGCGCGTGAAAGTCAAGCGGGAGCAGGCCGCGGACGGCGTGCGTGCGCGGGCAGGTTGGCGATCGGCGGCTGGCGGCCCTATAATGTCGGTCGGCCGCGGTCGTGCGACGGTTTTCCACTCGAGGCAGGCAACTAACGATATGAACACCAACGCGGTCCGCAAACTCCGGAAGCACACGGCCGAGGCCAACGACCACGTGCTCGTCGTGCCGATCATCGAGTCCATCCGGGCGGTCGCGGACGTGCCGCGGATGTACCAGGTCGAGGGAGTGGACGTGTTTTTGTTCGCGCCGCCTGATTTTTCGTCGACCGCGGGATTTCGCGGTCAGCCTTGCCCCGGAGCCAATGCCGCGATGGGAGGGTCCGATGAGTGAAACGACCGGACGATTCCGCGTCGCCTTGACCGGCGACTTCTTCTCGGCCAACGGGTCGACGAAATACCCGGATATCGGCTTATCGATGTTCGACGGACAGCCGCAGGTGGAATGGGTCAAGTTTCGCGAGCACAAGACGCCGATCGCGGCTGAACAGGTCACCGGCGTGCAAGGGGTGATCGTACTGACGCCGTCGGTGACGGCAGACACGGTTGCCCAGAGCCGTGACTTGCTCGCGGTCGGCCGCTTTGGCGTGGGATATGACGCCGTGGACGTCGAGGCGTGCACCCAGGCCGATGTCGTCGTTTTCATCACCGCCGGAGCGGTCGACCGGTCCGTGGCGGAGGCGACCGTCGGGTGGATGATCGCGCTTGCACATCACGTCCGCGTTAAAGACGATCTTGTGCGCACGGGGCGGTGGGACGAGCGATCGAAATTTATGGGCCGCGAGCTGCGCGAACGGACGTTTGGCGCGATCGGACTGGGAGGGATCGGCCGGGCCACGGTGGGCTTGCTCCGCGGGTTCGCGATGAAGACGCCGCTGGCGTTTGATCCACACCTCGACGCCCGCATGGCCGAAGCAGCGGGCGTGCGGCTCGTCGGGCTCGACCCGCTGCTGGCCGAGGCGGATTTTGTCTCGATCCACTGTCCCTTGACGGATGAGACACGGGGCCTGATCGGCCGCCGCGAGCTCGCACTCATGAAACCCGACGCCTACCTAATCAACACGGCCCGCGGGGGAATCGTTGACGAAGACGCCCTTTTTGATGCATTGGCCGAGCGGCGGATCGCCGGCGCGGCCCTCGATTGCTTCGCGGAAGAGCCGGTCATCCGGCCGCCTCGTTTCGGTGAGCTCGACAATGTGCTCCTGGCGCCGCACAGTATCGCCTGGACCGACGAGTTGTTCCGCGACATCGGCCGGTCGGTCTGCCAGGGGATGGTCGACTTGTCGCTCGGGAAAGTGCCGCGCGGGGTGGTCAATCCGCTCGTATTCGACCGCCCTGGTTTTCAGGAAAAGTGGGCCCGGTTCAGGCGCTAATGCAAGTGAACGTTATTGGAACGATTCCCATGGGCCAACGGTTGGCTGGACAGACCGCCTGGATCAGCGGGGCCGCTTCGGGTATTGGGGCGGCCACGGCTCGTCTCTTTGCCGACGAGGGGGCGAACGTCGCGGTCATCGACATCCGTGGTGAGCGGAGCCAGCCAGCGAGCGACAGCGCCTCTGTCTTTATCCAGGCCGACGTCTCGAACGAGGAGCAGGTCAGCAGTTCGCTGGCGGAGACGGTCGCGCGGTTCGGCTGCCTGAACATGATCGTCAACTGCGCGGGCCTGGTCCACGTCAAGCTGCTGCACGAATATGACGAGGCCGACTGGGACCGGCTGATGGGGGTGAACCTCAAGAGCATTTTCTTTTCGGTCAAGCACGGCGTGCGCTACCTCGGGCGTCACCCGCGGAGCTATGTCGTGAACGTCGGGTCGATCAGCAGCTTCGTCGGCCAGGCGGCGACACCGGCCTACACGGCTTCGAAATCAGGCGTGCTCGGGCTGACCCGTTCGATCGCGCTCGACTACGCCGCGCTCGGGGTTCGTTGCAACTGTGTTTGCCCGGGGATCACCGACACACCCATGCTGCGCGAGCACCTTGACAAGGCCCCGGACCCTGAGGCGACCCTGGCGGAGCGTCTCCGCCGTGTTCCACTGCGGTTACCGCTCCAACCACATGAAATCGCCAAGGCGATCCTTTACCTGAGCTGTGAAGACTCGGCCGGGGTCACGGGAACGTCGCTGGTGATTGACGGCGGCTACCTGGCCGCCGCGGAGTGGGACGCGGGTAGAACGCTCTAATGGGAGGGAGACACCTCGATGACGTTGAAACTGGCCTGTGCGGACTTCACGTTTCCGCTGCTTTCACAGCGTTGTTGCGACGAACTGGCCTGGCGCGTGCCAGACGGCCCGTTCGCAAGGCGTGACGTTTTCCGTCGAGGCACACGTCGGCTCGATCGTCCCGACGCCCCCGTCGGCGGCCCGGCTCGTGCAGTCGGTGCCCGGGCTGACGCTGACACTCGATTATACCCACTTCACACGCAGCGGTGCCGCGGACGACGAAGTGGAGCCTCTGATTGCTCACGCGAGCCACTTCCACGCCCGAGGCGCCCGGCCAGGGCGCTTCAGGCATCGTTCAAAGAGAATGTGATTGACTATGGACGTGTTCTCGATGTGATGCGGCAAGTCGGCTACGCGGGGTACGTCGGCGTTGAGTACGTGTGGATCGACTGGGAGCACTGCAACGAGGTCGACAACGTGTCGGAAACGATCCTGATGCGCGACTACCTCCGCAAGCATGGGGGCCCCGCATGAGCCAGCCCGATCCCGCACTCGGAGTGATTCTGCACGCGATCGGCGGCCTTGCCTCGGCGAGCTTTTACCTCCCCTTCCGGTCTGTAAAGGGCTGGGCGTGGGAGTCGTACTGGCTCGTCGGCGGTGTTTAGCTGGATGGTCGCGCCCTGGATATTCGCCCTGATACAGACTCCTGTACTGTTCCGGGTCCTCGCGGAAGCCCCGCCGGCGGCACTGTTCTGGACCTATATCTTCGGCGTGCTCTGGGGAATCGGCGGATTGACGTTTGGTCTGACGATGCGCTACCTCGGGATCGCGCTGGGGATGGCGATGGCGCTGGGCTATTGCATGCCTTCGGTACGCTGATGCCCCCGCTCTTTCGCGGCGAGCTCGAAGGGGTCGCGCGGACGACCGCCGGCGCGACGGTCCTGTTCGGGGTCTTCGTTTGCCTGACCGGAATCGTGGTCAGCGGCCTGGCTGGCCGGTCGAAGGAGCGCGAGCTAACCGACGAGCAAAAACAGGCCGTCATCCACGAGTTCAGTTTCGGCAAGGGCGTGCTCGTGGCCACGGCCGCCGGAGTGTTAAGCGCATGTATGTCTTATGGGTTAGCGGCCGGCAAACCGATCGCCGACCTGGCGGTCCAGCGCGGGGCCCATCCGCTCGCTCAGAACCTGCCGGTCCTCGTCGTCGTCCTGGCCGGCGGATTGACCACGAACCTTATTTGGTGCGTCTTTCTCAATTTCCGTAACGCGACCGCCGGCGACTACCACGGTTCGACCGGGCAAGCCGGCGCTTTGTCATTCAAAACTCTCCGGAATAACTATTTCCTCTGTGCCGTCGCCGGGACCGTCTGGTATTTGCAGTTTTTCTTCTATGGAATGGGGAACACACTGATGGGGAAGTTCGAGTTTTCGAGCTGGACCCTCCACATGGCCAGCATCATGATTTTTGGGACAGTCTGGGGGCTGATCCTCGAGGAATGGAAGGGCTCGAGCGCACGCACGCAAGTTTTGAACGCGGTCGGGCTGTTGATCTTGGTTTCGTCCACGGTGATTGTTGGTTACGGCAATTATCTCGCGGCTGTCGGCAGTGATTAGAGGGTCGTTCGGAAAGATTTCACTCGTCACTAACCACTCTGGGGCACTCCTTTCATGAACTGGCGAATGCTCTGTACTTTGGCAGTTGCTCTGACGATCGTTCGGGCGTCTTCCTTACCCTTGGTGGCAGACGACGGCTCGGGGGCCAGCGTTCGTGTCGACGAGTTGCGTTGCGAATATCTGGTTAATCCCCTTGGCATCGACGCGCGTGCGCCGCGACTGAGTTGGAAGCTTGTCGCCATTCGGCCCGAGGCGAGGAACCTGGGGCAGTCCGCATACCAGGTTGTCGTCGCCCCCACCGAGGCGTTACTACACGAGGAAAACGAGACGCTTTGGGAAAGTGGTAAGGTCGCTTCGGACCAGTCGTTGCATGTGGCTTATGCCGGCAAAACGCTGGCGTCGCACGCCGCTTGCTGGTGGAAAGTGCGGGTCTGGGACCAGAATGGCAAGGTCTCGGCCTGGAGCACGCCGGCGAGGTGGAGCATGGGCATGCTTGATGACCGGGACTGGTCCGCCCGGTGGATCGGTCTGGACGGCGGTGAGGAAACCGACGAGCCGCTCAAGATTGGCGGGTCGAATCATCGCCGTTTGCCATCGCGAATGCTGCGCCACCAGTTCAAGGTCGCCAGGGAACTCCGACGGGCGACGGCCTACGTTTGCGGCCTCGGCTTCTTCGACCTGTATTTGAACGGCCAGCGAGCGAGCGACCAGCTCATGAACCCCGCCTTGACCGGATACGACCGTCGCGCCCTCTACGTCACGTTCGACGTCACCCGCGAAATTCATGCGGGAGACAACGCCGTCGGAGTCGTTCTCGGCAACGGCCGTTATTTCGCCCCGCGTAGAGACATCCCCGTGCCGATGAAGACCTATGGTTTTCCGAAACTTCTGCTCCAGCTCCGTCTGGAATACCAGGACGGCTCGGTCGAAAATGTGGTGAGCGATGGCGACTGGCGGTTGACGACGCGATGGCCCCACACGAGCGGACAACGAATTCGACGGCGAGGAATACGACGCCCGCCGCGAAATGCCGGGCTGGTCGCGTCCCGGTTTCGACGACTCTGGCTGGCAGAGGGTGGCGCTGGTCAAGCCGCCCGGCGGTGCGCTCGAAGCACAGATGCTCGAGCCGATCCGTGTCACGGAAGTGCTCAAACCGGTCGCCATCACCAACCCCCGGCCGGGCATCTTCATGGTCGACTTCGGTCAGTCGTTCTACGGCTCCGTGCGGCTCAAGGTTGTCGGGTCCGGCGGGCACGGAGGTCCGCATGCGCACATCGTTCAACGTGACGCCGGAGGGCCTGCTCAACGCGCCAACGACCGCAGCGCCAATAACCTTGATATCTATACGCTTGAAAGGCCAAGGGGTCGAAACCTGGCACCCGCGATTCAAGGGCAAACGCAACGCGTTATGCCCAGGTCGAAGGATTTCCCGGGCACACCTACCGTCGATAACTTCGAGGGTTTGGTCACGCACACCGACATGGAACCAGTCGGTCAGTTCACGTGCTCCAACGCGCTGATCAACCGGATCTACCAGAACGCCCGCTGGGGCACGCGGATGCAAAACCGCAGCGTTCCGATGGAGCCGGACCGCGACGAGCGAATGCCGTGGTCGGGGCACCCGGCCAAGACGTCCGAGAGCGAGGGATACGCGTTCAACGTCGCTCGCTTCTACGACCACTTTCTGCACAACTACCGCGCCCACCAGGGCGAGGACGGCAGCCTGCAAGAAATCTTGCCCCCGTACTGGACGTTCAATTCGAAGGACATCATCTGGCCCAGCATCATCACGATCATCCCCGACTGGTACTTTAACTTCTACGGCGACATCCGACCGCTGGCCGACAACTTTGAGTGCATCAAGCGCTGGGTGTTCTTTCAGCAGAAGGCCTACCAGAAGCCAGATTATACGATCGACTACTGCAACTACGGCGACTGGGTAGACGAGACATGGATCAAGGGTGCAACCGACAAGCGAGTCACCTCACGGCCCCTGATGTCGACGGCGTACTACTACAACAACTGCCGGATCGTCGCCCGCGCTGCCCGGCTGCTGGGAAAGGACGACGATGCCCGGCGGTTTAGCGAACTGGCCGAACGGGTGAAAGCGGGATTCAACGCGCGGTTCTTCAACTCCAAGACGAACAAGTACGAGAGCGAGACCCAGGCTTCCTACATCTTTCCGCTGGCCTTTGGGTTGGTGCCCGATCAAATACCGAGCCGCGGTGATCAACAATCTGATTGACGAGATCATGATCAAGAAACGGGGACACACATCGCGTGGGACTCGTCGGGATGCAGTGGTTTATGCAAACGCTGACGGATACCGGCCATCCTGAGGTGGCTTATACCGTCGCTACCCAGACAACTCGTCCGAGCTGGGGCTACATGGTATCGAAAGGCGCCACGACAAGCTGGGAGCGCTGGGACACCGACATCCAGGACGGGGGGATGAACGGTGAAAGCCAGAAGATCCTCTCCGGCAACCTCGAGGCCTGGTGCTACCAGACCCTTGGCGGAATCAACTATGACCCGGAACGCCCCGGTTTCAAGCACGTCATCTTGCGCCCGCGGCCGGTCGGCGATTTGACTTTCGTCAACGCCTCGCACCGGTCGTTGTATGGTCTGATCCAGAGTGACTGGAAGATCGACGGGGGCGCATTTCTGTGGAGCCTGGCGGTCCCCCCCAATACGACGGCGACGGTCTATGTACCGGCGAAGGAAGCCGCTGCCGTGAAAGAAGGGAATAAAGCGGCCGCTTTGGCCAAAGGGGTGCGATTCTTGGGGATGGAGAGTAGCACGGCGGTATATTCCGTCGGTTCGGGGGCGTACGCATTTCGATCAGCGTCATGGAAATAATGGATCGGGACCTAATCCGGCAGCATGCGGCGACCGGATTGACATGCTCGGCCTTTGCGTCCTCGTTTCCGTCCGTTTTCATGCGGTCCATTCGGCATCCCAATCCATGGAGTCTGACATTGGGGTGGGCGACCGACAGACACGCGACGCAACACGCTGGAGGCGACAACCGCAGCGGGTTCGGTCGAATCACACATCGCTGAGCAAAAAAGAGTAAGCAGCCACCTGGATATCCAATGGTCTCGTGCTGCGCTCCATGTCCTTCGGCCACTTCCCGTGCAAAAGATTGTCCATAGCCGACTGCACGCCGACGCCCACCGCAGAGATTTCCGCCAGTTCTCTCAGCCGATCTTCGATCCACTCTTGTAAGTGCACGGCCCGCTGGGAGGGCCGTGCGCTTACCGACACAGCCCGAAAGCATTGAGTGCCGCTTCGTTCCAGAACGACCAAGCTATTGTTTGACGCTTCCAGCGGATAAGATACTGGATACTGTCCGCCCCTTCCTCTGCTTCCGGGAAAATAATAGCGTGGACCAGATCGTACCACGGTGGGAATGGCGTACCTTTGGCGCGGACTTCGGCCCGTTCGAGGATCAGTTCCGTGCGCTGGCCCCGGAAAAGGTGCAGTCCGGTAGCGAAGTTTATATCCTGGCCGCCGGTTCCGACGCCAACGTCAAATTCCGCGACGATCTGCTGGATATCAAACAACTCGAACGCGTGAGCCCCGACGGGCTCGAGCAATGGCGCCCGATCCTCAAAGAGCCGTTCCCGCTCGCCGCCGGCACGCTTGCTCGACTCCGTGCGGCACTCGGACTGCCGGACTCGGCCATCCAGGGCGACGCCCTCTCGTTTGACGCGCTCGTCGCCGCGCTCGAGTCGGCCTCCCGGCAGATTCGCGGCTTGCGCGTCGACAAGACGCGTACCCGTTACCACATCCACGGCTGTGTCGCCGAGCTCACCGACGTCGTCGCCGACGGCAAGAAGGTGCGCACCGCCGCCATCGAGGATGAAGATCCAGCAAAGGTCATCGCCGCGGTTCGTGCCACTCGGCTCGACGGATATCCGAACGTCAGCTATCCACGCGGTCTCAAGCAGCTTGTCGGTATGTGCACCTGAGGAGCACTCGCATGACTCGGCAGGCCGTCATTGACGTCGGCACGAACTCGGTCAAGTTTCACGTCGGCGAGCGCCAGGCCGATGGAACATGGACGACGATCGTCGATCGGGCTGATGTGAGCCGATTGGGAGAAGGAATAAAAGCCAAGGGCGCGATCACGCCGGCTGCCATGGAGCGCACCGCTCTCGCGATTGCCGGCATGACGGCCGAGGCCGGCCAATTGGGAGTCGACGGCGTCACGGCCGTCGGCACGATGGGTCTGCGCACCGCGACCAACAGTCAGGAATTCCTCCATCTGGTCAAAGATCGCTGCGGTGTGCGAATCGAGGTCATCTCGGGCGACGAAGAGTGCCGGATCGCGTATCTCGCCGCGCGGTCGGCAGTGCGCGTATCCGAGGGCACGCTGATCGTCTTCGACACCGGCGGCGGCAGCTCACAATTTACCTTCGGCAACGGAAACCGCGTCGAGCGGCAGTTCAGTCTCAATGTGGGCGCAGTCCGCTACACCGAGCAATTTCACCTCGATCAGGCAGTGAGTGCGGACGTGTTGAAACAGGCACTCGCGGCTATCGCCTGGGACCTGTTGGCGGTCCACGACGAGGTGAGCTACGCAGAAGCGGCGAACCAAGCGTCCGAGACGCTGGGCCGTCATCTGGGTACACGGCTCGAGGAGAATGCGCATGACCGACTCCCTGGTCGGCATGGGAGGCGCGGTCACGAATATCACCGCCGTGATGCTCGGTCTGGAAAAATACGATCCCAACAAAGTGCAAGGAGCGGTCATCGATCGAACGGAAATCGACCGCCAAATCGAGCTTTATCGAGCCATGCCCACCGAGGAGCGCCGGCAAATTGTGGGACTCAGCCCAAGAGAGCGGAGGTGATCCTGGCCGGTGCGTGCGTCGTGCGCACGATCATGAATACGCTGCGGAAGTCGTCTCTGTCCGTCAGCGACCGCGGCCTGCGGCACGGGATCTTGATCGATCGGTTTGGCGGTCAACCGGCCTGATTCGTCCACGGCTCCCGATGGCAAAACGGCCACCGTCACGAACTCGAGCCGCGGGTTTCGCGATGGAATTTGGCCGCGTTCTCGAGGGCCCATCGGGTCTTGGCTTGCTGGCCATGGTCGCGCTGGGCTCCGACCTCGGCCAAAAAGGCCATGAAGCCGGCGGTCGCCGCCGCGGCTTGGACAACGGGGGTCTTGATCGACACCTCGAACATCTGCGAGCCGTCATTGCGCTTCCAGAGCTCGCCGGTGATCGTCCATGGCAGGCCGGGGTCGTCGTATTTCCACTTCCAGGCACGCATTGGGCCCATCACGATGACCTTCGTGTAATCAATCTTTTTGTTGGCCATGCTCAGCAAGAAGAGGAGCTGCTCTTCGCGGAAGAGGCTGGCGATCGGCTCTTTACCCGCGGCCACGCGCTTGATCTGGCCCTTGGCCACCGGCATCGTCAGCGACGCGGATTTCACGACCCCCTTGTCGCCCGAGTCGGCTTCGATCTTGAAGCCGGCAAACTTGCGCCACATGGCCGGCACCGCGTCTGGATCGACCGGGCGAAACTTGATCGTGCTATCGTGCCCGGCACCGACGATCCGCCGGGCCCGGGCGATGATGCCCTGCTCGAATAGCTCGAGTTCGGGCGTGTCGAAGAAATAGATATACCGTTCGTGATCGTCGAGCTCGAGGCCATACGCTTCCAGCGCCAGCTCGATCTGCTCTTGCGGGATCGTGGCCTTGATCTCGACGCCCTCCGCGCCGGCCATGATCTTCGCGACCTGTCCTCGTGTATCTGCGACGCTTGCCATATCTCTCGCCTTAATCCGGCATTCGACGTTTCTTCAATCAATTGATTCCGCCGGCTGCCCTCAGGCGGAAGTGTTGCTCAGGCCAGCCGGCTCGAGCACGCTCATCCGACCACCCCGGCGTGGCTGCTCGACCACGAGGGCCCGAAATCGACCTGCTTGCGTGCGGTCGATAGTGATCGTAAGCGGCATCCCCCAACTCCGCATCAGCCAGTCGTTCGGTTACACCAAGTTCATTCTAATCAAATCGCCGTCCATTCGGCATCCCAATCCATGGAGTCTGGCTTTGGGGTGGGCGACCGACAGACACGCGACGCAACACGCTGGAGGCGGCAACCGCAGCGGGTTGCCTTGTTCTTATCCACCACGATTGAGTCACGCGACCCTGGTACGCTCGCGGTTCAGAACCAGCACGTTGTTTACGTGAATCGTCGCCACGCAACGCGTTCGGCCGTCGCGATCGAAGAATTCGACTTCGAGGCCATCGGGGGGCAGAAGTTCGACCACCGTGCCGACATCGCCGGCTTCGATCATTTCGTCGTCGGTGCTGCTGGTGACTGCAACCATGTCGAGAAGTTTGGGTCTTCGTGGAGTTTTCATCTATGTGCATAGCCTCCCTATTTGGGTTAAGCGGTCGTCCCTCGTAGGAGTAATCTATTGTGCTCAAATGGTTTGTAACACGGCTAGTGGAGGCGGCAGGAAATTGTCGTCCGCATTCGCGGGCCAAAAAACGCCCGGCTTCGGTCGCAAGCTAATCGTGTAGCCCGACTCCGATCGGGAGTTTGCTACCGTCTGGAATATAACGGAGCGACCGAAAACCAAAAACAAAGGCCGACACCGCGAAGCCCCGAAGGCCGACACCGCGAAGCCCCGGACACCGCGAAGCCCCGACAGAGCGACCGAAAACCAAAAACAAAGGCCGACACCGCGAAGCCCCACCGCGTTGATCGCGTACAGAGTGCTCAGCGTTCCGGGCGTTAGGTTCCGGGTTGAACTAAACCGCTCCGCGGTGGGCAAGAACGAGCTCCCGCTCGTGTTCTGACGCCCCAGCCTTTACTGCCGCCATTTCGCGATCACCACTTCGCTTGCCCGCGCCGCTGCGCGGGATTTCTCGCCGTGCGCCAATTTTGATGCGCCACCTCATGCCCGGATGCGGCATCGTGAACGGGTGGTTCTTTACTTCCGCACCGTTCACACGCATAGGAGCCTTCCCCATGACACCCCTGGCCGCCGCATGATCGAGGACATGACCTTCCGCAATTTCACACGGGCCACCATCCAATCTTACGTCGAATGCGTCGCTCGTTTGCGCGCTATTTCGATAAATCGCCGGAGCGTCTCGGGCCCGAACTCGTTCGCGCATACCTGCTGCACCTCGGGGCGGCAATGACATGCATCGCAACGCCAGCCGTTTCCCCGGGCGGCAAGGACTCGGCGGCAAGGACATGCATCGCAACGCCAGCCGTCTCCCCGCGAGCCGCTCAGGTACGACACGTAACCCGCTTGCAGAGAAGGGGCGGCAAGGAGCGGCAAGGGAGCCGCAAGGAGGCAAGGGAGCCGCAAGGACATGCATCGCAACGTTCGCCGCTTCCCCGCGAGCCGCTCAGTTATGATACGTAACCCACTTGCAGAGAAGCGGTTCGGAATTACGGGCGGCAGGGACGGGCGGCAAGGACATGGCGGCAAGGACATGCATCGCAACGCTCGCCGCCCCCCCGGGCGGCAAGGACATGCATCGCAACGCTCGCCGCTCCCCCGCGAGCCGCTGGGCGGCAAGGACATGCATCGCAACATCGCAACGCTCGCCGCCCCCCCGGGCGGCAAGGACATGCATCGCAACATCGCAACGCTCGCCGCTCCCCCGCGAGCCGCTGGGGTATGACACGTAACCCGCTTGCAGAAAAGTGGTTCGGAATTACGGGTAATGGCCCGGTTCGCCTTGTCCGCGTACCGTCAGCCACAGTTTTCGAGTTCGCTTCGCAGAGAGAGCCGGGGCCGCGGTATGCAGTTGAGACGCCTTTCGCGCCCGCGAAAACTCGGATCGATCTATGACTGCGATGCGTGTCCTCCGACCCCGCAGAGAGAGCCGGGGCCGGGCGTATGCAGTTGAGACGCCTTTCGCGCCGCGAAAACTCGGATCGATCTATGACTGCGATGCGTGTCCTCCGACCCCGATCCATTTTTCGCCATCCTCGGCTTGCAGTCTGAGGCCGTCCCCCTTCATCTGTTTCTTGCTAGAGTAGCGCACATAGCTGTAAACCAAGCTCATTGTGGGGCCTCGTTGGGGTTTGCGATGATCCTGATGGTCATTGTATAAAGGTGTCCATCCGGTGCTCCTGCGGTTGGAACGCGATCCCTCCCCCCCCCCACCTCAGCGTGTGGCTTGGCTCAATATTACCAGGTGCGACGCGAGAAAAGCCCGGAAAAGGCCGGGTAGCACGCTTTTGACCACCCGAAGATGATGGTAAGGACAAGGGGATACCGTGAATCGCGCTGAACTCGTCGCCAGTATGAATCAAGCGTCGTCCGAGCTGCTCCGGGAGAAGGGATTCATCAGTTTCGTCGACGTTCTGATTCGCATGGGCAAGTTGAGCAAGGAAGACCACGAGTCGTGGCGGATGAAGCGGATCCCGTATCTGCAGCGAGCAATCAAGCTTAATCTCAGCCAGTTTGGCCATTTGCTCCGGACCCTTCGGCAAAATGCCGTTAAGGGCAAGCTCAAACCGAGCAAGACGGTTTACGTTTCGTGGGGGAAGGGCCGCAAACAACCGCTTCGGTTCAGCAAATCGGGACACCCGCGGATCGAAGAGGCGTATGCGACTCACTGCGTGAAACGCAAGCAGGCGGTGAAAGACAAATCACCGGGTCCGCTGGCCTCGGATCGAGAAACTGCCGAAGGGGCACGTGCACAATCGCTGGAAGTTTATCCCGAAACGACCCCGTCCGCCGCGAGCGTTCGCTCAATCACTGGCCAGGACGCGCGATGCCGGCTGATCCAAGATTCTTTTGGAGAGAAGAAAGGGCTTGTTGGCCACAGATGAGTTCGGTCGGCCACGGCATTGCTCCCGCGAACAAATCGGCGTAGCATGGGCCTATGCCAACCGTCCTACGAAGAGGGCCGTTTCGATTCTTCTTCTACGCGGGCGATGGCGGCGAGCCACCGCATGTTCACGTCGAACGCGACGACTGCGAAGCTAAGTTCTGGCTCGATCCTGTACGGTTGGAGAGGAGTTACGGCTTCAGCCGCCACGAAGTCAACGGGGCCCGCAGCTTGGTCGAGGAGCACCAGGAGAGTTTGCTGGAGAGCTGGAATGAGTTCTTTCGCGTTTGAACGACAGACAGTCGGAGCCACTGGGTTGGTGGTGACCGACGACTCCCTGTCGGTGGAATTGGCCGACGGTCGCACCATTACTGTGCCGCTGGAGTGGTATCCCCGATTAGCCCACGCCACGGCCAAAGAGCGGAAAGAGTGCCGGCTTATCGCCGGCGGCCAAGGCATCCATTGGCCGGCGATCGACGAAGACATTAGCGTCGCCAACCTCCTGGCTGGCCAGCCGTCAGCCGAGACTCAGAGCTCGCTCAAAAAGTGGCTCGCGGGCCGGCCCAAGCCAAGCCGCCGTCGCAGGCGATCGAGCGACTGATCCTCGCGTGAAGAAATGACGAGCGGGCTTGATGCCGATACGACATTAAGCCCGCCCTTAAGCGCGATGACGCGCATGGCGGCGATCGATCGTCGCTGCCATGACACAGGCACACAATTGACTAGATGGCTGCTTCCAGATCGGACAGCGCGGCGTCGATCTCTGAGGGGCTCAGTGAGCTGACCAGTGCCTCAACGTCGGAAGCTGTCTGATGAATCAGCGAGGTCGGTACGCCTGCGCTGACGAGCACGGCGTCGGCGTCACTAAGCAGGGCGTTTTCATCAGCCTTGGTGAAGGTGCCACTATTAACGACCGTAGTGACTTCGTTCTCAAGTGCGGCGACGCTGGACGCGGCTCGGAGCTTTGGCGACTTTGGCGATGGCCGCCAAATCTGAAGCAACGGCGGCGGCTTCGCTCGCCAAACTCATGAGCCGTCGGCTTTCCAGCATGTCGCAATTGATGACGGCTTGGCGCGGTGTTCTCACTCTAGACATTTTTTTCCCCTGGTGTGTAGCAAAAACGTGGTGAAACAGCAGATGCACGACACAGAACTGGGATGGCTTGATGGCGCACGACCACCTAATGCCGCCCAATACACTAACACACTGCCCCACGATTTATTGCACCGAAATCTTAGGATTTTTTGCTGGTGCCTTTGCCCACCTGGTCGCTTCTTGTGCGCCTTATGGCAGGTCGCGCAGCCCGCGGTGACCTTCTTGAAGGCCGCCCTAGTGGCCTTGAGATCCGAGTTGATCGCCCAGGCGCCTTGCTCCTCGCGCCTCCCACCCCGATTAACAACTGTGTCCCATCTTCAAGCGCCTGCTGGCAGAAGAAGAGTTGAGAAGGCGGGGTTTTCACCTGCGTCGCGACTTGTTGATTTTCGTTATGAAGCAGCACACGGCGCAGCTCGACCTTGCCGTTCTCGTCCACGGTTCGGACCAGAGTGGTCACCACCGTGTAGCCGTTGCTCAGGTTACATGTGACGTTCTCCCCGGCCACAATACTTTTGCTCTGCACGTCCAGTAGCTTGAACCCATGTTTGGGCAACAATTTATCCAATTGGGCGTGAACGCCCGACAGGGTTGAGTCGGCCGTCTTGGCTCCGGGCGTGGCGATGATACCGAAGACAGTAACCTGCCGTGCTTCATCATCCTCCGATTTCGCATTCGTCGCCGCGCGCGATCGGCGAGGCCCGCTCAGTGCGACGGCCAATGTGCACAACGCGAGTAATGCCATCACGAATTCGGCGTGAAACCTGCCAGATCTTTGTCCCGGGAACGACATGGTATTACTCCTTCATCGCGACGGTCGGCTTGGTCATCGACTCGAACTCGTTGAGCATCAACAACAAGTCATCGACATGAGCCCCTCGAGGGCGCATAAACGCTTTTCAAGCCGGGCTGTCGCTGCTTGCGGTGTTCGGTCAACGACCTTGGCCGTCGAGCCTTCGAACTGGATCACGACGACGCTCCCTTCTTCGATCTCAACCCTGGTTGCGGTCAGTGTCGGGTTTGGCGAAGTCGCCAGAGGCGAAACCGAAGGTAGCGGTGCCGGAGTGCTCGTGGCGGCGACATGGTGCAATCGTGATCGGGCCGCCGATTGCCAATTCAGGGCCACGACCACGAGTATCGCGGCGGCCTGGGCGAAGCCGATCAAGCCGATCGCGGCCCAAGTTCGCGGGCGGGCGCGAACCGCCTCCGGGGCCGTTGCCGGCGTTGTTTCGGCCTTAGCTCGCGATTCATTGGCTGATGTGGCCGACAGCGATAATGCCGCGACCTCGGCTGGGGTCAGGGCATCCAGCGACGAGGTGATTTGGGCCCATGAATTGTCCCACTCTTGGGTTGATGGTTCGTCCGGTCGCGTCGCGTTCCAGAGACGATCGAACTGTGCGTCGCGTTTGGCCCATCGGGGCAACGAGCACAAATCGCCAGATGTTCGGCTAAGGCGGTCGAGTCCCGATCGTCGGTCGGAACGGCCAGTTCGCGGATTACTTCATTGCAATACATAGTCCAACCCTTTGGGTCATCTTCCCTCAACCGTTCAGCCGATCCCAGTCGAGATTCGCCTTGAGCTTTTCACGGGCGGCATAAATCCGGCTCATTACGGTGCCGATCGGTACATTCTGGGTTTCGGCAATTTCTTTGTAACTAAGCCCCAATTCGGCGAAGAGGACAAACGTTTCGCGAAGCGTCGAGCTCAGGCGGCTGAGTGCACGATCAATTTCACGGCGCTGGTCTTGTTGATGCAGGCGTTGAGCGGGGTCTTCAATGGTGGCCGGCTCATGATCAGGTGGCTTGTTTCCGCCAAGATCGCCTGGGCGTCGCCTGCGGCCGCGGCCCAAGTCATACGCGGTGTTGGTAACAATGCGGAGCAACCAAGTTCGGAATTTACTACGGCCGTCAAAATCGCCCAGTGCACAAAACGCCTTGAGCATTGCCTCCTGAACGACATCGAGCACATCTTGCTCGCGCCCTAATAAGCGGTATGCGCAGCGGTATGCTTCACCACGGTGGCGCTGAAATAACTCCTCGCATGCCGAGCGATCGCCCGCGCGTGCTTGGCATACCAAGGTTTCGTCGGGCGTTAACACGACCCCAAGGGCCTCGAGCATAAATTCACCTGTCAGATAGACGCGGAGCGTCTTGGTTTTATTCGCTCCCCGCCTCATCCTCGTTTGGTGGCTGACCTCATCAAGGTTATCCGCTGACCCGTTTTGTGCCCAGCGGGCACGCTCTTCTTGACATCCATTTTACACTGGTGCATCCAGCCATGCGGAGGACGTCGAAATTAGACGATCCCGACTTGACCCTTTTAAGGAATCCTTGCACAATGCGGCCCTCAAGTGGCCGGAGACCGCTCTTAAATCGCGACCATGTCTCTGCATTTTTACTCTTCCGTGATTTAGGTTGGTCAAGAGAACTCAAGGAGGAGACTTGCCGTGATACGTCGTTGTCCAGCTCCCATGACCGTAATGGTGGCCGCCCTGGTTCTTAGCTTTGGCTCGCAACCAAATTCCGCGCAGGGCTGCCGGAATCACAGCGGGAATAGTCGATTACACCTTGACGACCACGACAGACCTACCCGCTCCTACCGTTCCAGTCCCGGGCACCATTTTCGACGAGACAGGTACCGTGACCAGTGGGTCGCCAACAGTGACAATGTCGGCAACGTCGACTCTGAGTAAGTTAACCGTCGGCGATCCCGTAAGCGGACCGGGCATTCCCTCTGACACGACAATCAGCCAGATCAACGGCTCTCAGGTGACTCTCAGCCAAAACGCGACAGGGAGCGGAACGGAAAGCCTTGCATTTACCTCAATTCCTGTGCCGCAAGTCATTGCACTCATCGATCCCGCGGGGGGTGTTGTTACTCCTAGTCACACGTCCACCAGCGGCCCGCTCGTCCCTATCGACCCGCCGTCGGGACTGAAAGTGTGGGACTACCTCGCGAGTACAACGGCTCAGAACGGCCAAGCCGTGCAGGCGCTTGGCCTAAGCTTCTACGGCACAGGACTGCCGGCCGGGGGTGTACTCAATTTTTCGCTGAAGGTCGCCAATGTGAACGACCCACCGCAATTGGTATCGCAAACCGCCGGTGTTACAATCCAACTGGAAAATCCCGAACCTTTGTCTGTGTTGGTGTGGTCGGCTTTGACCGCTGCTGGGTTGCTGCGACTGCGCCACGTCCGTCGAACGAGCCGGGTCGCCACAGGTGGCTGACCTTCGGCTCGTTTTAGTCATGGCTTGCTGACGCGATACACCGAGATCCGCACCCCTGGAGTAAGGTCGATCATGATCCGTCGTTGCTTGTTGGGCATCTCATGGCTGGCGCTTCTTGGTATTGTTTGCCGCGCCAGGATAAGACCGTCGACCCCCCAGCTCAGCCGACTACGAATGCCGCGGACACGAGCTTTCTGGTCAAACCCTATCTGCCAGCTCGGCGATGCCTCCTCGACGAAGGTCGGCCGGGACCTTGCGTTGCTTTGGCACGCCGATGACGCGCCAAATATCTGGGCGGTCGAATATCAGACCACAGCCGAGGCTGCTTGGAAGTTGGCCCCGCCGCCCGCCGTGCATCGAATCGCCCCTGTGGGTATCGCTCCGCACCGGCTTTTTCGCGTTGCGTTGACGGACTTGCAGCCGGGAAAAGAGTTTCATTACCGAGTACGCAAAAGTGGTGAGATTGTCTTTGTCGCGACGGCTCACGCTCCAAAAAGTGCCGGCCAGCCCTATCGGTTTGTCTCCTTCGGCGATTGTGGAGCGGGCACCGCCCAGCAAAAGCTGGTCGCTTATCAAACGTTTCTCGCCCAACCTGATTTTGTGATGATCACCGGCGACATTGTCTACAGCCGGGGTCGGATCAGCGAATATCACAAAAACTTTTGGCCGGCTTACAACGCTGACATTGCGTCGCCAGTTCTGGGAGCACCGCTCCTACGTTCGACTCTGTTCGTGGCCGCGCCAGGCAACCACGATATTGATACCCGTGACCTGGGGAAATACCCCGACGCTCTTGCCTATTTTCTTTACTGGGATCAGCCTCGCAATGGTCCGCTCAGTACGGCTGCGAATCCGCTCGCCCCACGTCTCATAGGCCCCGCGGCCAATCAGGAAGCGTTCCTGGCGGCTGCCGGTGACGCCTATCCTCGCATGGCGAACTTCTCGTTTGACTATGGTAACGCCCACTGGACAGTCCTCGATTCCAATCGTTATGTCGATTGGAGAAACCCGGAACTTTATGCGTGGGTACAGCGCGATCTGGCTGCCGCCCAGGACCGTACCTGGCGGTTTGTCGCCTTCCACCATCCCGGCTTTAATTCTTCGAAGGCACACTTCGAGGACCAGCAGATGCGGCTCTTGGCCGAGGTGTTCGAGGCGGGCCGAGTCGATGTCGTTTTTAGCGGCCACGTCCACAACTATCAGCGAACGTATCCCCTTCAGTTCACTGCTCGGAAGAATCAAGATGGCAAGCCAGTCCGCGACTTTAACAAGGTCCCCGGTCGTTGGACAGTCGACAAGGCGTTTGACGGCCGGTCGCAGACGCGGCCTCGAGGGGTGATTTACCTTGTCACCGGCGCCGGTGGCAATACGCTCTACAACCCCGAGCAACAAGATAACCCTGGGTCTTGGCAGTCGTTCACCTGCCGGTTCATCTCCAAGGTCCACACGTTGACCATTGCCGATGTCAACGAGACGACGCTCACCGTGCGTCAGGTTTCGGCCCAGGCGCGGAGCTCGACCGATTCGTCGTGACCAAGTAATCGGCCGCGACGAGAAACCGTGATTTACGTGCCGGTCCAGCCTCTACGCTCGACGTTCATCGGTGGCAACCGGAACGGTTTCTTGACCGGTTTTTTCTTCTTGGCGTAGGGATCATCGGGAGCGGCGGCCGTGGGGCGATAGCCCGTATTCTTGTCGATCAATCCGATCGTGCTGCTGTTGATCACATTCACGGCGCCCGTCTTGGGGTTGAGCTGAACGGCCTCGGCCGAGCCGGGCGAAATGGGCTGGCCCACCGCGTGTTGCTCGGCGAAAACGACATTGTGTCCGTCATTTCCATACGCATAGACCAAATCTTTGTAGGAATCGTAGGTAATGATATCAGCGTTTAATGCCTTGTCGTGGCTCCAGGCATAGGCTTTTTCGGTGGCCTTCATGTATTGTCTGGCGGGCGTGGCCTCGGGTGAACCGACCGGTGGCGGTTCCTGAAGAACTTGGAGGGTTTGGCCGGTCAGGAACAAGCCATCGGTGGGGAGCCGATCGGGGTCAAGCCTGTTTGATGTGCTGGCGACATTGGCTCGGAAGGCCTCGACATTGCCATAGAATTCTGACCAGCGGTCATCGGTCTTGTCGTTTTGTTTACCGCTTCCAAACCGACCGATCATTGATTTGTTGAAATGGACCTGAGTCAGGACCAACTTCGGCAACGCGCTTTGTTCTTTTTCGTCGTATTGCCGCATGTCTTTAACCGTGTGTGAATCGCGAACACCGGCAATCGTGCCGGTGGCGCGTTTCTCGTCCACGGGTCAGGCCCGTGCCGGCTGTGTGGGTAACTCTCCGTTGGGCCGGGGTCGCGCCGGATCGGGGCGATCCGCTCGAACAGTGTCGTTCTTACGGTCAGGGTCTTGGGCGGGTGTCTGCGATGACTTGGCGTCACGATCATAGAGAAAGACTTTTCCCTTGCCTTGAACAAAGAAGTCGCCGGTTCGTCGATCGTAGGCCAGGATTTGATCCGCTTCGATCCTTTGCTGTTGGATTGGCACCGGCAGGTCAGGATCGACCTTGCGACTGATGCCGACGGCATTGCGATAGCAAAATAAGAGGGCAAGCTGAGCTTGAGGTTCGGGCTCGGCATCGTCTGCGTTGGCCGCGCCGTCGGACTGGGATGGGGATGGCTTTTGTGACATCTTCCCAAGTTGCGTGAGCGGAACTTCGCGGTCTGTAAAAGTAATCATTTTCTCCGTGCAGTAGAGCATCGCGTCTTCCATCTCGGCAAGGACGATGCCGTGGAAATCAGCACGCGCGGCCGGCCGTCCCTCGGGATCAACCGACCGGCCGGTGAATTCCATTTTTTCGCTAAACGCGATCGTCATGGGCACTTTTTTGCTGAGCGGAACACCGGCGCGGGTCTTCGGCTTGGCGTCGACCGCGTTGTCGTTCGAATTCGCTTTTTCCTCCGAGACGTCATTTCTAGCCATCGAAGTGGAGCGAATCTTGACCGGAGCACCGCGCGAATCGGTCTTCGGAACGGCGTTTCCATCCGCTCCGCTGTCGCTGGCTTGCTCATCGGCACCGGGCGCCTTATCGGTCAGGAAACCGCGGTCAGCGAGTTGCGTGAGTGTTCCGGGCCCCTCGACCCAGGCCTGGTCGGTCTCTTGGTTCATCCGAATAATGCCCGCGCCGGTGATAACTTTGACGTCGTCTCTTTCGATGTTCGCGACGCGGGCGGGGGGCAGCGGACCAGGTGGCGGCGCTTTCTCGGTGGGGTCGCGCTGATAGACGTAAGTGATGACCTTGTTCGTGCCGCGATTATCGAGATAGAGAGCTTCACCGGACGCGTCCATTCCTCTGTTGTCGGGACCGTCGGGCTTCTTTTCATTGCCCTTGTTCTGCTTGGGATCTTGGTGCAGCGCGACATTGCCGAACATCCAGACCTTGCGAATTTCAGCATTCATCTCGCCGGATTTGGGCTTCACCGACGTGGTCTTGGTGGGCAAGGTCTGGTCAGCCGAGACCTTATTCGATTCCGATTTCGGGTTGAGTGCGATTCTGGCCCACAGTCGTTCGCACGAGCCATTCATGAGTGGTTCGTTTGGCTGCTTTTCCTCGTCCTGACGCGCTGCCACCTGCTCCCCATCTTGACTCTTGGCTTGCTCGGGCGTGGTCGGGTTCATGTCAGCGGCGGCGCCGGAGTGGGCTTCGAATTGGTTTTCGAATTCGCGGCCGTGGTGGAAGCAACCTCCGCTGGCTCGGCCTCGATGAATTCGGCGTCGAGCCTCGATCTTGCGATCATCGTTTTGGCGGGCGCGAGCAGATGCACATCGACAAGCGCGTGCAGTTGCTCGATCTGAAGGTTGCCGCCCCCCATGTCCGCTTTGGTCGGGCTTTCCCTCTCCGTACGGGAATCGCCAATGGAGGCGCGACGCTTCGCGTTATCCACGCTAGCGATCGTCATGGGAACGGCGCTGTTCTGGACACCGATCGCATCGAGGGGGGGAACCGCGGGCGCTTTCTCGGATTTCACCGTCGTCGACGACGCTGGCTTGGGCTTGAGCCAAACCTGAATCCACGACGCCGAGTCAAGCGACGTCTTTTGAAGACTGTCGATGAAGCAGGGCCGATTTCCCGTCAGGTCGATCTTCTTATGCAATAGCTTGTTATCGCTATCAAGTGTGTTTATCACAATGAGTTTATCTTGCCAGATGGCGATTCGCTCGACGGGTTGATCGCGGTCTGGTCGGGTTTCCAATCGTCCGGGGCCATGGGCGACAACGTTGGCCGCATCCATGCCGTCGCCGTTGTCAAAGAGCGTGAGGTCGACTGTCCAGATATTGGTAACGGAAGTGACCTTCTCTTGATCGGCTGTTTCTTCTGCGTCGTCATTGTGCTGTACGTCGACTTTGACGATTTCGACCGGCCGTGTACGATCGCCCCGAAAGTAAGTCTGGTCGGGTTTGATCGGAAGTTGCCGCGAATGGATCATCTCATTACACCGGAGCTTGATCCCGTTTTTCGGCAGAATGAGCCAGACAGCGTGGCCGGTGGCATGAGCTCGCTGAAGGGTCAGGCCGCCGAAGAGTCCTTGATTCGCGTCGCCACTGGGTCCCGGCTCGATGGTTGCTTTCGAAGCGGGATCGCCTTGAGCCAGGCCCTCGGCGGATTGTGGCGCCTCCTGCTTTGGTGTGGAGGCGGGCGCCTCCGGCTGGGGTGGCTTGTCATCGGGAATTAAGGTCAGCTTGAGTGTGTCGCAGGTGAGCTGGTCTGGTGCGTCCTCTGGGTTGCCGCGGAGGACCACGACATTGCGTTCAAACAGCGCGAGCGTGGGGGTCGGCGGCGCGGGGGGACCGACTAAAACGGGCGATTTTGACTTGGGCACGAAGATCTGCATCTTCGCGTCGCACCTCAGATCGAGTGGTGTGGGCTCAACGGGCTTGGCCGGCTGGTTCGCGTTCTGATCCGGCCCAACCGCGATCGTACCTTGACCTTGGCTTGTCCGCGGCGCGGCCTTGCCAGCAGAGCTCGATCCGGGAAGCATGCCGGATTTGCCGACATCACGAATACTGACGTGAACATTTTTTAATAAATCAAGTCTCTCGATTCCCTGGAAGCCCGTTGATGAGGTACCAGACTCGGACGTGTCCGCTTTTCGGAGCTGCATCACCATGCCATCGCCTGTCGTGGTCATGTCGGGATCTTGCATCACGACATGAGTATCGGCCTCGGTCGTAATCTGCTGCGTGGATTCCTCATAGTCGACAGTCGTCAGAGGGCCGATTTTCAGATCGTCACTGGAATCAAGCGGGGTCCCCTTGTCATCGCGGACCCAAACATTGGGCTCAAGATGCGCGTGCTTGATCTTCAGCGGCTCACGGCCGCTGTTGGCGTCAAAGCCCAGGGAGGCGTTCAGATCAAAGACCGCCCGGTCGGCGGTGATGATCTTGGTGTTCTTACCGTCGCGCGACTTGGTGATCAGGAGGAATGGCTTCATACGCATGCGCTTACCGTCGTAGCGCACACCATTCTCTTCGGTGACGCGAACACACTCCTTGGCATAGATCCAATAGCCACGCTCCGCGTTGTAATAGCGATAGGCGAGTTCTTTATCAGCAGCCCAATGGTTGGGCCCGCATGCTTCAATGGCGTAGCGGATCGAATCTTGCAGTGACTTCGAGTCGTGAATCGGAAACGCGAAGTTGTCAGTTTGCCTGGTGGCCTTCAACTGCTCGACCAGGATGGCAAAGGCGTGGACGTACACGAAGTAACCCCCCGCGAGGAGGGTGAGCGTCGTCAGGGCCTTGAAGATCTTCTTGAGCACGAAGAGAAATCCCGCCGTGATCGGGGACGTTGATCTGATTTGATTAAACCGGATGTGCCGTGCGCACGCGGCGCCGATAAGCTCGCTCCATCTCCCCTGGGACTTCAAAATGAATTCGACGACCTCGCGGACAACGCCTCGGCCACCGGGTGCCTGAGTGATGAAATGCGCCGCTTTTTTTACCTCGACCGCCGCGTCAGCCGGGCAGGCAGCCAGCCCTACGGACAGGAGTACGGGAAGATCAGCCAAGTCGTCCCCCACGAAACAGACCTGGTTCGGCGTGAAGCCAAGCCGTTCGATCAAGGTACGCAACGGCGGCGCTTTCTGTTCGTGCCCCTGGAGCACGTGCGCGATTTTTAGTTCGGAGGCGCGGCGTTCGACGGCTTGGGCGCGACGGCCTGATAGAATAGCCGCCTGTTTACCAGCCCGGTGCCAGAGCGCGTACGCCGTCCCGTCCCTGACGTAAAAGTGCTTGGTCTCGGCACCAGTGTCATCGAGCGCGATCACGCCATCGGTTAAGACACCGTCGACGTCGGCGACCAGCAACTCAATCGACTGACACCGCGCGGCCAGATCAGACTGCGCCTCGAGAGACCATGAGCTATCACTCCTCAAAATCAGCCGGTACAAACCCGATCAGATCGGTCAGGTCGATCAGACCGACCAGGTGGTTTCCCCGATCGACGACCGGGAGCTCGCTGATCTTGTGCAGCTTCATCAGCTCGAATGCCTCACCCAAGTTGGTACCTACGCGGATGCAATAGGGATCGGACGTCATGACCTCCCCGATCGGCCGATCGAGGTCGGCCTCCCGGCGCTTTTCAAACAATCTCGCCAGGTCGCTATCCGTGAAGATCCCTAGCAGAACACAGTTCCCGTCCTCGATGAGGACCGCACCCGAGCGGCGACGAGGACCGGCCAGCTTCACAAAAACCTCACGGACCGTCTGGTCGCTCTGTGCTCGCCGAAGCTGCCGGCCGGTGCGCATCGCGTCCTCCACACGCGTCAGCTTGCGTCCAAGACTGCCGGCCGGATGGTAAAACGCGAACTCATCGGCCGTAAAGTCGCGCATCTTACTAACCAAGAGCGCTAAGGCATCTCCCACGGCCATAAGCACTGTTGTGCTGGCAGACGGCGCCAGGCCCAGCGGGCATGCTTCCTCGATCGGCCCCAGGGCAATGCATAGGTCAGCCGCCTGGCCCAACGTGCTACTGGCTCGTTCGGTAATCGCGATCAGGCTCGTCCCCATCCGCCGCAACGCGGGGATCAAGCGGACGACTTCCTCCGTCTCGCCACGCTGCGACAGAGCGACCACAATGTCATCCGGGCGAATGCGGCCCAGATCGCCGTGTACCGCTTCGGCCGGATGGAGGGTGAACGCTCGCGTGCCCGTCGAGGCCAGCGTCGCCGACAACTTCTGGCCCACCAGGCCGGCTTTACCCATGCCGGTAACAATCACGTTTCCCGACGAGCGATAAATCAGCTCGGCCGCCCGCGCGATCGAGCTACCGAGTCGTTTACGCACCAACTCAAGTGCCTCGGCTTCAATGCGCAAAACATCGCGCGCGAAGGCCAACCCCTCGGCTTCTGTATCCGAGGCCAAGATCGCATCCGTGATCATCGCCATCCCGGGCCTCCTTGCCCCAAACAGCAACTGCGTTCCGACGACTGCTGTCGTCCGACCACAGTACCATATAGCCCATCCCCAAAGTGACGTCAACGTAAGCTATGTATCGGTTCCGCGTTTTCAGAAGTTTGGAGAAATTGGGAATAATAGCCTGATGCCCATCGTGCCAAGCGTGATGACAGACTTGGCGCGAGCGTGATACGATCACTGGCTGGTTAGCCAGCCCGAACGGGGGCGGGGGATAGATCGTCGCGGACAGGCACGCGGAAATATTGGAATCGTTATTGAGCGGATAATGATGAGCATGTTGCGGTTCGGGCGGATCGCCCTCATTGCGAGCTTGGTTTTTGTGGTGGGCCCTACCGCCCGGGCACAGCGGAAGGCCCCGATTCCGCGGTTTACCGGAGAGAGTGTGATCGTGGTGGGCGTGCCCGATCGGTATGATTCGCTGGCCGGCAAGATCACGAGGTTGGAAAGGGCGTCACCGCAGTCTTACTACGTCGTGGTCGTGAATTCGACGGGACCCGGGCAGTCCGCCACGCGCGAGTACGCCGATCAACTGTTTGAGGACTGGCAAAGGCAGGGATCAAGGCGCGGTCGTTCGTTCGACCCCGAGCGGTCCGTCATCTTCGTCGTGGCCCTTGAGAACCGCCAGGTCGCCGTCAAACCGGGCACCTTTCTCATTAACAATCTCGGGATGCACGCCAACAACGTCGAACTCGACCTTATCCCGGTTTTTGTTCGCCTCGCGCAAGAGAACCGATATCCGGAGGCGATCTCATCGCTTTTGGACGAAACCAACAACTGGATCGCGGCGCGGGATGCTGAAACGCCATACGTCGCTGTTTCCGTCCCGGCCTCCAAGGCGGCTCGAACGGCCGCGGGAGCGACGAAAACGCCTTCCAAGGTCACGGCCCCATCACCGAAGGGCGCCAAACTCGAGCCTGGCGGATCATCGCCACACGTTGGTGTCACCACCGCGGCCACGCCGGCGAAAGCGGCTTTTTCGGAATGGAAGCTGATTGCCATCGTGGCGGTCCCGCTTGTCGTGATGGTCGCCGCGTTCTTGGGCTGGATCTGGCATTTGTACCGTCGGACGCGTGGCCGCGTGGCCGGTCGGATCAAGGAGCTTAAGTCGAAGGCCGCCGATGTTATGGATCGGCTCGACGGCCTCAAGGAACGGCTGAAGCTCATGCCCACGTCCACCGAGTTCAAGCAGCCGATGACCGGTGAGACGCAAGCACTCTATCGCACCGTCGACGACCGATTGGCCAAGCTCTGGGATGGGTGGCTGCGCGTGATGGATGTCCTCGAGAAAGCTCAAAAGCTGGCGGCGCGGTCAGGGTCGCCGCTTTCACAGAAGACGCTGGCTGACGCGGAGGAGCTGATGGCCAGCCAAGGATCGTTCGCCGAGATCGAAGCCCAGGCCCAGGCGATCGCGGTTGACCTGGACCGGCTCGACCAAGCACACCAGGCGGCTCGCTCGGTGCTCGAAGCCGTCACCGCGGCCCGCCCCAAGATCGATGCGGGACTTGATCAGATCAAAAAGCTTGGCTTGGCACCGCGCCTTACCAGGAAGAGCTCGGGGCCTCGCCACGGGATTGAGTGAGGCGGGCTCGGTGCTGGCCGCCGATCCGCTCGGGACCATGGTGGCGCTCAAACAGCTTCAGTCCCGGTCCGACGGCTTCCTGGGGCGGATCGAGCATGTGGTGTCGCTCTTTGGTGACGCGCAAAAGGCCAAGTCGTCGGTCGAGACCATCAAACGCCAGGTCGCGGGCCATCGGGCACAGGGGCTGAAGCTCAGCGAAGACGGCGGCAACCCCGATCCTTTACTGAGCCAGGCGGACCAGGGGCACACCGATACCCTGACCGCTTTGCAAGCCGGCGATCCCGATCTCGCGGCCCAGAAGTTGGATGGGGCCAAGTCGGCGGCGCAGGAGGCCCAGGCCACGATCGACAAGGTGCAAAAAACGCGAGCGCTTTGCGAGCGGGATCTGCCCGCCCGGGCCCGTGAAACCGAGCGGCTCGGCACGGCCTTGACGCAGGCCGAGTCGTATCAAAACGACCTCGAGCGAGAGTTTGCCCGGTCGTCATGGCAAGCGGTCGCGCGCAACCTCGATCAGGCTCGATCGCTCCTGGCGACGTTCGACCAGCAGGCCCAGCAAGCCGCGGCGGCGGCAACGACAACAAGACAGGACTATCTCAAGGGAGGATCTCTTGTCGAAGAACTGGCCCGTCAGCAACAAATCGTGCTCCGGCTGATGTCGGGCTTGGGCGAACAGCTCAATGCCCTGATCACGGTCCGGAACGAGTGCCGCACGCTCAACGAAAACTTAGCCGCGAGCGAGCGGCAGGCGGAGCTCTTGATCCGTCAGAACGACGCGATCGTGAGCGAAGTGGCACGCAACAGCCTCGAATCGGCACGCGCGGCCAAGGCCGAGATCATCGCACGTTCCGACCAACCGGCCCCCGACTGGCCGGCGGTGCGGCAAAGCCTGACCGAGGTCATCGAAGACGTGTCGATCGCACAGTCGCAGGCCGAGGAAGATATCAAGAATCACCAAGCCCTCACCGAGGAATTCGAGCAAGTCCGGAAAACGGCCGGGCGCGTCTACGCACTGCTCTCCAGTCATCAGGAAGACCGCCTGGCGGCGAACCAGCATTACCAGGCGGCCGCCGATGCGCTCGACCGGGTCGCGATCGACCTGTCCGAGCCGCGCGGGCGATCGGCCGCGTTGCTCGAACAGGTGCGCGGGGCCGCGGCCGACCTGGCTCGTTCCGAAGAGCTAGCCCGCGAGGATATCCGTTTGGCGGCCCAGGCCCGAACCCAGATCACCGAGGCAGGCCAGGCGATCAGCCAGGCCCGTGGTTATTCCTCGATGGGAATGGGGATGGACACGTCGTCCCTCGAGTCGCAGGTCATGCAGGCCGAGCAGCTCTTGCAAAGCCAGAACTACGAGCAGTCGATCCAGCTCGCTGGCGCGGGCATGAACGCGGCCCGGCGTGTTTATTACGCGGCCATGCAGCAAGCCATGATGCAACAGGCTGCGATCGCCGCCGAGCGACGGCGCGCGAGTGTTCGGATGTCGGCTCCGGCGTGGAATGGCGTCAGCTTCGGAGCCGCCGCCGCGACGGCCGCGGCCGCCGCGATCCTCGAAGGGGCCGCCACCGCCGCCCCTTCTGCCGCTCCGGCCCCGCCTGATACGGCTGTCGGCTCATGGTCCGGCGACACAGGACAGGGGAGTTGGTAATTTGGTGGCGCTGGTGAGTAGTGGTAATGGGCGTGCTCGTCGGCTAGAATATCGGGGCTTTGTGCGGCTCTCATCTTCCTGGCCGACGCTTCACGAGAGATCTATCATGATTTTAGGCAGAATCTGGAACTCAGTCGCGGCGCAATTCAACAAGTTGGCGAACGCGATCCGGGGATACGACCCGATCGCCGAAATGCAGTACGAGTACGACCGTTCGGTCGAACAAATCAAAGAGGGCCGCGAAGGGCTCGCTCAATATCGCGCTTTGGTGGAGCGAGTGAGCCGTCAGGTGGATGACAGCCGCAAACACGTCGCTCTGCTCGAAGCGAAGGTCAAGGCCTATCTCAACGCCGGGGATCGCGACACCGCCTCGAAGTTTGCCCTCGAACTGAAACGGGCCAAGGATGATTCGGCCGAGAACGAGAAGCAACTGGCCCTGCACGAGCAGGCTTATCAGAATAACTTGCTCAAGATTCAGAACGCCGTCAAGAAGCTCGACGAGGTTAAGCACAGAATCTCCAAGTACGACGCCGAGCTGAAGATGAGCCGGGCCGAGGCCGAGATGTCCGCCCTGGCCACGCAGTTTCATTTCAACGTGACGACCGACTTTGGTCAGGCCGAACAGATTCTCCAAGATCAGATCGACAAGAATCGGGCCAAGGTCCGGGTCGCCGCCGACCTTTCGGGCGAGGGCCTCGAGGAGATCAAGCGCGAAGCCTCCGTCGAGAAGGCCATGGCCGACGATGCCCTGCGCGAATTCGAAGTCTCTCACGGGCTGGCCACGCCCGAGACGACTAAGGTGTCGCAGTCGACCAAAGAACTCGGGCCGGCCGCCAAGACTCTGGCGCCATTGCCAGAGATTTGAATCCTGTGGCACGGGCAACATGCCCGTGATCGGACGCTTTGGCATAAACCACACGGGCAGGACGTCCGTGCCATGCGAAGAGGGCCTATCAATCGTGGTGGCGACGCCAGCATCAGCGAGTGACACAACCCGATCGTCGTCGCCACCGCCATCGCCGGGCGAAAGCGCCGCGCGGTCGTGCCGTGGTTTCCCGGCTGGGCTCGCGAGTTCGCCGAGCAGTATTTCGCCGGCACGACCTGCCTGTTCGTGATGCACGGCAACGTCAACGACCTGACACGGCAAGAGTCGGAAGAAGAGCGGAGCTACGGCAGCATCATCGACTTCCTGACGACGCAGCTTTTCGGAAGCTGGGACGTTGTCGTGCGGCTCGACTTGAGTGAGGGGCTCCGGATTGCCGCCGGGTCGGATGCCGAGCGGCTGCGCCGTATGGTCGCGCTCTTGAACGAGCGGATCGGCGAGCCCAAATCCTGGCCCCGCGATCCGGACGCGATTTTCGCTCTCCTGGATCGATTGATCCAGGGCGTCTTGATGGAAGTCGATCCCGCCAAACGGATCAGCGTGGGGATCATTCTCGATCACGCGCAATATCTCGTTCCCACGTCTGAGCTCAGTCAGATGGCGGGGGCGGTCGGTACGCGGCTGGTGCGTCTCTTGTCTTGGGCCCAAAATCCCTACATCAAGCGCAAGAACATCGCCTTCTGCCTCTTGTGCGATCAACTGGCGGAGCTCAACGAGCGGCTGGTCGGCAGCGCGCACGTGGCGACACTCGAGGTCGCCATGCCCGACGCCAAGGTGCGCGAAGAATTCGCTACCTGGTTCGACAGCCACGACGGCAAGCTCGGCAACTTAACCGACTTTACTCCCAATCAACTCGCCGATTTGACTGCGGGATTGAACCTGGTGAACCTCGAGCGGTTACTGGCTCGGGCCGCCCAATCGGGACAAAAGCTGGACGGTCAGGGCCTCAAGCAGCTCAAAAAAGGATTGATCGAGCGGCAGGCCCGCGGGCTCGTCGAGTTTGTCGAGCCGCCGTTCACGCTCGACGACTTCGTGGGCAACGACGCGGTCAAGCATCGGCTCGTCGACGACGCCGCCCTGCTGGCAAAGGGCCGCCTCGACGCGGCCCCGATGGGATACCTCGTCTGCGGGCCGGTCGGCACGGGAAAGACTTATCTGGCGGAATGCTTCGCCGGCTCGGTCGGCATTCCTTGCGTGAAGCTCCGCAACTTCCGGTCCAAATATGTGGGCGAGACCGAGGGAAACCTCGAACAGATCCTTAATGTCTTGCGTGCGATGGGCCCGGTCGTCGTTGTGATCGACGAGGCCGACGCGGCCCTGGGCAATCGGGAAGGAGGGGGTGATTCGGGAACGTCGAGCCGGGTGTTTTCGATGATCGCCTCGCAAATGGGTGACACTCGCTACCGGGGCAAGCTCCTCTGGATGCTCTTGACCAGCCGGCCCGATTTGCTGCCGATTGACCTCAAGCGGCAAGGCCTCGCCGAGGTTCACTTGCCGCTGTTTAGTCCCAGCGATGACGACGAGGTCGCGTTCATGATCACGGTGATGGCTCGCAAGAACAAGACGAGCCTGGCGGCGGATGCCGTGCCGCCGGGCCTCGCGGGCAAGGGCCTCTCCGGGGCCGACATCGAGAGCATCGTGCTCACGGCCAAGCGGTCCGCGCTCACGCAAGGTCGGGACGGACTCACCCGCAAAGACCTCGAAGGGTCCTTGAGCGACTTCATCCCGTCGGCGCAGGGGCTCGAAAAAGAGAAACAAGAGCTGGCGGCCGTCCTCGAGTGTACGTCGATGTCGTTCTTGCCGGAGGCATGGCGGGCACGCGTCGCCAAGCCGGAGGGGCGAGCCAAGCTGCAGGAGCGTATGGCCGAAATACGGCGAATGATCGAGCAATAATCAGACGAGCACATTTCTCAGTTGAGGCTGCATACATGAGCAAGGCAAAGAAAGATAGCAAGAAGACCAATCGAACCCATTGGCTGGATGAGCAAACCAATACTCCCTTGATTGATGAACACGTCAAGAAACTCGGGTCATTTCTCGAGGCCATGGCCGATGGCAAGATCGAGGCGAGCGAGTTGAAAACGCAGGAGAATCGAGTCGCGGCCCTGATGAAGACGATCGAGCCCGAGCTGAGCGACGACCTGCACGAACAGGTCACGCACCTGTTGTGCGAGTTGTCCGCGTACAACATCATGCGGACGATCCATCAACTTGTCGAGTCGCGACCGAAGACGAAGTTCCGGGGCTGAGGCGAGCAAAATGAGCGCGCCGGCTTGACGCTCGGGTCCACCGCAGCGCCGACAGCCGGCAACACGGCCGTTGGTGCCGAGATGCAAGCCGACGCGATTGCGCCCTGTTTACTTCGTCATGCCCTTCAACCATTTGATGGCAACCTAATGCAGATACAAACAAGCCGTCTGCTCATACGGCCTATAACCTTGAAGCAAGCGCACATCGTGGCGAACCTTATCACTGAAAAAATAAGTCAATGGACTGCGCTCATACCGTGGCCGTACAGTTCCAGCGATGCGGAAGATTGGTTGAGCCATGCTGCGCCCTCAAAGCGTTTGGGAGTCTATTTGCTTCCCGAACAGATGTTGATAGGTGCCACAAACATGCCTGACACCGATGGCGGTGAAATAGGCTTTTGGATCAATGGCCAATATGAGGGCAATGGCTACGCGACGGAAGCCGTAGCTGCGGTCGTGGCCCACGCTTTCACGAACGAAGGATTGTCTTTCTTGGACTCTTGCGTTCACCGCGAGAACATGGGCTCACAACGTGTGCATGACAAGCTAGGTTTCAAAGTGATTGCCGAAGAAGAACGTCATTGGTGGAACAAAAATGCGATGATGCCGGTATTTGTTTACAGGTTGACCCGCGATGCGTGGAGCTCACGGGACGAGAATCCCAGCACGGACGCTTAAGCCTACTGCTGTGTTCCAACGGCGCCTTCGATCCGGGCAAAGTCGCGCCGCAAGGCCACGACGTCGCTCTCGATCCGAGTGACGAGCCGGACCGCCTGATAGCTGTGCCAAAGCCCGGTCAGCGCGGCACCGACCAAGATGGCACCAATCCACTTGGTGCATGAGTGCCATTCAATCATCGAGAAGCGCGTCGATGCTCCCTTCTTCGAGGGCAGGTCCATGGTAAAGGCCGCCGTGAGTGGTGGTGAGATCCATCCGCTCGAGCCGTTGCCGGCAGACTGGCAGGAAGGCCAGCCGTTGAGAGTCGAGGAGGCGGATGAGAGCGAGATTGCTACCGACGAGATTGACCGCGACTTCGCCTTGCTGGCGAAGCTGTGTTCGGAGAGCGCGCAAGCGGACGAGGATGAGTTGGACCGGGCGCTGCAGAAGCGCACCGCGAGGCCGAAGAGCAGGTTCTTCGACAGATGGGCCTCGCCTGATGCCGGGCTATCTGCTCGACTGCAACCATCTATCGGCCGCGCTCCGCAGGGTCTCGATGGTGCGCGAGCACGGCGCAGCTCCCTGCCTCGGACCACAAAGAGGAAGCGGCTTCGCTGGCTGAGGAACTGTCTCGGCTCCAGACTAAGCGGGGATCTGGACCTAAAGCTCGAGGCGGAGTACGATCCGGTTTTCTACGTGCGCTGCGCGATCGACGCCGGGACGTCGCGGCACACCGCGGCGGTGTTTTTCCAGGTGCGGCACCATCCGGGCTCCGACCGCAAGCGGGTGACGGTGTTCGGCGATTACCATGCGCTCGATGTGGTGAGCCAGAAAAATGCCCGTGCCATCAAGACGCTGGCCGATCAATTGCCGTGCCGCGGCCGCATCGACTTGGTGCGTCTCGACCCGGCCGCTTCGGCACGGTCATCGCTGGGCCCGGCGGCCTATTCCGAATACGAGCGAGAGTTTGGCTCGCGAATCACCGCGAGGTGGCCGCAGCACCTGGTTTTAGACGGGCTCGACACGATCGAGAACCTTCTGGAGACCGGCGACCTGAAGATCCACCCGCGATGCACTCACTTGAAGGACGCGTTCCGAAACTACAGCCGCCAGCGCCGAGGCGGGCAGTGGATCGATTTTCCGGCCGATGGTCATCCGGAAGAAGACTTGATGGACGCGCTTCGCGGCGGCATTCGCGATGCGATGCCGCAGGGCCTGGCGCCGGGACCCAAGCTCCATCCGGTCCGTGCGCCGGGGATTATGTAATGAGCAGCAACCAAGTCAACGTGGCGCCTGAGACGGCCGATGGCGCAATCATTGTGGGCCAAAGACCTAAGTCGTGTTTGGCCAAGAAGATCGGCAATGGGAGCCTCTGAAACAGCGCCAGAAAGCGCCATATTGCCGCGGCGGTCCGCCGTGGGCGGAGCTTCGATGGCCACGGTCCGCGACTGCGGGGGGGCGATCGTCTTGAAGGAAATCGCTAGGAAAAACGGGCCGTCCTTGGCCCGTGGCCGCGAGGTCGCCAGTCCGTCCTTGGACGCGACCCAAGTTCCGTGGCCTGTTCTCAGTCATCCCTGACCGGATCGGTTTTCCACCCGACATGGATTGTATCGGCCCTGTGCAGAATCAACCTGCAACGTTTTTCGCCTTGACACGAAAGCTTCATGGTCGGATTGAGTGTTTTCGACGACTACCAAAGAAGTTACATTTCGCACCGAGGCTTAGTGCGCCGGGGGTTAGTATACGGTGAATTTCGATCTTCTTGAGCGTTGTCAGTAAACGAGGAGTTTCGGACTCCTTGAAAAGCCCATGAGAGACGGTACAATCAGGCACGAAAGCCAGTCGATCACATCAGGACGGTTTGAAAGTCCTCTCCCCCCGTGAGCGACAATGAATTTCCTGCCAGATGGTGACTAACGCGTCGTGTTCGCTTAAGAGGAGAGTGAATTCCATGCCTACCGCAAAGATCCCGAGCGGGTTAAGTACCGTGGTCTTGTTTGGCAAGGGCTTGACGCCGGGCAAGTTCCGTGGTTTGCAGCGGATTAGTAATCCCAACGGCACCCTAGCGATGGTGGCCCTCGATCAAAATAGCTCGATGATCGAGATGGCCACCAAGGCCCTCAAAGCTAAGGGGCAAGACCGCGAACCAACCTACGAGGAGATTGTCGAGGCGAAAGTCGACCTGGCGCGACATCTGCGCCAGCCGCCTCGGGTGTCTTGATCGACGCCTATTATGGGGCGTGGTCGAGCATCGCCTCAGGTGCTATTGGACCGCAAACAGGATTGTTGGTTCGCGTTGAGATGTCGGGCAGCCCCAAGAATAAAGTGGGAGCGCCGTTGGGCCTGGTCGAGCCGGGCTGGAGTGTCGAGAAGATTAAGCTTATGGGGGCCGATGCTGTCAAGCTATTGGCCCAGTTTGAACCGACCGAGCCCCTCTCCGCCGAGCACCAATTTCAGTTGATCGATCATATCTACGCCGAGTGTAAAAAGTACGACATTCTTTTTCTACTGGAAACCGTGGCGTTCCCGTTCGGGGGCGAGAAGAAGACCGACGTCAGCTTTCTCAACCGAAAGGCAACGACGGTGATCGAGTCGGCCCGCCAGCTCAGTCGGTTCTGTGATATCTACAAGGCGGAATTCCCCGGTATTATGGGGCGGGAAACAGACAACCAGCTCCGTGACAATTTGCAGGCCCTCAACGCGGCCAGCGAGCGTCCGTGGGTGCTGCTATCGGCGGGCGTTGATTATCCGGACTATTTCAAGCAAGTGCAGATGGCCATGGGCGCTGGGGCCTCGGGCGTTTTGGGTGGTCGGGCGTTCTGGAAGGAGTACTTCCTCCAGGACAGCTCGGACGCTCGCAGCCAATTCGCCGCGACCACGGCGTTCAAGCGCGTGGCGGACGTCAATACGGTCGTCCGCGAGCACGGGACTCCTTGGTATGCCCGTTACGGCTTCTCCAAGGAAGACATGGCCTCGATTCGGGCCAGCGAGGGATGGCATGCCCGCTATGGATCGCCACTAAGCAACACGCAGGGGAGCGCTTCGGCAAAGGGCGGCGCCGGGCGAAGTTTACTGATCGCCTGGTGTCGTTGGCATCACGTAGGTCAGACCCCCTTGGGGAAAGACCCGTACTCGCAAGGGGTGGCCAAACCCGCGCTGGCGAGTAAGGGCCGCCGCGGAGGCATCCCACAAGGCGGCTTGATCGTCAAAAAGAACGACGGGACCAAGGCGAGGCCCGAGTCGCTCGCGAAGCGGTGGCGAATAGACAAGCACGGTACGGTCGACGACGAGCTCGCAGGCCCACCGCAGCATAAACGCCGCGGGAGAACCCCATGCTGCTGTAACGTGTTGGGCGAATGGCAAAAGCCGTCGAATCCCCCACCCCCCCAAGGCACCCGTCCCCGTAATCAAGCCGCAGGGCGGACATCGGAAACGAGCGAGCGATCTCAACGGGATCTGTCCAGAACAAACCAACCAGCACGCCGCCTGGTCGGCAGGCCGCGCGATGCTGAAGGATTACCTTAAAGCTCTGCATCGGGTCGCCCGGCCAGGGATGATTACCCACAATGACCAAGTCCGCGGCGCGGACTGAGGCGCACGGAGACGTTTACTGACCTCAACCGCCAGGAGATCCTGGACGCGGCTGGGATCGCCGGCAATGACGCGAAAGACTTGTGACTGACGCCCGATCAGGTGGCTAATGGACCAGCAAGGCCCCAGTCGTTTGGCTGCCTCATGGATCGCCTGCCTCATGGGATTGTCGACCGCGGGGCTCCCCAAAAGGCGGTCCGGGGCGGTCTTGCCTTCCAATCCTTGGCGGTGCAATGCTCCCAGTGTCGTGCGATGGCTTGTGCCCGGAAAAATCAGCTTATAACCACCGCCAAAACCTGCCTGAAGGTGCGGTAGAACCGAGCCGACGAGAATTCGCAGGTCGGCCTCGGCGACTGGCCGAAACACTCGCACCGGCACTCCTTGTGATGTCACGCCCAGGTCAACGTAAGCGGAGAGATCATCGACTGGCGGACTATACCATCGATAGTCAGCGGCGATCGAATCACCGAGCCGTTGGCACATCGCCTTGGCATTTACGGCATGATGGCGACCGACTCCCGCGCTGATGGTCACATCCTGATGATGGACGCCCGCCGCATGGAGTCGCCGCAATACGATCGGTAAAGCTTCGCGGATCGGTGTCCACCGAGATGGATCATCGACCACGATCGCGACTTTCGCGCCCAGCCATACATGCTGGTCAAGTTGCTCCATCCCCACGGGTGAATCAAGCGCCTGTGCGAGCGCTCCCGGGTAATCAGCCAATGGGTTACTCAGATCAGGCCAAACCACCTCGATGTTTGACTCGGCGAACAACCCATCGCGTGGAAGCACCAGGTCGAGCGACCCTTCCGGGCCCCATGGAACACGGATGATGCTTGCGTCTAAACCCGAGTCGGCATTAGCCGCAAGCTCTCGCGGACCCACCGATTCTTTCGATGTACCCCTCATGCGGCCGATCAACTCACTTCTCGGGAATATCAAACCACTCACCCGGTTGCAGGACAACGGGCTGGGCGGACGTCTCGCTCTTGACACGAGCCGCCCAGGCATTGGCGTCCTGCACGATCGGGGGAAAGGTGTTGTAGTGAATTGGCAAGACAAAGCGGGGCCGTAACAGCTTGACCGCTCGCAATGCATCGTCGGGGCCCATCGTGTAGTAATCGCCGATCGGCAAGATGGCGAGGTCGAGGCCTTCCTCGCCAATCAGCGCCATGTCGCCGAAAAGGGCCGTATCGGCGGCATCATAGATCTTGATGCCATTGGGAAAAGTCACAACGAAGCCGCACGGGTTGCCTCCATAGCTGCCATCAGGAAGCATCGAGCCATGAAACGCGAGCGTTAGCTTGACCCGCACCACGTTGTCGAACATAAAGCTTCCGCCGTGCTGAAGCCCGTGCACCTTCGTTGCACTCAAGCCTTGTGGAGAGCGCTCTAGCCACTCGCTAATCTCGTAGTTGGTGGCCACTGTCGCTCCGGTTCGCTGGGCGATCGCGATGGAATCACCAACATGGTCGCCGTGACCATGTGAGATCAGAATCAAGTCGGCCGATACGTCGTCGGCTTTGACAGCCGCCTTGGGATTACCCGTCAAAAACGGGTCGATCAACACAGTTCGGTTGTTACTCTCGAGAAATAGGGCGGAATGTCCCAGCCATCTTACCCGAGTGGACATGGTGGTTGTTTACCTCAAGAGGGTCCTAGAAATTCCGATGCCCGAAACCAGAATCATCCAAGACCCCCGCACGCTTGACAATCCAAATGTGGCGGAAAATAAATCGCGAGGGAAGGCAACGAGGTCCGTTGACACTTTGCGGGAGCTTCCCGAAAGATCGTAGCATTCGCCGCGCATCGATCATATTTCAGCTTGGCGTTTTGACAAGGTGACCAAGAGTTGCCGTTGACGGATGAGGGGAATCGCCTTAGATTTGCCCCCGGAAAGGAATCCGCTCCATGAACTCGAAGAACCGGGTGCCGATGTGTCTTGTGATTTTAGCGATAATGGCAGCGGCTGGACCGCTGTTAGTCGGTGGGTGTGCACTCGACAGGAATGGGAACGGCCCCGCGGGCATCGTCGCCCGCGTCGGCGGCCACAGCGGCGTGACCGTTGAACCCAAGCGTTGTCTGCTCAAAGTCGCGATCGTCTCTCGGCCCTTCGGCGACGCGACGATCAACAACGTCGTCTGGCGAGTCGCTGACGAGCAAGTGATTCCCGCTGCCGAGAGGCGCGCCTGGGAAGTGAATGGACTCCGAGTGGGACGGATCAGCGGCGACCTTCCCCTCGAGCTCGAAGCGGCCCTCAGGGAGACGGCTCCCCAAAAAAGAGTCAACCCGACCAATTTCTTCGTGGATAATGGCGAACCGACCTTGGTCATCGTGAGCCCAGCCGTCGAGCAAGCCAGCCTGCTTCTCAACCGCGATAACCGAATCTTCGGTAATGACTTCAAAGACGCTAGTGGCTTCTTTCGCGTAATACCAGAGCAGGAAGGAACCAACAGTGTTTCGCTGCGCCTCGTTCCTGAGATTCATCACGGCCCTGTCCAGCGAACTTTTCAAGCACGTCCGACCGCGTCCCCGCTCGGGCCTCAAGAGTTTATGATGAACAACGGCCAGCAAGAGGAAACAATTCGCGATCTCGCGACGACTCTTACTCTCGCGCCTGGGCAGATCGCCGTCATTGGCTACCGTCCCGAGTTTAAACGCAGCCTGGGCAGCTTTATGCTGACTGAGGCCGTCGCCCATGATGACCACCGGCTCGAGAAATTGGTCCTCATCTGGGCGTCGCGCAACTTTCAGGGAAAGGGCGAAAACGACGGTGCTCCAAACCCGAATGAACGTCTCAAGCTCTTCAAACGACTGAAGGGGCTACCACCAAGCTCAAATGCCCCCAGGCCAGAACCGCCGACACCAGAGATACCTGTGCTCGATGCGGTCACGCCCGCACCCGTTGCCGGCCCGGTTAGTGCGCCTCCCTCAAGCCCGGCGACGCCGCCCGCTGGAACCAGCTCGGCTGTACCTGCCGCGACAAGCCCGAGTACGCCCGCCGCGGCGATTCAAAGGTAGCCCAGATCGGCAAGTCGCTGCTGAATCGCGGCGTCTTGTTCGTCGGAATAAGAGCCATCGCTCGAAACGCCGGAGACAGCGCCGGCCTGGGCAGCCACAAGGGCAAGCTCATCATCGGGCAGGTGCGCCGACTCGGAAAGGGACGGCTGGAGCAGTTCGGTGAGAACGCGGCCATCCATGTCATCGGGGACGGGCACTCCGAGCAGGTGCAGGACCGTCGGTGCAATGTCCAGCAATGCCGCACCACGCGGCTGGGCACCGGCTTGAAAAGCCGGTCCCGTGGCGATCAGAATTCCTTCCAGCCGATGATCGCCGGTCGGCCCAAAGGCCGGTGAAATCACTTTGTTTGTGGTAAAGTCGTGCAAGCCAATGGTGCGATACTTCCAGTCGGTGAGCACGACCGTAAGATCTGGTGAAAGCCCGGAATAAGGGCCATGGTAAAGCTCGTCGCGCTCGTAGACATGCTCTACGAGCGGCTTGCCGGTCTCAGGATGGGGGATCGCCATCAGGCCGGCCTTTAAATCATCGAGCAAAGGCCGCACATCCTCGGGAGCGACACACCCAGATGGCTGTTGCCCCTTCACGTTCAAGAAGATCTGGCCGAAATTCCCCTGCGCGTAAGCCCGCGTTCGCGACCAATCAATGTGGCGCCGCGACAAGAAAAGCGACTCGCCCAGGCGATCCATCAGGCCTTCTTGCTTCCCTCGGAACCGGGCCACTCGATGATTACCCAGGCCTAACCGGCTCATCACGCCATAAATCCATTCAGGAGTTGCACCATGGCGGTAAAACCAGTATTTTTGCTTGACATAAAAGGAGTCTTCAAGCATTATAAAATTATGCTCTAGTAACCAGACGTTGAAGTTCACATAGTGCTCGATCGGCCCGAACCCATGGTCGCTGATGAGCAAAAGCGAGGCGTCGGGTGGCAAGTCCGCCGCGATGGAACCGACTCCCCGGTCAAGCGTTTGCCAGAATTCAATCAGCTTGGGTCGGAGTGCCTCCAGTTCACGCTCGCGGCCTCGGGCAGCTCGATGCGTCAAGTCCCAGGCATGCCACAACTCGTGCTGAAAACGGTCCGTGGCCATCAAATCGAAGATAAAAAGGTCCCACTCGCACCGATTCATCAAAAACCTGACGGCATCGAGATGTTGTTCTAGAAACGCCTGTAAATCGGCGAGGACGACCGCCTCGTTGCCGCCATCATGAATGGAAGTTGACCAGGGTTGGTAGCGGCCAACCTTTTGCTCTAGCTCAGCGAAAATGAGCGGATCACTCGCGAAATCAGCCGCATTGGCAGGACTGAGAAAGTCGCCCAGGAAAAAACCTGGGAACCTCTCTGACGGCCGTGGCGGGTAGCTCAGCGGCACGCCTCCGGCAACCGTCTTCTTTCCATATCGCCCCGCGGTTTCCCAGAGCAAGTCGCTTTTGATCGCGCGCGACGAGTTGACCCGACCACACAAGGGGTGATGCCCATATTCCATGAACTCGAAAATGCCATGTTTCCCCGAGTTCTTACCCGTCATCACGGCCGTCCACGCCACGGGACTCAAGGGCGGAAATACGGAGTGCAAGGAACCGGATGATCCCTGTTCGCGTAGCCGAGCCAAATTCGGCAATAGACCATCATTCAGCAAGGGGTTCAGTAGATCCCACGTCGCACCGTCCAAGCCAAGGACTAAAATCTTCATCGTGGCGATCTCCTTTGAAGAGACATTTTCATCGACTCGGTTCATCGCGAAAACTCACGCATCGAGCCATGGACCGAACGAAAAACCCGATTTTGCCCAAAGGGCCCATATCTTTGCGGTCCCCTCACCTTTTCCGGAATCATCGGATCATAGGGGCGAATTGTATGCGTAAGACGGCATCGCTGGCTGCGCGAACTTAAAAGGCGGGCTGGGCGACCACTGCATTCGTGCTACTCATCGAGCGGCAGCGCAGTCAAGCATTTTTTGGAAGCTTGCAAAGGGAACATTGTAAGCAACTTTGGAGCTGAGCCTTCTCGCCCACAAAGTCGGCAAAGTCGCCTAGAGACTTGGCGAGATTATGTAAAAGTTAAAACGCGGATCGTTAGACTCGGTTTTATTCGACCCTCGCAAGTATTTTAATGATCTAGATTTACAAAAAATACCATTGGGGGGTTTCTGTCGTTTACCACCGTTCGGCACGCAGCGTGCTTTTCACTAGCAATTATGGAATGCGACCTGGCGGTTAGAGCTGGGCCGAAGACGAGAGCTTGGCCTGCGATGATCGGGTTTTAGACCTGGCTAACCTCTCTCTTCCACGAGTCATGAGCAAGCGTCGTTCTCCCTGGCTGTGCCCGGCCCCCTCGGTGGGGGCCGGGTCTTTTTATCGGCTCTCGTGCGACGGCGACGTGGTCTCCGCCAAGATGTCGGCGATCTGGGCGCTTCTTAGCGTCACTGGCGTTTGGCGTTAGCCACGCTCTCGAGGAATTGACCCAGCGGCGGGATGCACATTTCCACGCTGTAGTGCTCTTCAATCGTCCGCCGGGCCGCGGCCCAGAGGAGCGAATTCCGCCGGATCAGCAAGGACCCGCTGGGCTGTCTCGGTCAGCCGGTCGATGTCGAAGAGCGGTTCGATCAGGCCGTTTTGGCCCGGCTCGATCACCTCGCGGACCGGCGGTACGTCCGCCCCGAGCACGACGCAACCGCTCGCCATCGCGTCCAGGAGCGACCATGACAGCACAAAAGGGGCGGTCAGGTAGATGTGCAGATCGCTGATCCGCAAAACGTCGGCCAGGTGCTCCGGTAGGATCCGACCGAGAAAGAGGAACCGGCTCAGGTCATAGCGATCCTGGCTCAGCACCCACTGCTTGAAGCTAGGCATGCCCGTGTGCAGCTTGTCCCAGCCGTAATGGATTTCCTCGCCGCCGACCACCACGAAGATAACGTCGTTGCGCGTCTGCGCCGATCCGCTGGGCTACCTTCATGAAAAGATCGAATCCCCGGATCGACTCCAGACCGCGAGACACGAACGTGACCACGCGCGTGCCGGCCGGGATCACTCTTGTCGCCGATTCGCCGAGGTGAAGGGCCGGGATGATAGAGCTCGGTCTCGATCCCGTCGAAGTGACACCTCGATCTTGGAATGAAACCGCCGCGGAAACGACTGCTTTTGCCAATGCGGTTGCCGAATAGCCGGCGTCGCAGTCAACCAGAGTCGCCAGGGTCGGCGCGTTGATGCATCGCGGAAAAAATGGGGCCGGCTCGGCTGGCGGCAAATCGATGCGGTACGAAATGTCGCGATGGCTGTTGGCGAAATAATATTCGCAATAGATGATGATTGGGCAATCGACGACCTCACGGAGCAACAACGTGGGAGCGCCTCGGCCGCCATGAGCGACGATCAGGTCGGGCCGCAAGCTGGGCAGGGAGCGTACCGCGTCGTGCACGGTCCGGCACTGCTCCAGGTAGTGTCCGTAGATTTGAGGCCACGGGATGCCATCGCTCGAGCGATGTTCGGCGGCCAAAGGCATCGTGTGAACATCGAGTGCCGCGAGCATCTCGCGCGACGGCGTGGGGCAACTCGAAAGGCTCTGCACCAGGAAACTGCACCGCCAGCCCTGACGCCGCGTCAGCTCGAGGGCAAGCCGCCCGAACTGCGCCGGGAATGCGTCATGGATGAACAGAATGTTCACGCCCACCCCCTCTTTGCAACAGTGCCCCGAATCGCTCCTCCGTCCTCCGTCCTTTATCCTTCGTGACTGGCAACAAGCGAGGTGAATCGCTCGGCGAGCCGCGGAAGACAGGCATCCTGGGAATAGTGCTCATGCACCATCACCGACGCGGCTTCTCCCAGCGGTCGATGGCCGGCGCGGTCTGTCAGCACCGCCAGTGCTTGCCGCGCCAGGCCGTCTGTATCGCGACCATCGACCAAAAGGCCGGTTTGTCCGGGCACGATCACTTCGCGGTGCGGAGCCGTGTCGGAGGCCAAGACGACACAACCCGTCGCCATAGCCTCGAGGAGTGAGCGTGCCGCGGGGAAGGGCCGGCTCGGGGCAATATGGAGGTCACTGGCGGCGAAAACCTCGGCAATGGCCTCAGATACCACGGGACCTAAAAACCATAGTCGACTGGCATCGAAGGGCGCCTGATGCGCTCGCAGGTGAGCAAGGTAATCGCGATTATGAAAGTCGACGTCCAGTCCTCGGCGTACGATCGGGTCGCCCACGATCACACAGAGAATGTCGGCCCGCGCCTCAAGCAAGGCGTTGGCGACAGCCATGAACCGGTCGAATCCGCGCACGCGGTCGAGCGACCTGGCCGCGAAGCTGACGACTCGCGTTTCATCGGAAATGACCCGGCCGGCGATGGATCGTGGGCCGCCGGTGCCGGCGTGCCACGCCGAACAAGCGAAGCGGTGCGTATCCACACCGTCGTGCAAGACAAGGAATTCGTCGCGATACTCGGCCGGAAAGAGATCGCGCTGCCAGTGAGTGGCCGTCCAGCCCAGCGAAGCTTGTTCGAGATCCAAGAGTTCGATCGCGGCCATCGACCGCCGCCAATGAAAGTAGGCCGGCGCGGTCTTTGGGTCGGCCTCGTCCGCCAGGTCGTGCTGATGAGCGTGATAATAGTAATCGAGGTAGTTGACGACCGGAGCGGCCGGCCAGTACACCGGCGCGAAGAGCGCCGAGCCCAGGCCCGTCGATCGGCCCACGATCAGATCGATCGGCCTCGGCCGCTTCTTCTCGAGGACTTCCCAGCACCCGTAGGCATAACAAAGGCTGCGCTCGAGCGCCCGCGACCAGGTCACGGCCGACTCGCGTGCGACGCCCCCAACGCCAAACACCTGGACGTCCAGCCCCTTACCCACCGACGCGGGCCAGGAAGCACGAGCATCCTTCGTATGACAGTAAAACGACGAGCGGTAACCCCGACGCCTTACCAACCAATCAGCCACGGCACCCAGGCGGCCAGGGAAGTTAGGTTCCACCCAAAGAACATGGAGAGGGTCTTGCGCCATGAAAGAGCGCAGTCCGAACGGGGAAAGAAAGAGGTTCGGGCCAAAGAAAATCGGATCAAGCCAGCTTCACCAGGCAAAGTGGGCGAACGCCTTGTTGGCATCTGCCATGCGGTGAACGTTCTCGCGGCGCGTGACCGCGGCCCCTTCGCGGTTGTAAGCGGCCATCAGCTCATCAGCCAGCTTGATCGCCATGGGCCGCCCCTTCTTCTCGCGCGGCCATTAACAGCCACCGGATCGACAAGGTCTGCTGGCGGTTTTTGTTCACCTGCATCGGAACCTGATAGGTCGCGCCACCAACCCGTTTCGACCGAACTTCGATCGCCGGCTTGACATTCTCGACGGCGCGTGTAAAGACGTCGATCGGATTTTCGTTGGGCAATCGTTTCTGAATCAAGTCCAGGGCGTCATAAAAGAGCCGTTGCGCCACGCTTTTCTTGCCATTATGCATGAGGCAATTGATAAACTTCCCAGCAAGCTTTGAGCCGAACTTGGGATCGGGGCGAAGATGCGTCTTGCTGGCGGTAAACTTTCGGGACATCGGCGTCGTTCCTGCTCAATGTGCGAATAAGACCATTTACGTTTGTGATCGTTTCTGAATACCTGCGTCACCTTGAATCATTTTTTCTTGGCGGCCGGCGCGGCGGCCTTCTTGCGCTGGGCCCCGTATTTTGAGCGGGCCTGTTTGCGTTCAGCAACTCCCTGGCAGTCGAGCACGCCCCGCACAATGTGATAACGCACGCCCGGTAGATCGCGAACGCGGCCGCCCCGGACCAGCACAATCGAGTGTTCCTGAAGGTTGTGCCCCTCGCCACCGATATAAGCGGTGATTTCTTTACCGTTGGAAAGCCGAACACGGGCGACTTTGCGTAAGGCGGAGTTAGGCTTTTTGGGTGTCATCGTCTTGACCTGGAGACACACACCCCGTTTGAACGGGGATGACTCCAGCACCGGCGACTTGGTTTTGTACTTCACCGGTCGACGCGGCTTGCGAACAAGTTGGTTGATCGTGGGCATAAATCCGTCGTTCCATTAACCCTTCGGCCGGGAGATTGGTTGCGATTCGCGGCGATTCGATCGCGAAAACTTCGCGATGCTCGTCGAACCGCCCCTCCCAGCCGGGGGGCATCTCTCTCTCAATGTTGACGTCGCTACTGAGTCGAATGCTGCGGGATCCACGACCCCGCTTGGCTCGAATCAGCCAAGATCGCTCTTGCATTCCACGCACGGCCTGACGATCCGACCCGGCCACACGCACCATCCGGCACGGCGCGCACTGGGCTTGGATTCACCAAATGCCGAAGCTCTAACAATAACGGAGTCGGACGGAATGTCAAGGAGCTTGTCAACACGTATCGCCCGTTGCGGGTGCCGTTTCGAATCTGGGAGTCGTGAATATTGTAGCCATTGCGAGCAAGATCACATGGCCACGTCAAAGTTGTCAGAGAGCCTCCAGTTCGGCAGTCCGCGTCTCATCCTGCGTGTGACCTTCACGGGGTCGAACTCGTTAGGACGGAAGCGCCCGCCGATCCATCTGAAACAATCCTCGTGATCTTCGCTGTCTTCGTCACGCAGGCTCGCGAGGAAATCCAGGTATCCTGAAGTCCCGCCGACGTCTTCGGGGGGCAGGCTCGCTCGCCCTCGACGCACAGGGGATACCGCACGCCTGGCTCGGCTCGAAGACAGCCCTCGAAAAGGACCTCGTGCCTCCAACCGTCGCCGAAGTCGTACTCGTACTCGAACAGGAACCGCTTCCCGCCGCGGGGGAGGATGTCTTTGATCTTGGTGGTCGGGGAATGCTCGTAGTTCATCTCATCGAAGTTTTGGTCCAGGAGGATCGGATCACCAAAACGCGACCCGTCGATCCGGAAGTGGTGCAAGTGGGAATTCGTCCAGCCCATTGCCGTCTGAATGTGTTCGTGAAGTTTATCGAGCGTGCAGTTCTTGACCTGGATCCGCCGCCAGATCGGCGGCTCGAGGCCAATCAAGGTGATCTTGAATTGAAAGAGCCGTTGCGTGAGCGGGATATAGCCGCTACGAGACTCTTCCTCGATGACATTCTGGATCAACGCGAGCGCCTGGCGGAGGGACCTGGCCCGCATGTCAAACTTGTTGGGATTTCTCGCCGATTCGACTTTCCGGTGAATGATTTTCCATTCGGGTATGTCAAAAGTAATGACTCGCTGAGTCTGCTCACTCAACTTGAGCCGGTCGGCGAATTCCGGGGCCAGGCCGGCGATGAGTCTTCTTTGCAGGATACTGAGTCTCACGGGGTAATCTCGCCCCGGTTCTTGAGCGTCGCGCATGGAACGACCTCCGACAGTCGGATGAATGGGTTTCGCGTCTGTCCCCCAAGGATTATCGTATCCTACCGGCGCAATCGATTCCATGTGAAAAATCCCCGCTGTCATCGATCCGCGAGAGAACGGGCGGTTTCGGTGTCAATCCGAGTGAATCCCACGGTCGATCCCGCCTTGAACAGCGTTCGGGGCGAAAGGGGATAGCCCGTCGGGCTTGCATCCAACCCAGGCAGGTGAGAAACTTCGAGGATCGCAAATCGAAAGTTGCCCACGCTGGTTGGCATCGGAGCTGTTTGCTGTGAAGACAGTCGCGATCATTGGAGGCGGATTTTGCGGCACCCTCACCGCTGTCAATCTCGCCCGCTTGAGCACTGATCCCCTTCGCGTCATCGTTATCAATTCCCCATCGCCGCCGGGCCGCGGGATTGCCTATGGAACTCTTCGTCCCGAACATCTTCTCAACGTCGTCGCCCGAAATATGTCGGCGTTTCCCGACCTTCCGTCTCACTTCGTGGACTGGCTCCGCAATCGCGCCGACTTCGCGGGTCTTCCCCTGGCGGAACTCCGCGAGCAGTTCGTGCCGCGTCGGGTTTATGGCGACTACCTGCAGGACCTGTTGTTCTGGCAGATTCAGCCCTTGGCCGGGTCGAGCCGCGTACAGATTGATTTGACCGATGGCGAAATCGTTGACATAGCCCCGACCGGTAGGGGCGCGCAAGTCGTTCTCGAAGGCGGCGAGACTTTACAAGCGGACCGGGTACTTCTCGCCACGGGCAACCTCGCGCCCGGTGACATGATCGCCGCGGGGCCTGTACACGATCATCCCGCGTATTGCGGTAACCCGTGGCGCGGATGGTTCGAGAAGCTCCCGGACTCGCACGAGGATGTACTCCTCGTGGGAACGGGTCTCACCATGATCGACGTCTTCTTGACGCTGCAAACCCTCGAGTGGCACGGGATGATTTACGCGGTCTCGCGAACCGGGCTTTTGCCTCTGCCGCACTTCAAGGGCAGCGACTACCCGCTGTTCCCTCCGGAGAACGTCGATACATTGGACTTGCACTCGCTCGTGGCGTTGATGGAACACCACTGCGCCCGGCTCCGGGCGGACGGGATGAATCCCGCCGTGGTCGTGGACAAGCTTCGGCCATTCACGCAGCGCATCTGGCGCAACTTCTCCGTTGCGGAGAAGCGGGAGTTTTCTCGCGACTACCGCACCCGGTGGAACGTGGTGCGCCATCGCATCCCGCCGTCGGTCGCCGGCCAGATCGAAACCGCCCGGAAGCAAGGCAAACTCGGCATTCTGCAGGGCAAAGTACAAGAATCGCAGGCCGCTGGCGACAAGATTCAGGTCACGATCGACCCTGGGAACGGACAGCCGCCGAACCAGCTCGTTGTGGGATTGCTGGTCAATTGCACCGGTCCCCGAGAGTCTCTCACTGACGCGCCGGAGCCGCTGTTTCGAAACCTGTTTGAACGAGGGCTAGTCCGTCCCGACGAGCTCGACATGGGAATCGAGGTCACACCGAACTTCGCCGTCGTGGACCGAGATGGTCAGCCGTCCGATTTTCTCTTTGCGATTGGTCCCCTCTTGAAGGGCACCCTCTGGGAGACAACCGCGGTCCCGGAGTTAAGGGCCCAGGCTTATCAGGTAGCCCAGGCATTAGCGGCCCGCGACCAGTCGCACACGCCGGACTGGGTGCAGGAAACACCGGCGAACCTTGTGGAATACTACATCTGAAAATGGGTCCAAAATGGGCCTGATCATCTGGCGGCCGTGCCGAGACACCCATTGTTCGTCTCGTCGGCACGCGACCCCAGCGATGATGACAAAGGCCACATCAACCTCGTCAACAAAATGGTAACCGGGCGCGACGCTTGCGCCAGCCTTTGGCATCCATCGTAGCCCGTGTCGCTCCTCTGTTCCGAATTCTGGAACTGGGTGGTTGAAACCGCGTTCGCGGCGCGGTATTACTATTTTGAAATTCATCATACGCAGCTCTCACTACCGTTAAGGAGCACACAATGCGGCGGCGTGGTTTCACATTGATCGAGCTACTGGTCGTCATTGCGATTATCGCTGTATTAATCGCCCTGCTCTTGCCGGCGGTCCAGGCCGCACGGGAGGCGGCGCGGCGAGCCCAATGCCTCAACAATCTCAAGCAATTGGGAATTGCTCTGCACAACTACCACGACACGATCGGCTGCTTTCCGTTCGGGCTGATCGTCTTGGCGGCCAATAACCCAATGGTTTTGTCGGGGTTCACCGATCAAGGGCATTACCGTTATTCGGTCCTGGCCGAGCTGACGCCGTTCCTGGAGCAGACCACCGTTTTTAACGCGCTGAACTTCCAGCTCCCCATCTTCAACGCGTCGTCAGTCGCCTTTCCGCAGAACACGACGGTCTACAGCACGAGGGTCCAGGTGTTCCTCTGCCCGAGCGATGCGGGGAGCCAGAGCATCCCCGCCGCCCCTTACATGCCGGGGAGCTACATGGCGTGTAACGGGGACGGCGTGCTCGGGGGCGGCTTTGCTGGCCCCGACCCATCCTTTGGTACGCCCGACGGCGTGTTTTACTTCAACTCGAATACGACGCTGGCGCAAATCGCCGACGGGACGAGCAACACCGCGCTGATGAGCGAGAGCGTGGTTGGAAATGGGACTGCGACGGCGACAACCCCCCCTGCTTCACCCGACCCGACCGACATCATGACGCTGTTACCCGGCAACAGCCCCGTGTACATCCTTTGACGCAGGCGCAGTGCGCCGCGCCGACTCAGTGGTACTATTTACGGAACTCAGCCTGGGTGCAAGGCGACTTCGAGCATATGCTTTATACGCATTATACGACGCCCAACAGCACGACTTACGACTGCCTTCGCCAGCAATACGCCGGCTGGAAGGCGCGCGAAGCCGGCATCCCGGCGGAGTGAACGTCCTGATCGGCGATGGCTCGGTCAAGTTTGTCAAGAACAGCGTCGGTCTACTCCCTTGGCAAGCACTGGCCACCCGCGCCGGGGCGAAGTCATCAGTAGCGATTCATTCTGATATGATTGATCATTAAATACAAATATTTGGCGTACTTGTATTAAGAATAGTCGTCTTCACGGGGCACATATCATGCTGCAATCTATCTCGCTGACGAAGGCATACCAGGAAGGGCCGCCCGCGCTTGATCGGCTTGACCTTAGCGTGCATGCCGGGGAAGTGTTTTGCCTGCTCGGCCCCAATGGAGCGGGCAAGACGACCACCGTGCATTTGTTTCTCAACTTCATCACGCCCACATCGGGCCAGGCCTTGGTGGGGGGGATCGACAGCGCCGTGACCCGTTCGCCGCGCGCCGCAAGCTGGCCTACATCCCAGAAAATGTCATGCTCTACGGGAAGCTCAGCGGCCTGGAAAACCTGGCTTATTTCAGCGCCCTAGCGACGGGCGTGCGGCTGACCGACGCGGGCCTTCTCGAACTCTTGCGGCGGGCGGGGCTATCGATCGAGGCGGCGGGTCGGCCGGTGGCAGCGTATTCCAAAGGCATGCGGCAAAAAGTCGGAATCGCCATCGCGCTCGCCAAAAATGCAGAGGCGCTCCTGCTGGATGAACCAACCAGCGGGCTCGACCCGTTGGCGGCCAACGAATTTGCGCGGTTGATCGATAACCTGAGGCGCGAGGAATGGCCGTGCTCATGGTGACACACGACCTGTTCCTGGCTCAACAGTGCGGGACCCGAGTGGGGATCATGCAGCGCGGCAAACTCGTTATGACTCTCGACACGGCGAGTACGGATCATCTCAGTCTCGATCGCCCCTTATCCCTAGGCTTCGCAAAACTGGTGGCTGGCACGACCAGCGCAACACTTCCACTCGACATCAACGCGTCGGCTGCCCCGCCCGGAATCCGCGTGTTGTTGATCGCCCGCAAGGAGTGGCTTGACATCCGCCGCGACTCGCGATGAAAAGAAGTTCGTGCTCGATAACGGCCTGACGGTGATCGTCCACGAAGACCACAAGGCGCCTATCGTGGCGATCAATATCTGGTATCACGTGGGTCGAAGAACCAGAAGCCCGGCAAGACCGGCTTCGCGCACCTGTTCGAGCACCTGATGTTCGGCGGCAGCGAGAATTTCCATGGCTGCTACATCGAGCCATGGAGCATATCGGCGCCACGGACCTGAACGGCACCACCAACAACGACCGCACCAACTATTTCGAGGATGTTCCCACGCCGGCCCTGGATTATACGCTGTGGCTGGAGTCCGATCGAATGGGCCACCTGCTGGGATCGTTCGATGAGAAGACTCTGAACTCTGCATCCAGAAGGAAGGGCTCTTGGCCGGCTCCGCGCATTCACCCTCATCAGCGCAAAATCTTCCGCATCCACCCAGATTTTGCCTCGTATTAAAAACTTGCTCGGCAAGATCGGCTCTACCTCCAGAAGATAGGCCTGCGCCTACACGTTCTGCTTCCCACCAGACGGAATCGGGAATCGGCCGCCGTCAGGGCCGTCGCCGCCTTGTCCTGCGAGGCTTCCTTTTCGCTCTCCACTGCACAGCAATACGTAACTGAACCAAGTAAGCTAACATAACAGGAAGTTTCGTATTGCTGATCGCCCGTGCCTGCACCGTCTTATCATTCTCCCCGCTGGCCACGCTGCGCGCCGTCGACCGTCATCTCGGCCTGCGCACCGATCTCCGCCTTGGCTCAACCGACGCCAACATTCCTCTTGCGCTGGGCGTCCCGTCCCTTTCGATCGGCGCCGGCGGCGATGGCGGCGCCGCGCACACGCTGCACGAATGGTATTCGGCCAGGTACCGCGATCTCGCGCTCAAGCGCGTGCTTCTGCTCACCCTCGCCATGCTGGATTGGGCTGCGGAGATATAGCCCAACCTCTTCCCATCGCAGTTCCACTCCGTCCTGCGGCGGCAATTTCCGCTATTCCCCTTTATGCCGCGTCTAACTTGTCAGTGCGTGGCTTCGGCCTCATAGCAATACGTAACGAAACGAGTAGATGTACATAAGAACCAATTGCCGGAATCGCAATATTTAGACAAGCTAATGCATACTTTCTTCTGCGTGTCTTTGGGCAAAATGAGGCGACTTTGCGGCGGATTGCTTTGGCCTTATTCGCGAATCGTTTCGTGATGATGAACCAGATCAGACACACAAAACCATAGATGGTGATAGTGACCGAGCCCGCTGCCCCGAAGTCACTAAGAATCTTTTGCTCTTCGACTGATAGATAATTCACGCCAGACAAGCAAAGTGAGGTCAGACTATACCATTCACCTGTGGTGATGATAGTAGTTCCTCCATTCCCAGCTCCTTGTCCAATCTGGCTCGGGCCAAATTCTCCGATCATTTGAGAGACAAATGTGTAGAAGAACAATAGCCAGCAGCCGCAAAATAGGAATAACCTATAGTTGTTTCTTTGTTTGTCTGTGTACCTCAAGATATGCATGGGGTAGAGCAGTGGCAGCATACAAAGTAATGCTACAGCCCAGGTGATTTGAACTGTAAGACCGCCAAGTCCGTTTGCGCTGATGCCGAAGTCCTTTCTAACCAGAACCACTACGCAGGATATCTGGATGCTGACCGAGAAAAACACGGCACAGTCAAAGAATACTTTACAGGCTTGTTGTAAGAGTCTGCTGTATTCAGTGAGGGGAGGTTTGGTTGAAAGAGGCTCATGAAATGCGAGGCTGAGAGCGAAGAACAATCCGAGGCATGACTCCAGGAAATATCCGAATACCATCTACTCCAATATCAGTACGTTTGGCGTTATTCGCTTCCTTTTTGGTATCAACGTACCCCAATTCCAGAAATATCCGCATTCCCATCACCCCAAAGTGCGTTGCAGATTTCGCCTTTGCAAGCTTCTAACAGCTCAACGTTGAAGCTAGTAGTAAAGTTGAGCTCTTGGACATAGCTTGCAAAGCCACTACGAGCTGATAGCAACGAACAATTGGCAAAGGTGCTTTGGTTGCTCATCTTCAAAGCATTCAGCATTTGCAATCAGAGACGATTGTTAAACGTGTTGACCGCTCGTGCAATGTGGTCCTATATGTCCAGAAGCCACTGTTGCACAGCAGACAAGGAAAGAAGTCATGTGAGAAACGTATTGGGATGATAAATTCGTGGCTGGTTGTTGCACCAATAATGGCAAGCGCCTCTGTCACGAAGAAGCGGGACTAGTTCAGCTGAGCGTGTTTGCGGATGTTGCCAGGCGCCACATTTGAGCTCATAGCCTAACATTCCCCATCATGGCACACCCTCTCTCTCGCTGGTTTTGAGCCGTCCCATATTTGTTTTTCATCAATGGTGCCAGAGCCGGGTGGGAGATTTAAGACTGCTCAGCCTTGTCTCCATAGCGGCCCATTACTCTCCTCAATTTATGCCAACCCCACGACAAGGCCAATCGCCTGTCACATAATCACGTTGCAAGATGCTGTTGTTCATCGGATTGTTTCATTTCCCATTTTTTGCATTATTAGGGCAGGCATCTGGCTATATTCCTTCGAGTAAGAGTGATAGTCTAATCCTACGCGGAGGCTACAGAGCTTCTGTTGCACGAGAGACGCAGTCTAAAAGAGCTTTACCAACATCTTCATCAGCCTTTTATCTCTCTGAATCCCCAGACGCAAGTCTAAATAATACAATTTCTGGAAATCCAACAGACACAGTCGATTCTGCATGTTCGCTTGTCACTTCAATCCTCAGTCTCTGCAACAGCATCAGCCCAGGCTTTTCCACTTATAGCTATACCGATCAAACATCATGCCTCTGTTATACTAACTCCACAGTCTGGATCCCTGATGTTTTTGACAACGCGATTGCTACCTGCGCCCAGTCGGTGTCTGCTACACCTTCCGAATATTCTCAGGTTACAGGTTGGGAGGGGTTCTGTACAGGATCAGGTCCACTTTCTACTCCACTTTCCACACCAGTTTCCAGTGTATTCACCACCCCTCCACCCTCGACGCTTACAGAAACTCCTACTCGTACTTCTACTTCTATTACATGTGGTGCAAATGGCGGGTGTGGGCCCACAGTTGGTAACACAGCTGATGGTATTCCGAGTAAGCTGTCCTCCCCGCCCTCCACCTCGCCTTCCTCTCCTCCCGACTGACAGCAGCAGCCTTTTCCCTAGGAGAAAAGGTAGGGATTGGCCTAGGAAGCTTGGCAGCACTATCTGTGGCAGGATTTTGGTACGTATAGTGCCATCTTGGGTACCTCTAACAGCAAAGTTCGCATTAACACGAAACAATGTGATAGTTTTTATGTAGCTTGCCGCCCAAAGATGACCCAATCTGATGACAGAGAAGGTGTAGAGTCAGGAAATAACTCTTCCGCGCAGGTGGACAAGGCAGGTTCTGGAGCAGTGAAGACTCCAGGCAAGAGTCCGGAAGTACAAGAGATCAGAATGAGCATTGCTCAGAGAGTGACTTTATGAGAGTCTGTTGTAGCTACCCCGACGGGCATAATGTATCTTAGCCGGCTCCTGCATATGGAGATTCAGTTCCAGTCGCCAACCAGGAATAATAATATTCATCCTCTATAATGGCCTTTCTCGTCCCTCATTTTGCTTGGATATGTTTAGCTGAGCCGTGGATATCTGCGCTTTGTTTATGCCTCTGCAAGCTCTACCACGTTCAAAGTAAGACGTGTTCGAGACTGGTAGATCTGCTGAATTGCAAAGAGCATACATGATCCCGCGTAAGTCGGTGATCAAGCTCTCGTTACAGGGCAATCTTCCAAACCGCACTCAAGCCATATCTGTAATCTGACCAGCTTGACACCAAAGATATCAGGGTTGACGCTATTTGAGGCCAACCCGAAGCCAGTGGTATGTAATGACGAGCGCCGATTCAGATGCTCGGAATGTAGTATTACCTCTCGTGCCCCAGATACTTATTTAGATGATCCGGAAGTCTCGTTCAAGAAGTGCTCCATCTCGACATAAGCTCTCAGCTTGACCATTCATAAAGCCATAGACTAATGCGGGACCGATAAGCTCAAAAAATTCCCCACTTGCCCGTAAGACCATTGGATATACCGCGCCCAAGAGAACGACACAGATATCGCCTTGTCGCATGATTCTTGGGCCAAGACCAATGTGTCCCTCCGAGGTTCGAAACACTTTTCGACACATAGAAGTCCAAGTCATGTCCTGGACAAATTGATGCTCGGAGCCTCTAGCAGCCATCGAGTGAACCAGTTTTTTGTCTTCTGGTGTCAAACTGGCGAGGAATCCGTCGCTGTGGCCAAGTGGCCGTATTCGTTCGTATTCCATGATCAGAGCCGCAAGATCTGCCTGCTGCTGTTCTTGCTTTTCTCCGGAGGTTGAATCTGCGTCGGTGAGATAGCCGCCAGTTAGCACAAGACCAAGTGCGGCAAAGAATCCTTTCGTCGAGTTAAGTGGTATCCTAGGCTTCACTACGAGTTGCTCCCAAAAATGGTCGATGAGAAAAGGGATCTTCTTCTTCGTCTCCTGCTCGAGAGTTGTAACCGTGAGCTCGCTAGGCGAGATCATGTCCGATATTGCTCGGATATCATCAATGACAAACCCACGGCAGCTTAGCGTCATTCTCTTCTCGGATTCAATGATCGAGAAGTGGTTGTCGGTCTCGGTCGCAGCCTGTGTCGGACATCTGATTGGCGCAACGAGGTTTAACGCATAGCAATACGTACGAATGAAGTGAAGGAACATTCCCTGAACGTATTGCTGAATCTGCTCTCTGAGCGCGCCACAGGTTGGGAAACAGGTCTGCAGTTTTCTTTACCGACGCGAAATACCGTGGTTCGCGCCAGCTATTTCTGGACGGAAGTGAATCGTCCGGTAACGGCTCTGACCATCAGCGTGACTCCCACGCAAATTGTGGAGCAGCGCGAAAACCTGGTATATTCGCAGCCGCGGCCTATCGTTCGACTACGAATCCCAGCCTCTCCCCTGGCTTTCCATCACCGGCGGATATCAATACGCGAGTCACCCCCCATCCAATCCGTTCAGGAGCCCAGCCTGGTCGGCAAATGGATTCCTCAAGTCGCGCACAACATGGCCACAGCGCAGGTCAGCGCCACCAAGCCGAAGATCGGGCTTGTCGAATTGCTGGGAACACAGAGTGG
>CAWHKI010000296.1:0-35193 GCA_963829765.1 uncultured Isosphaeraceae bacterium | reverse complement strand
CGTCGAGATGCCGGGCGTGATGTCCCGCGGCGTGCCGCCCCGGAGTGGTGCCCTCCGCCTCTCCCACGGCCGGCGGAGCCGCGTGCCGCATGGCCCGCCGCGCGATGGCGCCCGCGTGCGATGCCCGGCCGTGCGTGCTCCAGTGCCACGATGTCCGGTCCCGCGGTGATCGTACGATGCGTTGCTCGAGTGCCGCGCCGCCGCGTGATGTCCCGGGGCATGGTGACCGGCCGAGACGTGGTGGGCGTGATCCATGTGATGTGCGTTGTTGCCACTCCGCTCATGATGTGCGAAGTGGATACCGCGCTCGGCACTATTGCTGTTCCAGTTGCGGTGATTGTTGACCAGTCCGACGCGCCAACCTCCCCAACCGCCTCCCCAGTAGTGGCCAGGCCAGTAGCCGTTGTTCCACGAGCTGCCGCCGTTCCACCAGTAATTCGGATACCATCGATACCCGTAGCTCGGGTTCCACCCGCCGTACCAGCCGTAGTTGTAGCGCCGGCCCGAAACGACGTATTAGTTATAATCGTTGGCCCAGTTGGACGTCGGGTAGTAGCGTGAGGCGCTCGTCTCCAAGGCGTCGGGATAGGGCTGCGGCGACGGGGTCAGGTCGCTGACGACTTCCGTTTGATAGCCCGCGTTTCTCACACCCGAGACGAGTGAATTGGCCTTGGCCAGGCTGCGGGTTTCCGCGTAGAGTTGCCAGGGATCGCTCGCCGCGGGGCGATAGTTGACACGGTAGCGAAGCGCGGTTAATCCCTGTTGGAGCTGGCCGTTCACAACCTGAGCCGGGGGACTCTCTGCCCGCGGTAATGCACTCGACGTTTGCGCCGGAGCACTCCCAGCACAGACGAAGATCACGCCCGCGAATACCCTCGCGGTGATTTGATGATATCGCATGGTCTCTATCCAACTGCCCCCGCACCGGTACCCCATTGGATCGTTCCACCGAATGGTACAAAATAGCGACTTCGAGGGCTGGGTCGCAAGTACCTCGACCGCGCCGTCCGGAATGCTGGCGGTCAATAATCGACCTACTCGCGATTCATTTCGTTTCCTTTGTTACCTTCTGTTCAAACCGTCTTGCCTGTATGTGACCTCGGCTCGGCGAGGACGCCCTCGACTCCTTCCACACCAACGACCGGCTCTTGGCAGGTGAAGTGCTCACAGATATAAGTTGTCGTCCGGCCATCGAGGGCCGAGCGGTTAGCGAGTAACGGGACTGGCTTGGCGAGCGAGACCGCTTGTTCAGGGGTTGCTGCCGCTACGACCTTGTGCGGTTTAAACGGCGTCGCGATGGCTTCGAGAACCGCACGGAACTCGGCGGGATCGGAGCCGGCGATCACGGCAAATTCGCGAGTCGAGCCCAGAAGGAAGTCGAGCGCGATCAGGGTCTGTCCGGCGGCGGCCGGCTGCCGCTCGAGTACCGACTGAACCGATTCCAGCGCTGCGCGTGCCTGCCTGCGTGAGGTCGTCACGCCCGGTCAATGCTCCGAGCCGGATCAGGGCGGTGGCGGCCATGCCGTTGCCCGACGGCGTCGCATTATCGTGCATGTCTTTCTGCCGCGAGATCAAGGCTTCGTGGCGGTTACCGGTGAAATAGAACCCACCCTGCTCCGCGTCGGCGAACTCGTCGATCATGATTTGAGCCAGCGCGAGCGCCGACTCGATCCAACGCGGTTCGCCGGTCGCTTCATAGAGCCGCGTCAGTCCGTCAATCAGGTCGGCATAGTCATCGAGATAGGCGTCGAGCTTGACCTGGCCCTCGTTGTACGTATGAAGCAAGCGCCCATCGGCGAGCCGCATACGGTCGAGGATGAACCCGCTGGCTCGCCGCGCGGCCTCGAGGTAACGCTCGTCCTTGAGGATGCGACCTCCCTCGGCTAACGCCGCGATCATCAGGCCATTCCACGAAACCAAGACCTTGGTGTCCTTGGCCGGCGGTACGCGCCCTCGCGCCGGCCAGCAGTTGGCCGCGACACGGCGCGAGCTCGGCGCGGAGGAGATCGGCATCGCGGCCCAGCAGAGTCGCTGCCTGGTTGATTGTTCGAGGCAAATTGAGGATGTTGCGAGCTTCCCAGTTGCCTGGCTCAGTCACGTCATAAACGTAGCAAAACGTCTTTGCCTGATCCGCTGCCAGAGTTTTAGTTACTTCCGCGAGCGTCCAAACGTAGTATTTTCCTTCGACGCCCTCACTGTCGGCATCCTCGGTGGAGAAAAACGCCCCGTCGGACCCGGTCATTCGACCGAGGATGTAATCCATGGTTTCGCGGCGCCACCCGGGCGAAGTCGGGCTCACGGGTTGCCTGGTAAGCCTCGAGATAAACAGAAGTCAGGAGCGCATTGTCGTAGAGCATTTTCTCGAAGTGAGGAACGAGCCACTGGCTGTCAGTCGAGTACCGGGCGAAGCCTCCTCCCAGGTGGTCATAAATGCCGCCACGGGCCATCTTGTCAAGCGTGTGACGGACGGCGTGCAGGGCCTGGCTATCACCGGTTCGAGCATAGTGCCGCAAGAGGACCCGGAGGTCCATCGGGTGTGGAAACTTGGGGGCTTGCCCGAAGCCGCCATCAACCGGGTCGAAACCACGCATGATGGTGCGAGCGGCCTGGTCGAGCAGCTTGGTTTCCAGCGTGCCTGAGCCTTTAGGAATCGTGCCGAACGAGCGTAATTGCCGCGTCATCTCAGCCGCCGACTCGATGATCTCTTCTCGTCGTTCCTGCCAGGCCTGGTGCACGCTCGAGAGAACGCGGGGAAAACCCGCCATCCCGCGCGACTCGGTTGGCGGAAAATAGGTACCGCCGAAGAACGGCTCGAGCTCGGGCGTGAGGAAGACCGACATTGGCCAACCGCCATGCCCGGTCAGCGCCATCACGGCTGACATGTAGATTTGGTCGAGGTCCGGGCGCTCTTCACGGTCGACCTTGATGTTGACAAAGTGCTCGTTCATCAGCGCGGCGATGGTGGGATTCTCAAAGCTTTCGCGCTCCATGACATGGCACCAGTGGCATGCCGAATAACCAATCGACAGGAAAATTGGCTTATTTTCGGCTTTAGATTTGGCGAGTGCTTCGGTGCCCCACGGATACCAGTCGACGGGGTTAGTCGCGTGCTGGAGCAGGTACGGGCTGGTCTCACCGGCCAAGCGGTTGGTCTTGTGCGGGACGGCCGAGGGGGACTTGGAAGAGGATGCGGTCATGAGGAAAGGTCTTTCGCAGAGCGTGGAGATTGTGATTGATCCCGTTCGACCTGATCGATTTCTTCATTGATCTCCCGATCGATGTCGACTTGGTGATCGAAGTAATACGCCATGGCGGCATGAGCCTCCGCAGGGGTCAGATACGGGTGCTGATGGCACATCTCGTCGACCGACCAGCCATGCACGAGATAATCCATCGCAATCTGGGCCACTCGTATTCGTGGCAACCGCTCTAGCCGAGCAGGTTCGCCTTCGTGCTTTTCAATATGAGGATATTTGAAAGCTAGCGACATAGCTCAAGATTCCTTTGTTCCGGAGCCTCCCATTCGTCCAGCAGAAGCACCTACTTCAATGATTGTACGGGATAACGACTTTCCGAACAGCGCCTCGCGTGTGCCCATTTCCGGCCTGCCGGTCGTTTCGTTCGGGGTCCCCAGTTTTCCAGTTCGGCTAGCACAGCCTGTTTTGGACACTCCTCGCCGAACATCACCCGACAGAAAGCGAGGACAAGCGGACCGATCCTGCTAGCTCCGCTAGCGGCAATACCAACCCGACGCGCCAGCAAGGAGACGCATGCCGCCGCCGCGAGCGAATCGCGGCAATCCTCGCTGGCGCTTCGGGTTAGTATGGCTTCGGCGGCGGCCCGACGTGGCGTTCGGCGAGGAGTGTCCGATTTTGGCTTTCCACACCCTTTTGCGAAACAAGGCGATGACGCAAGAGTTGACGAACAGCGGACACCGCGGCGAACATCCGTTATCATTAAGGGCGGGAGTTGTATCACACGCAGAAATGGCGCGAGTCGTTACGTCTGATAGTGCGGCATTGATGTGCCATGAGGCGAGTCACTGAGAAGGGGATCAATCAACATGCCTGCAATGACCTCTCGCCGTCGGTTGCTTCTTCGAGGTGTGCAAGGTTTCGGAGTACTGGCATGGGCGAGCCAGCACCCATCAGCGTTGCTCGGCGCCGATGAACCGGCCAAGGAAACTAACGCGACTTCCGAGTTGACCAAAAAGCTGACCGAGCGCGGAATCGCTTTTCTACGGCCGCGCCAGGATTCCAAGGGAGGCTGGTCGACACAGCGGGAGCCGGGGATCACCGCCTTGGTCGTGACGGCGCTCTTACGTTCGGGCCAGGTCGCGCCGGGTGAACCGATCGTCAACAGGGCACTGACTTATCTCGAAGGTTTTATCAGCCCGAAAGGGGGATTGTCTGAGGCGCCCCACGCCAATTACTCGACTTCGATCGCGCTCCTCGCCTTTCAAGAAGCCAACGCGAAAGGTCGTTACGACCGTACGATTAAAGCGGGCCAGGACTTTCTGAAATCGATGCAATGGGACGAGAGCGAAGGCAAGTCTCGTAACGACGCTTTCTACGGCGGGGCGGGCTATGGGGGCTCCAACAGCCGGCCTGACCTGTCGAACACGACATTTTTCGTCGACGCCCTGCGCGAAACGGGCTTGCCCGCCGATGATCCCAACCTGCAAAAGGCGATCGTCTTTATCTCGCGCTGTCAAAACTTAAAGAGCGAGTTCAACGACCAACCGTGGGCATCCAAGGTCAATGATGGCGGTTTCGTTTACACGGCCGCCAATGGCGGCCAGAGCGTCGCTGGCCAAACACCCGGCGGTGGTCTTCGCTCGTATGCCAGCATGACCTACGCCGGACTCAGAAGCATGATTTACGCGGGCCTGACTCCGGACGACCCCCGGGTCAAGGCCGCGCTAAAATACATCAGGCAGCACTACACGCTCGATGAAAACCCCGGCTTGGGGCAACAAGGGCTTTATTATTACTACCATACTTTCGCCAAGACGATGTCTGTGCTCAGCGAGCCAAGACTCACTGACACGGCAGGCATTGCCCACGACTGGCGATCTGAGCTGGTGACGGCGCTCGCCAAGCGTCAGCAGCCCGAAGGAAGCTGGGTCAACCGGGCCGACCGCTTTATGGAGGGAGACCCCAATTTGGTGACTGCCTACGCACTTCTAAGCCTGGCTTACACACGGCCGAAGACGAAATGATGGGACGAGCATAAGTCAGGCGATGATCGCGCGGATCGGCTCGCCGTAGTCGATCTCGAGCCGCTTGCGGCCGGGGACCTCGAGCTTGTGTGGGTCGAGGCCGAGCTGGTGCAGGACCGTGGCATGGATATCGGTGACGTAGTGTCGATGTTCGACGGCGTGGAAGCCGATCTCGTCGGTCGCGCCATGGACGACTCCTCCTTTGAGTCCGCCGCCGGCCAGCCAGGCACAAAAACCCTGCGGGTGGTGGTCGCGGCCGTCTCCCTGCGCGCCCGGCGATCGCCCGAATTCGGTACCCCAGACGACGATTGTCTCGTCGAGCAGCCCGCGCTGTTTGAGGTCCTTGAGCAAGCCGGCGATGGGCAGATCGACCCGGCTTGAGAGCTGACCGTGGTTGGCCATGATCCGGGCGTGGGCGTCCCAGGCGCCGCCACCACCGCCGCCATGGAAGATCTGGACATACCGCACGCCGCGCTCGACCATACGGCGAGCCGCCAGGCAGAGCCGTCCGAATGGGCGTGTGGGCTCGCGATCAAGCCCGTAGAGTAACTGCGTTGCTGGCCGTTCGTCGTTCAGCCTGAGTGTTTCGGGCACAGCCATCTGCATGCCGAAAGCCAGCTCATAGGCTTTGATGCGGGCCCGCAAGGCCGGATCATCGGGATAGTCAACGCCTGCCAGCCGATTGAGCCGTCCCATCAGGCTGAACTCGGCAATCTGCTCCTCCTGGCTCATGCCTGCGCCCGGAGCGACGAATGGGAGCGGCTCGTTGCCATCGGGGTTGAGCCGGACGCCAGCGTGCTCGGGCCCCAGGTAGGCCGCCCCGTGCGTCCACGAGCCGCCGCAACAATCACCCGTTGGCTCGCCTAAGACCACATACTCCGGCAGGTTCTCGTTGAGCGTGCCCAGTCCGTACGCGACCCACGAGCCGATCGTGGGATGGGCACCCTCGCGCACATGCCGGCCGGTGTGGAATTGGAGCTGGGCGCCGTGGTCATTATCCGAAGTCCAGAGCGACCGGATGACCGCGATGTCGTCGGCACACGAACCCACGTTCCGCCACCAGTCACCGACCTCGAGCCCGCTCTGGCCGTATTTCTTGAAACCGGTGTTCAGGCCCATGAGGACTTTACGGCCCCCGTGCGCCGGATTGGCCGAAACAACGTCTTTCAGCTTTTCCGGGTTGAGGACGGCCTTAAAGGGCGTGCTGTCGATCGACTTACCGGCGAATCGATTTAAGTCGGGCTTGGGGTCGAAGCTCTCGACGTGACTAACGCCCCCGCAGAGGAAGATCCAGATGACTGCCTTGGCCTTCGGCACTATCGGGCGGCCCGCGGTGCTGACGTCCAAGCCGGCGGCCCGCACCGTTCCCTCGCGTGCCAGCATCGCACCCAAGGCCATACCGGTGAAGCCCATGCCGGTATCCGCCAGAAACGATCGACGCGTGACACCCGGGCAGCGCCGCCGTTCGTCTAATATCTGTCGCGACATGGGTCGAGCCTCCTGGCGGTATGTCAACGGATCGTGACGAATTCGTGATGGTTCAAGAGCACGTGCACCAAACTTTCGCGGCGCCGTAAGATTGGGTCGGTCGCTGGAGCTTTGCCCTCCGAGTCGGCCTGGGTGTTCGGTGCCGACAGACTTAGGCTGGCCCCCCCTGCCCTCTCTTCGAGGAACCCGAGACACTCGGCCCGCTCGATAGCCGTCGGGCCGCGGGTGAGGACCTGCTCAAACGCGGCGTTCACAAAGCTCGCGGCATCAGGCCCGGCGTGCATCGAGAGAGAGCGAGCCAGCCGGCGAGCCTGGCGCAGCGACAGATCGCTGTTCGCCAGCGCAAGCGCCTGCTGGGGGAGGATGCTCTCCTTGCGGCGGTAACACTCGGTCACTCCCGCGCCATCGAAGATCTGCAAGAACTCCATCTGCTTCTCGGCGGCGTGCTGGAAATAAAGGCTGCGCCGCGGTATGGTCAATCCGGCCCGATGGTCGATGGCTGGGCCGCCCATTCTCGAGTCCAGACTACCGGCAACAGCGAACAAGCAGTCGCGCACAACCTCGGCCTCGGCGCGGCGGGGCGCCCAGCGCCAGAGAAAAACGTTGTCCGGGTCATGGGCGAGATCGCCTGAGTCCGGTTTCGAATCCTGACGGTAGGTCGCGCTTGTGACGATCAGGCGGTGGATTGCCTTCATGCTCCAGCCGCGTTCCATGAATTCGACCGCGAGCCAGTCGAGTAGGGCCGGGTACGACGGCCCCTGGCCGTTGCGGCCGAAGTCGTTGACCGATGGAACAATCGCCCGGCCGAAATGACGGCCCCACAGATGATTGACCGCGACCCGGGCCGTCAGCGGGTTCGACGGGTCGGTGATCCAGCGCGCCAGGGCAAGCCGGCGGCCGGTGCTAGTTGCAGGATAGGTCGTACGTGGCGGGGAAGCATAGCTCGTAGTGGCCGGCTGGCAGGACGCATGCTGAGCAAGGGCCAGCACGTTGAGGGCCTCCGCGTGTGCCTTGTCGGCCGCGGCTCGCTGGCCTGGCTTAGCATGTCGCCGCGCTTGGCGCGCCGTGAGCTCGGTTCGGCGGGCCTGCGCGACCGCCAGCTCACGTTGGGCCGTGGTCGCCACCACGGCGGCCTCGGTCCATTCCTTCGAGCCTTTATGACCTTGGTCGACCAGTAGCTCGGCCCGCTCAACCGCGAGCTGGGAGTTGAGTCGTGCACGGGCCAAGGCGACGTCGAGCTCCGCCGGCTTGATCTCTTCGATATTCTTTGATGTCTGCACAAGTCGTTTAAGTGCGGCTTCTGCCTTGGCGAGCGCTTCTTTGCCGGCGTCGCATTGGCGCGGATCACGTCCGGGCGACGGTCGGGACTGACCGCCGCGAGCGGCAGCGTCACCGGCTTGACGCTGAACAAGCCGCTCAGCGCCTCCGGGACGCCCGGTAACAGTGGATTGCCCGTCGGGTTGCGGTCGTCGCCGCGGGCGAACAAAAGCGTTTTCGCATCGAGTTGAGCGTCATAGACGCGCGGGATGCCGTCGTTGGCCACGTCGAGCGTGCCCCGCACGCGGTCGATCCGGACCTGGTGCGGCTCGAAAACCGCGCGTACCTGGTAGTAGTCTTTCTGCAGGATCGGGTCGTACATGTGGTCGTGGCAGCGGGCACAGCCGAGGGTGATGCCCAGGAAGGCCTGGCCGGTGTGGTCGACCACGTCTTGCATCCACTTCTCACGACTCAGGAGCTTAAAGTTTCGCGCGAGATAACCGGTCGCGCGGAGTGAGTCAAGGTCGTCGGGGCTGGCTTCGTCAGCCGCGAGCATTGCGACGATCATGTGATCATACGGCTGGTCGCGATTCAGCGATTCGACGATCCAGTCGCGCCAGTGCCAGATGTGCGGCTGGCTGTCGCGAACCTGCTGGCCCCATCCAGCCCAGTCGCTGTACCGCCAGACGTCCATCCAGTGCCGTCCCCAGCGCTCGCCGTAACGCGGACTGGCCAATAATCGATCGACGACCTGGTCGTAAGCAGCCGGCGACTTGTCGGCCAAAAAGGCGTGAAGTTGATCGGGCTCGGGCGGCAAGCCAGTCATATCGAGATAAAGCCGGCGAAGAGCACCGTCTTGGTTGCTTCCGGTCGCGGCGTCAGACCGCGTGTTTCGTGCTCAGCGGCGATGAATGAATCGATTGGGTTTCCCACCCAGTCCCGCCTACGGACGAGAGGAACCTCAGGTCGAGCGACTCGCTCGTACGGGTTCCACCGATATCCGCTCTGTGCCCGCCTTAAAGCCGCGATGGCCGCTCGGCCTCCGGCTAGCTCGTGGTCGGCCGGCCGGTCGCCGGCCTCACCGGGAAAGTGGCCGGTCACGAGCTCGAGCAGATTGGAAATCCCGTCGCCGTCACAGTCTTCGTCGGCGATCGCCTCGACCCGCGCGGGGATGCCCGAAGCCTTACCAGCCTTCTTCAACTGAGGGCGCACCGCCTTGAGCCGCTTGCCAAACGGATTGTGCGGCCGCGAGTCAAAAGCGTCGGCCCCCTCCTCGGCCGGCAAATGGCAGGTCCGGCAGTCGTTGAGTTTCCTGACCGAGCTGGAGCCCAAGTAGTCGGCCAGCGCTTTCTTGTGCGGCGGCCTCGCAAGCGCCGGCAGTTCAGCACTGCCAAGGCATACGGTCACAAGCATCGCAATTCCGAACCGTTGATATTTCACTGCTCTACTCACGGGCTGGAAGCTACGAATCACCCGAGGGGACCTCGTGTGCCACCGCGGGCCTAAACGCCCTTGCACGATCCTGGGAGGGCGAGCCTCCTGGCGAGCCGCAGCACCATCCGGCTCGGACGGAGCCTCGCCCTCCCGGAATCACGCAAGGTCATTTAGCCTCTTCATCACACTCCGAACCGGACGAAACTCGAACGCGCTCACCGTAGGTTGAATATTAATCGAACACCGGGCCTTTTCTCAACGATGAGTTTGCTCTTTAGAGTTGCGAAGACGACGCCGACCGTTGGCGTGGCGACAATTCAAAATGCCGCCGAAACCATAACTCCAGCATGAGTAAAGCCCAAAGACGCGGAGCGTGCTCGCGTGTGCCTCGAATATGTTCGGTGACCAGTTTTTCAATGGACTCGGGCCGAAACAGCCCCCGACCCAGGCAAACTGGGTCAAGCAACACTTCACACAACTCAGTCTTCAACTCGTGACGAAACCAGCGGCTGATCGGAACGCCAAAACCCATCTTTGAGCGCGTTTTGATCGGCGGCGGCAATAGATCGGCAAATGCCCGCTTGAGAACGACTTTTGAGCGGCCCCATCGGGCCTGGATCTTTCGTTCCAGGGGCATCGCGGCGGCTAATTCGACGACCCGGTGATCCAGAAAAGGTGCGCGACATTCCAGGCCATGTGCCATGCTGGCCATGTCAACCTTGACCAAGAGGTCACCGGGTAGGTAAGTCATGATATCGGCGACCATCGCCTGCGTGACGTAGTCACGGCGGTTGGCGCATGCAAAGAACGAAGTGAGCAAGCCCGCGGGATCAGTTGACGGTTGATCGGCAAGATCAGCCGCAGTCGAGGCAAGGAGAGCGAGTTGACTCTCTGAATACAGCGCCATCCGGGCGGCTTCGTCGAAGGTTGTCATCCAGCCCAGGTAGCGCGACTGGGGTGGCTCGCTCAGGTGTTCGAAAAAACGCTGAAGTTTGCGCAGTCGGGTTTTCGATTTGGCTGAACTGGGCAAGATCCGAACCATTGTGCCGCCGAGCCATTCGCGCGGGATGGACGGAAGTCGCTGGAGTAGCTCCGTCAGGGCCAGCGCCCGGTAGCGTTCATAACCGCCAAACAGCTCATCCCCGGCGTCGCCGGTCAAGGCAACAGTGACTGAGCGACGAGTCTCACGGGAGACATACCAGGTGGGCACGCGGAACTATCGGCAAATGGCTCGTCGAAATGCCAGGCTAGGGCCGGAAGGGTCTCCCATGCCTTTGGTTCCACGATAAAAGTCTCATGCTCAGTCTTCAGGTAGCGCGCGGCCAGTTTCGCATAGCGTGTTTCATCATATTTCGGATCGGGAAAGCCGATCGCAAAGGTCTTTACCGGCCTTGTCGATGCCTGTTGCATGAGACCCACAACAATCGTGGAATCAACGCCCCCTGAGAGAAATGCCCCGAGTGGTACATCGGCGATCATCTGTTCACGCACAGCATCAGTGAGCGTTGCACGCAACTCGTCCACGTCGTCTTCAATCGGACGCGCGCGTTCCATGTTCCAGTCAGGGGCCCAGTATCGTTTGATCGTGAACGTACCGGTGCGCCACACGGCATAATGAGCTGGGGGAAGTTTGTAGACCTCCTGGAGGATGGTACGGGGAGATGGCACATAGCCATAGCAAAGGTAGTGATCAAGCGCGATGGGATCGACCCGGCGCGGTAGAGCGTGCTCAGGCAAGGTTAGTAAAGCCTTCAACTCGCTGGCAAAGACCAGCCCCTGGTCAGTCTTGCGGTAAACCAACGGCTTCTGACCTAGCCGGTCGCGAGCCAGGATTAACAGCCGGCGCGTTGAGTCCCATATCGCCAGCGAGAACATGCCTCGCAATAGTGAAAACATCCCTGGTCCCTCATCTTCGTAGAGATGGACCAGAATCTCGGTATCGCCGCTTGAGCGCAGGTTATGCCCTTTAGCCTGTAGCCGCTGCCGAAGCGCGGGGAAATTGTAGATTTCACCATTAAAGACCGTCCAGACGGTGCCATCTTCGTTGGAAAGGGGTTGATGACCGCCGGTTAAGTCAATGATCGCCAGCCGACGGAAGCCCAGGGCGGCATAGTCATCGCGATAGCAACCCGCATCATCGGGCCCTCGATGGATGATTTGATCCATCATCGCGGTGAGAGATTCCGGCGCGAGTGAGGCTGTTGGATCACACCAGACCGCGCCGCAAATACCGCACATACCGAGAGCCTTTCCCAAAACCTGGTGGAATGCTACTATCCATGTATTGTCGTATTAGCGCTCGACGGGTACTAGATCAGGTGTCTCTCGCGCTACGTTGAAGGCCGTTTCGCAATGCAGCCGCAGAGCACCTCATCTTCCGCGTTTTCCCATCATGTCCTCACGTGGCTTCGCAGCGCCTTTCAGCGACTGACTGCCTTGTGGTCGACGCCCCGGGTCGGGCGGGTTGCGATTTGCAGTCCACTCGTCGGAGTAATCGCTGGCCTGGGAGCGGTTGGCTTCTTGTTATCCCTGCAGTTCATGTACGCCGTTGTGCTGGGAGGGTTGCTCCACTTTCAGATGCCGCCCACGACCGAAGAGAAACCCCACCTCATCACGTATCCTGGTCCCTGGTGGCTGATCGTGCTGGTTCCAGCCGTGGGAGGTTTGATCTCAGGCATCCTGGTTTTTACCTGGGCACCAGAGGCCGAGGGTCATGGCACCGACGCAATGATCCGGGCTTTCCACCGGGGTGGTGGGATGATTCGGGGACGAGTTCCGGTGATCAAAGCGATCGCGTCGATCATCACCATTGGCACCGGGGGCTCGGCCGGTCAGGAAGGGCCAATCGCGCAAATCGGCGCTGGCTTTGGGTCATGGCTTGCGCGATTCTGAGACTGCCCCCCACTGATCGACGACTCTTAATGTTAGCGGGCGCCGCCGGCGGTGTCGGAGCCATCTTCCGAGCCCCTCTCGGCGGTGCGCTCTTCGCCGGCGAGGTTCTCTATTCTTCCACCGCGTTTGAAGCCGACGCTCTCTTGCCATGCCTTGCCAGTTCGATCGTGGCCTATTCCACGTTCGCCATCTTCATCACGCCCCAGCCAATATTCAGCCTGCCCGAGTTGAGCTTCCGAGGCCTGCGCGAGTTACCTTTGTTCGTGATCTTAACCCTGGTGTGCGCCGCCGTGGGTTGGGTCTATGTGCGTGTTTTCTACGGGCTTCGTGATCGGCTTTTTAAGCCGTTGCCGATCCCGAAACATTTCAAGCCAGCTTTAGGCGGCTTGATGCTCGGAATCGTGGCCCTGATGTTTCCGCAAGTGATGGCCGGCGGCTACGGCTGGGTGCAATGGGGCGCGATTGGCATGCCAATATCACTGACATCCCCGGATGAACAGAGCTTCGTCCCACACATGGGGGTGCGTGTTCTCTTGATGTTGGCCCTTTTCAAGATTCTCGCGACCGGGCTGACCATCAGTTCCGGCGGTAGCGGCGGCGTATTCGGTCCGTCGATGTTTATCGGCGGGATGCTCGGAGGGGCTTGCGGTCAATTCTTGGTCCAATGGTTACCCAATGCCCACATCGAGCCGGCTGCCTTTGTTCTCGTCGGAATGGGAGGGTTCTTCGCCGGCGTATCGAAGACACCATTGACTTCGATTGTGATGGTCAGCGAGATGACCGGTTCGTACAGCCTGTTGGTCCCATTGATGCTGGCTTGTGCACTGAATATGGCAATCTCACGCCGGTGGACGATCTACGAGGAGCAGGTTCCTACTCCAATCGACAGTCCGGCTCATCAAGGCGACTTCGTGGTCGATATCCTGGAACAGATCTCTGTAGCCGAAGTCGGTGTCCGGACAGCCGGCGTTGAAGTGATTCCCGCCGCCATGCCGTTTCGCGAGCTGATTCACTTGGTCGCCCAATCGACGGAAACACTCTTTCCAGTGGTCGATGCCCAGGGACGCCTCACGGGCATCTTCTCGCTGCGTGACCTGCGGCTTGCGCTCGTAGGCTCGGAATGGGGACCTCTGGTTCTCGCGGATGATCTGGCCTATCGCCCGGTACTTTCGGTCACGCCTAACGACAACTTGCACGCGGCCCTGCGGCGCATGACCGAACTTAATATCGACGAGATCCCCGTTGTCGATCCCGAGAACGCCACCCATTTGCTCGGATTATTGAGCCGGCGTGATCTTACGCTGGCCTACTCATCGCTGATCGAATCGCTCCGTTCCACGGAACTTACGACCACGAACCCCAGCCAATCGGCAGAGACCGTGCCTTTGCATGAGTAGCTCGACGACGACCTCGCGCCATTGCGATCATTTCAAAACAGCGGAATCGGCCAACAGATTTTGTCTGAGAACACATCGTTCCCGTAATACTCGCGCCGATCTATCAAACGGGTATCCCCTTCGATCGTGCCAGGTTTTCATACATCTCGGCGAATTGAGCAATCATCGTGTCAGCGCGGAAGTGAGCTTGAGCGCGGGCTCGGCCAGCCTCGCCCAAACGGTCAGCCATTACGGGATCGCGCACCAGGTCGCGAATGGCGCGGGCCAGAAGCATGGAGTCGCCCACCGGGACTAACAGCCCGGTCTCGCCGTGGACGACCACCTCGGTCGTCCCAGGCGCAGCCGTGGCGACAACGGGCTTATGAGACCACATGGCCTCGAGGACCACGTTGGGCAGTCCTTCATAAGAACTCGGCAAGACAAAGACATCGGCCGCCGCCATGAGCCGAGGCACGTCGTCACGATGACCCACGAACTGAACCCGGCTGTCGAGATCAAAGGCGTGCGCGAGCTCTTCAAGCTGATCGCGCAATGGGCCCTCGCCCACGATCACGGTGCGCAAGTCGGGCTGAACGTGCTGGAGAAGATCAATCGCCTTTAAAAGGTCGTCCACCCGCTTCTGTTCCGCTAGCCGGCCAACGAAGAGGACCAACGGAGCGTTGTCTTCAAATCCAAGCTCAGCCCGGATTCCCCCTGGATTGACGGCGAGCCGTTCTTCGTCTTCGCTCCCCGAGTAGATCATGGCGAGTCGATCCTCGGGCACGCCCAGCTTCCGATAAAAGTCGACCACCGCGTGTGAGTTGCCGACCAGGCGATCGCACGAGCCAGCCAACCAGCGGTCGATAAACTGCTCAGACCTTCCTTTCCAGAGGTCCACCGCCATTTCCGCGACGACAACGACGGGCACCCTCGCCAAGCGTGCCGCGACTCGCCCGTAAGTGTTCGCGGCGAAGATCCAGGAATGCACGACATCGAACTTCCGAGCCTTGAGAAACTGAGTCAGTCGAATCAAAGCCAGAAGATCCAGCTTGAACCGCTTGCCGATCGCCGTCACCGGAACCCCCGCATTTCTCAGCTCGCCTTCCAGTGCGCCAAGCCGTGTCAAGGTCGCAACCTCAACCCGAAATCGGTCACGCGGCAGCCCCTTTGCGAGCATCACCATCTGCTTTTCGGCTCCCGAACGGTCCAAGGTCGGGATTAATTGCAGGACATTGAGCACGTTCACGCTCTTGCTGTAGGCCGTAAGTTCTGGAGGATACGGCTAGGGACGAGGTCGGTTATCTAAAATATCTTCGAAAGTGCCAGATGTTGTGCGCGATAGTCTGGATCGAAAATTCCTGGCGAGCGCGGCCGCGGGCAGCGCGGCCCATATGAATGGCACGGTCAAAACTCTCCCACTGTTCACTGATAACACGAGCGAGATTCTTCGGATCATCCAGCGGGGCTAGCCGTCCATGCTTGAAATCACTGACAAGCCGACGGTTGCCTGGTATCGATGAGGCAACGAGCGGGATACCAAGCGCCATCGCCTCGAGAAGCGCGATGCTCATGCCTTCCTCTCGCGACGGCAGAACAAATAAGTCGGCCCCCCGGAGGGCTTCGCTCGGCTCAGTCACGGCACCGGGCATCTCAACTGCCTGGCCTGGCCCCAGGGCCATTCCCAGAGCTCTGACCCTTTGCTCAAGCATTGGCCGGAGTGGCCCTTCGCCGACCAACATCAACTTGGCATCCGCGTAGTTGGCACGAACGAACGGCCACGCGTCGACCAAGAGATCCAGGCCCTTCTCGGGCGCGAGCCGGCCGATGAAAATTGCCCGAGGACTGATGCGCCAATCCATCCGGCGCTGCCATGCAAGTTCTGGAATAGGCACGCCGTTGGGAATCATCGCGACCCGTGGCTCGGTCAAAATTTGATCACTCGGTTCCGCTGATCGCGCAGACCGCATCGTTCCTACATGCCAAGCCTCACGCAGTTCCTGCTCAATCGACTTGGAGATCGTGACGAATGCAGCCGCTCGGCGACAGCGGCGCCCAATGACCGCGCCAAAGTTACCGCGAGACTGCCAAGCGATATCGCCTGTCACGCCGGCCCCTTCAGGCCGCAGTATCACGGGAAAACCCAATTGCTCCCCAGCACCGACGACACTGTAAGCATCATGTTTGAGCATGGAAACGTACGCTAAGTCAACCGGGTTTTCCTGAAACCATCTTCTGAGGTTCCGCATATAGCGCCAGGTTCCCCAAAACCGCAGTCGTGAGGTCTCCAGGCGGACAATCCGCAGTCGTGCTGTCGAAGCGTCACTTTTTGACCCCTGATTTTTTGATGAAATGATGGGCTGATACTCTTCACGAGCCAATCCCAGGCCGGGTATCCGTGAGGTAACCACCGTTACGTCGGCCCCTTCCGCCGCCAAGGCGCCGGCCAGATAGCTCAGGACCTTCTCAGCACCTCCGATCAGCGGTGGATAGCGCCGCGTCACCAGTGCTAACTTGAGAGGACGCGACTTCATCGAAGATAGGCAATAGGCAGTGGGCAGCGAGCAGTTGAGGATCTTCCTGCTCTGGCTTGCCTTAACTGACTGATGCTTCGTCTCCCTTTGTGTTGCGGCGCGTACCGCTGACTATTCACGCAGCACCCCGACATACGGCAGGTGACGGTATTCGTCATTGTAGTCGAGTCCATAGCCGACCACGAATGCATCGGGAATCTCAAATCCACAGTAGTCGGGTTCAAGTGGAATCACCTGACGGCCCATCTTGCGCAATAGGACGGCGGTACGGACCGACTTGGCTCCCCGATCCTTGAGATGGTCTACCAGCGCCCCCAGCGTTTGGCCCGTGTCGAGAATGTCGTCGAGTAGCAGCACGTCACGCCCCACGACATCGGGAGCGAATGCTTCGTTAATGATCAGCATCGTCGAGGAAGTCGTCGCCCCGCGGTAGCTGCTTGCCTGTACGAGCGCAATGCGTAAAGGGATGCGAATCTGCCGAATCAGGTCCGCGAGGGCGATCAAGCTTCCCGTCAAAACGGCCACAATTGTCAACGGCTTGTCTTGGTAGTCGTGCCCGATCTGTCGGCCCATTACCCCCAGACGTTTTTGGATTTCTGACTCGTCAATCAGCAGTTCTACTGTCACGACAGGTCGGTCACCTCTTATCGATTGGGATCTCAATCGTCATGCTTACTGCGCAGCCGGGGTGAAAGCCGTAGGATGAGTTGGGCGCGTTCAAACTCAGTCAGCCACTCGGCGGTGCTAGCAGCAAGTAGTTCAGTAGCCGGGGGGATGAGCCCTGTTGGGCAGGTAGCGCCAAGCTGTTCGGCGGCTAATCGTCGATAGGTTGATAGGGTCCGTTCGCCATAGCGGCTCACCTCGAACCAATCTTCACTCAAAAACACAACCACCGGAACGCGGTGACCACCATTAATCGCGAGCAAGTCGCGCAGGTCTGGTCTCACATCACGATCAATGAACCGCAATTCGATGGCCGAGCTGGCCCGCGCGAAATGGTCGAAGACAGGGCATTGATTGATACAGTCGCCGCACCAGGCCCCCGCTAGACACAGCACCGGCATGCGCCGCGTGAAGCCGTCGAGTAAGGTTTGTTGCTCGGCCGTTAGTGCGAAACGCCCGTGCATCGCGTCCCACCGCATTCGCTGAGGAGGTGATGCGTACCGGTCCAGAAATGACTGATACGGCAATCCATCCCCGAAGCGATCCGACCAGTCGATCATGTTTTCACTCTGAAACAATAATCCGCGCGTTTGGCCCGTCTTCATACTCGGTCTGATTGTCTCATACGCTCGCGTAATCGGTCAAATCCAGCGAAGGGCCGTCAGTGCTTCCTCGAGCTCGCATCGCATTGCGTGGGTTTTGTCGGTCTCGGCGATCTGGGTCATCGCCGTGCGAGTCGATGCCGAGCCGTCGCATAGGCATCGAGTATACCGGAGCGACCGGGGTGAATGGATTCCAGACCGAGCTTGGCCTGGTCGGTGGACGAAAGGCGTTGCCTGGTTTCAGCCAGGATGACCAAGCGCGGACCATCCGGTAGACGGAAAAGCCCGTCGATCACATTAAGATCGCGCTGAGGTAAACCGGGTAAAGCCGTCCTGAGGATGAACCGGAGGCACCCGTCGGGCACAGGACGATCACCATGTAGCCAAACCGGTTGATAAGCATGGCCCGGCAAGGAAGGGCTGACCACCGCGACCACCCGGAACGGCTCTTCACGATTGCGGCGGAGGATCATCGTCCGAAGTGCCAGTAATGCACGAGTCTCGCCATGACGAAACATGACCTCGCGAAGCCCGATGACCACGGTAACCGCGACGACCATCACGAGGAACACGGCCAAGATCCATCGTTGATGATCATCACGACGGCGAGCCCAGCGATTAAGTGCGCGGAGGACGAGCACCGATGCAACAATCAGATCGAGTGCTAGATGTAACTCAAGGGCCGTGGCATGATTGGCCCGGCCGTGCATTAGTTCATCGATGGCACCGCTAAGGTCGGTACTAACCCACCAGGCAATCGATAAGGCCGTCGCCGGCGCCACCACGATGAGAGCACGGACCGTGATACGTCGGTTGGCGAGGTCAGCGATGGTTTGAGCAGCGAGTAGACTCAGTGGTACGAGTAAAAACAAGTCAAACGCGCTGCGAGGCCCACTCGGCCACACCGAGGGCGCGAGCGCGGCAACAGCGAGCCAAATGACCCAGAACGAACCGCCGATCGTCTCACGTGTCTCGGTCTCAGTAACCAAAGCCGACCGAATTGCCCGGACGGCGCCGAACAAACCGAGTGACAGCGTGATCGGCGCAAGCTTTATCAGGCGAGGCAGTAAGCTCAAATGACGATCCGAAACGTCTGGAGGTGAACTCAGCGCCGCAAGTGCCTGCAAACCATAGGAATTGACCATCAACATAAACCAAGGCAAGGCCACGGCGAGTGCCACAAAAAGTGCCAGCAACCCGTCGACTAAGCTGGGGCTTTCGCGGTAACTTAGCCACCAAAAACGATTTAACGGCCTTCGTGACGACGATGCGCTCAGGTAATACTGGTGGAGCAACACGATGGGGATCGCAATAAGAGCCAGACCACCTAGAGAAAGAAGGGCTAGACCAAAAGCCGCGCCACCGGCCGCGGCCCGCAAAGCTGGTACTGCCCAAGATTGGGGACGCGCCGACTGAAATGCGCTTCGTTCGTACCAACCGTATCCGAGTAGGGCGGCCACGACGCTACAAACCACCAGTGTATTGGGCGTCGCCTCTTGCATTCGTAAGAGCAAGTTCTGATTAAACCCCACCAAAACCGCCGCTGTCAGGCCCAGCCCCGCGCCCTGCCAGAGCCGGCTGTGCAAGTAAACCAAGACGACGATGAGTCCCCCAGCGAGATAGCTGGGCAGAACACTGACCAGTGGATCACGATCAGGACTTAGCCAGAACCCCAGTGCTTCCAGCCAAGCGTAGAGTGGGGGCTGGAAGGCCACAGCCCGAAACGCCGCCGATTCAGCGATCGGTTTGATCTCATCGGCTACAGGGATTTGATCGAGCACATGCCCGTCAAGCACAACCAAACCCCTGAAACCCCATAATGGGCCCGGCGGCGTTAAATCCCAAGAATTCAAAGCGACCATGCCCGGCAATACGGCGATTAACACCACCAGGGGAAAGATCATCGCTGACCGTGGCGCGGGACGAATTAATGGACGCGCTAACGACCCAATCATGTCACCCGATCGGACCGCGGCAACAGGCGGATTCCGATCGCGGTCAACCCGCATTTCGGCCCGATGCCGTTGCCAACGATCCGTCTGCATCAGCCCAGACCTCCACGTGAACGTTCTCACACTACGATCGCCAAACGTGGTGCGTCCCGCAGCATAACCGCCGAACCTTAACACATTCGCGCGTCATAGGGGATAGATCATCACTCGCATAGTGCGACCGGCCGTTTAGCACACCGCACTTTGCGTGTATGATGACACCATCGGAGCAAAGTGCGAGAATCCTTGAACGTTGGAGAGCCAGTCATGAGCGGATCGTGCCTACGCTGGTGGTTTACCGCCGTCCTGCTTACCCAAGCTGTCGACCCACTACCCGCCCAGGGGGAAAAGGCCGACAACGTCTTGACCGCGGCGGAAAAGAAAGAAAATTGGATCTTACTCTTCGACGGTAAGAGCCTGGACGGATGGCAAACAAGCACTGGTCAGCCTAGCAAGATACCGACCGAGGATGGGTGCATCAATCCGCACGGAAGCGGCGGTTATATGATGATTCACCGGCAGATTTGGGGCGACTTTGTGCTGGCACTTGACTTTAAGATCAGCAAGGGCTGTAACAGCGGCGTTTTCATCCGCACGTATCCTCTGACACCGCGACCGGGCAAAGACGTTGGCTTCAACGGTCTTGAGATTGCCATCGACGACACGAAGACGGCTGATTATCACGATACAGGGGCCATTTACGACCTGGTGAAACCGTCAAAAAACGCCATGAAGCCCGTAGGTCAGTGGAATCACATGGTCATCACTTGCGACGGACCAAAGCTATCGGTCGATCTGAACGGCAACCTCGTCACTCGGATGGACCTAGACCAATGGACGACTCCTAACCGTCGCCCCGATGGCTCGGAGCACAAGTTCGACGTTGCCTATAAAGATCACCCTCGGACCGGCTACATTGGGCTGCAAGATCATGGTTCGCCGTGTTGGTACAAAAACATTAAGATCAAGCCGCTAGAGCGGTGAGGTTATCTCATGGTGCAGGAATCCGGCTTGGCGTGAACACGTTCGGTTCGATCGCCAGAATAGCGACGACATTCAAACCGCGAAGCTTTAAGGGAGCAAGATGAGCGATTCGGCAACTCCGTCGTCCGACGATCTAGCGTCGCAAGCCCAAGCCGAACAACGGCTACCTCTTGACGCGATCTTTACACCACGTGCTGTTGCTGTCATCGGAGCGACCGAGAAGGCCGGAAGTGTAGGCCGGGCAATTCTCTGGAACTTGATTTCCAGTCCCTTTGGCGGAACGGTCTACCCGGTCAACCCGAAACGGTCGCATGTACTGGGAATCCGCTCTTATCCGGACATCGCGGCGGTCCCCGAACGCGTTGACTTAGCGGTGATTGTTACCCCCGCGCCGACGGTGCCAGAGCTTATCGGTCATTGCGTTACGGCTGGCGTCAAAGGAGCCATTATTGTCTCAGCGGGGTTTAAGGAGATTGGCCCCGAAGGCGTCGAACTCGAGAAGAAGGTATTAGAGCAGGCCAGGCGCGGTCAGATACGGATCATCGGGCCCAACTGCCTGGGCGTGATGAGCCCGCGTGGCGGGTTAAATGCCACATTCGCGGCTCAGATCGCCCGGCCGGGAACTCTCGGCTTCTTAAGCCAGAGCGGTGCCCTGTGTACAGCCATCCTCGACTGGAGCCTACGCGTTAACGTGGGGTTTAGCGCGTTTGTCTCGATTGGCTCGATGCTCGATATTGGCTGGGGAGATCTGATCGACCACCTCGGCAATGATCCGTACACCAAATGCATTGTCATCTACATGGAATCAATCGGCGACGCGCGGTCGTTCTTGTCAGCTTCGCGCGAAGTCGCGCTCAGCAAGCCGATTATTGTGATCAAGGCGGGACGAACGGCGGCGGCAGCGCATGCGGCGGCATCTCACACGGGCTCATTATCCGGGAGCGACGACGTCTTGGACGCCGCCTTCAAGCGCGTCGGCGTACTGCGGCTGGACTCGATCTCGGAGGTGTTCGACATGGCCGAGGTCCTCGCCAAGCAGCCTCGGCCCCGTGGTCCCAGATTGGCGATCGTCACGAACGCGGGCGGTCCTGGTGTGCTGGCGACGGACGCTTTGATCGAAAACCGTGGTGAATTGGCCGCGCTTTCCGCGACGACGATGGATTCCCTGAACTCCTTCCTACCAGCCGCCTGGAGTCACGGCAACCCAATCGACATTCTCGGCGACGCCGATGCCCAGCGGTATGTTCAGACACTCGAAGTGACAGCGCGCGACCCGAATATTGACGGGCTTCTGGTCATCCTCACCCCTCAGGCCATGACTGACCCGACCACGACCGCTCAGGCATTAACACAGCTTCCCAAGGTCGCCGGCAAGCCGATACTGGCAAGCTGGATGGGAGGTGAAATGGTCGAGCCGGGCGAACGAATCCTCGACCAGGCCGGTATTGCCACCTTCGCATATCCGGATACTGCCGCGCGAACCTTCACCGCGATGTGGCGGTCGTATGACACCCTGCAGGCCCTGTACGAGACGCCATCCTTGCCGGCCATTGGTGTGAGCCCTGAGCTCGCCCGTGAACGCGCCACGGCGATCATCAAGACAGCGCAAGCGGAAGGACGAACCGTTCTTACCGAGGCCGAATCAAAGCAGATTTTAGCGGTCTACGGTATACCGACCGTTGAAACTCGCATCGCTCTCAACGCTGATGATGCCGTCACCGCCGCGCGGTCGATCGGCTTTCCCGTCGTGCTCAAGCTTCATTCCAAAACGATCACGCACAAAACCGACGTCGGCGGCATCCGGCTTGATTTAACCGACGACGAGGCCGTTCGCAACGCTTATGGCGCCATCGAATCCGCGGTTTGCCAGGCGGCTGGCGCGGAACATTTCCAGGGGGTGACCGTCCAGCCGATGGTCAAACTCGATGGCTACGAGCTGATTATCGGCAGTAGCCTTGACCCTCAGTTTGGGCCGGTACTCCTCTTTGGCACGGGAGGGCAACTTGTCGAGGTTTTCAAGGACCGGGTGCTGGGACTACCGCCGCTCAATACAACACTCGCTCGGCGAATCATGGAACAGACGAAGATTATCACCGCGCTGAAAGGCGTGCGGGGCCGACCCCCGATTGATCTGGCCGCGCTCGAGCAACTCCTGGTGCGCTTCAGCTATCTGGTTGTCGAGCAGCCCGGGATCAAGGAGTGTGACATCAATCCGCTCCTGGCTTCACCAGACCGCTTGCTTGCACTCGATGCCCGTGTCATCGTGCATGCCGCCGACGTTCGCGATGGCGATATCCCTCGGTCCGCGATCCGGCCATACCCAACGCAATATATCACGCGATGGACGGCCAAAGACAACACTCAGCTCATCATCCGGCCAATTCGTCCCGAGGATGAGCCGTTACTGGTCACATTTCATGGCACTCTCTCGGATCGGAGCGTCTTACTCCGGTACTTTCACGTGATGAGGCTCAGCACTCGGGTGGCTCATGAGCGCCTTGACTCGCATTTGCTTCATCGATTACGACCGTGAGATGGCGCTCGTCGTTGAATACCAAGGCCCGCAGTCCGCCAGTCCGGAAATCATCGGTGTTGGTCGATTGAGCAAGCTCCGAGAAAGTAACGAGGCCGAGTTCGCGCTCTTAGTCAGCGACCGCTTTCAGCACAAGGGAATTGGATCGGCACTTCTGGAACGATTGATTCAGGTCGGCCGAGACGAAAAGATCGACCGAATTACGGGCGATATTCTCCCCGAGAACAACGACATGCGGCGGCTGTGCGAGAAGCTAGGTTTCCGGTTAGTGCACACTGCCGGCGAGCCCGTCATGAAAGCCATTATTGACCTTTGACTCCGATCCGTTCGGCAACCGCGAACCAGCTAGCGTTATGTTCTCGGCTTCATTAACGTGTCATGTCTTCTTTTTTACTGAAAATCATTACTAATGCATCTGAATTTTACATCGCCGATGGTCGTGACGTTGGCCGTGCTTGCCGGGTTGCTTTACGGCCTGATCAGGGACAAACCCGCCGATGTGCTGTTCGTTGGTGCGATCGTGCTCTTGGCCGCATTTGGCGTGATCACACCGGACGATGCGTTCTCCGGCTTTGCCAATTCGGGAATGCTGATTGTCGGCGCCTTATTCGTAGTCGCCGCGGGCCTGCGCGAGACGGGCGTGATGGAGTACGTGGGCGAGCAATTCCTGGGCCATGTGGAGACTGAGGGAAAGGCCTTGTTCTATATGGCCGTCGTGCTCATTCCCTCAGCCATGGTCTTAAACAATACGCCCAAGGTGGCCTTGCTTGTTCCTGTATTGATCGCTTGGTGCCGCAAGCGCAGGATCTCCCCTTCTCGGCTCTTGATGCCCTTGTCGTTTCTGTCGATCTTGGGGGGCACTTGCTCCTTGATCGGTACCAGCACGAACCTGGTCGTGCAAGGCATGCTGATCAAGAGCCACCTGAAGCCGATGGGCTTTTTCGAGATCGGTTGGGTGGGGTTGCCCTGCGCCCTGCTCGGTGCCGCTTATCTCTTGACTGTGGGTCGGAAGTTACTGCCTGATCGCAAAGACTTGATCGAACAGCTTGATGAAACTCGCCGGGAATACTTGGTCGAGATGTTGGTGCAGCCAGGATGCCGGCTGGTGGGCAAGAGAGTCTCAGAGGCAGGCCTGCGACATTTGCCGGGCTTGTTCTTGATCGAAATCGAGCGAGCGGGACAGATCATCGGGCCGGTTGCTCCCGACGAGATCATCCGAGCCGACGATCGAATGGTCTTCACGGGCGTGGTTAGCACCATCGTTGATCTGGAGAAAATCCCAGGGCTGGTGCCAGCGGCTGATACTCGCTATGAGGTTGCACCAGGCAAGCAATGGGCACGACAACTCTGCGAGACAGTGATCAGCCCGAGTTCACCCTTAGTCGGCCAAGTGGTCCGTCACGCCGACTTTCGTGGCTTGTACGATGCCGCCATTGTCGCCGTGCACCGTAATGGATCACGCCTCACGAACAAGGTCGGTGATATTGAGCTCCACGTTGGTGACACCCTTCTTCTCCAAGTTGGTCAACATTTCACCAGGGCATTTCGCAACAACCCAGACTTCTATCTCGTGAGCGACGTCGAGGATTCGCGGCCGATTCGATTTAACCGCACGTGGGCCGCCGCGATCATCTTCATCGCCATGATCATTGCCTTTGTCAGCGGCTATGTCCCGATCATGCTGGCGGCGTTTTTGGCTGCTGGCGCGATGATTACCGCGGGATGTGTTTCCCCGGCCGACGCGCAAATCGGTCGACCTCCCGGTTTTGATCGCCATTGCGGCATCGTTCGGCGTTGGGAAAGCCTTGGAGCAGTCGGGCGTGGCGAAGATGTTTGCCGGTCTGCTTGTGGATGCGACGCAATCGTGGGGCCCCACGGCTACGTTGGCGGCGATTTACTTCGGAACCATGGTGCTTAACGAGCTGATCAGCAACAATGCGGCGGCGGCCCTGTCATTCCCCTTCTGTCTGGAATCGGCTCGGCTACTCGGCGTTAACGAACGCCCTTTTATCATGGCGGTGACACTCGCCGCCTCTTACGCCTTTGCCTCGCCCATCGGGTATCAAACCCATATGATGGTCTTTGGCCCCGGAGGCTACCGCTTTACCGACTTCATGCGGGTCGGCATTCCCTTGAACCTTTTGATGTGGATCACGGCGATTATTCTCATTCCTTTGATCTGGCCTTTTCATTGATCCGGCCTTTCCATGCCTAGAATTAAATGGCGGCTTTGGTCCCGATCAGAGAAGATAACAGGGACGTGAGTGAACCACGGTCTGACGACCTCTCGTATCACTTGATCACCATGCCGGAGTGGAGTCATGAACCTGTCCACCGTTGTCCGAGGGGAGCGATTTCACTTCACCGACCTACGCGATGTTTTTGCTAAGGCCAACGAACAAAAGTCCGGGGACCAGCTTGCGGGGCTGGCCGCCCGATCCGAGCGTGAACGAGTCGCCGCCAAGCTCGTACTCGCCGACTTGACGCTCGAAGAGATCGTCCACCATCCCTTGATTGATCCCGATACCGATGAGGTCAGCCGACTGATCCTCGAGTCCGCTGATCATGAGGCATTCGCGCCGTTACATCACCTGACGGTCGGTGAGTTTCGCGAATGGATACTCGACGACGATACCACCGAGACCATGCTGGCGGCTGTTCGCCCTGGTTTGATCCCGGAGCTAGCAGCAGCGGCCGCGAAGCTGATGAGCAACAAAGACCTGGCGCTGGCCGCCAGCAAAATTCGCGTGGTGACCCGGTGTCGAAATACCATGGGTCAACGTGGGGTCTTGGGCATTCGCGTTCAGCCGAACCACCCGAGCGATGACATTGGCGGCATCTTGCTCTCGGCGGTCGATGGGCTGCTCTATGGCTGTGGCGACGCGATGATAGGCGTCAATCCAGCCTCCGATTCGGTGGAGGCGACAGCGGCCATTCTCGGCGCTCTCAACGGCCTGATCGAAACCCTGGCGATTCCCACACAGGCATGCTGCTTGGCGCATATTACCACCCAGCTTGCCTGCCTCGAACATGGCTCGCCGATTGATCTCTTGTTTCAGTCGATCGCGGGAACCGAGATGGCTAACGCGAGCTTTGGGATTAACCTGGCGCTCTTGCGAGAGGGGCAGGAGCGCAGTCTCGAGCATCACCGTAACCGCGATGTTGCGTGGGTGGGCGACCAAGTCATGTACTTCGAGACTGGGCAGGGAAGCGCTCTCTCATCGGGCGCTCATCACGGTGTCGACCAGCTCACACTGGAAGCCCGAGCTTACGGCATAGCCCGTTTGTTCGACCCGTTTCTGGTCAACAGCGTGGTGGGCTTCATCGGCCCCGAATATCTTTTCAATGAGCGCCAGATCATTCGTGCCGGGCTGGAAGATCATTTCATGGGCAAACTACTGGGCCTGCCGATGGGAGTTGATGTCTGCTATACCAATCATGCGGCCGCTGATCAGAATTCGGCTGATAACTTACTGTTGCTCTTGGCGGCGGCCGGATGTAACTACTTCATGGGAGTGCCCTGCACAGACGACGTGATGCTCAACTATCAATCGACCAGTTTTCACGATGCGCTCGCGGTGCGGCAACTTTTTGGCCTCACGCAAGCGCACGGAGTTTGCCTCTTGGTTAGAGCGGCAAAGTTGGTGGACCGGCGCTATTGCGAACGGAGAGCATCGACTCGCGGGCGAGCACATGCTTCAGCAATTGGGGACGATTCTCAAGCAAGTCGAGAGGATCACCTGATGGATGACGAAACGAAGCCACCCCCTTCTTTCGAGAACCTGAACAACGACGAAGAGCGCCTTCATGCTCTAGGCTATGGCCAGGAGTTGGCGCGGCGATTGGGACGGTTCTCCAACTTTGCCCTCTCTTTGTCGATTATCTGCATCCTCGCGGGGGGAGTGACCTCGTTCCACTTAGGCCTATGTAGCGTTGGCGGCGCCTCGATTGGCCTGGGATGGCCTTTGGTGAGCTTGTTCGCGCTCGCAGTCGCGGCCACGATGGGACAGCTCGCGTCGACATTCCCGACCGCGGGCGGATTGTACCATTGGGCGGCCATTCTGGGAGGTCGCGGCTGGGGCTGGGCCACGGCTTGGTTTAACCTGGCGGGTTTAGTCACTGTGGTGGCTGCCGTTAACGTGGGAACCTATCGATTCGTGGTCGGAGGGCTTTTGCCCGGCGTGCTGCCGCCACACTTGGAGTTCGTGACCCAGATACTTGGCGTAGGGTTAATCACGGTATCGCAAGGAGTGATTAATCACGTAGGCATCGGTGCGACGGCGCGGTTAACTGACTTTAGCGGCTATTGGATCATCTTGGTGGCCGGGGCGCTCACGGCTTGTCTCGTCGCCTTTGCTCCCAGCCTGGACCCTTCGCGCCTCCTGACTTTCGAGAACTTTAGCGGTACGGCGGGTGGAGGCGTCTGGCCGGTGACCGAAGAACTTGCGGTCCTTTTTGCCCTGGGAACTCTTCTGCCCGCTTACACCATTACCGGCTTTGATGCCTCGGCTCACGCGGCGGAGGAGACGAAAAACGCAGTGACAAGTGTACCGCGCGGTATCGTTCGATCGGTGCTCGTGTCAGGCATCGCGGGCTGGATTTTGCTCAGCGTGGTCGTACTGGCAGCTCCCAGTTTGCCGGTAGCGGCCGCGCAAGGCGAAGGTGCATTTCTTTGGATCATGAAGGGAGTGCTTCCCCAACCGTTGGTCGTCGTGGTGGTCCTTGCGATCGTGCTCGCGCAATACCTCTGCGGGCTAGCCACGGTAAACTCCGCATCCCGGATGGCGTTTGCCTTCGCACGTGACGGAGGGCTCCCTTTCGCGCATGCCGTGCGCTGGGTCTGCCCCAGAAGGCGCTCACCCGTCGTCGCGATTTGGACGGTTGCGGTGGCGTCGCTGCTGTTCACGATCCATACCCCGGTTTACACGACGATCACGGCCGTTTGCACGATGTTCCTTTACATTTCGTACGTGCTGCCAACCGCCCTGGGTGTCTGGTCGTACGGGCGGACCTGGACTGTGATGGGTCCCTGGGACCTGGGACCTTGGTACCGGCCGCTAGCGATACTCAGCCTGGCTGGTTGTGTTGTGCTGATCGTAGTCGGCATGCAGCCCCCAAACCAGCAATCCGTCTGGATTGTCGGAGGGGCCGCGCTTGTCTTGGCCGCTGTTTGGTTCGGCTTTGCGCCATCACTTTCCGGGTCCGCCGCAGGTGGCACTTGATGAGGTACGACGAGGTCGAAGGACCGAATCATGATCTTGGTGATTCGCCGAATGCTCCTGCTCGTGTCGGTGATGTTTTGGCAAGGCGGCTTCATGTTTTATGGAGGCGTCGTCGTGCCGGTGGGAGGGCGTATCCTTGGATCGGAGGCAAAGCAGGGCTTCATCACGCAATCAGTGACCAACTATTTGAACTTGGCTGGCGGAGTCTGCCTTATCGTGTGGCTTGAGCATTTGTGGCACGACCGACGAAATGGAGTTTCAAGACTTGAATGGGGCATTTGGAGTTTCGCCGCCGTTTCGGTAATTGCACTCGCGGGACTTCATCTGCAAATGGACCAACTCTTGGGCGTGGAATCTTCAAGCGTCCTCGACTCGGAACGGTTTCATCGCTTTCATAGAATGTACCTCGTGACGAGTTCTGTACAGTGGCTTGCAAGCCTCGCCTTGCTGTTCTTGGCGGTGTTGCGATGGCGCAGGCAAGACAAAACAAAGGCATAGCGAAGCTGCATTGACGCAATCATTGGGCCAAGGCGTGAGCAAGACGACTCATATATCCCAGCAGATCGAGAGCAAGGAGAGTGAACTATGGCCAAGAAAGCAAAAGCTCCAAACCCTTTTACTGGACGCTGGCGAATCCTTTCGATGGATCAGTGGGACCAAGACTTCATCGATGAGGAAGAAGAGGGCTACTTGGAGTTTAACGATGAAGGCCAGGGTGTGTTTCACTTTGGATACGTCCACGGCCAGATGGACTGCTGCTTGACCTCAAGGGACGGCATGCCAGCCGTCGAATGGACCTGGGATGGCAATGACGAGGTGGATGCAGCTCAAGGGCGAGGCTGGGCTGTCGTAAAAGACGAGGAACTGCACGGCATGATCTTCTTTCACTGTGGCGACAATTCCGGATTCGTGGCAAAGAAAAAGGGCCAGCTACCGCCGAACACAACAAGGGCGAAGCTGTGAGCGGTCGACGGTTAAGCTAGGGGAGGCATCGTCACCGATGGCAATTGAGCATTTGTGGCACGACCGACGAAATGGAGTTTCAAGACTTGAATGGGGCATTTAAAGTTTCGCCGCCGTTTCGGTAATTGTACTCGCGGGACTCCATGTACAAATGGACCAACTCTTGTGCCCCATGTGGCTCTCGGGCGTTGCCTTCGTCGCCGCTTCGGGGCTCTGCGCCTGGGCATTTTGGCTCCTTCTGTGATGGTTCGCCATCCATGACCTTGAACCAGACCGGCGTCTTATCCCCCGGCTCGCCGTTGTAGTTGACCACGATCTCTTCGCCGAATGCGATATCTCGGATTGCCGTGAAGACCTTGGTCTGTCTGCTCTCGTCGTCGTACCGAGCATTGGGCTGGTACGAATGGTTGTAGAGCGAGCCGTAACCCAAAGCTACCGCCACCGTCCCCCGCCCCCAATCAAAGCAATAGTCTGACATCGGCGTCGGTACAGACCCGGCCTTGGCCTCACCAAACGGTAACACGAGCACGGGCACTCGCTCGATCACCTCCCCATCGTAAATCAAACGGCGGGCGAAGACGCCACGCCCCTTGCCTTTGATTTGTTTAACCTCAACCGTATCCGTTTGGGTGAAGCCCATGATTCTCGTCCTTTAAAATAGATTCCATACGCCTCTCCAAGTTCGCTGGAGATTAGAATCCTTACTGGAGGATACCGCTCATTTGACCCAGCGGATACTCTTCTGAGAACGAAAGAAGTCGTGCCGATGTACTCGGCGGCGGAATCGCCTCGCGAATCGTGATCAGATTGGGTCCCGATGAGTGACGCGCGGTGGAGAGAGGGATTGAAGGAATAGGACGCTCATCACAGTCATCCTGTTTATCCCCGCGATTTAGCGCCAGGGAAGGGCCATGCCGGCGGCACCGGATGAGGGTCATCGCGGTACGCAATGTAGGAGTAGGCGAGAACAACAATCACGCTTGCCAGGCGAGCCAGCATCAAGAGTGCCAACATCCAGGTCGTCCAGATGATTCCGGTTGCCGCGACCAGCAAGCCCATCACCATGGAGAGCCAGCCAGATAGACGATGGGTTTTGTTCCACGACTCCCTGCTCGCCAGTGTCCAGGGTGTGATCACTCCCACGCACCAGTTGGGTCGATTCTTGCCAAGATAGTTCCCCACCACCATCACAAGCACGCCCATTCCAATCAGGGCTGCCGTGGTAACGTTCACGGGACGTCCCCACGCGGCCATCGCCATGGCGGCATAGACCATGCTCAGAAGGAAGATGCTCGCAATTCGGAAAGCGCTATAAACTCCGCCGGCCGTTTTGTGATTGAGAACGCCTGGCACGCCCAACGAGAGCGCATACACTACAATGAAACTGCACATATAGATCATAAGTGACACGAGCGGCAGCAGTAGCAGTCCGGTGAACTTGCCGCCGTAGTCATCAACTTCTCCGTAACCATTCCAATGCGTCGGAATTGTGTCAGGTACACGCGACCAGCTCACCGCCGCGACCAGAAACATGCCGGCGATCAATGCCAATTGAGGCAGTTCAACGCGCCACTGAACTTTCATGATTGCGGTTCCGGCGATGTTTCGGTTTTTTAGACCCACGCCGGCGACGGTTCCTTGGGCGGCTTAACGACGTCGAGAAGTTCCAGCATGGCGGCAAGCGCCTGCTCGACGACCGACACGTTCAGACCGTAGAGAATACTCGTGCCATTCTTTTCGGCGACGATCAAGCCGGCATGTTTGAGAACATTGAAGTGTCCCGAAAAGGTGGACCGTGACAACGGAAACCGGTCGGCGATTTCCCCGGCGGTCATGTCCCGCTCCCGCAGCAGCCGCAAAACCTCACGTCGAGTGGGATCGCTCAGAGCCTGGAAGACCGCATTCATCGCACTCTCTTTTGGTATTTCGCCAAATAACGAATCATCCTCCATAAGGGTACTCGGTCGAAAATTGGATTGTCAACCGTAATCCGCAACGAGAGGATTGAGAAAACATGACAACCAACAACCTCTTCGCCGATCTGCCGCTAAACCCGCCCGACGAGTTTTTCACAATTTTGCTCGACGACGCCAACGTGCGTATCGAACGAATCGTATCTCACGGACACGCATCACCCGAAGGCTTCTGGTATGACCAGAACCAGCACGAATGGGTCGTCGTGTTGAAAGGGGCGGCTCGATTGACGTTCGAGGATCAAATGGTCGAGATGAAACCCGGCGATTTCGTCAACATTCCGGCCCACAAGAAGCACCGGGTCGAATGGACAACCCCCGACGAGCCAACGATCTGGCTGGCAGTCCGTTATGGCCTGGACAATGATTCATCCGACAACGCTTAGACTTGCCTCCGGGAAACGGACTGCTCTTGTGGTTTGAAATTGATGGCATAGATATAAACAGTGAAGCGAATGAAACGGACAGTGAAGCGAATGAAACGGACACGCTGAAAATCGATCCGACTGCTACTGACACTGCTCGACCATTCGGTTTACCCACGAAACCTTTTGCTTTTGCAATGAAGGCAACGGATGAAGGTACTTGTTCGCCGTCCCGTCTTTGAGAAGCCCTCGGATCGTCTTGTGTTTGGTGAGGCTCGATATGCAGCGTTCGATGAGAGGGTCGAGCGCCTCGCTCACACCCCAGGCGCAAATAACTGGAATGGCGATGTGTTTTGTGAGTTTCAACGCCAGTTCGTCCTTTCGCCTCATCGAAAAGATGGAGTGGGAATCGCACGAGGCTGCTTCCTCTAATTCTTTGAACTGCTTGAAGAACTCGCCACTCTTGGAACAGCGCAGATCCGACAGAACACTTCGGCAAGCGACAACTCTCGTCGGTGCAATTTCGACCGAATAGAAGTGACCTAATACGTCGTATTTGTTTTTCAATTCCGGGGCTGGAATGAAGCGAACCATTAGTTGCTCCTTGGGGGTTCGCTACTTCCCGCCAACAGCCTGCCTGAGCTATCGAGTGCCACGCCCAACCCCACCCCCAAAGCGTAGCAGACAAGGTCGCTCCAAAGGTAGCCGAAGCCCAGGATCAATCCTCCCAACGTTGTCTGGCGAATCGAGTCGATCCACGGGGCATGATATAACTGACTGATCTCAATGGCGATCGAGAACGACATTGCCAGGAGGGCAATCGTCAGAGTCGATGCTCGGGGAAGGATCAGGCCGATCCCGAGAAATGCCACCAATGCCCAAAGCGTATCCCCGGCGTAAACGGCGACGAATCCCGGCAACACCTGACGATAATGACGGCTGCCGATTCCCAGCAGACTCACCATGCCAATCAGAATGAGCTGGAACAGCGGATTACTTCGTCGTAATTTGACCATGGGAAAAAGGCTGAACGCTGTGGAAGCTTGATTGACTTTTTAAGTTACAAGAGAAATAACACTGGTGCTTTCGGCGATCGGCGAAGTGGGTCTGCTGTCCACAGCGTAATCCAAGCGATATTCTGATGCCAAGAGCAAGGAATGATTTGCAAGTGGAGGACTCGATGATCGAGAACCAGTCACGATTTGTTGACACCGACGGCGTCCGGGTTCACTACCTGATCGAAGGCCCTGAAGCGGGCCACATTGTCGTCCTGCTCCACGGGGCCAGCTTTACCTCCCAGACATGGAAGCAAATTGGGACGATGGGGGTACTGGCCCAGGCTGGACACCTTGTTTACGCCTTCGATCTGCCGGGTTTCGGTCAGTCGTCATCATCAAAAGCGAATCATCGAACCTGGCTGGGGAGCATCCTCGACCTGCTCGAGATCGACCGCCCCGTTGTCGTGTCCCCGTCAATGAGTGGTCGATACGCCCTACCGCTCGTGATCGAGACCCCTGAAAAGGTTTCCGGTTTCGTCGCCGTGGCCCCGGTGGGGATCATAGAGTGTCAGGACCGCTTGACCGAGATCACCGCACCGGTGCTGGCGGTCTGGGGCGAGCACGATACGCTTATCCCACAGACGCAGGCCGATCTCCTTGTCCGTTCGGTGAAAAATGGTCGAACGATGATCATCCCGAAAGGTAGCCACGCCCCCTACATGAGCGATCCGGCGACATTCAACACCGAACTGCTAAAGTTCCTCACCGAGATCGCATGATCAGAGAGCATTGAATATCCGACATTTCGATCTCGATGGAAAGTGCTCTCATGCCGAAACGCCTTGATCTCGTTACACGATGCAGCCTCATGCTTGCGATGCTACTCAATCTCGGTGTCCAGGTGCTCGCAGCGGAAGAGTCACCGGCGACACCGGAAGCGGTCTGGGCGGATTTCGATCCTCGCAAAGAGCCGCTAGAGATCGTGGCCATTAAACGCTGGGCAGAGCGTGGCTCAATCTTTACCGAGTTCACCTTCACCGGGATGACGCACGAGGGCTCCAAGGTTAGGGTGTACGCGATCTCCGGCGTTCCCGAAGGCAAGGATCACCTGCCCGGCATTCTGCACATTCACGGCGGCGGCCAGACGGTCAATCCGCAGTGGCTCCGGTTCTGGAATGATCGAGGGTACGCTGCTCTGACATTCAATTGGGGTGGTGAGTGGCCGAATCGGGAAAAGTTCACGGACTGGGGGAAGCTCACCCAGGGCAATCATAGAGACGCCGGGGCCAGGGCGATGGCGACCGAGCCCTCCGTGCGAGTGTCCTCCTGGTATCTATGGACTCGCATTTCCCGGAGGGCGCTGACCTGCCTGGAACAACAGCCTGGCGTGGCCGCCGATCGTCTGGGGATCTTTGGAGTCTCGATGGGTGGCACCATTGTGTGGCCGTTAGCGGCAATGGATAGCCGGGTCAAGGCGGCATGCGCCATTTACGGAGTTGGCTGGAATACTTACCCCGACGAGGTGGGCTCTCCCGATCCGAAGGCGGACGACCCACGCACGAGGCTCTGGCGGAACACGATGGAGTCGGAGTCGTATGCGGGGCTCGTGAAATGCCCGGTCCTCTTCCTGGACGCCACCAACGACCAGCACGGCAATATGGACCGGTCGTTCCAGACGCTCAGTCGGGTGCCGACTGAAGTGCGGTGGGCATTCACGCCCCGTTACCGTCACCACATCGCCGCCGAGCAAGGAGCCGACCTGCCACTCTGGATGGATGCCTACCTCAGCGGCGGGAAACCGTTCCCGAAGTCACCCGTCGCCGAGGTTCGACTGAAGACGGGTGGCAGTCCCGTTCTTGTTGTGAAGCCCGACTGCTCACAGTCAATCAGCCGAGTCGATCTCTTTTATGCTGTCGAGAATCGCAACCCTAAGAACCGTTATTGGCGGTCAGTTACTGAGCACCGAGAGCAGGAGGCATGGATCGCCGATCTTCCGATCGCCGATCCTGGGCAGCCCATCTTCGCCTTCGCAAATGTTCTTTACGCCTCGGGCGTCTGCCTGAGCACGAATTTGGTTTTTGCGGTTCCTTCCACGCTTGGCCACGCCAAGGCGACCGATCGGCCGTCGCTCCTGATCGACGACTTCGGCACTGGGACTGACGGATGGGTGACCAGTTCTCCAGGCACCGACCCGATCCCGCCTGTACCCAATTTCCTGATTTCGGCCGCGGGACCGGAAGGACGGTCAGGAATCACCGTCACCAGACCTATTGCCCTCACTACGCACAAGCTGGGTGATCCAAAGTGGCGTGGTCCCGCACATGCAAAGTTCCAATTTCTGGTCCATGTCGGCACACCAAGAACACTGCGGATCGTGATGCACGAAAAGGAGTTTGCCATCGGCTGGACCCAGTATGCTGCCGAAGTCGCTCTTAAGCCAGAGAAGGGCTGGAGGACGATCTCTCTGCCTGCCGAGGCTTTCTCAACAGACAAAGGTGAACGTTTGAAGGGCTGGGCCGACGTGCAGCAACTGGAATTGAAGACGACGGGCGTTGGCGGCGATGAGCCAATCTACAGTGAGTTTCGCTGGGTGCCAGGCGGGTTAAGATAAGAACGGCGTACCCCCACGAACGTCAAGTACAACCACTTTCCTAATCTCCGGCAAATTGACAGCAGACCAATCACATGCCTATACTAGGT
>CAWHKI010000295.1:0-4231 GCA_963829765.1 uncultured Isosphaeraceae bacterium | reverse complement strand
CACAAGTTGGGGTTTGCCGCCAAATGGTAAACCCATCGTGCTCCATCAAGGGCTCGCACCAGACCCGTGCGGTCACGAATGTCGGCAAAAAAAACCTGTGCGGCGGCGGGCAAATGGTCGACCGCGGCCCCGGGACGCTCAACCACGCGCACTCGATGGCCCGAATCCAGCAAACGGTCCACAAGGTGGCTGCCGATAAAACCCGCCCCGCCGGTAACGATCGTCAAGTCGTCCATGAGCGTTACGACACCCCGTAGGCGATACCCGTCTTGCGAAAAACCACTATTTGACGCGGTAAAGCTCTTGATTGGCGAGAAGCCCGGGAAAAGCACGCCGCCAAGCCCGATCGTCGAAATACAGCGGCGGTTCGAGAACGCCGGCCGCTACCCAGGTCGCGAACCTCGATCGTTTCACAAAGTCAGTAAAACCGTAGCCCCCCGGCTGGGTATGCCTCTGGATTTCCTTCCAGTCGACGTAGATGTGGGTCAGGCTCCGCGTCCTAAGTGCTTGATGGAACTCTTGATCGGTCTTGCCCTTTGCCAGAAGCTCGATTACCTCCGGGTCGAAGACCGTATTGTACACAACGTCACGATCGAGGTGGAACACAGCGGCTTGACCGACTATCAAGGGGCGAGCGCCGGGCGGCAGCTCAGGGTCGAGCGATGCAAGTGATCGATTCCAACGTGCCGTGCTGTCTGGGCGAGCGAAACCAGGTTGCCGGTCCACTCGTTCAGGCCCGCCAGGGCCGTCGAGATGTAGGTAAGGTTCGTAATCAGCGCGATTGCAACGACCAGGCTCCGCAGGATCGACCAAACCCGGTTTCGCGTCCAGTCGGCCCCCAGGCCCGCGAGCACCGCCAGCGGAGGCAAGAGAGGCAGCCAGAACCTATCCAGTCGGTGAGTGAACAGCCACCATGTGGTGAACAGGTAGGCCACGAATCCCCATAGTGCCCAGGTGACTCGGCGCGATCCGGAACGAAGGAGCGCCAAGGCGCAGCGCCACATACAGTGGCGACTGCCAGTCGGACCGACCGGCAACGTCGACCAGCGAGTTCATCCATTCCGACGCGGTCGCGGGCTTGCGGCCGTGTGCGCTCGACCATTTTGTCTCGCGGGCTTGATCCCAGTAACGGCCGTGAAAGATCGAGTTGGCGAGCGGATAAACGGGATTGCCAGTGTCGATCACGTTCTTGCCCAACCAGGGGCCAATCACGATGCCCCAGCCCGCTATGTAACAGAACAAGGGCGAGAGCGATCGACTCCGCTTACAGTCGAGCAAGGAAAGGGCTCCCAAGGGAATCACCGCCGATAGGAGAGCCGGATACTTGCAACCCATGGCGCAGCCCGCCAGAAGACCGACCAGGCACCAGAGCGTGCGCCGCGAGATCGAGCGATCCCAAAAGCCGACGACTGCCGCCCAGACAAGCACCGCGTGATAGAAACAAAGGGGCCCTTCGACATAAGCGATCACCGCGATTCGGTAAATCCACGGCGTCGAGAGGTAGGCGATTGCCGCAAACCAGGCGGCTTGTACCGAGCCAACGCGAACCGCCGTCCCAGCAATCAAGACCGCCGCCGCCGGGGCGAAGAGGGCGACCAAGAGCTGGCCCGCCAATCCGCCCCACCACCAGTCGCCCATGACCTCCATCGCCGCCAAGTGAAGCATCTCGACGCCAAACGGCATGCTCGTGTAAACGTTATGGGGCAGAAAGCCGATGCGCCCGGCCCGGTAATACTCCTTGGGACCTTCGAGGTGATATTCGAGGACGTCGAAGTCAATGGAAGGAAGCATCGAGCCCAGGATCATCAGCAACACGAACGGGGAAATCACGATCCCCAGCATGCAAGGCCCTGATGTCAGCTTGAATCGGCCCGCGTGCCAAAGCCGGGAAGCCGCCAGACCCACCACGGCGAGAAGCCCCAGCCCGGCTCGAAACAACCACGGATGCAGCCAACCCAGACGGCCTAACAACAAGGTGCTGACGCCGAGCAGGCCGGCGCCAAGACCGTAATCGAGCGCGATTCGCTCTGCGGCCCTCAGACCGGCTTGCCGCTTGAGCAGCCGTAGCGTGATGTCGCCCAGACCGACCGCCGCCGCTGCGATCAACCCGGCGGTCAGGAGGATCGGCACGCGCTGGGGGAGGTTCTTGAGATGGCTAAGCTCCGTCAGGCCATTGCCCAAAAATGACTCTGAAAAAGTCGTGCCGGGTATAACTTCGGGAAACGCCTTGAGCAAGAGCCAACCACGGCGGACAGCTCGATCGGGGGGAACTCCGGGGTTGTTGTTGGCATTGGGGAGCGGGACGATGAGAAACCAGGCCAACCAGGAAAGCTCGACGATCGTCAGGACCGCGAGCCAGCCGTACAACGCGCCAGTCGCCCTCCGTGGCCTTGCAGCCTCGCGGCCGACCGGCGGGCTGGCCGGTTTCACAGTGTGGGCCCAATGGTCCAAGGCGCGAACTCCTCTTCTCCCACGCCCGCCTGCTCGCTTTTGGTCTCTCGGCCGCTGGCCACCTCGATGATGAGGTCGAACAGACGGCGGCCCACGCTTTCAACAGGTTCCCCTTCCAGAATCGGACCGGCGTCGAGATCCATGTCGGCGATCATCCGATCGTACATCGGCGTGTTGGTCGCCAGCTTGATGCATGGCGTCGGCTTGAGGCCCAGCACGCTGCCGCGACCGGTGGTGAATACCAGCACGTTGGCCCCGCTGGCGACGAGGCCGGTGGTACACGGCGGGTCGTAACCCGGCGTGTCCATGAAAACCAGTCCAGGCGTGTCGACTCGGGCCGCGTAGGGGACGACATCGACCAAGGCCGTCGAGCCGGCCTTGGCCAGTGCACCCAGCGATTTCTCGTAAATCGTCGTCAAGCCGCCCGCCTTGTTGCCCGGTGACGGGTTGTTGTCGATCTGGCGCCGAAGACGCCGGTGTACCACTCCCACCACTTGATGCGATCCACGAGCTTCTGCCCGACCTCGCGCGAGACGGCTCGCCGGGTGAGCAGGTGCTCGGCGCCGTAGATTTCCGTCGTCTCGCCCAGAATGGCGGTCCCCCCCTGCCCGATCAGCAGGTCGGCCGCCTCGCCAAGCACCGGGTTGGCCGTCACCCCCGAATTGCCATCGGATCCGCCGCATTCCATCGCCAAGCAAATCTTCGAAGCCGGCTGCTCGGTCCGCACCCACGAGTTGGCCTCGGGCATCAGCTCGTAGACGGCCCGCGCGGCGGCCTCGACCGTACGCGTGATCCCCCCCTCCTCCTGAATGTTGAGCATGCGAGGCCGATGAACGGGCTGCTTCGCTCCGTTGCCGTTGGCCGCTCCCAGCGTGACGAGATGTTGCGTTTCGACCAAGTGCGACGCATAGCTGACTTCGCAACCAAGCCCCACGATCACATAGGCCGCCACATTAGGATGATGTGCGAAGCCCGCGAGCACGCGCTCGAGGATCTGATGGTCGAGCCCTTCAAACGGCAGCCCGCATCCCCCTTTGTGGGTGATGGCGAACACGCCGTCAATATGGGGGAAGTCGCGCCGCCAGGCCCCGTCGCGGAACTTGTCCGCGACATAGCGGGAAGTGCTGGCCGAACAGTTCACCGTACTGACCACGGCAATATAGTTCCGCGTCCCGACGCGGCCGTCCGGGCGCAAATAGCCTTGAAACGTTCGCTGCCGATCCGGCCGCGGTGTCTCCGGTCGTTCTGATGCAAAAGCGTAGTCGCGTTCGAAGAGGTCGGCTTTCAGATTATGCACGTGGACAAGCGATCCGGCGGCGATGGGCTTAGACGCAAAGCCGATGATCTGGCCGTACTTACGCACCGGCTCGCCGGGGTTGATGTCGGTCAATGCGACCTTATGCCCCAGCCCGATCGGCTCGCGAACCTCGATCGTTCGCCCGCCCAGTTGCAAGCGAAAACCGCGCGGTATGGGTCGGGCCGCAACAGCGACCGTATCCTCGGTTCTCAGGACGACGGCCTTGGGATCGTCGAGCGCCGCAACCATGCCCAACCCCTTTGTATGAATGACGTTTTCGAAGAATGGTCCCAAAAAATAGTGTAGTGCTTTGTCCGTCGGTTGGAAAGACGCCCGGACCCGCTCGGAACCGACGAGCCGCCACGGTATAATTCCGACATTGGGGATCGTCCCGATCGGCCCATTTTGAGCGTCGCTGAGCTGGACAGTTCAAGCCAGGTGTACGTCCGCCGACCCAGAGTCATGTCGCTTGTAGGAATCAGC
>CAWHKI010000294.1:0-11405 GCA_963829765.1 uncultured Isosphaeraceae bacterium | reverse complement strand
CTGCCGATGGGCGATCTGGTCCGGGAGGGAGAGCAATTTCTCCCGGAAGACGCTCAGGGCGATGCCGCAGGCGAACACCAGACCGCCGCCAACCGCCAAGTAGACGCCGGTGGCCACCTGGGCTCGCCATCCGAGCGAAGCCACGACCAAGATCAGGTAGAGCACAAGGCAGACGCCGCCGAAGAACGTGGTCGACTTGATGTGCCAACTGTAACCGGTCACGAGCATGAAAAGCGTGACGGCGATGAGCACCAACTCCTCGAACCCTGAGATTTCGTGGCCCGGTGCACGGCCGTAGATCGTGGAGGCCAAGAGAGGCAGCGTGACCATCATGCTCCCCAGCCACAGTCCCACCGTCACGATGTCATTCTCGGAGTCGGTCGTCTCACGGAAGCGGCCGATGTAGCTGGCCACGACGAGCAGGATGCCGACGCTCACACAGAACATCTCCACCTTTCTGCCACAAGCTCAGTTCGATGAGTACGTTGAGCGTCAGGAAGGTCACGCCAGCCATGCCGATGGCCGCGGTGGCGTACCATCGCCGCCAGGACCCGGCGGGGACCAGCCCGGCGGCCATGATGGCCGCGAGGATGGCCATCGCGAGCGCGATGACGAGCGAGCGATTCCGCATTATGAGAGGCCCAGTGCGTCAAGCCTTGCAGGAACGCAGCCAGTAGGGCCACGGACACGATCGCATTCCCCAATTGAAAGGCCGTCAATCCCTTGCCTCGAATGGCCGAGGTATTCGGTTCCGGGGATCGGTCGACGACCACATGCTCGATCCCCAAGGCCCGCGAAACGGCCAGGGCTGCCACCCCAAGCACCGCATAGCCCATCGTGTGATACGCGGCCGGGACCTCGAAGTACCCGAGGAACTGCCAGACGGCGCCGCAGGCCGCCGTGGCGGCGAACGCCAGGTTGACGCCTGGGCCGCCGAAGATCGAGGCCAGTGCGTAGAACGCCGCCACCTCGACAAAGACCAATCCGTAGAGCAGATTGGCCCGTTCGCCGGTGCGCGGGCTCAATGCCGTTTCGATCCCACCCACTTCGATGGACGCGGCAAGCACGCCGATCAGGATCACGACCGTGGCCGCTTGCGCCACCCAGGTCAAGGGTCGCTCGGGACTGTGACCGCGCCAGAGTCGCCCCGCGACCAGGTAGGTGATCGGCAGGGCCATCAACCAGGGCGATTGAACGTTCCAGTCGTCAAGTCCGAGAGTCCGGAGCAGCCCGGCGGCCGCCAAGATCGCCGCGGCCGCGCTGCCGAAGAAATACGCTGCCGACTGGGCCGGTGCGGTGTGCCTGTCCAACCACGCCGAGACGCGATTGCTGACGGCAACCAGCACCATCACCGCCACGAAGGGCCAGAGAATGCCACTCGCCAAGTACGTGTTGCTGATCCAGGAGGCGGGGATGAGCTTGCTGGTCGTGCTGGCGTGGAGGAAGATTCCCAGCAGAATCGGCAGAGAACTGAGGGCCAGCGCCATGGGAGGAACCGCCCGGCTCAGCTTGGCGTTCGGAGTCGCCACGGAGACGCGAACCAGATTGACCGCGAGTGACGTCAAGGCCAGGGTCGCGATCAGCCACTCCAGCCTCAGGTTGAAGCCGACGACGGTGATCACAGCCATCAGGAAGCACAACGCGGCCAGATACGAGCAGATCCCGGAACGGCGGACCACGATGTCGGAGTAGAGGTAGGCGTAGGTCATCCCCAGCCAGAGCGCCCCGGCGACCAGGGACGATCCGGTCAGCCAGTTACCGTACCACACGATCGGGATCAAGCCGCGATCGGGGCGGGCCAGCCAGAGGACAATCTGAGTCCCCAGCAGGGTCAACGCCGACAGTCCGAGCTGCACGTGGCCGGACCAGAACAGCGGCATCCCGAATCGGCGGCGGGTGAACCGCTCCGCCTCGGGCGGAAAGGCCCGCTCGGCGTGGATCGAGATCAGTCCCAGTGCCATCACGACCACGGTGAGATACCCCAGGTCTGATGCCAAACCGAGCTCGGCCAAGAAGAGGGCCGCGGTCAAGGTCAACCCGGCTTCCACCGCGTACAGGAAGAGCGGATCGCGGAGCACGTAGACCGTCGCGATGTAAAGCAAACAGCAGACCACCCCCCCAGCCAGAGGTTGTGATCCAGCGTGATCAAGGCCTGGGCATGGTAGAACCAGAGGTTGAGCGGCGCCACCAGGCAGCCCAAGAAGGTCAGCGCCTGGCCGGCGATCCGGAACCGTGTCGTCAAGGCCACCCACCAGCCGGCACACGCGATGGCCAGCGTGCCGATCCCGAGGGCGGTCGCGAGGATGGCCGGGTTCTGGAATACTCCCCAGCTCACCAGCCAGATCAGGAGCCCGAGCACGAATAAGCCGCCCCCGATGGTCAGCATCCACTGGATGCTCCGGGGGTCCAGGAGGGCCTCAAACATACGGCGCAGGACCACCGATTTTTCGGAGCCCAGCTTGGGCGTCGCCAAAGGATCAACGAACTCCGACATTTCAATGGCTTCTTGACCCGCCCGCCCGCCCGCGAACTCGTCGTCGCCGGAAATGCCCGCCGAAACGCCCGGAGCGGGGCCTCCCGCCGGGATCAGTAGCGTGCGACCGCACGACGGGCATTTTCGGTTTTTCCCGACGTATTCCTCGTCGAAATCCACGCTCGCTCCACACTGGCATCGCAACGTAATCGCCATGTTCGACCCTCCTCGAGTAGAAGCTCCCCAGTAGCACGGCTGTCTGGACCTTTATGTGCATTTCTCATCAGGGCGTGCCACGCTGGCACCTCTTTCTTCGAGGGCGACATTTCCGAGCCGCCGGACAGCTTCCCGGGTACGCGTGGCGATCTCCTCCCAGCCGGCGCGGCGATTCGCTACCGAGTCAAACACGAGAGGCTGGCCGATCCTGACCCGGATCTTCCTGGGTCGGGGCAGACGGGCCCCGGGGGGGAACGCGTGAAACGCTCCACTCAGGTGACAGGGAATGATGGGCACGGCCGTGCCGGCCGTGAGCATGCCCAGGCCGGGCTTGAACGGGCCAAGCGTTCCGTCGCGACTTCGCTTGCCCTCGGGAAACAGGATCAGGCCGCAAGGCTCTTCGATGAGCCGCTTTTTTAGCTCGGCCAGCGCGTGCGGACCGCAGTTCTTCCGCCACATCGGTAGCGCGTTCAAGAGTGTGGCCGAGAAGAGCGAAACGGCCGGCGTGGTGAAGAAGACATCGCCCGCGGCGACGGGAAACACACAGTCGCACAGCCGCCAGGGGAGCGCCGCGGCCAGCAAGATGCATCCAGGTGGCTCGTGTGGTTGGCGATCATCACGAACGGCGGCTGCGTCGGAACGGATTGCTCCACCTCGATGCTCAGGCGATGGTAGAGCTTGAAGAAGGCCTTGGTCGATAGTTGCCAGCCCAGATGTCCGGCTGTAGAGAAAAGTCCGGCCTCGCGCCGCAGGCTTTTCGCACGTTCGACCGGTGAGAGATCGATATCGTTGGCCGGCTTGAAGGTCCACGGCTCCATGGTTAGCCCCCTCCGCTGAACAGGTTGGTCGCCTGGTCGAGTCCGATCAGCCGGAAATGATTGACAAGGTGAAACATGGCGGGTGCCGACAGCAGCAGGCCGTTGGCCCGGTCGAGCACGCCGCCGTGGCCCGAAATGAGTACTCCTGTGTCTTTGATGCCAACGTCTCGCTTGATCGACGAGAGCGTCAGGTCGCCAAACTGGCCCGCGATGCTGATGAGTAAGCCCAGGACCACACGTTGCAACGGTTCGGCGAGCGGGCCCTCGGTGAACACAATCCCGCTGAGCCAGTACACGAGCAACGTCGTGAGCACGACGGCTCCGACCGCGCCGGCGATCGTCTTGTTCGGGCTGGTGTGCGGCGCCAGTTTCGGCCCGCCAATCGACTTACCTACCATGTAGGCGAATACATCGTTAATCTGCACGCAAAAGATCAAGAGCAAGACGAGCGATCGATAGCGAGTGTCATTTGTCATGTAGGCAAGGTGGCCCAGACAGGTTCCGAACAGCATGAAGCCGAAGATCGCCAGTGCGACGCGCTGAATGTATCCCTTGGGTCGGTCTTGCGAGGTGGCCACCGCCGTGATCACGACGATGTTCATGGGCGTGAGCGCGACGAAGAGACGATACCAGTGGTCGGCTACGGCGAACGTGAGCGACAAGATCCCGACCACGACCAGAAGACTCATGAGCTTTTCGCGAAACAAACCGACTGCGGCAGCGAACTCGCGGAAGCTGAGCAAGCTGATGGCCGTGAATAAGAGAAGTGTCCAGGCGGCCCCTAGCAACACGGGCAGCACGACCAGCGGCACCATCACGAGCCAGGAAAGGTAACGCCGCCAGAGGTCGCTCTTGAGGTCAGGACCGAGCCGGCCTGTTCGATCCAAGATGAGAATCACCAGGGGTGTGACGGCCAGAGCGATTCCCAGGATCGATACAATGACGATGACGACTGGCTCGTCGAAGGCGTGACGATAGCCGAACAGCCGAGCGCAGGTCTTCTGGTCCCATGCAGGGAGATAAGCGGACAGGAAGAACAAGATGGAGATCAACGGCGTTCTCATCGCAGGTAGACCTCGGTTTCGCAGCCAACGCAAACTTGAGTCGAAGTCAGGGAGTTCCTGGCGAAAACCCCCGACGTCGTGCCATTTTCGCTGGCCGATTGACGCGGCTGGGCTCGCCTCTCGCGCAGCTCTGTGGAGACACGATCCTTTGAGAGACAATCAAGCTACGGGTATCGACGATCGAGAACCTTCGCATCAGCAAACTCCATCCAGGGTGCACGTTGTTCCAACCGGGCGTCGGCTCGGAATCACGCCTGCCGAAAGATCCCGTAGATCGCACCCACGACAAATCCGATTCCGCCGATGCCTAAACTTCCCATCGTTGCCGAGAACCAAGTCCAGGCCTGAACCTCGTCGGGGTCATGAGGGCCGAGCATGATGCGGTGATTAACAACGAGAAAACCAGCGAGTGTCAGCAAACCCGCAATGACGAACCCCGCCAGCGCTGAGCCGATGACATTCAGGGTCGAGAATCGGGCTTTTTTCCCGAAAGCGCGATCAAGCTCCTCGGAAGCCTGCCAATATGCGTCGGATGAAAACCAGCGAGCCACGTAATCTGCCCTCCTATAATCTTCTCGTCGAGGCCGAGCACAGCGAGTGACCTGTTCTAGCGGAGCTCGGCACACGGCCAGATGTCCATCACCCTTAACGGTGACCGCTAATGTGGTGGATGTCCACTCTGACATATCGATTCGACCTGGGAGTGTGCCAACATCGACCACGCAACTTTGTGATAAGATCGGGTTCATGATACGTTGATGCCGGTCCCGAAGCCAGGCGGCGATCCCGGTTGGTCGACCGGACCGCCACGTCGACAAACGAGGTTGTCGGCCAGGGCGCTGCGGAACCGGTTTACGGCGTTGTTGGCTCCAATTGTGTCCTCGCCCTTTTACAGAACTTTGACTCGGTCTTCATGCCCTCGACCTGGCCCATTGCCTGAAGCCGCTGGCCCAACATCGGACGGGCAATATGCCAGAGTAGTCGAAAAAGGCATAACCCCAACAGTTTTGTCACCAGCCGCCATCTCGCGGTAATCGAACGGCCACAGCCAAATGGATGACTCGTTACATTTCGGCGGTTGGCGAGCAATCCCGAGGGCTTCCAAAGGTTTGCGTTTCCGCACCGTTCCGCGGAAACCCTTTACAAATGAGCCATTCTGTAATGACGATTCCACGCGAAAACAGGACACAGATTCAACAGGTTGCTCTCCAGATGGCCCCTGGTGACAAAACTGCTGGGTCTACCCCGATTTGCCACGCCGCTCCTTCCGATTAGACAGCGCCTGGGTGCCGCGCCCGGCCGAGAAACCGAGAACACCACCGACGACTGCACCGACGACGATGCCTGCAGGACCCGTAATAACCACGAGCATCGCCGCTTGGACCAGGTGCGGGATGTGGAGGCTCCAGAACATATAGGGCGCACCCCCAAGGCACCACCGAGGCCTGCCCCGATGCAGATCCCAGCCACGGTGGCGACGACCCGAGACCCGCGGAGCGCGGGCTTTACCGCGCCGCGCTACGGGCCACAGGCCCAGCCAATCATCGCCAGGAGACCACCGACGAGGACGAGCACCGGCCCACCCAACAGCCCGACGTCCACAAGGAGGCCGAACGGCTTCAGAGCATGGTACGGCACGCTGAGCACCACGCCGAAGGCGGAGGCTTGCAGGAGCCCAGCCACGACAAGCAACCACAGACCAATCTTCCGGAGTCGGCCCATAAACACCCGCCTTTCGCAAATGGACATGCTTATACGAAGCCGCAACACGACTGGCCTCGCGAAGTTACGTCGTCTGATCGTGATTCCTCAATAACCCCGGGCCAATTCTACTTTCCGCTTGTCATCACGACCGCAATGTACCCGCATTTCCTATTATATGAGCACATTCATGATTGATTGGGAAGTCCCTCTCTGAGGAGCTCTCCGGCACCGTTCTACTGAGCGTCGCGCAGCAAACTTAAGTCCGGCCGATCGAAATAGCCTGGGTTTCGAGCAGGTCCGTAGGTTTGAAACTTAAGCTATCTGCGCAATGCTCAGTAACAACGCATCGGGGGATACTCACTTGGATCAGAAGCCCGCTCGCCACAGCCAGCAGGCCCCTACACCGCTCTGACGGAGTCTGGCTGGCGGCTTTTCATCCTTTCCCTTCACCGTCTCTCCTTTCGAGCAATGCCCAAAAGACCGTAGACGCCGCCCATCGCGTGAGCCGGCTCGAGTCTGCGTGGCCGAGACCTTGTTATCGGCGGAGAACATACCGCGTTCATGGTGCGGTACCTGGTTCGTCGGCATTGCATTCCATGCCGGCCTTTCTGTCTACCGTTGCCTCGTCTTGATCCTTGAGTATTGCATAACCGATCCAACGACCAATGAGCGAACCAACGATGGAGGCGGGCAAAGCCGCGAATACTGTCATTGCAAGGGTTAGGGAAGCTCCCGTCCAAGCATGGGCCTGCATTCCTTGCTGATACACCCGACCGCCAAAAACGGAGAGCGCAAGAACGGGCGCGAAACCGCCAAGCCACGTGCACCAGCCGATCGTCCTACCACGCATGCTCGCCGCGCCCGCGATCATGCCGATAAAAAGAAACGGGACCAAAAGGAACAAGGTTGCACCGAAGGGTGCCTTGAACAGGTCCGCGATGCCGGTGACGGCGAGGGTGACAACGACGAGCCCGAGCAACGGTGTACCCGCCGCGAAAAAACAGAACCGCCCGAGATGCGATCGATCCGTACTCATGGCCAAGATCTCCTCCCGTTCAGAAGCAGTCGAGCAGGCGATTATGCTGAGGGACGCTAGTTGAGCGAGCACTGGGCCCATTCAGACCTATGATGACCAATGGGTCGAGCAGCGTGCCACGAGCGGGGTTTTCTTTCGATCGACCGACGATCCATTCCTGGAGATTCCCTTCACTATCATCTGGCATGTGCAGGCTCGCTTTGGGGGGACGCTCGCTTTCTCGCGATGCCACGCGTCTGGGTCGCCTTGATCATCCTACGTGTTCCCTGCTCGGTCTGGCTCTTTGCTGGCTTGAGCTGGGGGCCGTCTCACGAAAACCGCCGTGGATAAGGTTGCCAAGATGAGACTGCCACCGATAATCGAGAGCCAAGTGACGTAAAGAGGAGGCGGGTCGAGAATGTGGTGGTAAGGCCCCATTTCTGTCGGAAGCACCTCAAAGGGCAAGGTGCTCAAATAGAACATGTAGAGTCTGAAACCGATGACGCCACCCACCGTCCCGCTCATGGCGCCGCTGCATAGCCCGGCTCCCGGCCGGCCTCTTGTCGAGCCGATGGCAACGCCTGCAATCGCGCCTGGCAACACGGCAATTGCCAAGAGCAAAACCGCCTCACTCCAATACATCAAAAAATCCACCATCGCGCACCTCCGCCGCCGAAAAATGTCATTCCGCGGCACATCGACAATTGTAGCTGACCGGCCGGCAATGCGTTCGCACCGCCCGACATTGCGATTCAAGCCGGCTTCTTGCTCACTGCTCTACCACAGAAGTCCTATGATAACCTTCAACGAGGGACGGAAACAGGGGTGCGCTTCGAGCCGGCAACGTTGCCCGTCCTTCTATCTTAATCGGAGCGGCGTCGGGATTGGCGGGCGCGAACTGGGCCGTCGAAGGCGAAAGGACACGCACCGGGCCCTGAGTTTGCGTCACATCGCTCTCTCCTCGTCAAGCCCGCGCTGCCCGAGGTTCACCAGCCAATCGAACAAGGCCCTGGCCACGGCGCTATTCGCATCGAAGGTGATCTGCCGTCGCCCAAAGCCGGAATGCGTGCTCCACGCAAAACGGCTGGGATTCCTAACGGCTCGCGACCACGCTGAACAGGCTCCAGGCATCACTTATTGACAAGCCAGTGGCCCAACACCACGGGTGCGCAACCAAGCTCAAACGCCACTTGGTTCAGCATACCGCCCGCGCACGCCGGCGCAAGTGGGCTGAGCACTTTTCCCCTGTTTCCCCCGTTGGAGTGGTGTGAAGGCACCGAATTGGATAAACTGCGCCTGGGGTTTTTTATCGGGCACTGAGGGCGATTTGGTGACCAAGGCGGAGTGGCAGCGGATCGCCGAGGAACGGGTACGCGACGCGGCAGTGCTTCTCAAAAGCAGGAGGTGGACGGCGGCGTATTGCCTGACTGGATACGCGGTCGAGTGCGCGCTAAAAGCATGCATCGTTGTCTACGTAAAGAAAAACGCCGACGTGGTGTTCCGGGAAAAGAAGTACTCCGAGAAGTGCTGGACGCACGATATTGAGGAATTGTTGAAGCTCGCCGGGCTTAGAGTAACGAGGGATGCCGATGCTCCCGTGAATTCGGCCTTGTGGCTGAGTTGGCAGGTGGTCAAGGATTGGAACGAGCTTGCACGTTATCAGCGCAAGACAAGAGATGACGCTGAAAACCTCTACGAAGCGGTTACGCACACCGCGAATGGAGTGCTTCCATGGATCAAAACCCATTGGTGATCGAGCAAATCGAAGCGGGTAAGAAGTTCGTCGAGGAATTCGCCAAATATCTCCCCGTCCGGGCCGCATTCTGGCTCAAGGTCAACGAGGACTCTGGCTGGTATCTCCACATCGCGTCTGACAAGATTACCGACAAGAACATCGACATAGCCTATCGCACAGTCGGCAAGGTAGGCAAGATGATCGATGATCCCAATCTTGATCTGTTTCAGGTGAAGGCGAGCGGTGTAGATGACCCTTTCGCCCGAGCTGCGGTGGACCTTTACAAGCAGTTCACGGCACGCGTACCGACCCACATCCGTGGCAGGTCGTTTGGCGGTATGAGCGTTGAGGGAGTTTACGTGTATCCGCCGCCGGTTGCCACCGTCAGCAAATAATAGAGGACCAACCAAGCGTGGCCCAGCTAACCTACGGGATGTTGGACTGGAAGGGCGCCGCGGAAGCCTTCGATCAGTTGCTGCTGGAAGGCGAGTTGGGCCAATAGGGGTCGCCATGATATTCGCCCATCTCGCGGCCGAAGATCAGGTATTTCTCGACGCCAACACGCTCGTCTACCATTTCGGTGCCCACCCTGTCTTCGGTGAAGTGTCTCGCATCCAGAGCGCGATGAAAACCGGCATCAGACCCATGCATGCCCATTGATAGCCGGTCAAGCCGAGTGCCAGGACGGGCTCGGGGCGAATGAACTCGGTCAGGAAGCGATAGGTCAGGTAAGCGATGATATAAAGCTTGATAAGCTGCCCGCGCAGGGCTCCCCGGCGCAGCAACCAGGCCAGGAACAAGGCCGCGGACAGGTGGAAAGCCGACTCGTAGAGCTGCGTGGGGTGGCGCCGGAGGCCGTCGCCGAAGTCGACCGCCCAGGGCAGACTCGTGACCGTGCCGTGGCAGCAGCCCGCGGCGAAGCACCCCAGTCGACCGATGGCCAGCGCGGCCGCCACGGGCACGGCGAAGGTGTCACCGGTTTTCACCCGAACACCCAGCAGGGCCTTCGCGAGCTCGACGCCGAAATAGCCACCGACCAGGCCGAAGACAATCGTCTTGCCATTCTCGAACCACGCCCGACCGCTCAGCAGGCCATCCCAGTCGGCGAGCACGAATGGCAGCTTGGCCCCGATCATCGCCCCGCAGAACGCCCCTAGCCCGGATTATTCAAACTTCACCCAACAAAGAGACCTCGGTTGACGTATAAAGTGTTGATACAAGTCACTTTACACGCCAGCACCGAGGTCTTCTATGAGTTTACAGTCTGTTCCGCAGTTGTCACTTGATTTCTTTCCGTCTCGGCCGGTTCATATCGAGATTTCTACCGCACCTCTCTGACCGACGCCGGGCTGTTGCCGATCCGCCAGTTCGATGGACAGATCCGGCTCACCGAACAGTTTGCCGCCGCGATCGAGGACAAGCGAGACCCCCTCTTCACGCGGCAGCCGTTGCTCGACATGGTTCGGCAACGGGTCTTCGGTATCCTCGCCGACTACGAGGACCAGAACGATCACGATACTCTGCGTTCGGACCCGATCTTCAAACTGATTGCAGATCGTCTACCGGATGATCCTGACTTGGCCAGTCAACCCACGCTCTCGCGGTTTGAGAACGCCGTCTCGATCCCCGACTTGTGGCGTCTGAGGGACGTCTTCGTCGACCTGTTCATTCAATCGTTTGAGACTCCGCCGGGCCACATCACCCTCGATCTCGACGCTTTCGACGATCCCGCGCATGGCGATCAGCAATTGATCATGTTTCACGGATACTATGAACAGTATCAGTATCTGCCGATTGTTATTACGTGCGCCGAGAACGACGCGACGGTGATGATTGGCCTGCGGCACGGCACCTGCGCGGCGACTCTCGGGGTCGACAACGACCTGCGGTATCTGGTGGGGCGGTTGCGTGCGGTCTGGCCCGACGTGCACATCCACGTACGGGCTGACAGCGGCTTCGCTGCACCTTTGATGTATGACGTCTGTGCGGAACTGCGGCTGTCCTACACCTTTGGCATCGGCATGAATTCGCGACTCCGAGACCTCAGCGATGAGCTGCTCAAACAGGCAATGAAGGACTTTGAGCAGACCAAGAAGCCACAGCGGCTCTTCCTGGCGGACCGCTATCAGGCTAAGACCTGGAAGGTAGCGCAGCCGATCGTTATCAAGGTTGAAGTACACTCCCAGGGAACCAACCGTCGGGCCGTAGTTACGAACCGCCCGGGATGGGAAGTCATGCCACCGGCGATTTATGACGAGTACGCCGAGCGAGGCGAAAGCGAGAACCGAAACAAGGAACTGAAGCGGGAATTACAAAGCCGACCGCCTCAGTGACCACCGGTTTATGGCAAACTATTTTCGATTATATCTTCATGCAGCCG
>CAWHKI010000293.1:0-17654 GCA_963829765.1 uncultured Isosphaeraceae bacterium | reverse complement strand
GGCGATCTTCCTTCCCAGAGCATCCAGGAACGGCTCGCCGATCGCGTGGCGTCCCAACGGCCGCGGAGCCCGATGCCAGGTAACATTAGGATGATCCGCCAACGGACTGGCAACGTGGTGACTCACCAGATGGACCACAGATCCTTGTTGCTCTGCCAGATACCAGGCCACTCATAATTGGGCCGGTCCATTCCACCCGAGGGGGTGAAATCGCCCGCGACGATCAAGCAAGGTTTGGACATGCCGACGGGTCGGTCTTTTCTCGAGGGTTTTAAGGACGATTCGGTCTGCTTCGAATTATGCATCGGCGTCTCGAGAATCGGGAACATCGGCGACTGCACGACGCGATAATTTGCCGGTCTTGCCCCGCCAAGCCGCGACGGCTTTTCGTTCCTCACCTTGCGCAAGGCCTTCGAATGCCCCGATCAAGAGCCAGAATTGCATGCCCATCTGGCCGTGAAACGGACAGTAGCTGAACGTGAACGCAATTGGGCCGGCCGAAAGCATGACGATTGCCGCTCCCCACTGGCGGAGATCGCCAGGATGGATGCGATAAGGTCAACCGGATGAGGCGCTTGACCGCCACGACGATGGCGATCACATAGGTAGTCAGCAGCACAATCCCTCCGTCGAGCACCCAAGACGAGAACTGGACTTCAGACCAAATCATAGGAGAATCGCCGTTACTCTCGTCCCCAAAGTACACTCGCATCATTCCCCAGCGACCCAGGCCGGCACCGAGCGGATAGTCAACGAGGAGAGTGTCGAAAGCATTGGTCACCATGCCTAGACGAGCGGATTTCTGGTAAACCGTGAGCGGATCGCCTGCCAGCAGAGTCGCGAATCGGTCTATCGTGCTTTTTCCGCCCCACATCTCCGCATAAATGAGGGCCCCCATCGCGAGACCGCGATCGAGAGCCCCACGGTCAATACGGTCCTCACACGCCCTTGGCACAACGTGACGAACGAGTAAACAATCGCACAGCCGGCGACCACGACGAGCCGGCGCTGCGGACGTGGCTCAGAAAGATGATGACGACGCCGGCCATTCCCATCAGAACCCCGAGCACCTTTGTCACTCGAGACACTGGAAGTCCTAAGAAGGCAAGTCCGACCATAGCGACGAACATCCCCGCGGCGCTTGCGGCCCCGGGGGTATCGCCTAGGCCAGGAGGACGAATCGCCATGCTGCCATCGCCCGCCCGATATGTATATGCCGCGATTCTCATCTTCCTGTTAACTGCAACAGTGCTAAATTCCGCCGGCATCCACCTTCCAGGATCGCGAGCCTGGAGTATTCCGACCAAGACGCTCGCACCATTCAACACCCAGAGGATTGTCAGGACTCTTAAGAGTCGCCCGTAGTCACCCCCGAAGTATGCGGGTGCCCACAATAACGGCGCCGCGACGGCGACATGCAGACCAACCTGTGCCATTCCGGCCATGACGGTGTTGGTGGCCGGATGACAAATCATCGCAACCATATAGCCGGCCCCGATCATCAACATAGTCCAAGCGGGATGAACCGTCGTTCGCCGCGCCGTCACAAACCACCAGCCCATCCCGACCAGTGCAAGTGCGAATACTCCTGTCCGCAGCGGTGCTCGAAGTAGCTGCGTGCCCGGTAAATACAACATCGCCGGTCCGGCCACCTGGACAACTGCAAACCATTCGGGGAAGCCCCATATCGAGTTTCGCTTTTTCGCGCACTCTAAGAAGAGTGTCGTGACGACTCGCCCCGATTGCCGTGTGAACGGCGGCGTCAACGAGACACTCGGTCTCAGCCTTACAGTTCTAATCACCAGTGTTCTCGCGCATTCACCGCTCTGATCGCAAGCACTTCGTCGAAACCAACTGACGCTGCACACTCACCGGTGGCGGAGAACTGCCGATTTTCGCCGATTGACGTGGCGACCTGGCACAGTGATGCCGTCGGTCACAAGAACGCCATCGGGTGGCTTGCGCCAATCATCAGAACGTTGTCAGACAGGCTACGAGGATACAAACGGGACAAACACCCCGGCCAGTGCCGGGCAGTCCCGGGATTCGGCCGCTGCCGGTGTGCGCAAACGGTGATGCCCAACCATCCGCATTCTCTACCCATCCGTCGCAGGTCACATTCCACAAGCGCGGTCAAGTGGGCGGGGTAGCTACCGGCCTGGAAAGCGTTAAACTGGTTCTTTAATATCAGTGTCATCTTGCTCAATAGGCTGAGTTGGTTCGGAGTGGTGACGATCAGCACTCCTCCGGGCTTGGCGAGTCGAGTCAGTTCCCGGACAAACGCACGAGGGTTTTCCAGGTGCTCGATCGTCTCGACGGCCACCACGACATCGCCGGCCGCGTCAGGTAAGGGCGCCCGGCCGGTGTCCAGGTCGATCTGGTAAAACTCGATCTCCTCAGGTAATGCATCGTAGCGAACGACGTCGATCCCAACGTATCTGTCGAAACGCAATCCAAGGTAACTCCACAGTTTGCCGGCACCGCACCCGACGTCGATGACGGTACCGCCGCTAGAGAGCCGCTCGACGACGGCTATTGCGACCGCTCGGTAGATGGGGTCACTACTTGTGCCCAAGCTCTGCCGAGCACGCGCCTCAACAATGAGTGGAGCCAATGTCATTGGAGATCACCGGGAAAAGGGAAGAGCAGACACAACACACCACGTATCTCAAGGACGGAATATCGGGCCTTGATTGCGAACACCGTGGGCCCGTCACGCTACAACTTTAGGTCCCGCCTTCCGTGGGTCCCAGAAGCGAGGCGGCGGCGTTGAGTTGGCGGGCCGGGTCGCAGAGCAATGCCGCCCGGCTTGGGCCGGCTGCCCCTAGCGTCCGCCGTTTCACCGCGTCCTGAATCAAGCTCCGTAACGCAGCCGCGACAGAATCGGGATCCCCGGGCGTCGTGAGTACGCCGCATTTCTTGTCGACGATCTCGGCTGCTCCGCCAAAGCCGGACGTGACCACCGGCAACCCGGCGTGTAAAGCCTCTACGAATGCGATCCCGAACGGCTCCGGGCCCGTGTTCGGTTGACAGTACACATCGGCCCCCGCCATCAGCCGTGAAATGTCCTTGCGCTGGCCCAGGAACCGCACCCGGTCAGCTAATCCGGCCCGTTCAGCCGCAGACCGTAGCTCGCCGAAGAATTCCGCCTCTCCCGCTTTCTGCGCACCGCCGGCTAGCCAGAACTCCCACGCGGGTACCTCACGCAGAAGCTCCAGCGCCTCCAGTTGGACCGAATGTCCCTTCCATCGCTCCAGTCGACTCGCCTGGAGAATCACCACCGTCCCGTCTGGTGTCCCCAGCTCGCACCGCACCTGTGAGCGTACGGGCTTGTCTACAAAACACCGCGCGACGGGTAAATGCCATGATTCGACCCTGGCGTCGGGGAAGACATTTCTCACCGACGTGGCGGTGAACTGGCTATTGGCGACGACCAGGTCCGGGGGAAAGTGGCTTGCCCACCGCTCCAGCCAGTGTCGACCATTCGCGGCTCCATGACAAAAATTGACAAGCCGGACGCCGGCTTGCCGGATCACGGGAGAGAACACGGTATGCGGCCAGAAGTCGTGGGTGGCCACCACCTCGGGCCGGGACTCCGTCAGAATCCGCCGCAGCCGCCCGCGTGCCCGACAGACCGTCCACGGCCGGCTTAGCCGGACAGGCCCAATGTCGTGAGCCGTCGCCCCAGTCGCGACCAATTCGTCCCACAACCGCCCGCGGAAACACAGGCCGAATTCGGGAGCCATCCCCGGTGCCAGGTGCCGCAGCCGTGCCATCGTGATCAATAGCGTCTCGATACCACCGTACAGATTTCCGGCGTATAAGTGCATTACCTTCACTTCGTTCTCCTCGACCAACGACCGCCGCGCACTCTCCCGCCAAGCCCAGTTCTGGACAAGTCGGTCGTCCGGGGGTTCGCGATCTGTCGTGAGTGGCCTGTGGCCGAGCTCATACCTCGGAGCGAACTACTGCTCGGATGTCGTCGGCCACACGGGCAGCCCAAGGCCCTTGCACAGTTCGAACCGCAATACGAGTTGCGGTGGAAGACATTAGCGACACCCGCAGCAACGAAGCCAGTGCGCGGTAGCCGTAATACTGCACTTTCGGCCCGCCGAAACGCGGCGACCAGTAGGAATCGTAACCGTGGTGGACAAGGTACGGATTCATTAGGGCCGTAAGGTACTGAGCCCGAGCGGCAGGCAAGGATTCACGCCAGGCGTAGGCCCGACCCGCATCCGGTTGCCGGCCGGCCCTCCACTTCCACCATTCGCCGCTGGAAACGGCGGCGTCGCTGCACGATGTCTTTAATTGGGACGTCTCGAACGGCAAGCCCAGAAACTCGTCAATGTGCCTCACCACGGCGACGGGTTCTTCCACGAGCGACTCGAACCGGCAGGTCAGGACCCGGTCGGGATGCCGTCGTTGGTAACTCTCCCCCAGCGCCGCGGCTCGGCACCATGTCTGGCAGTGCCACCAGTCCGGCTCCCAGGTGAAGAATGGCACGTGTCGACAGGACTGTACCACGTCACGGCCATCGCGGATCATCCACAGGAACTTGGCTCGCGGGTAAATCGCCATTAACTCGGGAAGAGCCAGCAGGTGCCACGGCGACTTTTCGCCGCAACGCGTCTTGCCACGGGCGGCAGCATAGTCGATCAGAGTGCAGCGAAACAGATCTTCGAAGGATGGAGGGCCCTCTATAAACCTCGCCTCGACTGACTCATTAACCATCTGGCTGCCATTGGCAGTCGACCGCGCATGTTCTCAGTAGCGCCTTGTGAGTGCCAACCCGCATGGCCGCACGCCGGCCGCGGCGGTAGGCCGGAAGGAAAAAGCTTAACTCTGGAGGAACCGCAACCTCCGAATGACGATTGAGGATCGTCGCCAATAATGTGGTTCCGGACCGCGGGTGGCCCACGATGAAAATCGGGTTAAACTTGTCGTTTGGGGAGCCATTACACCGCCGCGGCGTCCTCGTGGCGTGAAGCTTTGGCATTGAAGTATGATTAGTCGTAGCCATCCCGTGCCCACGACCGCTGTGCCCTGGGGTTACAGTTGCAGTACCTGCCAGGGCAAACACCAAATGCGGCCAGTTGTCGAGCGGCTCAGGCCACCGGAGGGGCCGAAGTAAGGACTCGCCGGTATAAACTCGACCATAAGCAGCCCGGCGAACGTCGGCCGAAGAGTGACCAAGGACCCAACCCCGGTAGCCCATTTCGAGCAAGCCCTCGATAATCGCCGCGGGACTACTGCCGTGTTCGGCAAGCTGAACGGGGTGCAGTTCCAGCAGAAGGCGACGGTAACGGCCGCGACGTATGCCCGCGCACATACCGGCCAAAGCCATGCTCTCACCTCCCTCGATGTCCATTTTGATCAGGTCGACGTTCTGCACGCCCGACTCGTCGAGCAAGTCGTCGAGACTTCGAGCCGGAACGTCGTATGTGGTTCCAGCCCGCACACAGTCACCAGCAATTCTCGAGGTTCCCCAGTTGTCGTCGTCCTCATCAAAGCCGATCAGCGAGAGCCGGGCCGATTCAGCCGCCGCGGCCGCGCAGGACTAGTCGCACCTGGGGCAAGTCGTTGAGACCAACGTTTCGCTCCAGGATCGCGTAGATGCGTGGATCGGCCTCAACGGCCACAACCCGGCCCCTTGATCCCACGTGCTCGGCCATCATCAGAGAGAAATATCCCCAGTGGGCGCCGACGTCGACGAACGTCCCGCCACGATTAACCAGTTGACGGATCAGCATTGTCGCTGGAGGCTCGTAGCATCCCGTGAAGAACACTTCTCGGGCAAGGGCGTTCCGAAGGTCGCATTCGAAACGAAGACCCAGATCCGACCCCGGGAAACCAGCCACGAACCGCGCCCGGGAACCGCGGCACAACCAGTTCATCACCCTGTAGCGGCCTAGCGGCAACCGCCGGATCATCGTGGCCGACAGAGAGGCCCAGACGGGTGGGCTCGGTGAGAGTTGTTGGCTGTGGAGACAGGCCTCACTTATGGAAGCCCACTCGGATCGATCACAATCGAGTTCGGTACATTTCCCCAGGATGCTGCCGCCGCGGTCGCTCATGGAAGCCAACTCCGGTTCAATTAAAAGCGAAAGGAATTTACCGCGAGCGTGGCCAAATAGAGCTCTTTCGACCGACTTGCCATCGCGTCGCAACGGAATTCGGAGATCGCCCTGGTGCGGGCGCCGGTAGCCAGGCGATCGCGAAGTCCGGGCTCCTCTAGAAGCCGAAGGGCCGCGGCGGCGAACGCGGCCGGGTCATTCACTGGCACGGTAAGCCCGGTCTCCTCGTGGCGACTGACCCAGGGGACGCCGCTGTGCGGGATCGCGGTATTGATCACCGGGCAGGCGCTTGCCATGGCCTCGACTTGAACCAATCCATAAGCTTCGCTACGAGCATTCGAGGGGAACCAGAAGGCATCGGAGGCCAAGTAGTAAGCGGCCAGGTCTTCGTCGCGAGTGATTTTTCCCAGAAACCGGGCGCGGTCTCTCAGATTAAGCCCTGTCGCGAACCGTTCCAGACTCGCCCGCGCCGGCCCGTCACCGGCGATCAGCAAGGTGCCCGGGACGGACCGCAGAGCCAGCAAGGCGGTCTCAAGTCCTTTGTAATACACGAGCCGGCCACAGAAAAACCAAAGCGGGCCGGGATATGAGCGTCTCAGGCGATTGCCATGCTCCCTGACCTCCGGCGCCGGGTCCAGGAAGGGGGCCAGGTCCAGTCCGATCGGCAGAACGGCCACCCGGTCGGTATAGCGCCGCAGTATTTTTGACCCGGCGACGTATGGCGACGAGACCGATAAGATCAGTCGCGCTCGGTCGTAACAGGCCCGTTCGATCGGACTGAAGAACACACGACGCAGACGTTGTTTGATGACGTCGCTGTAATGGGTCACCACCAATGGCCTGCGATCGCCGGAGAGCATCAGCCCGAGAATCATCGTCGGGTTCGGAGTGTGCAGGTGCAGCAGGTCGCCGTCAGTATTGCGGATGACCCTCGATAGGTCCGGGCAATGGTCGATCTTCCCAAAACTGCGGGCGCGGCCGAACGCGGACAATCTCGACCGCACCGTCCTGTTCTACACGCGTTCTACGGCCTCGCTCGTGGTCCATGCAGATCACGCGGACCGAGCAGCCGAGTTCCGCCTGCGCCTGAGCCAGCGATCGGACCGTTCGCTCGATGCCGCCGTGAGCCGGGTGGAAAAACTTGCCAAGGTGCGTGATCCGTAACGAGCCCTCGTGCGTTAGGGCGGTAAACGGGAATGCCGACCGGCCACCCGCTCGCGGCCACGTCTTCACGGCCGAGAGCGGGTGGTTCACGAAACGCTCGGGGGATCTTTGAGAGAGGAGCTGGCTTTTCATGTGGAATCTCTCATCCTTTGCGGCACGTGTTTCTCCGGCAAAGAGCCCCACGCGAGGAAAGGACGGTTGTGGAGATATTTGATCGACGTCATGTAAGAACTGAGTTGATCGGCAGATTCATGCCTGCCAAGGGCGACGTTTGCGAGGACGGAAGACCAGCGTCGTCGCACGCCAACCGGTCCTCAACCACGCCGCACCAATCGCTCGACCTTATCCAAATAAGCCCCTCCACACTCATTAACAAATCCGGAGGCGCTGATCGTTCCCGCCACAAGATCTCCGGTGTATAGCGTGTGGACGATGGACCAATGCGGTTCGTCTTGGGAGGCCCCGTTTGAGCTCCAACACGCGTGATAAAGCTCGCCAGCCGCGGCCAATTCGATTGCGAGCTCGATTCGGCGGACTCCGCTGGCCTCGGCTTCGCGAACGAGAGTGTCCCACACGCTGGCCCAGTCCCGGGTACCACGGAGATGGCACTCCTGTCCGATGCCGCTTCCACGGATGAAACGAGCCATCGAAAGCGGTGACAGGGCCCCATTGAGCCGGAAGAGCAAGAGCCGCCACTCCGTCGCCCCAAAGGTGCTGGTGCATGTAAGCAAGCCAACCGACGAGGCGATGACAAAACAGGCGACCGGATCGCCCATGCCATACTTCATCGCCCACACACGCCCCGCGGCCCCCAAGATCGCCAGCGATACCGCCAAGGACAGCGTGGCGGCCACGCTCCCCAGACGGCTTTTCATACAGTGGTGAATGTGGCCGCGGTCGGGCGCGAAGATTGAGCTTCCTTTAAGCCAGCGCCGGCCGGCCGCGGTCACGACGTCCAAGAGCGGCAACAACAAAAGCGCGATCATCGGCAGTAACAAGACGGCCGTTTTGGATTCGGCTCTGCATGACCGTATCGCGAGCACGGAAATCATTAACCCGATCGTCATGCTGCCGGCATCGCCCAGGTAGATCTTGGCCGGGGGCAAATTGAACCGGAGAAAAGCGGCTAAAGATCCGGCCAGCGCCAGCGCGAGCATCGCGTCTTCCGTTTGGCCGAAGCTGTACCCGAGAAAGGCGATCGCCAGCGAGGCGATCAGGCCCAGGCTGCCGCAAAAGCCGTCCATTCCGTCGATTAAGTTGAATGCATTGACCACCAGCAGGATCCAGAGAACGGTTACGGGATAGGCGAATATCCCCAATTGCAGCTCCACGCCGAAGCAGCGACAGGCGTCAATCCGAGTGCCCAGGACCACCATGATAGCGGCCGGCACCACCTGCCCGGCAAGCTTATAGCGGGCTCGCAGGCCCAACCGATCGTCAACGGCTCCAAGGCACAGCATCCAAAACGAAGAGAGCCCCAGGGCCGCGATAAACCAGCCGACATCCCTCGCACCCTCGACTCCCGAGTAGGAGCCGAACAGGCTCACACCCCATCCCGACCAGGTCGCCGCCCAGACCGCGATACCACCGCCGAGCGCGATCGGAGCACTGTGGAGTTTTCTCCGCCGGTCGGGATTGTCCAGAAACCCCCGTGCCAGCGCAATCCCCCGGACGGTCGGGACCGCACACAGCCCAATCACAAACGCGGCGAACGGGGCAATTACGATTGGCTTGTCGAGCATGGTGTCACTCCTGGTGGATGAGCAACTCTGCGTTCAGATGATCGTGCACACCGCGCGGACTCCGTCCCCTTGGGTTACAAGACCCTTTTCATCTTGAATCGCGAATCATCCGTACCATCCCGGTACTCATTGACACCGGCGCCCGGGCCCCCTCACGGGCCTGGAACTTCCTTGGCAGTCGTCACCGAGAAAAATACAACATCCGACCAGTGGGCGATGGCAGATTTTCTAAGAGCCGACAAAGATCGGCTCAGACCGACACATCGTTGACTTTTGCGTTCTAGTGTTCTTTCAGCGGGGTGTCTCAACCCGTGACATGGCAAACGGCCCTGCAACACATTGCAATGAGGGGAGAACCCTCGCGCGAGTTTTCGGCAAGGCGTTTGCGGAAGCTGTGGCCAGAGCCTTCAACCACTTTGTCTTTTCCTGGAGAAACTCGATCGTGACCTTTTTTTCGAGGCGCTTCCCGTTGATTTGCCTTTTGGGAGTCCCGTTTCTGATTACAAGCCCCGCGGCGCGAGCTGAATCGCCCGAGGCGAAGAAGCGTGCTTTTATCGAGCGACTCGCCCGTCGCGCAGGGTCGAGCGAACCGATGAGCATCGAGCGAAGGTCGACGCCCGCCGGCATGCGGCGCACCAAACTAAATCCGTGAGCACCCATTCGTTTGGTAGTCCATCGGCGAGCCCAGTCACCCCCGCTAATTACGAGGTTGTCTCCGATGGATACGTCGAGGGCCTTTATTCCCAGATCCTCGGTCGCCCCGCGACGGAGTCGGAAGTGGCTCATTGGGACCGGTTGCTCTCCCGTGGCGTCAATCCCGACATAGTGGCCGACAGGATCTGGGATTCTCTGGAACACCGCATAGAGATGCGCAACGGCACGGCACCAAGAATTACACTCAAGATCGCCGTTGAGCGGGCTTCGGCGTACGGGATACCACAGGCGCGAACGCGGAAGCCATGAGCCGCGTCACTGTGCGTTGTACCTCGGGCGGGGTCGCCTCAGGAGCGCCGCCGGTCGGGAACCTCGGCATATAAAGGCAAACTATGAACTAACGGTATGTTTCTCATTAAGAATCGCCTTTCCGAACTGATTCTGCTTCTCCTAGTTTGTCTCGCGCCATGGGCCTACGGGTCGGTCGTGGCATGGGCCGAACTCGGCCTCTATGCCGGAATCGCGGCGCTGACTGCTCTTAACGATCGCTCTTCATCCGGCTCGAACCTAAGGGGCCTAGCGATCCGCCTACCAGGTCTGGCACTGGCAGGTCTTGCCTTATTGTCCCTTTTGCAGGCGATGTCGCTTCCGAGCGGCCTTCTTCCACGCATCGCCCCTTCGCTCGCCGTGTCCAGGGCGAGCCTGTTACCCGAGCAGCCAGAACATTTATTAGGCGACAAAGCCGCGGTTGCATTGCCGCCGGCAACACTCAGTCTCGAGCCGGACTCCACGCTTCAGATGGCGGCCCGGCTCGCCGCGGCGTGGCTGCTATTTCAGGCCGTTCTCCGCCTGAAAGGAACTCCAGGCGTCTCACTGCGAATCGCAAGGGCCGTCGTATGCAACGCGGTATTACTTTCGATATTCGCCATCGTCCAGGGACTGACCTGGAATGGGTGCATTTATTGGGTACGATCGGCTCCCGCCGACGCGTCGGCCTGGTCGGCCGGTGGGCCGTTTGTGAATCACAATCATCTGGCCGCTTATCTTAATATGGGATTGGGGCTGGCCCTGGGACTGCTGCTCCAGGGGAATGGGCGAGATGTTGTCCGCCGCGACGCGACGAGGTTATGTACGGCTTACGCCGCCGCGATCATCGCCGTCGGAGTGATCAGCTCGCAGTCGCGAAGCGGGTTCCTGGGTTTGCTGGCCGCATCTCTTTTATTTGCCGGTTACCTACGCGGACGGCTGATCACCGTGGGAGTCAGGCTAGCCGTCGCGCTGGTAATGATTGGACTTTGCCTGGCGGTTTTGGCAGGCTCCTCGCCTTTCGGTTCCCGACTGGCGACAATCCTCGACGTCGCCAACGAAGGTTATTGGAGTCGACTCGAGATTTGGCGTAGAGCAATGGAGGCTTGGTGGGCCCGACCCATCTGGGGCTCCGGACTCGGCACTTTTCCCGTCGCGATCGCCCCTCATTTGAAACACCACAGCATCGCGTTCTTCGCTCGGGCGGAGAATGAGTACGTTGATCTACTGGTCGAAGGGGGAACGATTGGAGTCCTACTTCTTCTCGCTTTTCTCGCGGGAATGGGTGTGCTCATCCGCCGTGCCGTTCGCAACCTCACGGGCGATCAGAAGCGAGGCATTGTCGGAGGCTCCGTCTTTGGGCTGATTGCCCTTTCGGTTCAGAGTTGCGCTGATTTCGCGCCTCATATACCCGCGGTGGGTGTTTTGGCGGTGATCCTTTGCGGCATGATCGCCCGCTATGCGCGGCTTGTGGGCAGAGAACGGGAAGAACACGCGGTCAAGTCGCCGCGATTGGCTTCGCCAAACCGGTCTCACCGAAGGCGATACCGCAGAGATCACAACAGTCAGCGATCATCAATCAGGGAAATACCAGCTTCCGCAATCGAATCACGATCGGCGCTTGGCCGGCCGTGGTCAATGCAAGGGTTGGCGGCCGAATTAACGTGGTTGGGATCAGGAACGCTGTCAGTCTGCCTGGTGATCAACACCAGCACCAACGTCTGGATCGAGAACCGGCTCGAGCGAGCGGGCCTTCCGCCGCCTGGCGCGTACCAAACGACCGCAGGAACGCTCGATACAGAGACATGGGGACTGGATGACTATCGGCTGGCACTACAAAGCGTGTTCGCCCGGCGTCCCAACTGGTCCGAAGGTTACGTTCGCCTCGGCCTGGTCCATCTGGGCTTGTATCGCCAAGCGATCCAGACATGGCTCGAAGATTCGGGAGCCGACCTCGACGATGTCGCTCTCAAGTCCGACCCTCTCTGGTTGCTGGGGACAATGCACGGCGCGCCTGGAAAAATCGAGTGCCTCGCCCGAGAACGAGGATGTACTCTCCGTCGAGCCGGTGGTCAACCATCTAGTACCGGCGGCGCATTGTTTTCGAGGCCCGACGCTGTTCGCCCTTTCTGGCTCTCCCCCATGCCGAGCTGGCCGCGCTCGATTACTTGCTGGAGCAAGGCGATGCGAGCACAACTTATATGAAGCGAGCGTTGGCCCTGTCGGGAAATGACACGCGGCTGCTGGCATCAATGGCTCAAATTGCCGTGCAAACCGGCGATCGGAATTGGCGGCTGAGTGCTGGCGAAAATCCTTGCGGGTCGATCCTTCGAGCTGGACCGAGGTCGCGGATGCCGCGCGGATATTTCTTTCTCCTGATGAGATTTTGAATGAAGTCGCGGTCAGCGGATGCGATGCGATTCGCTTTGCCGACTGGCTTTACCCAGAGGCCCCGGAACGAACTGTCCGCGATCGCTTCTTTCGGGTCGCCATCGACCGGTTCGCTGGCGTTCCTGAAACCAAGTCGGCCGAGCAGCTTTTTCTCGAGGCTCATGCCCTGGCCAGTCTTGACGATTCGGCGCGGGCCGGAACACAAATGGAAAAAGCACTCGCGCTGCAACCGGCGCAAGCGGCCTGGCGTGACGAATACATCAAGTGGCTGCTCCGTTGGGGCCGTGCGGAAGAAGCGCACGCCCAGGCTCTGAAGGGCCGGCACTTTTCACCCGATTCACAGGCCCTTTACGAAGCCCTCGACCGTACCGCCGATGCATCGCCCGCAGTGCCATGCTTCCTTGAATCTAAGCACCGTCGCCACGAACCACACCAACGCCGGCGGGAACCAATTGCACGCCGACCAAGCGGCTGTATACTAAGTTGACCAGGCGCGATGCGATACCGCCAGTTCGAACTGGTCGGCAGACGCGATTCTCCCCAGCCCGTCAACCAGGGAATTGAACCATGAGCCTGAATGAATCCACACCCGCGATCCGCTCCGGCGTCTTCATCATGCCTTTCCATGATCCCGTCAAGCCCGCCGCCCAGTGCTATGACGAGGACCTGGAGCTCATCATCCGAGCCGAGGAGCTCGGTTTCGGCGAGTTCTGGATCGGCGAGCATCACACGATGAAGTACGAAAATATCGTGATGCCCGAGATCTTCATCGCCCGCGCCTTGGGCGAGACGAAGACGATCCGGATGGGCCCGTGCCCCGTGTGCATTCAGCAGCACAACCCGGCACACGTCGCATGCCGCCTGGCATTTCTTGATCACTTGTCCAAGGGGCAGGCTCAATCTTTGTTTTGGCGCGGGCAGCGTCACGGCCGACCAAGAGCTCTACGGAGTCGAGCCCAAGAACGCCGCGGAGATGGTCGACGAGGCGATCGAGGCCGTCCTGTACCTCTGGTCGTCGACCCGCCCGTACCATTTTGAAGGGAAGTACTGGAAGATCCACCTCGAGAAGACCGTCGATACCGAGACGGGCATCGGCTACATCCCACAAGCCCTATCAGAAGCCCCACCCGCCCATAGCCATCCCTGGCATGAGCCGCAACTCGCCGAGCATGCGGCACGGCCGCGCGGCGCGGGCTACCAGCCCTTTGGCCATTGCCTGGTTCCCGGTAACGTCCTGGCCGACAACTGGAACACCTACGAGGCGGCCGGGCTTGAGGCCGGCCGTCAGCCCGACCGATCCGACTGGAAGATCGCTCGCTCGATCTTCCTGGCCGACACCACCAAGGAGGCACAGCAGCGGGCTCGGACCAACTCGCTGGGCAAGTACTTCGAGTATATCGGCCGCCTCTTCGACAAGGGACTTGGCCGGAAGATCTACAAACGCGACCTCGACCATGAGCGACGCCGACTGCAACCTCGATTATCTCATGGCCGAGCAGATCATCGCCGGCGACGTCGACGAGGTTCTCCGGCGCCTGCTGGCGCTGATCGAAGAGACCGGGCCGTTCGGCACGCTGGTCATGATGAGCTACGACTGGGACGACAAGGCGAGCTGGCTGCGCAGCATGGAACTCTTCAGCAAGGAATTGATGCCCGCACTGAACAAGGCCGTGGCCGGAGTGATGGCCTGAACGATGGCGCGAATACGAATATGGCAATTCTACCGGCTAACGAAGTGGTCGCCACGCCGGCGGAGTCGATCGCGGCCTGGCAAGTCGGCGAACTGATCCCGCCGCCTGAACTCGATTGGCGACACTGGGCCGAGCTGGTCGGTCCCGGAGTCTTGATCGCGGGTTCCGCGGTCGGTGCCGGCGAGTGGCTCTTTGGTCCCGCCGTGACGGCCCAGTACGGCGGCACGTTCCTCTGGCTCGCCACGTTCAGTATCGGCTTGCAGGTTATCTATAACTTAGAGGTCATGCGATACGCCCTTTACTGCGGTGAACCCGTCTTCATCGGATTCTTCCGCACCCCGCCCGGGCCCCGGTTCTGGCTGCTCTGTTACATGACGCTGTTCGTGGCTCACATCTGGCCGTTCATGGCGTCTAACTCGGCGGTGCCGCTGGCTTCGGCGATCATCGGGCACCTGCCAGGCGGCGGCGATGTTCGCGTGGCGGGCTTTTTGATGTCGGAGGTCGTTTTTGTCAAGGTCCTTGGTTACGTCGTCTTCTACGTCGCGTTCGTGCCGCTCATTTTTGGGGGGAAAATCGCTTCGATGCTTGAGCGGCTGATGCTGGTCAAGCTCGTGGTCGTTTTCGGGTTTCTGCTCTTCGTCGCGTTTTTCATGGTCTCCGCGCACAACGTCTATGAAATCGTCTCCGGCTTCTTCCGCGTCGGATCGGTGGCCGTTCGGGCCGACACGGTCGTCGCCCCGCCGCATTTTTCGATGTGCGAGCGAGACGGTTCATCGGAATACACCGTGCAGGGGACGCTCGAACATGGCCAGCCCATCGTCACGGCGTGCATTATTCGCGACGCCCAGTCGTCGAGACGGTTTGGGTCGGGAGCCAAGCTTCCCAGCGAACTCGGGCTCGAAGGACGATTCGCGAGTCTCACGGAGCGAGCGACGGGGCTCACTCGTCGCGGCGGCTTTTTCGTCGAGTCGGTCGACCCGGCTAACGGAGACCGGGTGAGCGTCGAGGGGACCATCCGCTCCGACCAAACCTGGCAGCCCACCCGGGTGAGCATCAGGCAAGCCGGACAGACTCGTGTCTTCAACCGCCCGGAAGACGCCCCCGCCCCGTACGCCGGACAGATTCGCGACTGGGTTTCCAATCAGGGTTTCGAGAGAGTCGGGCTACTGGGCTTCTGGTGGCGGCATGGGCGACTTCCGGACGTCGACTGGTCTTTACTCGCGGCATTCGCCGCGATCGCCGGGGCAGGGGGGCTCTCCAACGCTCTCTTCTCGAACTACGCTCGTGATAAGGGCTGGGGAATGGGGGCCAAGGTCGGCGCGATCCCCAGCGCGATCGGCGGCCGGGCCATCACGCTCTCGCACGTGGGAACAGTGTTCCCCATCACGCCGATTTCGCTGGAACGCTGGCGGGGGTGGTTCCGTCACATCGTGCGCGATCAGGTCGCCGTCTGGATGCTGTGCAGCGTCCTCGGCCTCGCCTTGCCCTGCATGCTGTCGCTGGAATTCGTGCGAAACACCCCGGTCTCCGACCACAGGGTCGCGGCGATGACCGCCCAGGGGATGGCGGCGAGATTCCCAAGCTACGCGAGCCCCATTTGGTCGTTCGTGCTTTTCGTCGGCTTCCTCACGCTGGCCCCCTGCGCCGTCTATTCGGGCGACCTCTTGGCCCGGCACTGGACCGACATCCTTTGGACAACGAGCCCCGCGTCAAAAAGCTCGCGGGCGATCAGGTCCGGCTGATCTATTACTCGATTCTGGTGATTTACGCGATTTGGGGCACGATCACGCTGGCGGTGCTCTCGCCGCTTCAGATCGCCATCGTCGGCGCGGTGCTGGGCAATGTCGCGCTGGGCTTTTCGGCGTTCCATACGCTGTACGTCAACCGCACGCTCCTGCCGCGCGAGCTGCGTCCCAACCTGTTCATGCAGCTTGGCTTGATCGGCTGCGGCGTGTTCTTCTTCGCCATCACCGCGATGGCGCTATTGGGTCATTGATCGCCGCATATTTTTCGGAGGGCCCCGTTGCCGTTCTCTTTCGCCAAACGCGATTTAGGTCCTGGGCCCGCAACGATCGCGCCATCGGCCGTCTCAGGCGCCACATTGACTTTGGTTGCCGCTCATCGGAATAGACAGGGGAAAAAATGGCGGAGAATGGCGCTTTTTCGAAGGCCAAAAGCGCCATTTTTCGGTCACCGGAGCCAAGGCCCCTAAACACAAGCCATTGATTTAGCCGCTTTTATGTCAGCCGACGTTTTTGGCGCCAGAGGGCGAGAAAAATGGCGGGCGCCATTTTTCGGGCGAGGAGCTTGTCGACATGACCCAGAAGCCGTATATGCCATCGCTACGGATCAGACGAACCGCGGCCGACATGGAGATGTCGCTCGCTAAGAGATTTTGAATGGAGGCGTTCGTTGTGCGCAGGTCTCATGACCCCGCACAGTTGCCTGACCGGAGGTCTCCTTCCTTCGACGCGTACTCCGCGAGCGCAAATGCCTTTTTCAGAAGGGCTTACACCTGGTGAAGGGACCTTCGGCCAGGCACTCCGGCAGCGGTCATGAGACCCGCGCCGAACATCTGGGGCCGTCGTCAATGGACACCAGATGAGCGTGAAACCTATGAAAGCCCAACTTTTCACCGCGCCAGCCCGGGGCCGAGGCTGGCCGGCATACCCTCGAAGGGCGTGGGAAAGGAGACGTGAGGAATTTGAGGATTTCGCCGATCAGTCAACCGGCCTCAAGCCGGCCCTAGAGCAGGATGGTAAACCCTTCCTGGGTAAAATGATTATCGTGCGTCAGGATCTCGCTGATACCTTGCTGCCGCATCACTTCCATCGAGATGCAGTCGGTCAGGCTCTATTGTAATGGTCATGCTGCTCGGAGAGGTCGGGTGGCAAGCTTTCCCACACCTCGTCGGGTACGTCGGCGGAAAGCTCCTGAAACACTTCCCATATGGGCTTATGCGCTGGGACTGCCTGAGCATGGTTCGCCACAGGCGGCGTTGCGTGGGACGGCTCCTGCCTGAGCTGTTGAAGGAGCATGGACGCAGCTTTCGTCATCGCAGCGTCAACGGTTGCGAAATGCCCGTTATGGACGGCGGCCTGGATCGAGCTTTCGATCTCCGGTGGTAAATGTATGGTCATCATGGGCTCGGCGCAATGCGGAATGGTGCGGACTCGCTCCTCATCCTGATCCTTATCATAGAAATGAGGTCCGAGCCCCGCGAGAAGTTAGGTCCGACCCCCGCGACGCACGCTTTCCGTGAGGACGAATGGAGACGCACTCGATCCGTCACCGCATCCTAAAACCTGCACAATCCTAAAATTCGTTGCGCGAACGGCCAGTGGCGCGCGCGCACGCAGCGCGCAGCCCCCAAAACTGCGTCACGTGCGTCACGGCCTTATAGGGATTGGACTTACGTGTGACGCAGTTTTTTTGAGTGCGCATGCTTTTGGCGTATCCCTAGCCACCGCATGGGCTTAAGTGTGACGCACCGCCTGGGCGCAAATTGCGATCCTCAAGGCAAAAAGACGTTTTCCGCGGATTCGCTCGAATGTAATGGGTAAGCCGTTCATGCGGAGCATGAAGGAAATGCCGCGGACCTCGTTCGAGCGACCGACGCATAGCGCCGGTTT
>CAWHKI010000292.1:0-6162 GCA_963829765.1 uncultured Isosphaeraceae bacterium | reverse complement strand
AGCTGGTGAATGCTTGCTCTTGGCCAATCCTTATTCAGACTGGACGGCGATGTGCCTGCCCGGAAGCGTCGAGTGACCGCATGGCTGCCTCGGCCCAGAATAGTAAACTTGAAGCCCGTCGAGGCTGGGTGGCCATGGCTGGTGATCGCCACCAGGGAGATCCAGGTGAAGATGTCGCTAAGCCGCGACGGGGGCGACGGACGGTCGGTTTCTCGGCGCCGCAGGTAGATGGTCTGCGCCGGCGATGAACGGCAGCATGAGCGCCTGGGCGATCCCGCCGGCCTTGATCAATCCTTGGGGCTCGCGGAACGCGTAGTAAAGGCCCAGAGCCAGCGTCGGATAGATCACGCAAAACAGCTTGACGATCCGATCACGCCGAGCGGGCCCGCCGTCATGCCACACGCCAAGTCGGCTTAAGAAGTCGGCCGTCATGCGGCTATTGGCGGCCGTGGCGACATAGAGCGTCTTGAACAATACGGCCCAGGCCCCCAGCAAGAAGCCGACGTACGTGAAGGGCGCAACGGGGCCACCACCGTCCCTTCGAGCGGTTGCAAGTACATGCGCAAAGAGTCGGTATCATCTCGGGGCCCCTGGGTCGAGGCCCTGGGGATGAAGGACCGCCGCCCCCAAAAAGTAAAAAGCGACGGTCGCGATTGTGAAGACCAGCATGCTGATCCACGCATCGAGCTGCATCACCCGCGTCCACCCCCGCGCGCGATGGGCCCAATCTTCGCCGGCACTTCGCTGACCCGCGTAGCGTGCGTAGCCTTTCTCGATGCACCAGTAAGGGTACGCGAATAGCTCGGCGGCGCCGACGCCCGTGATGCCGAACGCCGAGAACGCCAGCGCCACGGCGGTGGCGGGAATGGCCAGCTCGAACCCACGTTCCAGGTTGGGAAGGGTGATACGGAACGAGGTCCACTGCAAGATCAGGACGCTCGCCACGGTGAATAGCGTGACGGCGGCGACCAAGACGGTCGTGATTCGCTCCAACCGCCGATAGCCGCCGGAGAGCAAGAGCAAAATCGCCGCCAATGTGGTCACGGCCGCCCAGACATGCTCTTGATGGTCTGACAGATACAAACCCCACGACGGCACTAAGCGGCCCGCGCTCGCCGCGATCGCCCGAGAGGCGCCCGGGAACGCCATATGGGCCGCCTGGCCGACCGTTCCTTCCATGGCGGCGATTTGCGCCTGGGTGGTCAGCATCATGATGAGCCAGAGCCAACACAACCACGACACGCCCAACCGTGGGCCGGGCAGAGTATCGAAAGCCGCGAGCGTCGTCTGGCCATGCGTGATCGCGTAACGCCCAAGCTCGATCTGGACAAAGACCTTGATCACGCATGAGAGCAGGATGAGCCAGAGCAGGCTGAAGCCGGCTTTGCGCCCAGGCTGGTGGTGTTGATCAGCTCTCCCGTCCCCACGATCGACGCCGCCAGGATCAAGCCCGGTCCGATCTGCCGCAGCGCGCTCTTGACGGTGTGCGGGGGCTCCTTGATGGCCTCGGGCGGCAGCGCGTAAAGGTCTTGAATCTCTTCGCTCATGCGATCACGACCACCGTCTCAGTGAAAAGCACCGCACGCACCAGGAAAGCCTCGTGGGCGGCGAAAACCCCCGGTCCGCCGGCCCTGGCTGATCCATCGTTTTGACCATCATGGACCACGTCCGAGCCGGGTGTCAATTGACTCGGTGGAATGCCGGGTTTAAAAAGAGGGATATCTATCAACGCAGCCAATTTGGCGAGGTTTACTGGATCGCCTGGGAATCCGCTATGAGTTGCGGTCCTACTCACGACCTTGATCTCGAAGGCGACCAGGCAATGGAGCGCCCTGTTGAGAAACAGCAGATGGAGGGCGAAATCCCGGCCACCGACCTGGATCGTGTATTGGCTGCCGACGTAGCGGAAATCGCGCCCCAGCTCGATCATCAGTGGAACCCGGTTGTCGCGGCGGTACGCTGGGACGTCGCGACCAATGGCGCTCGCTCCCTCGACGATATCTTTCCGCCCGATGGGCCTTCGCCGTGAACTCAGTCATCACTGCGGGTTTTCGCTTTCGGCTGCTCAAGGTCTGCGCCAAATGACGTGATCGTGATCTCGCCGTCCGAAAGTCCCGCGTCGACGTAAACAATGACCAGACTCACCCCCGCTTTCTTTTCCAGACTCACAGAGCCAGTGAGTGGCCCGAAGATTGGCTTCTTGGCCTTCCATCCACCCTTGACCAACGTGGCGTAGATTGCCTCCACGGCCGTCTTGGCATTGCCCGCTCTGAGCTTAAATTCAGCGTCTCTTCGTCCGTTTCAATTCTTTGGCACCTTCGGGCACGGCGATCGCGACGATCACGCGGTCCTTGGCGTTCTTCTCGGCGGCTTCCTTGGCGTATTGTGCCGAAACGGCCTTCCGCTTCGCCTGGTCGGCCTTGCCAACCGTGTTTCCTCGTCGAACTCGGCGGCAGTCTGGTGTTCGAGGTTCACCCTGAGCTTTCCCTCGAACTTGTGCATCCTTAAAATCGCGATGTCCTTCGCCTCGTTGCGGAAGAACATCATGTCGTAGAAGTCAATCTGCACTGGCTTTTCGGTAGTGGGCTTCCATCCGGCCTTGCCAAGAGCCTCTTTATAGAATGATGTCAGAGCTTCGGGAGTCATCGCGACATCGAGGGAGCGCCTTGGTATTGTCCGTGTAAGCGGCGTTTAACAAGACGGGGGGAGCGGGCAGGTCGACCGACATGAGCGAGGTGGAGAGCTGGATTACGGTTTTGCCCCCCTGGGCGGGTGCAACGGACGGCCAGGCCAAGAGCCTCACGGCGTTTTTCTTGAAGTACAAGAAATCGCCCGCCTTGCCGTAGGGCTGCCATCCGCTGGCCGTCAGCAACGTGATAAGGGCCTCGGATGTCTCCTTCACGGACTTCTCGGTGACATACGCCGTAGCCGTGGGGAAGGAGTAGAGAAGTTTCGCGTCCGCCGGGCGCGGTAGCTTGGTGATGTAGACGTTCCCAAGGCTCATCAGACGGATGTCGACCAGTCCGGCCGCATCGCGGTTGGTTGCGGGACTCGTCGAAACCGAAACAGTGTAGCCGTCCTTTACAAACGCGCCGTTGCAGGACTGGTCGCTCAGATATCCTCCAGGCAGTTCCCGCCATCCCCGCTCCTCGAACGTCTTCTTCTGGAACGCGAACGCAGCGCGTGCATCACTACTCGCGGTGTAAGCGAGGCTGGCGAGTCGTCGAGCGCCTTCGACATGCCGCCGGGCATGACAGGGAAGGTTTCGAGGTTAATCGCCTTGGTCGCTTCGGCAACCGTGGCCGGCTCCTGCACAGACAGAATTCCTGTGAGTGTGGCGAGGATCATCACGGCGGAGCGACCAAGGCGGATCGTCATGCGAATCAATCTCAAACCTTCCTTTCGGATGCGGACCAGATCGTTTGGCGAGGTGGTGGCACAACCCGTGTGCCGGGATTCGATTCACTCGATTCCCAAGTACGTGCATTCTACTCGGACATCGCTGCGACCGGAATCGCGTGTCGACGTTGACGAATCAATTTTGCGGCACATTCTCGCATAAAAGAAGAAATGAGTTGAAAAGAGCAGTCCAGCGCCGTCGGGTAAAACCAGGTATCGAGCACTGGTCGCTCGCCAGCGGGCTTCCGTCCGCGGACCGTGACCGCGTAAATCCCGGGCGGTTGGCCGGCGAGCAAGGGGTCAGCTCCGCCGATCATCTCCAACAGGTCGGCATCGAGATTGAATTGACGGATCGTCACGACGTCCACCAGCGAAACACTAACGTCGCGCTGAAAAGGGGAAACAGTTGTTGGACAATCACCGCCGGCCACATGCCATGAAGCTCATCCCAAGAATGCTCGTGCTCAACCGGGGGACGAAAATGATCTCGCAGCGGCATAAACACATCATCAATACATTATAGCATGAGCATCTGGAGACGAAGCTACCTCCTACAATCGACAACGCCGGACTCAGCTATCCGGGCGCCGTCACGCCCGATAGGTGGGGCGAACTTTTGCTTTTCGGCGGCGGATCACCGGGGGGCGGCTCTGAGACATTCGGAGTAGGAACCGGGATGATCTGGCCGGATTTATTAGACGGCAGCGGCCTGACATCGACATGGGACGTTTGCTTGACCAGTGTGTCGAGCCTCAAATCAACCTTTGTGAGATACCATGCTCCGCCGACTACAGAGACGATTAGACTGAAGACCGCCGGGGTCAACACTTTTGCAGCCCACTTCGCGACCACCAATTCCGAATCAACTCGTCCCTTGAATCCTTCGAGATTTATATTGATCGTACCAAGATCTTTGGCGATTTCGACCCGCAGATTGTCGAGCTTCTGACCCAAGCCATCGATCGCTAGGGTGAGACGGCGGTTAGATTCACGCACCTCTTCGGCGAGTTCCATCACTGTCAAAGCCATGTCTTTGCTAACCCGGGGCCCGAGCGTTCGCGCGCTCGCACACGATCTATTGGCGCAGAATCATGGAACAAGGTCAAGACAGGTCAAGACAGGTCAAGACAAAGAAGGGCAAAGCCCCCGGGCAATGGGCGAAGCCTTGTTTCCGGCGGATGAGATGCGAAGATCGGCCGGTTAAAGTCCTCGATCGGAGCGGCCATGGCCAAGGACAAAGCGGCTGGGTCTCCCAGACTCGTTCAATTTTTGACAGACGGTCTGGAGATCGTCATCCGGAATGGCAACCCCTGGTGGCGGGGCGAGCCGATCGCCGAGCTACCGTCCTTTCGCCGCTGGGCGTTCGAGCCCGTCTATCGCCGGCTCACCGGAGGGCTCGCCCCGGCAATCGTCTTGCGGGGACCGCGCCAGATCGGCAAAACGACGCTCTTGAACCAGGTGGTCGACCAATTGATCCGGGATGGAGTCGACCCCAAACGGTTGTTCCGGCTCCAGTTCGATGACTTGAGCGACCTGAAGACGCTGGGCACGCCCATCGTAGAGCTGGTCGACTGGTATGCGCGTGAAGTGCTTGGCGACACCTTGAACAAGGCGGCCACGGAGGGACGCGCCGCCGTTTTTGTTTCTGGACGAGGTGCAAAACCTCTCCGACTGGGCTCCTCAACTGAAACATCTCGTCGACCTTGGGAAAGTGCGGGCGATGGTGACGGGAAGCTCGGCCTTACGGATCGAGGCGGGCCGCGACAGTCTGGCGGGGCGCGTTCAAACGATCGAGATGGGGCCGTTGATGTTGCGAGAAATCGCCGCCCTACGAGGGTTTGGCGACGTTCCCCCTATCTTCGCGCCAATGGCCTGGCGCCTGAAAGACAAGGCATTCTGGCAAGGGCTTCGAGCATACGGTGAGACCCATCGCGAGGTCCGCGATCGGGCGTTTCGGGCGTTCGCTGACCGTGGGGCCTATCCCGTGGCCCAGGTTCGGTCTGAAATTCCTTGGGGAGAACTGGCGGACTTCCTCAATGAAACCGTGGTCAAGAAGGCGATCACCCACGACCTTCGCATGGGGACTCGCGGCCAAAGGCGCCACGAGCATCTCTTGGAAGAAGTTTTTCGGTTGGCGTGCCGCTATATCGGGCAATCACCCTCTCAGGCGATCTATCTCGAGGAGATCCGCAGGGCGATGAGTGCGAACATTGGCTGGCAACGAATCTTGGCCTACCTCAAGTTTCTCGACGGCGCTCTTTGATCCGGCTGATCGAGCCGCACGAGCTCCGACTCAAGCGACGTCGCGGTGCGTCCAAGCTCTGCTTGTGCGACCCGATGCTGCGCAGCGGCATGGTTACAAGATGTCATTCCGCTCGACCCACCGGGCCTCGCGCTTTCGCCTCATCTGTCCGATCTCGCCGGGCACATCGCCGAGAGCGTCGTCGGTTATTTCTTCTGTTCGATGATTGGTCTCGACATCGCGCACTTTCCCGAGCGCGGTGCCGAGCCCGAGGTCGATTTCGTTCTGACTGTGGGCGAGCAGCGTGTTCCGGTTGAAGTGAAGTACCGCCGCCGGATCGATCATCGCGACACCCTTGGCCTGCGGTCTTTCATCGAGAAAGCCCACTATAACTCGCCCTTCGGCGTCCTGGTGACGATGCTGGACGAACCCGGGACGGATGACCCTCGGATACTGTCTTTATCGCTGCCGAGCTTGCTGCTCTTACGATAAAGCGATGCCCAACCTGCCAGGTGCCATGG
>CAWHKI010000291.1:0-59337 GCA_963829765.1 uncultured Isosphaeraceae bacterium | reverse complement strand
AGACTGCACGGTCGGCTCGGTGAAGTCAATGATCGGCCACACCAAGTGCGCCGCCGGACTGGCCGGACTGATTAACGCATCGTTGTCACTGTATCATCATGTCTTGCCTCCCACGATCGGAATCGAGACGCCGAATCCCAAGCTCGACCTGCGCGACGGCCCACTCAAGCTCTGCGCCCAGGCTCAGCCCTGGCTTCATCCCCACGCTGGCCGACCGCGCCGGGCCGGCGTCAGCGCGTTCGGCTTTGGCGGCACAAACTTTCATGCCGTCCTCGAGGAGTACGACCGCAACCTTGTCGCCCAGCCCGAGGCGACAACGACCGACTGGCCGGCGGAGTTGCTCGTCTGGCAGGCCGAGCAACCGCACCAGCTCGTCGGGCAGTTAGATCAAATGATAAGAATGCTTGATTCGGCGCACGACCCGCTCTTTGTGACTTGTCGCACACACTTATCCGGTCGATAGCGTCGGGCCCGGGCAACGCGGTAGAACCACCGCGAGCGACCCTCGCGATCGTGGCTTCGTCGCACGACGACCTGCGCGAAAAAATGACGTTCGCTCGCGCCGCGATCGCCGGGGGCCGCGTGAGCCTGGATGATCCCCGAGGCATCGTCTTTGAGTCCAGGCCGGGCTGGGGGGCCGAGCCGGTCGCGTTTATTTTTCCTGGCCAGGGAGTTCAGTCGCCCGGCATGCTCAGGGAGCTGGCCGTCATTTTTCCTGAAGTACGGGCCGCGTTCGACCAGTTCGATCGCGCGTTTCTGGCCCGGAGCGGCCGAGCCTTGGGTCCGCTCATCTTCCCACCTCCGGCCTATGATGAAGCAACCGAAGACGAGGCGCAGCGCGCGCTCATGGAGACCGACGTGGCTCAACCGGCGGTGGGGGCCGCGTGCGTCGCCATGTTGGGTTTAATGCGTAAGCTCGGCTGCGAGCCTGATATGCTCGGCGGGCACAGTTATGGGGAGCTGGTGGCGCTGCACGCGGCCGGAGTGATGAGCGCGGCCGCGCTTGCGGAGCTGTCGGAAGCTCGCGGGCGATTGATGCGGGAGGCGGGGCGGGCCGGCCGGCTCGATGGCGGCCATAATGGCCGCGCCGGATGAGGTCGAACGACTGATCGAGGATCTTCCCGGCGTGCGAGTCGCTAACTTCAACGGCCCGAGGCAGACGGTGATCGCCGGCCCCAGCGCAGCTCGTCACCCAGGCGGTCGACTTGGCCGCGGCCCGAGGTCTGACCGGCCGGCTCTTACCGGTGTCATCGGCATTCCACACGCCGCTGGTCGCTTCGGCTGGCGAGCCGCTGGTTCTCGTGGCAGGCCAGTTACTCAAACAAACGCCCGCCAGGGCGGTGTATTCCAATCTTGATGCGGCCCCTCACCCCGCCGACCCCGACGCGATCGCGCTGCGACTGGGCGATCACCTCGCCGGCCCCGTACGCTTTGCCGCGATGATCGAGGCGATGCATCGCGACAGCGCACGAGTGTTCCTGGAGGTAGGGCCGGGTTCCATCCTCACGCCGCTGATTGACGCGATCTTGAAAGACCGCGCTCATTTGGCGGTCTCATGCAATCCGTCCGGTTCCTCGGGCCTGCACGGTTGGCTGCGCGCCATCGCGCACCTCGTCGCGGCCGGGCTGCCGCTCCAGCTTGAAACGCTCACCCAAGGCCGGTCGCGGCGCATGCTCGATTTAGAGCACTTGCCGGCCGATGACACCGTGGGGCCCTTGTCTCCTTCGACCTGGGTTGTGAATGGCAGCCGAGCACGCCCCTGGGCTGAACCCGAGCCCGCGCGGCTCGGCCAGGCACGCCCGGTTTCTCAACTCGCGTCGGAGACGCGAAAGTCCGTTTTCAACAATGGCTCTCATGGAACGAAGTCCGTCGTCAATGGTGCTACGTCGAGCACCAAGTCCAACACGAGGTTCCCCGTCATGCCGCGCAATGAGCACTCCGATAAAGCCGGTCCGTCGATCCCGTCCTCCCTCACAGAGCGAAACAGCAACAGTGATTTCCGCCCCTTTATGAAAGCCTCCTCATCTTTGCCGGGGCCGACCGATCGTGTCATTGAGTCATTCCAGCAGACGATGCAGGCGTTCCTGGAGGTGCAGAAGTCCACAATGCTCGCGTACCTCGCTGGGCGTGCGGCGGCCAACTCTTCCGCGCCGCCGGTCGTTCGGATCGAGACGGAGGATCGAAGTGCCGAGTCTCCGAGCACTGCACTGGCCTCGGCTGCGCCGCGCCGTCGCGAAACGTGAACGGCAGGAGTCCCCGAATCGACCGGTCCGGCTCTCGCGAGGATCATGACAACGGTTCCGTCGTCGAAGAGCTGCATGACCGACACGCAACGAACGCGAACGGAAACTCAAACGAGAAGGTGCTACCGTCGCCTACGTCGTCACGTATCGCGGCCGGACCGGATCGCTCGACAATCACCACCCGGCTGCTCGAGATCGTCCGAGATCGGACCGGCTACCCGATTGAAACCTTGGGGCTTGACTTGGATATGGAGGCCGACCTGGGAATCGACTCGATCAAGCGGGTCGAAATCCTCGGTAAGCTGCGCGATGAATTTCCGCAATTGAAGGCGCTGGCGGATTCCCCGGAGATGATGGACGCGATGGCTCGTGCCCGCACGCTCGGCGCCATCGTCGACCGAATGGCGAGCGCGGCCGAGCAATTGATCGCCGCGCCTGACGTACCGCAAAAGCCGGCAGGTGAACCATCATTCGCCGCGACCAATAGCAACGGGAAGCACAATCGAGGGACCTTGAGGCGCGTGTTGAGGGTCGTCGAGGCCACCGTGCCCCGTGAACGCGCGGGGCTGATGCCTACCGGCCGGGTCGTGATTACCGACGACGGCCGCGGGCTGGCTCGCGATCTTGAAGACAAACTCCGGGCGGATGGCGTGGCCGCTGAGCGGATTGGCGGCCCTGATTCACCCATCGATTGGACATCGCCGGCGGCCATTGACGCCGTTCTCGACCAACTCCGATCGGACGGTCCGCTGTCTGGGATCATTCACGCGCTGCCGATGGCCCGCGTTAACTCGTCGGGACGGATCGAAAGCGACTGGTCCACCAGCGTCGGGCTCGAAGTGAAGGGGCTGTTCCTGATCGCGAAGGCCATGGCTCCGGACCTGGAAAAAGCGGCTCGCTCTGGGGGAGCGTGCTTGATCGCGGCGACGGCCTTGGGCGGGCACTGGCCAGTGCCGGTAGCGAGAACCCGGATTTCTTCCCGGGCCAAGGGGGCCTCGCCGGGTTGGTCAAGACTCTCGCCCGAGAGTGGCCCTCCGTTCGCGCTCGCGTGGTTGACTTCCCAGCCGGCGACCCGATCGCCACGGTTGCCGACCGCTTGGTCGCCGAGATGTTCGTGCGCGACGGCTGGGCCGAGGTCGGCTACGACCAGGGGCGTCGCATCCGCTTGCAGACGATCGAAAGCCCGCTCGAGCACGTGACGTCGACGCTCGAGCTCAAGCCCGGCGAGCCCGTGTTGATTTCCGGAGGGGCCAGAGGCATCACGGCTCTGGCGGCATCCGAATTGGCACGCGCCTGGCGACCAACTCTGTTGATCGTCGGCACAACGCCACTGCCCGTTGAAGACGAATCCCCCGACACGCTGGGCTTGAACGCCGAAGCAGAGATCAAGGCCGCATTGCACGCCCGGTTGCGCCACCAGGGAATGCCCGCGAGCCCTGCCCAGATCGAGACCGCTTACCAATCCCTGCGCCGAACGCGCGAGGTTCGCGCGAACCTGGAGACCTTACGGAGCACCGGCGCGACCGTCGCCTACGCCGAGGCCGATGTGCGCGACCCCGTCGCGCTGGCCCGCGGCTCGACGGCTGGCGCTCTCGCCACGGAGAAGTCGTCGGCCTCATCCACGGAGCCGGCCTGATCAAGGACAAGCTGATCCGTCACAAGTCGGTCGAATCGTTCGACCGCGTGCTTGAGACCAAGCTGGACGGGGCCCTCAATTTGATTCGCCTGGTGCGCGGCGACGCGCTCAAGTTCACGGCGCTCTTTTCGTCGATCGCCGGCCGCTTTGGCAATGTCGGCCAATCGGATTACGCCGCCGCCAACGAGATCCTTAACAAGCTGTCGCTCTGGCTGGATCGGCGGTGGCCGGGGCGGGTCGTATCGCTCATCTGGGGGCCCTGGGCGGGCGTCGGCATGGTTTCGCAATTAGAGACCCATCTGGGCAGCCGTGGCCTCGGAATGATTTCTCCCGAGTCGGGCGGCTCACTACTGTTGGACGAGCTCCGCCATGGCCGCAAGGGCGACGTCGAGGTCATCTACTCGGGCGAGCTGGGAGAACTCGATCTGCCGATCTCGGTTGAATTGGACCTGGAGCGAGCGGAGGCGGTCCCATGAAAAGAGGACGCCCTTACGAGATCGCGATCATCGGTATGGGCTGCCAATTCCCGGGCGCATCCGACCTGAGCCGCTTTTTTGAGAATGTGCTCGGCGGGAAAGATTGCACGCGTGAGGTGCCGCCGGATCGTTGGCACGCCCAGGCGTTCCGCGACTCGCGCTCGCGGGCCAACGATCGGCTCGCCTCAAGTCGGGGGGGTTACCTGGAATCACCGGTCCGGTTCGACGAGGCCGTGTGCGGCATCAAACCAAGCACCGCTGAGGGCAGCGAGCCCGAAGACTTCTTGGTGCGGGATGCGACTCTCGCCGCGCTGGCGGATGCCGGGTTCAGTCTCGATTCTCTCGATGATTTGACCGAAGCCCGATTTATCGTCGACGCCGCGAGTGCGTGTTCATTAGTAGTGGTCGACCTTGCCGCTCGGGTGCTTATCGAGAAGCGGGCGAATCTGGCGATCGCCGGCGGCATCTACCTCGGGGCCGACGGCGATTTCCCCCAGGTTTTTCGCCGCCTCAACGCCTTGTCTCCCTCTGGGACGGGCCGGCCCTTCGCGGAGGACGCCGACGGCGTGATTCCAGGCGAAGGGGTGGGCGTCGTGGTATTAAAGCGGCGGGCCGACGCCGAACGAGACGGCGACCGAATCTACGCCGTCATTCAGGGCGTCGGGTTGGCCGGCGACGGCCAAAGCCAGGGACTGGCTTCGCCCAGTGCTCGAGGTCACGCCCGAGCGATGCGCAGGGCCTATCGCCGAGCGGGAGTCGACCCTGCCACGGTCATGTTGGTTGAGGGCCACGGGCTCGGCGTGCCGGACGCCGACCGAGCCGAGCTCCGTGCCTTGAGCGCCGTTTTTCCCGCTCTCCCTTATGGACGCCGCACTCTGGGGGCCGTCTCGTCGATGATCGGCCACGCCATGCCGGCCGCTGGTATGGCTGGATTGATCAAGTCGGCGCTGGCACTCTATCACCGCGTCCTGCCGCCGACCTTGCATGCGGATAATGCACACCCGTTACTCACGGGCCCTTCGAGTGCGTTCGCTCTTAATCCCGCGGCCCGCCCCTGGATTCACGGCAACGAAGATGCGCCGCGCCGGGCCGGAGTCAACGGGTTCGGATTCTCCGGGATCAATGTACACGTCGTGCTCGAGGAGCACACCCCGTCCGCCGACTCTGATCGCGCCGGCGCCCTTCGCACTTGGGACACCGAAGCCATTCTTCTCTCGGCCCCCGATAGAGCCGGTTTAGTCGATCAGGTCAAAGAACTCTCAAGCTGGTTGAAAAGTGATACGCGACACACGCTGCTGGACGTGGCATACTCGCTCAATAGCCGTCGCCAGCACTCACGAACGGGGACGCGCCTTGGCCTGGTCGCATCCTCACTCGCCGAGTTGACCGACCGCCTTGCCTCTGTCTTGCCCCGCCTCGCCGACCCCGCTTGCCGGTCCATTCGCGACGGCCGCGGCATTTATTACTGGGACGAGCCGCTCTTGAACGCCAGCCACGCTGGCCTGGCATTCCTCTTTCCCGGAGAAGGTTCGCAATATCCCGGTATGCTCGCCGATCTCTGCCTTCATTTTCCCGAAGTTCGCTTATTGTTCGACACGGCCGACAGGATCGCGCGCGACCTCGGCGAGACCGTGCCGCCGAGTGAGCACTTATTCGGCCCGGTCGCCGGGGGTTACGAAAAACTCTGGTCCACCGCGACGGCGGTGAACGTCGTGCTCAATGCGCAATGGGCGCTTTATCAGGTATTGACCCGGTTGGGCCTGCATCCCGACGCCGTGCTCGGGCACAGTAGCGGCGAGATCCTGGCCCTCTCCGCCGGCGGCGTCTTCCAGACCGATCGCGAGCTCGAACGTAAGCTGGGGCGGCTCGGGGCGATCATGAGGGATTTCGAATCGTCGGGCGACTTACCCGAGGCGCGATTGGTGGCCGTCGCAGCTCACAGCAACCGCGTCCAGGCGCTCTTTGGCGACCTCGGCGCCGGCGGTGTGGCGATTGCAATGGACAATTGCCCGCACCAGGTCGTCCTCGCCGTGCCGTCAGCGCTGGTCGCTCGATTTCCGAGCGTCTGCGCCTCGAGAACATCATGTTCGAGGAACTTCCGTTCTCGCGAGCGTATCACACGCCAAGCTTCCGCGCGGTCGTCGGCCCGATCGCCGAATTCTTCGAAGAAATGAGCTTTCGTCCCTCCTGCGTCCCGATTTATTCGTGTGCGTCGCGCGCGCGAATGGCCAGCTCTGCCGACGCAATTCGACAGCTCGCCATCGCCCAATGGACCCAAACCGTCGCGTTTCGCGAGACGATCGAGGCGATGCACTCGGACGGCCTGCGGGTGTTTATCGACGTCGGCGCTCGCGGCAACCTGGCCGGATTCGTAGAGGACACGCTCAGAGGCAAGCCTTCCTTCGCCATCGCCGCGAACCTTCCGCGCCGCTCCGGGCTGACCCAGTTGAACCACTTGGTCGCCGCGACATTCGCTCACGGAGCATCGCTCAACACGGATTATCTCTACGCTCGCCGCCAACCCCGCGCGATCGACGGGATGGCTTCGGAACCTTCGCCTTGCATCAGCGTCCAGCGGCGGAACGGCTTTTCCGACACGAAATTCTCGGACAGCCGTTTGCACTCGCGAGTAACGGCTGCTCCGAATCCGCCCTCTTCGGCGCGGAACGGGTTGGACGCGGAGAATGACTGGGATCAGAGTTTCTTCGATCCGTCGGCTGATGATCGCGCCATGCTCTCGTTCCAGGACACGATGCAAGCGTTCCTGCAAACTCAGCAGGCAGTCTTGACTGCCTATCTTTGTGCGTCGACAGCGGACGATTCCTGCTGGGCCAGCCCGAGCCGGTCCTCGCTCTCCGCAACAATCGACGACCTTTCCCACCCCGAGCCCGGGCCCTGGACGGGCGAAATTCGCCGGCTTGTCCCCGGCGCCGAGGTTGAGACTCGCCTGATACTGGAGGCACACGATGACCCGATCGCGCATCATCATGCCCTGGGAGGTCGTAAGATCTCGGCCGTAAATCCGTCATTGGTCGGGCTACCGGTCTTGCCGTTCGCGGTCATGGCGGAGATGACCGCCCAAGTGGCCTCCCTTGTCGTGCCACCGGGGCTGGTCTTGACCGGTCTCAAAGCCGTCCGGGCTCACAAGTGGGTGCGTTACGAGGAAGAACCAGTCACTCTCGAGCTGCGAGGGCATCGTGTGACGTCGCCGGATGACGACCGCGTTTGGGTCGGAATCTTCAATCTAGGCACGGACGCCAAGACCGAGGCCGCTCGACCGGTTTTCGAGGCGATCGTCCTTTTCGGTGAAAGTGTCCCCGCCCCGCCTTTGGCCGAGCCGTGGTCACTGGGAAACGCTCCTCGCCCCAGCAAATTCAACGCCCAATCGGTCTACGCCGAGCAGTGGCTGTTCCACGGCCCACTCTTTCAGGCCATCGCTCATGTGGGCAAGCTTTCGGACAAGGGAATCGAGGGACGCTTGAAAGTGCTCCCCCTGGGGCCGCTGGTCAAGAACGAGCAACCGATGGAGTTTCACACCGATCTCGTGGTGATCGATAACTTCACGCAGTTGCTGGGCGCTGGGGCCTGGATTATCTCGCGGAAGGAGACGTCATGTTTCCTCTGCACATGGAGGAACTCGAAATCTTTGGTGCCCGGCCTCCCGTTGGTAGTGAAGTGGCTTGCCAGATCAAGATCAACAAGCTCGAGCGGCACCGTGTTGGCGCCCAAGCCCAGTTTGTCCGGGCCGACGGAACCGTGTGGATGCGAATCAAAGACTGGGAAGACTGGCGGTTCCACTGGCCGGGACGATATCGCGATTCGTTCCGCCAACCTCGCGATTACCTGGTCGGTGAGGAGCTGTCACTGGAAGGTGCCCCCGCCGGCGCCAATGCGGTCTGGCTCGAACCACCGGCGGACATGGGCCGGCCCGTGTGGCGCGACGTTCTGGAGTTTACTCAGCTCGGGCCTGAGGAACGCGCGAGCGGCTATCCCGTCGAGGCACTCTCAGAAGCACAGGCGCTCGCAAATGCTATGGGGCCGCATCGCAGCCAAGGAGGCGGCCAGGCGGCTTTGGAACGAAGCTGGCGACCCTCCGGTTTATCCGGCCGATCTGATGGTCGTCGCCGACGAACACGGCCGGCCCCTGCTGAGCGCGTCGGGCGTCCCGCGCTCGATGCCCCGCCGGCCATCTCGATCGCCCATGCCGACGGCGTTGCGATCGCTCTGGCCGTGCTCGATCCCACCGCCCGGGTCGGGCTCGCGGTCGAACCGATCGTCGATCGTTCGTCCACCTTCGATAGGGCGGCGTTCACGGCCGAAGAGCGGGCTCTTCTGGACCGCTGGTCGGGTGCGTCTCGCGCCGAGTGGGTCACCCGGTTTTGGTGCGCCAAGCAGGCCGCGGCCAAGGCATCGGCATGGGGGTCGGCCAGTGATCCCGCCCGCGTCCAGGTCGTTAAGGCCGACGAAGATACGGGTGTCATTCATGTCCTGCTCGATCAGGACTTGGTAACGCCCAGGCCAAACGCATCTTGCGATCACACCGTGTCTGTTATCTCGGCCCGACGAGGCGATCGCGCCTGGGCCTGGACCATTGGAAAAGGAATCAAGCCGTGATTTCCGCCCGTTCCCGGACAGAACTTCTTGACGACGTCGTCGCGGTGCTCGACAGAGACCTCGGCGTGCAGTCATCAAGCCCGATCACCGAAGACACGCGGTTCTTTGCCGATCTCGGCCTCGCGTCGATCGACGCCGTCGTCTTGAGCGAAAGGTTGCAAGAGCATTACCGACGTTCTCTTCCCTTCCACGAGTTGATCGCGGACATGGGTCGCAGAACCGAACGCGACCTCGCCATCGGCGAGCTGATCGCGTTTCTCGAGTCGAAACCTTTGAGCGCAGTGCACACTTTCCGGCCCCTTGGAGAGATTTCCCCATGCCGAAACTCGAGGCGAACGGACTGAACTTCCATTATCAACAAGCCGGTGCCGGCCCTGACGTGGTCTTGATCCACGGGGTCACGGGTGACCTGTCGATCTGGTTCTTGTGCGAAGCGATGGGCGTGCTCGCCCGCTCGTTTCGCGTGACCGCCTTCGACCTGCGGGGCCACGGCTACAGCGATGTTCCCCGCGAGGGATACACCTCGGCCGACCAGGCGGACGACGCGATCGCGATCATGGATTCGCTCGAGATCGAACGAGCCATGCTGGTTGGACATAGTTTCGGCGCGGTCATCGCGATGCACGCGGCCGTGCTTTATTCCGACCGCGCCCGAGCGCTCGTCCTTTCCGACCCCTCGTTCCCCGCCCTCCGCCACCTGGAAGATCTCAGCCGCTGGGGCCACTGGCACAACTTCCGCGAGGAAGCCTCCCAGGCGGGTGTAACGCTTTCCGCTGAGCACTGGTATGATCTGGGAAGGTTCTTCGACCAGGTTCTTCATCTCGATGGCGAGCGGCTTTTGAAATTCCGCCAGGCGGTCGGCTTGCCGGGTTTTAATCGTCTCTTGCGTTTGGCGCACACCACGTGTGGCAATGACGCCAAAGCCGTGGCGGGCCTGACCGAAGACCTCATTCAGAGCGTGACTCAACCGGTTCTGGCCATTTTCGGAGAGCATTCCCCGTTCCTGGCCACGGCCGATTATCTCGGCGAGCACCTGCCCCGGTGCGCCAACCAGCTTGTGGCCGGCGCCAAGCATCGCGCTCCCGAAGAGAACGGCCCGCGGTTCGTCGAGCTCGTCAATGAATTTCTCAAATCGCAAGAAACTCTGAATCAGGTGTCAACGAGATAATGAATCCACAATCAACTGTCTTGATCACCGGTGGTGCCAACGGAATCGGCCGCGCGATAGCCACGGTCCTGGCGCGAAGAGGAACGCCCTTGGGGCTGATCGACCGCAACTCCGATGCGCTCCGCGAATTCGCCGAATCGCTCAAATCGCAGGGGGCGAAGGTCGCCTACGCCGCGGTCGATGTCATGGATCGGGACGGCCTGATCCGCGCGGTCGAGGACATCGCGGGGACGATCGGCCCCATCGATGTGCTGGTCGCGTCCGCGGGCATCGGCTCGCTGACCATGGTTCCTCAGCTTGAAACGGCGATGCTTCGGCAGACTCTCGACGTCAACGTGGTGGGTGTCGCGCATGCGATGGAGGCCGTCTTGCCGGGCATGATCCTCAGAGGAAAAGGGCATATCGTCGGGCTCGCCAGCATGGCCGGCTTCCGTGGTCTTCCCTGGATGATCTCTTACTGCGCCTCGAAGGCCGCCTTGATTTCCTACCTCGAGGCTTGCCGCCCCGGGCTGCGGAAACGCGGTATTACCGTAACCACCGTCTGCCCCAGTTTCATACGAACCCAAATGACGCTGGACATCCCGTCCGCATATCCCATCAAGATGGTCGAGCCCGAAGCGGCAGCCCGCCATCTGGTCCGCGCAATCGATCGCCGCGCGCGCAACTGCCACTTTCCCTTGCAGGCACGAATCAGCAACACGATCTTGAGGATGATGCCCGACTGGTGCTTCGATCGGCTCATGTCGTGGGTTGGGCCCCGAGCGATGAACGTCGAATTCTAAAGAGGCCGAAGTGACGGTGATGAACGAGCAGGCCAGTCCAGCGCGAACCGCATTGCCGCTCTTTTCCGAGGTGGCGCGTTGTCTGTCGTGCGGTTTACCGCTCACGGGAGACAACCCCTGCCCGCGGTGCGGCCGGGCGTATCCGTCGCGCGACGGGATCATCGAAGCGATCGGGCCTCTCACCGGCCGGAATCGAATCGTCGCCGATTTCTACGACGGCCCCGGCTGGATCAGGTTTCGGCCGTGGGAAAAGGCCTTCTTGATGGTCCATGGGGGAATCCGCAGAGCTCGTATGGAGATCCTGCGACATCTCATGCGGCTCGAGCATCGACAGTCACTCGTGCTCGAAGTGGGAATCGGCGCTGGCGACAATTTGGCCTTCGTGTCGCCGGAGTGGACCGTGTATGGAGTCGACATCGCGCGAACGCAGCTTCAGGCATGTCTGAAGCAACATTCCGCGATGACGGGGCGGCTGGTGTGGGCGGAGGCTGAAAACCTCCCCTTCGCCGATGCGACCTTCGACACCTGCTGGTCGGTCGGCGGGTTCAACTACTACTCCGACCATGCGGCCGCCCTGCGAGAAATGGGCCGCGTGACCAGGCCCGGCGGCACCATCGTCGTCGCCGACGAACTCCCCGGGCTCCATCGCGCTGGTTTGGGCCATCTCTTGGGCCTTCCGTCCCTGGATGCCTGGTGGCTCCGCAAGCTCGGGCTCGATCGCGAATTCGTGAAAATGGTACTCGCGTTCGACGTCGATGTCACGCGGCTTTTGAGCAGTGTTTGGCCTCAGGCAGCGCGGCACCGTATCTGGCACGGCATGGGATACTGTTTTGTCCACAATTGCACGGCATAACTCCGTTGTCTTCTGTTCTCTTATCTTTCAAGCGAGGCTTTCCATGGCAACCACAAGTCAGGCACACATCTCGACCTCACGCGATCACTGGGACTCGGACTGGGATGTCTGGCGTTGTCTCCAGTGCCAGGGGCCTTTGCAATTTGATCCGGCCGCTTCCGCGATGGTTTGTTCGAACTGTGCAGCGCGGCTGCCGATCGAAGACGAAATTCTGGTCGCCAAGGGAGAGACCAGCGACAACAACCAGGTCGCTCAACAGTTCTACGATAGCCCACTCTGGCCCAAGTTCCGATTCTGGGAGCACTTCACATGGTTCTGCAACGGCGGCGAGCGCCGCGCCGCAATAAGGTGCTTCGGCATCTCCCCAGCACTCCCGGCATCGATCTGCTCGATGTGGCTGTCGGCGACGGTGTGTATCTCGACTGGCTTCCGGCCGACTGGCGAATCGTCGGCGTTGACATCTCTCGCTCCCAGCTCGACACCTGCCGCCGCCGCGCGGCCGGCCGGCCGGTCTGGCTGGCTCAGGGCGAGGCGGAAGAGCTCCCGCTCGAGAGTCAGCGGTTCGACGCCGTCCTCTCCATCGGTGCCTTCAATTACTTCAATGATCCCGAAGGGGCCCTGCGCGAAATGGTCCGAGTGGCTCGCCCCGGCGCTCCCATCGTGGTCTCCGACGAAGTGCCCAACTTGACCGATCGCATGCTCGGCCACAAACTGGGGATTCCGGGCATCGATCGCTGGCTCGTTTCACACATGATGCACCTCGGCGACTCGTTCACCGAAATGGTGGAACGCCATCGGGCTCTCGACGTCAAAGCAATCGCCGGACGAGTATTCAAGGATTTTCATTATGAATCGGTGTGGTTGGGCGTAGGCTATGTGATCGTCGGACGTACACCAACGTGCGGTTAGAGCCGTTTGTGCCTGGGTCCCGCGCGATCTACTACTAACCCGAAGCGCCAGCGAGGGGATCGCCCCGGAGTCCTCGGTTCGCGCATCGGGTTAGTGAAGGGACATGTCGCAGTGGCCTCGCCCGTGTCCTGTCGATCTCGCCCGAGCGGCCAATGATTTCGATCTCTGGCTCTACGAGCCACAGCCACTCGCCATCCGGAGCTCTTACTCGTGCGATTCACATCGCTCATCATCAAAAACGTCCTGCACCGGCCCGTCCGCACGGTGCTGACAACGCTGGGCCTAGCGATCGCCATCGCCGCGGTAACCATCTTGGTCGGCATCTCTTGGAACTTCGAGCGATCGTTCCTCGCTATCTACAATGCCAAAGGGGTCGACTTGGTCGTCGTCCATGCCGGCAGCTCCAACCAGCTCAGCAGCAGCCTCGATGCCAAGATGGCGGATCGCCTGCGGCAAATCACGGGCGTGGTCGAGGTGGCTCCGTCGCTGGTAGACACGGTCGGGTTCGAGGAACAAAACCTGGTGAGCGTGCTGGTTGACGGCTGGATTCCGGGGAGCATTCTGTTTCGAGGAATCAAGGTGATCGACGGACGAGCCCTCGAGTCGGGCGACGACAAAGCCGTCATGCTCGGCCGGGTCCTCGCCATGACGCTAAGCAAGAAGGCGGGCGACCGGCTCTCCATCGCCGGCGAGACATTTCAAGTCGCCGGAATCTTCGAGAGCGAAAGCTGGTTTGAAAACGGGTCGCTACTCTTGCCGCTCAAGACGCTTCAGAAAATGATGGGGCGGGAAGGCCAGGTGACGGGGTTCCTGATTCAGGCCAAGTCATCCGACGCGAAATCCATTGCCGAATTGCGCAAGCGGATCGAATCGACCATTCCCGGCGTGGCCGCGACCCCCGCGCGCGACCACGTGCAAGGCGACACGCAGATCCGTCTCTCCCGCGCGATGGCCTGGACCACGGCCGCGGTCGCCCTTTTTTTGGGCTCGGTGGGAATGCTCAACACGATGCTCATGTCGATCTTCGAGCGCACTCGTGAAATCGGTATCTTAAGAGCGGTCGGCTGGCGGCGCCGGCGGGTGCTGGCCCTGGTGCTGGGGGAAGCGCTGGCGATCGCCCTGATCGGCACTGTTCTCGGCGTCGTGCTCGCGGTTGTCGGTCTTCGCGCGATCACGCTCGCTCCGACGGCACGTGGCTTCATAAATCCGAACTTGCCCCCCTTGGTCTTGCTGATCGCTCTGGCCATGGGCGTCGGCCTCAGTCTGCTGGGAGGCCTCTACCCGGCGGCACGCGCGGCCGCTCTCGAACCGACCGAGGCCCTGCGCTATGAGTGACCACCAAGAAACCGAGGCGGACGCCACGATCCTCCGCGCGGAGGGACTCGTCAAATACTATTCCGACGGCAATGTTCAGGCACTCCGCGGCGTTTCACTGCGGATCAAAACATCGGAATCGGTCGCGATCACGGGCCCCAGCGGTTGCGGCAAGAGCACGCTCTTGCATTTGCTCGGCGGCCTCGATCGACCTACGGCGGGCAACGTTTACTTCCGCGGGCAACCGCTGTCGCGGCTCGATATCGATGACTTTCGCGCACATCAGGTCGGCTTCGTCTTCCAAACGTTCTATCTCCTGCCCACGCTCACGGCCCTCGAGAATATCCAGGTCCCGATGTTCGAAGCGTCGTGGTCGCCGCGCGAGCGCGCCAGCGCGCCTCGCGGCTGATCGAGGAAGTGGGCCTTGCCGATCGCGGTAGCCACCGCCCCAATCAGCTCTCGATCGGCCAGCGCCAGCGGATCGCCATCGCGCGATCACTCGCCAACGACCCCTGCTTGCTTCTGGCCGATGAGCCGACCGGCAACCTCGACAGCAAGAGCCAAGACGAGATCATTCAACTGCTGCACCGCCTGCGCGGAGCGCCAGCTCACATTGGTGATCGTCACGCACAGCCATGAAGTTGCCCAGGCCGCCGATCGGCGCATTCCGATGAAGGATGGGCAAATTCAGTCCGGCTGACGTTGCCACGGTTGTCTCGGCCCCGCCCGTGACCATGTCGGAATTCCCGTGAGGCCGGGTTCAGAGTACAATTTAAAGAAATAACCCTTGCACGGTCGCCGGAGGTCGATACGCTCATGAGAACCAACTCGCTTGATGTGATTATTGAATCTCTCCCGCTGTCGTGCCCCGGACCGTATGGCAAGCTGCCGACGATGAGTGAGGAAGAGCATCGGCGTTAGGAATTGTTATCCGTCTCTTGAGGGAGGCCGCCAAGATGATGAAGCCTGAATCGCCAAATGTGGATTCTCTGCCACCGTCCTGCCTGGGGCCCGACGGGAAGCTGCGAAAAATGAGCGAAGAAGAGCGGCAGCAGCACCTGGAATCGGCGAGGCGACGATTGGCCGAGATCGATCAAATGACTGATGAAGACCCGCCAGGTGCGTTCGAAGAATTCATGCGCGGGCTGGACCAAAGTCGTCCCCATCGGCCTATGTTCAAGGGATATTACTGAGCCATGCGGGAGGTCGTGTTGCTTGATTCCGGACCGCTCGGCCTCGCTACGGGGCGTCCGGGGTCGCCGGCGCGTGACCGATGCCGACGCTTTAGACGCGCTCGATGCCGATGTCATCCTCGCCGCCTGCGCAACCACGATCGGTCAGCCAGGCGATCAGGTGATTGTCGCCACCATGAACGTCGGGCACCTCGCCCGCTATTGCGACGCCCGGTTATGGACTTCGATTATCTGAACGAAGCATCGCTCCGGTCGTCCCCGTCCACTACATCGCGATCCGATCGTTGGAGGCTGAGCGTTATTAGTTCATCGATTCGCCCGCGCAATTGAACCGGTTGATCGCCGAGCGCCGGCGCGTTACTTTCGGTGATCAAACCAAACCATCACGTAGCCGAGGAACTCATGATCACCATCCGACGACACGCGGCAACGGTGCCTCTTCTAATTCTTCTAGCGTCGATCGCCCCCGCTCGGGCCGACCGGCTTGGCGCCAGCGGCCCGTCCTCAGACTGGCGGCCTCTCTTTAGCGGCCGCAGCCTCGACGGCTGGGAGCACGTCGGACCGGGAAAGTTCGTCGTCGAAAACGGAGTCCTTCGCACCGAGGGAGGAATGGGCCTGCTTTGGTACTCGCGCGAGAAGTTTGGCAATTGCGTAATCCGCGTCGTCTACAAGACCGCCAATGTCGCCTCGAACTCCGGCGTCTACCTCCGGATCCCCGATCGACCGGCGGAGGTGTGGTATGCCGTGCACCACGGGTTTGAGGTACAAATCTTGGATCAAGGAGCCGAGGGACGAAGTACCGGCTCGATCTATACGTTCTCCAAGGCGGCGGCCAAGCCGTCAAAGGCCGGCGAGTGGACCACGATGGAGATCACTCTGCAGGGCAAACGCATCGTTACTAAGATCAACAGCGTGTTGGTCACCGATTTCGATTCAAGCGACTTGAAGCCCGATAGCCCCGACAAGACCGGCGAAGGAAGCCCAGCACGCGGGCCTCGGCCCGAGTCGGGTTACATCGGCCTACAGAATCACGACGAGAACTCGACGGTGTTCTTTAAGGACGTCTCCGTCCGTCCGCTCTAGCATCTTTTTGATAATGATCCCCGACAGGGCTAAAAACATCGCCGGACAGAGCCGGCTCCTACAGGAGTTGTAGGAGGGAGCTCCGTCTCCCGATCTCCGATCTAGCTTTATGCCGGGTTGTCGCTCTTTTTGTTATCGAGCTCGGGAGAAGAGAAGAATGAAGGCAATCATCCGAATCACATTAATCACGTACCTCGTCCTCCTCTTGCCGGCCACCGCGGCCGTCGCCGACCCGCCGCGACCGAAAACTTTGCCAATCGGCTCGCCCTCGCCAGACTTTCATTTACCTAGCGTCGACGGTAAGACCTATTCCTTGTCTGACTTCGCCACGGCCAGGGTGCTCGTCGTCATCTTCACCTGCAACCACTGCCCGACCGCCCAGGCATACGAAGGACGAATCGCGCGGCTCCAGGCCGATTATCACGACAAGGGCGTGGCCGTTGTCGCCATCTCGCCCAACAACCCCGCCGCCGTTCGCTTGGACGAGCTCGGCTTTACAGATCTCGGCGATTCCTTTGAAGATATGAAACTCCGCGCGAAAGATCACAACTACACTTATCCCTATCTCTACGACGGCGAAACGCAGGCAACGGCCAAGGCGTTCGGCGTCCTGGCCACACCTCACGTTTATATTTTTGATGCAGCGCGCAAGCTGCGCTACGTCGGACGATTCGACGACGGTGAAGTCAAAGCGGTCAAATCGCACGACGCCAAAAACGCGGTCGAGGCCCTGCTCGCCGACAAGCCGGTGCCCGTCGCGACGACGCGGGTCTTCGGCTGTTCGACCAAGTGGGCCGAAAAAGTGGCCGATGCCAAGAAATCGCTGGCGAAGTGGAACGCCGAGCCCGTCAGTTTGCAACCCATCGACTTGGCGGGCGTGGCCAAACTCGCGAAGAACGACACCAAGAAGCTATTGCTGGTGAACCTCTGGGCAACCTGGTGCGGCCCGTGCGTCGCCGAGCTGCCCGAGCTGGTCACGATCAACCGCATGTATCGCGGCCGGAACTTTCAGCTCGCCACAGTCAGCTTGGACGACCTCGCCAAGCGCGAAGTCGCAACGAAGGTGCTCGAGGAAAACCACGTCGCGGCATCCAACTTCATCCTGAACGTGGACGACCGCGACAAGTTTGCCGAGGCACTCGACCAGGAGTGGCCCGGCCCGGTCCCTTACACGCTTTTAATCGCGCCTGGAGGGAAGATTCTTTATCGTAAGAGCGGTCCGATTGACCCACTCGAAGTCAAGCGAGCGATTGTCGTTTATCTGGGCAGAACATATTAGTGGCCTGCTGGCTCCGTCAGCGGCAATACTAACCCGACGCGCGAGCGAGGGAACGCATGCTGTGGGGAGAACATATTAGTGGCCTGCTGGCTCCGTCAGCGGCAATGCTAACCCGACGCGCGAGCGAGGGGACGATGCCGGCGCCGCGAGGAACTCGCGGCGACCCTCGCTGGCGAGTCGGGTCCGATGTTCCCGGCCGTTTCGGCTCCGTCACCTAACTAGCGCGATCGAGGGAGGCGCAACTGTGAGGCCAAAATCGAGCAGAACATGGCGTGTGCCCAGAAATGAAGTGCAGACCGTGGTTTTCCTGTGGGTGCTCCTCTCCCCAGCGTTCGTTGTCAGTGCGCCGCGTGACGCTGCAAGCCCTTCGCAAAAGACTCCAGCGGTCGAGCGGACAGGCGAGGAACTGTTTCATCGTGAGTGGGTCGCCGGCGACGCTCGAAGTCCTGGCGGCGACGGACTCGGACCTGTTTATAACGAGACCTCGTGCGTGGGCTGCCATAATTTGGGCGGGCCCGGGGGCGCGGGGCCGTCCACCAAGAACGCCGTGATTTTGACAGCCCTGTCAACGCGAACACCAGCAAACGGGAAGCTCGCTGGCAAATCGACCGATAGGAAAGTCGCGGGCCAACACCTATTCGAAGCATCAACAAGCGTTTCGCTCCATCGCTTCGGAACCAACCCCGATTACGAATACTGGCGGTTGGCACTTCTTGGCCTGAAAAGATTGCCGCCGCGTCGGATCGCGGATGAGAGGACCGGGAATCAGCGATTCGGCACGGACCCCGTCGATGTCTCGGCCGCGCTCGACAGCGAATCGATCGCTCGGATCAAAGCTCTCGGCAGGCCCGTGCAGATTGGCGATGTTCTGGTCGCCACATCGGAGCGCAGCACGACACCGCTCTTTGGGTCGGGGCTGATCGAGGCGATACCGGACGCGGTGATCGAGGCCGTGGCGAAAGAGCGAGCCGGCTCGAAGACATTCCCCGAGATCCGTGGCCGCGTCAGCCGTCTTGCGGACGGAAGCGTCGGTCACTTCGGTTGGAAGGGCCAGACGGCGAGCCTCGCGGATTTCGTCTTGACCGCATGTGCTGTCGAACTGGGGCTTGAGGTGCCCGGCCATCACCAAGCACCGGACCCGCTTCGCGGCGACAAACGGGTTCCGGGCCTTGACTTGTCGGCCCAGGAGTGCGAAGCACTGACGTCATTCGTCGCGACACTTCCCAGACCGATCGAGCGAGTACCGTCGACAGAGGGCGAAATCGCGCGGATTGCCGCGGGGCGCAGACTATTTAAGTCGATCGGCTGCGGCGCCTGCCACCAGCCGCGGTTGGGCGATGTCGCGGGTCTGTACAGTGACCTTCTGTTGCACGACATGGGCCCGAGCCTGGGAGGCGCCGGTTCATATTACACTATCCCGGCCGACTCCGGCGATACGGGCTCACCCGCCTCGGGCGTCAATCGCCCAGTCGCCCGCGGGCGCAACGGCGGTGCCGGCAGCCAGGAATGGCGCACCCCGCCGCTCTGGGGAATTCGTGATTCCGGCCCGTATCTTCACGACGGTCGAGCGACCACGCTCGAGCAGGCGATCGCCATTCACGGCGGCGAGGCTGAAGAATCGGCCCAGTCGTTTGCGGCGCTTGAACCGCGCGAGCAAGCGGTTCTCGTGACATTTCTCAAATCCCTCGTGGCCCCGCCCGTCACCGTGGCCGTGCGCAATTTGCCTTGAACTTCTTATTGCCGACCCGTGGACAAACTCCGGCGGTTTGGAACCCCCCCCGGGCCGGTGTAATCGCCGAAAACGGCGTGCTGGGGCCGGGTGCCTGCACCCTTTGTCCGTGGGCCAGCCTGGCGACGACCGCCCGATCGATAGCGTTAACGGTCGTCGCTCATCACAACGCGCACAGCGGAGGACAAAGGGGGCTGGCTCCCGGCCCCCGCCAGTGTAATGGGGCCGGGTGCCTGTACCCTTTGTCCGTGGGCCGGCCTGGCGACGACCGCCCGATTCCGCAAAGATTCCCAAAATTTGATGAAAAAAAGTGGCCGGAATCGGCACTATAATAGAGGAGTAGGAAACAAGAACGGCGAGGAGAGTTTCGTCGATGGGTGGACGCTTAGGCACCGGCAGCCGATTCCTGGAAATGCTCTTTAGCGCGGGCACCGCGTGCGGACTATCGGACGCCCAACTCCTCGAGCGTTTCGTGGCTCGCGAAGGCGAAACCGCGGAAGCGGCCTTCGAGAGCCTCGTGATGCGACACGGGCCCATGGTGTTCGACGTCAGCTTCAAGATCCTGGGCAACACGCACGACGCCCAGGATGCCTTCCAGGCCACGTTTCTCATCCTGGCCACCAGGGCGAGTTCGATCATGCGGCAAGGCTCGGTCGCAAGCTGGCTCCATGGGGTCGCCCTGCGAGTCGCCCGTCGAGCCCGGTCCGATGCGGCCCGCCGCAAGGCTCAGGAACAAAGAATTGCCGAAATGACCCGACAGGAAACCGAGCCCGCCAGTCTGGAGGATGACGACGACTTCGAGGTTCTCCACGAGGAAGTCGAACGGCTCCCACGCAAATACCGCGAAGCGGTGGTGCTCTGCTACTTCGAAGGCTTGAGCCTGGAAGCGGCCGCAGGCCAGCTTAAGTGTCCAATCGGAACGCTCGGCGTTCGGCTGATGCGAGCGAGGGAACGGCTTAAAGTCCGCCTCAGCCGCCGTGGAATGCCAGCCCAGGCCGGGATTGTCGCTACGGGCACGGCGATGCGGCTCCCCGCGCCAGCACTGCCTCACTCGTTGGTTAGCTCGACGGTGAACGTCGTGATGCATCAAGGGACAAAGGGGATTGCATCGCTCGCGGCCGCCAAGCTCGCTGCGGAGGTTTTGAGGACCATGGTCATGATTAAGGTCGCGAAAGCATTCACCACGTTCACGCTGGCGCTCGGTGTCATAGGGTTCTCCGGCGCATTCGCTGTTCAATCGGGAATGCTCAGTCCGAGCCAGGCTCAAAACAAGCAGCCGATCAAGGGACCGGCTTCTTGGATCGGCTCCGAGGTCGTGATGAAATACGAAGATCCATTCATGAATATGCTTAAGATCTCGGATCACGAATTTCTTATTTGCGTGTTCGTTGTCGAGGAGGCTGACGGTACGCGACTACGGGTCAGATACGACACGTTCAGCGGAAGGGTCGACTCGAGCAAAGTCGTGCTGTTTGACAAGGCGATCGACTTTTATACCGGTGAATTGCGCGCGAACCCGAAAAACGCGGACGCATTGCAGCGACGCGGTCTCGTCTGGCGAATGCTTCACTATTCGCAGAACGTGCCCTTTTCCACTGAAGGTGGTGCCCTTCCGCCTAAAGACCCCTTTCGCGGGAACCACAAGGCCGTCGATAACGCCATCGCGGATTTTACGCAAGCGATAGCCCTCGGCAAGAAAGATCCTCTTCTATACCTGGACAGGGGCCGCGCGTTTGAGGACGAGAACGAGCATGACAAGGCGATTGCCGACTTTACCGAAGCAATTCGACTCGATCCCAAGTTCTCAGAGGCGTATACCGCCAGAGGATCTGCGTGGAGTGACAAGGGTTCCTATGACAAAGCAATTACCGACTTCACCGAAGCGCTTCGCCTGCGAGGCGACGATGCGTTCGAGTACAGGCTTCGAGGAACCGCTTGGCGCAGCAAGGGCGAATATGACAAGGCCATGGCCGATCTCGATCGGGCCATCAAGCTCGGTCCGGAAGACTCGTTCGCATACCTCGAGCGTGCAGCCGTCCTGCTAATCAAGGGCGAGTGGGACAAGGCCATCGGGGATCTGGATAAGGTCATCAACCTCGGTGGGGATGACGCTCTCGCATACAGAACGCGCGGAGACGCTTGGCTCGGCAAGAAGCAGTACGACAAGGCCATTCACGATTTTACCGCCGCTATTGAGCTCGACCCGAAGAGCGATTTTGCACACTACAAACGCGGCCGGGCCTGGCTCGAGAAAGAGGAATTCGATAAAGCGATCGCTGACTACAGCGAGTGCATTCGGCTTGATCCGAAGGGCGGCGATGCGTATCTCGATAGAGGATACTGTTGGTTTCGACTTGGGAATGCTGACAAGGCGGTCGCAGACTTCACAGAGGTCATAGAAATCGCCCCAACGTTTGCTGACGGCTTCTCCCGACGTGCGAAAGCGTGGGCCCAAAAGCGCGAACACGATAAAGCGATCAAAGATGCAAGCAGTGCGATCGCTCTTGAGCCGAAAACCGCATCCTTTTATTTACTCAGAGGAGAGTGTTGGTCGAAGGCAGGAGATTTCGGCAAGGCAATCGCGGACTTCGACGAAGCGATCCGCCTCCAACCGAACGCGTCAGTGAATTACAGGATCAGGGGCTACGAGTTGCTGGAAAAGAAGGAATTCGACCGGGCCATTGCTGATCTCGACGTCGCAATACGGCTCGATCCAAGAGACAGCGTCGCCTATACAAATCGCGCAAACGCATCGCACGAGAAGAAGCAATACGATCGGGCTATCGCCGATCTCGACGCCGCCATACGGCTTGACCCGAAGGATGCGGATGCGCACGTTCATCGCGGAAATGCGTGGCGTGCGAAAAAGCGGTACGACCAATCCATCGCCGACTACGACCAAGCCGTTCGACTCGATTCCAAGAATTCGTGGGCCCTTCGGTGTCGCGGCTGCGCCTGGTTTGAAAAGAAAGAGTATGACAAAGCCCTCGCCGACCTCAGTGAGAGCATTCGACTCGGTCCCGGCGATGCCTCAGCATATGCCCACCGCGGCAGGCTTTGGCTCGAAAGAAAGGATCCCGAGAAGGCAATCGCGGATATCGACCATGCGATCGAGCTCGATCCGCGTGATCCCGCTTTTTACTCGTATCGCGCAAACGCCCGCTACAGAAGGAAAGAATTCGACAAGGCGATCGCCGACCTCAACCGTGCGATCCAGATCGGCCCTGACGATCCCAACCCATACGCCTTTCGGGCATGGATCTGGGCCACTTGTCCGCATAAAAACCATCGCAACGGCCAGAAAGCCGTCGAGTCCGCCACAAAGGCTTGTGAGCTGACGAAGTGGAAAAACGCCAATCATCTCGAAACCCTGGCCGCGGCGTACGCAGAATCAGCCGATTTCGGCTCAGCCGTGAAATGGCAAACAAAGGCGAACGAGATGCGGAGCAACGGCGACGAAAGGACCAAAGGCGAAGCGAACCTGAAACGCTATCGGGAAGGGAAGTCCAGCGACTAAATGACCTTGCGTGATTCCGGGAGGGCGAGGCTCCGTCCGAGCCGGATGGTGCTGCGGCTCGCCAGGAGGCTCGCCCTCCCAGGATCGTGCGAAGGCGTTTCGTGAGCGAGTCGTAGGTACTTAAACTTCCCGCTGAGAGCGAAGAGTCCGCGAAACATAAAGTCGAGCGAGACCCCTTGTTTGTGGATTTCCGAGGAAAAAAGGATCGCACGATCGGGCACTATAGAGGAGAATCAAGCCGCAGGTGCGCGGAGAACTTTGTCTATGGGTGTACGACTGGGCAAAGCGAACATGATCAAGGTCGCCAAAGCATTTGCTGTGTTCGCGGTAGCGCTGAGCACCATTGGTTTCTTGGGCGGATTCACAGTCCAATCCGGAATGCTCAGTGCGACCCACCGTCAAAGCGAGCCGGCAAAAGGAGACCCGCCGTTTCGAATCGGTGCGAAGGTCGTGGTGAAGTACGATGAACCGATCATGAACGGAAACAAGCGGGCCGATCGTGAGGGAACCGAGCACGTCTTTACCGTGAGAGAAATCGATGGCGAACGCCTCAGGCTCGCCGCCAATAACGTCAGCGGCTGGATTGAGTCAAGCAAAGTGCTCTTGTTTGACGAGGCGATCGATTTCTACACGAGAGAACTCACAACCAATCCCAATAACGTACGCGCGTATGCATGCCGCGGCATTGTTTGGGTCTTCAGTGACAACAACGAGAAGGCCCTGGCGGATTTCACGGCGGCGATCAAACTCGCTCCGAAGTGGCCCCAGTTGTTCGTGTCCCGCGGCAACGTGTTCACCGATAAGGGCGACTACGCGAAAGCGATTGCCGACTACACCGAGGCGATACGTCTCGATCCCAAATTTGGCCTCCCATTCCACCTGAGAGGCAAGGTCTGGGACGAAAAGGGCTCTTATGACGATGCAATCCGCGACGTCACGGAAGCGATTCGCCTGGGAGTGAACGATTCGGACGCTTACGGTGTGCGAGCGGGAGCCTGGTTGAACAAGAAGGATTACGATAAGGCGATCAGCGACAGCACCGAAGCGATCCGCCGGGAAGCCAACGACTCTTACGCTTATGGCGTCCGCGGAACGGCCTGGCTCAATAAGGGTGATTACGACAGGGCGATCGCTGATCTTGATCAGGCCATAAAGCTCAATCCAAAAGACGCGCCTGACCATTACAATCGCGGCAGGGCTTGGGTTGAGAAGAAGGATTATGACAAGGCCATCGGGAATTTCACTCGGGCCCTCGAGCTCGAATCCCAAGGACGCGCTCTCGTATCGCGAACGGGGCTATTGCCTGCATCAGAAAGGCGATCTTGGCAACGCCATTTCAGATTTCACAGCAGCGATCGAGCTCGACCCGAAGTACGCGGACGCCTACGAACGCCGCGGTGAAGCTTGGCACGATAAAAAGGAATATGACAAGGCCATTGCCGACTACGGCGACGCCATCCGGCTCGACCCGAAGGCAGTGGATGCCTACATTTGGCGGGGGTATTGCCTGGTTGAGCAAGGTGTTTTCGACCAGGCCATTGCGGACTTTACTGAAGCCTTACGCCTCGACCCGAAGGCAGCCGATGCCTACAGTTGGCGGGGATATTGCCTGGTTAAGCAGGGTGTTTTCGACAAAGCCATTGCGGACTTTAATGAAGCCTTACGCCTCGACCCGAAGTCCGCGAACGAGTACATAAACCGCGCGTTGGCTTGGTTCAAGAGAAAGGAATTCGACAAGGCCATCGCCGACTATGACAGCGCCATTCGGCTAGAGCCGAAGAATTTCAAATGCATAACAACCGTGGTTTAGCTTGGTTGAAGAATAACAACCCCGAGAAAGCCATCTCGGATTTTGACGCAGCCATCGGCTTGGATCCGCATAATGCTGAGGCGTTCTCGAATCGTGGCGCCACGTGGTGCAAGCTGAAGAATTACGACCGAGCCATCGCCGATCTTGACCAGGCCATCCGGCTCAACCCCAAGGATAGTGCATTCCACGAACGTCGGGGCTGCGCCTGGGCCAAGAAGGGCGAGCAGGATAAGGCGATCGCCGACTTCGACGAGGCGATCCGTCTCAATCCGAAGTGCGCCGGAGCCTTCATGTGCCGCGGTGAAAGTTGGAAAATCAAAAAGGAATACGACAAGGCCATCGCCGATTTCGACCAAGCCATCAAGCTCGATCCGGAAAGCGCCTTCGCGTTCGGAAAGCGAGGAGATGTTTGGCGCGAGAAGAGAGATTACGACAAGGCTCTTGCCGATCTCGACCAGGCCCTCAAGCTCGATCCGGAAAACGTTTTCGCGTACGGAATACGAGCGGGGGTCTGGCGCGACAAGAAGGATTACGACATGGCGATCGCCGATCTCAACCAGGCCATCAGGCTCGATCCGCAATGCGCTTTCGCCTACAGATCGCGAGGCGCGGTGTGGCACGAAAAGAGCGAGCACGACAAGGCCATCGCCGATCTCGACCGGGCCATCAAGCTTGAACCAGGAGTCGGCTTCGCATACGCAACGCGAGGAGAGGTTTGGTTCGACAAGCGCGAGTACGACAAGGCCATCGCCGATCTCGACCGGGCCATCAAGCTTGAACCAGAAATCGCTTTCACGTACGCAATGCGAGGAGGGGCATGGTTTGAGAAGAAGGACAACGACAAGGCAATCAATGATCTCGACGAGGCGATTCGGGCGATCCCAACGACGCCTTCGCTTATAAATACCGCGGAGACGCGCACTGGGAAAAGAAGGAACTCGACATGGCCTTGGCCGACTTCAACGAGGCCATCCGAATCGCGCCGGAAGACCCTTATCCTTACGGTGCCCGCGCCTGGATCTGGGCCACATGCCCCGACGAGAAACACCGCGACGGCCAAAAGGCCGTCGCGTCAGCGACAAAGGCATGCGAGCTGACGAAGTGGAACGACCCGAAGTATCTCGAAACTTTGGCCGCGGCCTACGCCGAGACGGGCGACTTCGAATCCGCGGTGAAATGGCAGACCAAGGCCAACGACCTGCGTGATAATGACGAAGACAAAACCGACGGCGAATCACGCCTCAAGCTCTATCAAGAAAAGAAGCCGTACCGCGACGACGAGAGCTAAAGCGTTAAGGTGTGTAGATCGGGAACGCATCGAGCTTGATCCTGGCGGAATGCCCAAACGTACAGCAACTAGACGACCTTGCGTGATTCCGGGAGGGCGAGGCTCCGTCCGAGCCGGATGGTGCTGCGGCTCGCCAGGAGGCTCGCCCTCCCAGGATCGTGCGAAGGCGTTTCGTGAGCGAATCGTAGGTACGCCAGCGAATGATCACAGCGACCCGGCTCGCCAGCCGGGGTTTCCATCGGCGGAACCCTCGCTGGCGCGTCGGGTTAGTGTGAGAAGCTTGTCGGGCCAAGGTGGTGATCGGCGAGGAGCGTCACGACGACCGCTCTCTTCATCGCAATGCTTGCTCCAGGTCAGCCCTCAGGTCCTCAAAATCCTCGATCCCCACGCTCAGCCGAACCAGGCCGTCGTCGATCCCGCGCCGCTCGGACCTCGGCGGGGATGCTCGCATGCGTCATCGTCGCGGGATGCCCAATCAACGACTCGACGCCGCCCAGGCTCTCCGCTAGGCTGAACAACCGCGTACGGGTAAGTAGTCGCTGGGCGGCGGGTGCTCCTCCCTCGAGTCGAATGCTGATCATGCCGCCGAAGTCGCGCATTTGGCGGCGGGCGACGCTGTGGTTGGGATGTCCGGCCAGGCCGGGATAATACACGTGCGCCACCTGGGGCTGCGCCGACAGCCACGACGCCAGCTCGCGGGCGTTCGCGCAATGCCGCTCCATTCGCACGGCCAGCGTCTTGACACCACGAAGCACCAGCCACGAATCAAACGCGCCCGGAACCGCACCGGCGGCATTCTGGTAGAAGGCTATTGCCTCAAGCAAGCCGCGAGGCCCCGCGACCGCTCCGCCGATCACGTCGGAATGGCCCCCCAGATACTTGGTTGTGCTATGAACCACCAGGTCGGCCCCCTGCTCCATCGGCCTCTGCAAATACGGGGACGCGAAGGTGTTATCCACCGCCAGCAAGGCGCCCGGCTATCAGCCAGCGCGGCGATCGCGGCGATATCGATGATCTGCAACAGTGGATTGGTCGGCGTTTCGATCCACACGAGCTTGGTTGCCGGGCTGAGGATCGCGGCGAAGCCCTCCGGGCTCGCGTCTTCGGTGTAGCGCGGCACGAGCCCCCACGGCTTGAAAACGCGTTCCAGCAAGCGAAACGTGCCGCCATAAAGATCGGCTGCCGCGGCCACTTCGTCGCCAGGCCGGAGCGTCGAAAGCACCGCGGTGGTCGCGGCCAGTCCGGAGGCGAAGGCGAGCGCCCGCTCGCTCCCCTCGAGCGCCGCCAGACAGCTTTCGAGCGCGGTCCGTGTCGGATTGCCGCTCCGAGAGTACTCGTATCCCTTATGACGGCCCGGTGCCTCCTGGGTGAACGTCGACGTCGCATAGATGGGCACAACTGTCGCACCCGTGGCCGGGTCGGCATCTTGGCCAGCGTGGATCGCGCGGGTCGAAAATCCAAGATGGAGGGCATCAGGGGCCATGAGGCGTTTGCTCCGTGTGCCAATTCCCGGCCTCACAGAGGCCAGCCACAACATGATCAAACCACCGGCCTCACAGAGGCCAGCCACAAAAGCACTGTAGCCGGGGTCTGTGACCCCGGAAGGAACAAACCGCCGGCCTCACAGAGGCCAGCTACAACAGGATCAAACGACCGGCCTCACAGAGGCCAGGCACAACAAGACCTCATCACTCTCTTTCGCCGCCGTGCCGTTTCGACCAGTACTGGATCAAGTCGATCCGCGTGATGATGTCGACCACGGTCACGCCGTCGAGTGCCAGCACCCCCGAGTTACCGGCCAGGAGCAGGCGGTAGGCCTCGTCAAGCTGAACGCCCATGTCGAGCTGCGGGAGCGGCCTGGCCATCACGTCGCCGACGCGGACAGTTGCCAGGTCGAGATCATCGTGGAGCAAGCGGGCGAGGGTGACTTCCTGAATACTGCCGACCGAGCACCCATCGCGCAAGACGGGCAATTGCGAGATCCCGCTGGCCTGCAAGAGATCGGCGGCCTCGGCGGCCGTTGCTTCCGAGCTCACGGTCACGAGCGGCGCGGCCCGCGAGCTCGCAGTAAGTCGCCAATCGTCTGAACGGGATGATCGCTTCGGTGCAATTGATTGTGCGATAGCCATGCGTCATCGTAAAATTTGCTCAGATAATTACGGCCGGTATCGGGGCAAAGGGCGACAACGACGTCATTCACGGAGAGGCGCTGGGCAAAGCGGAGGGCGGCGGCCACGGCCGTGCCGGCGGAGCCGCCTACCAAAAGTCCCTCTCGCCGCGCCATCGCCCGGGCCGTGTGAAAGCTCTCGGCGTCGCCGATCCGGATCCATTCGTCGACCACTTGACCGTTCAACGTCTTGGGAACGAAATCCTCACCGATTCCCTCGACCTTCCACGGCCGGGGAGCATCGCCCGAGAGGACCGAGCCCTCCGGATCGGCGGCGATAATCTTGATCGCCGGGTTTCGCTCCTTCAAGTACTGGCCCACGCCCGAGATGGTGCCGCCGGTGCCGACCCCCGCGACGAAAGCCGTCACCTTGCCGCCCGTCTGCTCCCAGATCTCCGGGCCGGTCGTACGGTAGTGGACTTCCGGGTTAGCCAGGTTGGCAAACTGGTTGGGCCGCCAAGCACCTGGAATCTCGCGTGCGAGCCGGTCGGCGACGCCGTTGTAACTTTCGGGCGAGTCCGGCGAAACCGCGGTCGGTGTGATCACGATCTCCGCTCCGTATGCCTTCAACAGCCCGATCTTCTCGCCGCTCATCTTGTCCGGCAGGACGAAGATGCATCGATATCCCTTGACCGACGCCGCCAAGGCCAGGCCGACCCCCGTATTGCCGGCCGTCGCCTCGATAATCGTACCACCCGGCTGCAGCCAGCCCAGGCGCTCCGCCTCTTCTACCATGGCAACGCCGACGCGGTCCTTGATGCTACCGCCGGGATTGAGCGACTCGAGCTTGACCAGCACCCCCGCCGCGATGCCCTCGCACAGGCGGTGCAGAGGTATGAGCGGTGTCCGACCAATCGTGTCAAGGACACTCTGGCTGGTGCGCAGCCGAGGGGTGTTTACCTTGGCATGAAGTGAAGCTGCCGATTGATATTCAGCGCTATGAATCCTCGTCCGCATACGAGCCTCCGTGCTCGATGTTCGTGAAGGAGTTGCAGATTGAATCAGGTCGGGTCGCACGGTCCAACTCCCCAGCGAGCCTTGAGTATCGGATTTCAGCCAGATCCGTCAAGCCGAGCTTTTATGCGGTCATCTGTTCCGTTTGCCTAAAACGCGTGAGCGCTTCTGGCCGCGATCGCTCAGCCCTTGGTCGTAGCGTGGTCGATTTTCTTCAGGAGCTCCTTGGCCTCCGGATGCTCCGGATCTGCCTTCAGAACGCCGTCGATCGTCGCCTTGGCAGCGTCGCGCCGGCCGGCGGCCAGTTGGGCTTGGGCCAGTTTGACTTTCAGGTCGTTGGGCTTTTTGGGCTTGAGCGTAAGCGCGGTCTGAAATTCCTCGATCGCTTCCCCGTACTTCTTTCCAGCGGCCTGGGCATTGGCCAATAGGACATGAACGGACGGGTCATAGACATCGATGTACAGGCATTCGTTTGCCCATTTTTCGGCCGCGGCGGCGTCGCCGGCGGTCAGGTGCCGCTCCGCCAAGACTTTGCGCACCGCGATGTCGTCAGCATCGTTGGCCGCCAGCATCGCCAGGTCATTCAAGAGCTGGTCCATCCTTTTCTGCCGCAGATGCACACGCGTTAAACCCGCGATCCACTTGGTTTGGACCGGGTCGTCTTTTCGCGCCAGCTCGTAGAGCCGCTCGGCCTCGTCGAGGTCACCGGCCTTCATCTTGAGCTGGGCCAGGAGGTCGATCACCCGCTCGTTGGGCCGGTTGGGATCGAGCGCCGGCTCGAGGATCGCGATCGCGTTTGTTTCGTCGTCACCGATCGACAGCAGCAGTTGGGCCTTGACGTAACTCGCCAGGGGATGGTGCGGCTTGAGCTCGAGTGCCTTGTCGGCAAACGGCCTCGCCTCCTTGAAATCGCGACGCGCGAAGTGCTCATAGGCCATCCGTGCGTTCAATTCGGCATCTTCGGGCTTCTGCTTCAGCTCGCGTTCGAGCTGCGAGAATTTGATCGGCTTTTCTTCACTCACACGGGTGCGGATCGTCTTCGTCACCTCATCGAGATAGGCCAGATAGCCCTTCTCGAAGTCGGGTTTGCCGACCTGGAAGCACTCGGCGATGGCGCGGTCGGTGGTGAGCCCTCGCCTGTAGGCCATGAGCATTTTGATTAAGGCGTCGTCTCCGAACCGCTTGAGCATGTAGCGGGCGTAGAGCTGGGCCTGGCAGTAGGCCATCTGGCGGTCATCGGGCTCCTTGGGGCGGATGAACCCGAGATTGATCGTGTCGAGGTTCAGAAGCTTGCGCTCGGGGCACTCGTTCCAAAAGCATCCGATTCCACTCCTGGGGGCGCGGAAAGCCCTCGCTCTCGACGGCGAGCGCCTCGGTATACCAGTGAGGAATGTTGAACTCGGTCTGTTGCAACGTAATGACGTGAACCAGCTCGTGGGTGAGCACGCGCGCCCAGTTGAACGGCACCTTGGTGGCCCTGGGACTAGCCAGTGCCACAACCCGGCCGGTGCAGGCACGACTGTGGGCACGAACGGCAGTCCGATGGTCCGGCCGCTGAACCACTGATGGTTCTTGAGGATCTCGATCTTGCTCCGGCCCGGCGGTGCATAGCCAAACCGCGTGGTCAACGTCGAGTAAATCGATTCGAGATAGCGCGACATATAACGGCCGAGCAGGTCGTCCTGGGCGGGGTCGACCACGACGCTGAAATGACGCGAATCGATGCTGGCGTAACCGGCCATGTGCCGGAGGACCTTGATCATGTTGTCGGCACGGACGTTGAATGGATCGGCTTCGAATGCCGCGTCGAACAAACTCTTGGCTTCGGTTTCGCGCCCTACCTGCATGTAGAGCATTCCCAGGCCGATCGGGGCGTCGGCGCGGGTGGGGTCGGCGGCGGCGGCGAGCAAGAAGGCTCGTTCCGCCGAATGATACTTGCGGCGGTCGGCGAGTCGCTCGGCCAAGGCGGCGTAAAACGTGGCGGGGCGAGGATTGTTCGCCAGGGCGGCCAGCTCGGCGGCGGCCGCCCCGGCTGGGTCTACCAGCAGCCGGCACGACGCCGCCAGCCGCGCCAGGGCGTCTTCATCGCGGGGATTCTCGGCCACGGCCTTCTGGGCCGCGGCCTTGGCGTCGACAAATCGCTCGTCGGAGATATTAAGATCGGCCAAAAGCACGTACGCCGGCGCGTAGTGCGGGTTGATGGCAAGGGCTTGTTCGGCCTTCGAGCGGCCCGCGGCGAGGCGGTAACCCTGCAAGTCGGCCTGGCCCAAAGTTACCTTTATTTCGGGCGAGAGCGGATTGATCTGCTGGGCGCGAGCGAGCTCGCGGGTGGCGGATCGCTCGTTGTAGCCCGAAAGAAAAAGTCGCCCCTCGAGCCACGGGGCCCGCCAGCAGTTGGGGTCGACCCGCAGCGCGGCCTCATAGATGTCGTTAATCACATCATTGAGCGAGTCGCTCAATTCTTCACCCCCGCGCTGGCGCGGTAGTAGCGTTCGGCAGCCTGACCGACCAGCAAGAGCGCATCGGCGCTCGTCACGATGTTGGCGCGTTTTTCGTTGTAGCGATCGACGAACCACTTCCAGGCGGCGACGGATTCTTCGAGCTTGCCTTGCATCTCGAGAAGCCGCCCCTTGACCCACCGGGCCTGCAAGTGGTCGGGATCGAGCTTCTCGGCCTGGAGAACCGCTCCCTCGGCCGCTTTCCAATCGCCTGGAATCAAATACAAATCGGCCAGTCGAGCCACCAGATCAGCGTTCTTGGGCTCGCTTGCCGCGGCCGCCTTGAGACCATCAATCGCCTTACCATATTCGCCCTGACTGGCCTGACACTCCGCCTTGCAAAGCGCCAGCCTGACCTTGAGCTCAGCGGTAAGTCGGGCCGGCTCTTTCGTTCCCTCCGCTTCAACCGCCGTCAGGGCTTCAAGAGCCTCGGCGTAGCGACCGTTCCTTAAGAGCCGCTGTGCGTCATTCAGCTTCGCGGCGATCGCCTCGGCTGGCCCCGCAGCCGGCTTTGGTGCGGCTCCCGCCGCTTGAGCGATCATCGCCATTGCAATCACTACGATGCTCGATACCATCTCTTCGCCTCCTTTGCGTTGTTCGTTCAGGTTACCAGAGAATCGGCAGAAATTGCATCTCCTCCCCAAGTTTGCCGCGCTCAGGCCGACTGTCTCGGGCGAGTCGCTCCGATCGGACATTTATGACTCATATTGCCAAACAGGGCTATACAGACTCTCCTGTAGTATGGAATCCGCGACCTGATCTGACGCTTCCCCGAGTTTCGTCGGTTGGCGGAATCAGCGAAGCTGCTGGAGATTGCCGAGGCAATCCTGGGGTCGGGTGGGTTCGTGGTACGGGGCCTTTTTTTCGACAAGACCCTGACGACGAATTGGAACCTTCCCTGCCACCAGGACTTGACGATCGCCGCTCGAGTGGTACAGGGCACTACTTCACATGTTTGTGAAGTGCCAGTTTCGCACGAACAAAGAGGCTCCTGGCCTTCGCCTTGAGGACAGCGGCGATCGGCCGCTTGCTGGCCGGTCCCGCCAGATCGCTCTGCGTGATCGTCGTGACGTAATCACTGCCGGGCTCTCCGGTGAATGCGCCGTCCAGGGGCAATCCCGTTGAACTTCGCACCGCCGACGAGGTGGTGCCATTGATCGTCAGTGTGTAAGACTTACGCAGGTTCAACCGTTGGGCCAGAACCAAGGTCACCGCGTTTGTCGCCGCATTGTAGGTGGCTGACTTGACTCTGATTCGGCCGCCGCCAGACCCAACGATCCGATAGTTTGCCGCATCCTCAGCCGAAGACGGGTCGAGGGACATGTTGAAGGAGATGACCAGGTAAGTCGGCTGGGCGTGGTACCCAAAGCGCTGTACGTTGGTTACCTGCGGGCCGTCCACGGTGTAAGTGAACACATCGGCCGGTGAGGTGAGCGACGGGCCCGCGTAGGTTAAGACCATCACGTCCACGGCACCGGTGCCGGGCGGACTCACCGCCGTGATCGTCGTGGTACTGACGAAATTGACGTCCGTCGCGGGGGTCGCGCCGAAGTAGACCTGCATGGGGGCCGTTGGGGAGAAGCCGCGGCCGGTGATCGTCACCAATGTGCCGCCGTCCGGGGAACCAAAAGCCGGACTGATACCTGTGACCCGCGGCGTGACCGCACCGGGAGCCACATAGAGAAATGTATCGAGAGGCGAGGTGGGCGACGTACCACCAGCCGTGGTTACGGTCACATCCACCGGGCCCAGCACGTTGGCCGCCGGGCTGTCCACCACAATCTGCGTCGACGAGGCACTGATGAGTGTAGTCGCCGACGCCGTGCCGAAGTAGACCGCGGTAGGATTGGCCAGATTGGTGCCCGTGATCGTGACCACGTCGCCGCCAAACTCCGAACCGCTCAACGGGCTCACGCTCGTGACCGTTGGCGAATAGCCGAACACGTCGGCGGACGAGGTCGGCGACGTGCCGCCCGGGGTCGTCACGGTCACGTTTACGCTGTCACTGCCCGGCGGGCTAACCGCCGTGATCGAAGTCGTGCTGGTGACGGAGAAGCTCAGCGCGGGGGTCGTCCCGAAATCGACTACCGACACACCGCTGAAGTTGGTCCCGGTGATCGTCACCGCGGTACCGCCGGTCGATGGACCGAACGACGGGGACAAGCCCGACACGGTCGGCCCGTAGGTGAACTGATCGGCGGGAGAGGTGGCCGACGTGCCACTCGGCGATGTCACCGTCACATCCACGGTGCCCGTCCCCGCTGGGCTGTCGATCGTAATCGTTGTGTCATTGACGATGGTCCCGCCCGGCGTCGGCGTCGTGCCGAATTCCACCTCCGTGGCCGTGTTGAACCCGGTCCCGGTGATCGTCACCAACGTGCCGCCGGCCGCCGGACCGAATGCCGGGCTAACGCCCGAGACCGTCGGCGCGTAGGTGAACTGATCGGCGGAAGACGTGGCCGACGTGCCACCCGGGCCAGTCACGGTCACGTCGACGGTATCCGTGCCCGCCGGGCTGACAGCCGTGATCGAACTATCGCTGTTGAACGTGAAGCTCGTCGCTGGCGTCGTGCCGAAGTCGACCGCCGTGACGCCGGTGAAGCCGACCCCGCTGATCATCACCGTTGTGCCGCCAGCCGCCGGACCGAACGTCGGGCTGATGCCCGCCACCGTCGGCGCGTAGCTAAACTGATCCGCGGGAGAGGTGGCCGATGTGCCACTCGGCGATGTCACCGTCACATCCACGGTGCCCGTGCCCGCAGGGCTGTCGATGGTAATCGTTGTGTCACTGACGATGGTCCCTCCCGACGCCGGCATCGTGCCGAATTCCACCTCCGTGGCCGTGGTAAACCCAGTCCCCGTGATCGTCACCAGTGTGCCGCCGGCCGCCGGACCGAACGTCGGGCTAATACCCGATACCGTCGGGGCGTAAGTGAAATCATCGGCGGAAGATGTGGCCGACGTGCCCCCCGGGCCAGTCACGGTCACGTCCACGGTATCCGTGCCCGCCGGGCTGACAGCCGTGATCGAACTATCGCTGTTGAACGTGAAGCTCGTCGCTGGCGTCGTGCCGAAGTCGACCGCCGTGACGCCGGTGAAGCCGACCCCGCCGATCGTCACCGTGGTGCCGCCAGCCGCCGGACCGAACGTCGGGCTGATGCTCGTCACCGTCGGCGCGTAGCTAAACTGATCCGCGGGAGAGGTGGCCGACGTGCCACTCGGCGATGTCACCGTCACATCCACGGTGCCCGTGCCCGCAGGGCTGTCGATGGTAATCGTTGTGTCACTGACGATGGTCCCGCCCGACGCCGGCGTCGAGCCGAATTTCACCTCCGTGGCCGTGTTGAACCCGGTCCCGGTGATCGTCACCAACGTGCCGCCGGCCGCCGGACCGAACGTCGGGCTAATACCCGATACCGTCGGGGCGTAAGTGAAATCATCGGCGGACGATGTGGCCGACGTGCCCCCCGGGCCAGTCACGGTCACGTCCACGGTACTCGTGCCCGCCGGGCTGACAGCCGTGATCGAGCTGTCGCTGTTGAATGTGAAGCTCGCCGCCGGCGTCGTGCCGAAGTCGACCGCCGTGACGCCGGTGAAGCCGATCCCGCCGATCGTCACTGTGGTGCCGCCGGCCGCCGGACCGAACGTCGGGCTGATCCCCGTCACCGTCGGCACGTAGGTGAACTCATCGGCGGACGTCATGGCTGACGTCCCGGCCGGCGTCGTCACGGTCACGTCCACGGTACCCGTGCCCGCCGGGCTGACGGCCGTGATCGAAGTGTCGCTGTTGAACGTAAAGCTCGTCGCCGGCGTCGTGCCGAAGTCGACCGCCGTGACGCCGGTGAAGCCGGCTCCACTGATCATCACCGTTGTGCCGCCGGCCGCCGGGCCCGACGTCGGGCTGATGCCCGTCACCGCCGGCACGTAGGTAAACTCATCGGCGGACGTCGTGGCTGACGTCCCGACCGGCGTCGTCACGGTCACGTCCGCGGTGCCCGTGCCCGCCGGGCTGACAGCCGTGATCGAAGTGTCGCTGTTGAACGTGTAGCTCGCCGCCGGCGTCGTGCCGAAGTCGACCGCCGTGACGCCCGTGAAGCCGATCCCGCTGATCGTCACCGTGGTGCCGCCGGCCGCCGAGCCCGACGTCGGGCTAATGCCCGTCACCGCCGGCATGTAGGTAAACTGATCCGCGGGAGAGGTGGCCGATGTGCCACTCGGAGAGGTCACCGTCACATCGACGGTGCCCGTCCCCGCTGGGCTGTCGATGGTAATCGTTGTGTCACTGTCGATGATCCCGCCCGTCCCCGGCGTCGTGCCGAATTCCACATCCGTGGCCGTGTTGAACCCAGTCCCGGTGATCGTCACCAACGTGCCGCCGGCCGCCGGACCGAACGTCGGGCTAATACCCGATACCGTCGGGGCGTAAGTGAAATCATCGGCGGACGATGTGGCCGACGTGCCACCCGGGCCAGTCACGGTCACGTCCACGGTATCCGTGCCCGCCGGGCTGACAGCCGTGATCGAGGTGTCGCTGTTGAACGTGAAGCTCGCCGCCGGCGTCGTGCCGAAGTCCACCGCCGTCGCAGCGGTGAAGTTGGTTCCGGTGATCGTCACCAACGTGCCGCCCGCCGCCGGACCGAATGCCGGGCTGACGCCCGAGACCGTCGGCGCGTAGGTGAACTGATCGGCGGCAGACGCGGCCGAAGTGCCACCCGGCCCAATCACAGTCACGTCCACGGTACCCGTGCCCGCCGGGCTGACAGCCGTGATCGAGGTGTCGCTGTTGAACGTAAAGCTCGTCGCCGGCGTCGTGCCGAAGTCCACCGCCGTCGCATCGGTGAAGTTGGTTCCGGTGATCGTCACCAACGTGCCGCCCGCTCCTGGACCGAACGCGGGGCTTACCCCCGTCACCGCCGGCGCATAGTTGAACTGATCCGCGGCAGACGTGGCCGAAGTGCCACCCGGCCCAATCACAGTCACGTCCACGGTACCCGTGCCCGCCGGGCTGACAGCCGTGATCGAGGTGTCGCTGTTGAACGTAAAGCTCGTCGCCGGCGTCGTGCCGAAGTCCACCGCCGTCGCATCGGTGAAGTTGGTTCCGGTGATCGTCACCAACGTGCCGCCCCCTCCTGGACCGAACGCGGGGCTTACCCCCGTCACCGCCGGCATAGTTGAACTGATCCGCGGCAGACGTGGCCGAAGTGCCACCCGGTCCAATCACAGTCACGTCCACGGTACCCGTGCCCGCCGGGCTGACAGCCGTGATCGAACTGTCGCTGTTGAACGTGAAGCTCGTCGCCGGCGTCGTGCCGAAATCCACCGCCGTCGCATCGGTGAAGTTGGTTCCGGTGATCGTCACCAACGTGCCGCCCGCTCCTGGACCGAACGCGGGGCTTACCCCCGTCACCGCCGGCGCGTAGCTGAATTGATCTGCGGGAGGATTGGCGGGCGACGTGCCATCCGGTGACGTCACCGTCACATCCACTATACCCGTCCCCGCCGGGCTGTCGACCGTCAGCGAAGTATCGCTGACGACGGTCAAGTTCGTCCCCTGGTTCGTGCCGAAATCCACCACCGTGGCGCCAGTGAACTCGGCCCCGGTGACCGTTACCAAAGTGCCGCCGACCGCCGGACCGAACGACGGGGTCAACCCCGTCACACTCGTGGGTGTGATTCGGCCCTCCAGCGGCTCCAGTCCAAACCGGTAGCGACGCCTGATCCGCGAACGATCGCTACGTCGACGGTCATTCCTGACAAGGAACAGTGACCCAAGAACGGATGACGACATGAAAGGCTCTCCACGCGGTGGCTCTGTACTCGGTATCCGACGACCTTCCCGATCTCGCGCTCACGGCAAACAATCGCGATTCTGTCGGTCCTTCATCCTGAGGGATTATCTATCTAGGGACCATACAAAACTATTGCGGGATAGTCAAGATGAAACGTCTAGAGAATATGCGAACTACAAGGCGAATAGAGAAAGGCTTGTCGTGCCTTGGACGGGTTTAACGAACGGAAAGGTCAAAAGCCGGTGAAACTTCGGTGAAAGTCGGCGTGAGTCGGCGCGATGGGGGTTATCTCCCCCGCAAAGTGCCGGAGACTCCCGCCGAGGTGGACAGCGAGGTGGCTGTCTCGCCGGCCTGACACGGATCTTTGCCCGCCGTTGTTTCCTGGCGGATCTCTCCAAGCAAGTAAGTGGTTTTGTGCTGAGTCTCGTAGTATGTCCGCATGATTACTTCGGACTGAATGCCCAGGAGGATGCTCATGCCACCCGCCAGGAAGAACATCACGGTCAAGGAGGGAAGCGGCGTCGCCACGAACGACTTGGGTAGCGAGTCGTGGCCCCACCAGAGATAGGGCCAGGGGAAGACATACTTGAAGTAGAGCATCGCCACGAATGAGAACACGCCCAGCCCGAATGACCACAAGGCGAACTGACCGAAAAAGTGGAGTGGGCGCTGCGCGTAGCGCTGGAGAAAACGGATCAAGACTAGGTCCAAAACAACATGAAACGTCCGGCCCAGTCCGTATTTGGACTTGCCGGCGGTGCGTGGACGGTGATTCACGACCAGCTCGGTCACCCGCGCCCTTGCCAGGCGGCGAAGATGGGGATGAACCGGTGCATTTCGCCGTAGAGCCGCACTCCTTCGAGCACGCGCCGGCGGTACGCCTTCAAGGTGCAGCCAAAGTCGTGCAGCATGACGCCGGAGAGCCAGGCGACCAGGCGGTTGGCGATCCATGACGGCCACTTGCGGCTACCAAGGGGTCGTGCCGCTCTTTCCGCCAGCCCGAGACGACGTCGTAGCCAGCATCGAGCTCTTTCAACAGCCGGGGAATGTCCGCCGGATCGTTTTGGCGGTCGCCGTCGATCGGAACGAGGATCTCTCCGCGCGCCAGGTCCAGAGCGGCCGAAAGCGCCGCGGTCTGACCACAGTTGCGCCGGAGGAAGACGACTCGTACGTGCCCGGGATCGTCACGCTGAATCGTCTCGAGTTTCGCCGTCGTGCCGTCCGTCGAGCCATCATCAACGTAAATCAGCTCATAGGTGATCGGCAGCCTTCGCAAAACGACGTCGAGCTCGCCGTGCAGCGGCCCCACGTTGTCGACTTCGTTGAACACCGGAATCAAGACGGACAGATCAATCGACATTGGTCACTAACCAACACAATGCTGGAGCAAAAAGCGACGGCTAACGATCAGCGAATCGAGTCGTGATTCCAGAGAGCCTTCGAAGGCCCGATCTTCGACCTCGATGGCCACGTGGCCGGAATAGCCGGCATCGCTCAAGGCCCCGAAGAATGGGCCCCAGCGAATGTCGCCAAGGCCGGGAATCTTGGGCGTGTGCCACAATTTGGGATACGACAGCACTCCGTGCTGATCGAGGGCAGCGCGATCGATCCTGGCGTCTTTGGCGTGGACGTGAAAGATCCGGTCTTTGAATTCCGCGATCGGCGAGATGTAATCGATCTGCTGCCAGATCAGGTGCGAAGGATCAAGGTTCAAACCGAAGCTGGGGCTGGGAATATCGACAAACATCTTCCGCCAGATCGCGGGTGTCGTGGCCAGGTTCTTGCCTCCGGGCCACTCGTCGCCGCCAAACAGCATGGGGCAGTTCTCGATGGCGATTTTGATTCCCTTGGCTTCGGCATGAGCGACCAACGGCCGCCAGACTTTGAGAAATCGCGACCAGTTGGCCTCGACCGAAATCGCCGGATCGCGGCCGACGAACGTATTGACCACTCCGACGCCGAGCGCCGCCGCGGCGTCAATCACCGAGTGGAGATGTGTTACGTAGCCCTCCGCCTCCGCTGGGTCCGCCGCCAATGGATTGGGATAGTATCCCAGGCCCGAGATGGACACGCGATAAGTCGTGAGTAAAGCGTGAATCGTGTCGATCGCGGCGGTCGACAGGTTGGTCGCGTCGATGTGGGTGACACCGGCGTACCGGCGCTCGGACTTGCCAGGCGGCCAACACATCAGCTCGACACTGGAAAACTCTGCCTCGCGGGCAAAGCTCAATACCTGTTCTAATGTATACTCTGGCAATATCGCCGAAACAAAACCGAGTTTCATGAATCGTTTTCTCCCTCACGAGCTTGACAAGGTCGTTAGAACCGAAGCACACCGAAGGTGACGCCGACGAGCAGGCCCACGACATGCGCGGCATTGGCAATCGGCCCGACCCAGCCGGTCATGCACAGCCCGATCCACAGCAGGAACATCATGACGCTATTGGGGTGCAAGATCATCCCCTGTTCGGGTTGGTAGATTCCCTTCATCCAGAGATAACCAAACAATGCGCAAATGACGCCTGATATGCCACCGAAGGGGTGCGGCACGCCGGGGTCGATCCGCTCGGTGTAGAGGAATTGCCCGAGGTTGGACGCGACCGCCGAGAGCAAAACGAGAGCAGCCAACCGCAAGGTTCCACGGCGGACTTCGATGATCGTGGCGATCGAGCTGAACGCCCAGGTGTTGAAGACCAGATGCATGGGACCAAAATGCAGAAAAATAGGTGTCACAAGCCGCCACACCTGTCCGGCGTAGATCTCTCTGAGACCGCTGCCACGCAGCCCGCCTTCCCGATCCAAGTAGATTGTCGAAAAGCCCAGGGTCGACTCGACCCGGGCGAAGTTGTTGCGTGATTGTTGCATGAAGAAGACGACGATGCAGATGGCGATCAGGATCATTGTCAAGGGGCGCCGGCCCAGGCCCGGATAGGCCCACAGGTCGGAGACTTGGCGATTGTTTTTCCGAAACTCCTTTTCGCGATCCTGCTCGCGACGCCGGATGGCGGCTGCGGCGGCCACGGCCTGCCGATAACGCGGGTCGTCGGGATGCGTGCGATAGCCTTCGAGCTCTTGGCTGGCGCGACCCACGTGGTCTTCGTTATAGATCCACAGGAGCCAGCCTTCGGGCCGCTCGTCGACGCGGGAATTGATTCCGAGAGTCAGCAGGTAATCGGCGAAGACCTTGGAGTCGATTCCCCTGGGCAATGTTCCGATCTGGCGCAACGGTCAATCCCCTCGAATGCGATCAGGGCGATGCGGCGAGCCGACGCGACTGCGCCTCGACACGTCGCCGCGCCTGTCGAGACCTCCACCAGATTACCACACGCGGGCCGTCGCCACACGCGGTTTGCCGGCGACCTGGCGGCAACCGATCGGCGAATCGGCTTAATTCTTGCCGTCCACTACCGCCGATTGGCGATCCGCGACGCGCGTGATACGATGAGCTCTAAGAAGAACGGCCGCCGGAAGCGGGTGATTTCGACACGCCGCGCCGGACGCCACCTCGGGCCGCTGCCGTATCCATACTAATCCGAACCGCAAGCGAGGGTCGCCGGGAGTTGCTCGCGGCGGCGGCATGCGTCCCCTCGCTGGCGCGTCGGGTTGGTATTGCCGCTGACGGAGCTAGCGGGATGGGTCTGGTTGTCCATGCTTTCCGCCGGGGGGTGTTCGGCGAGGAGTGTCGTGATTTCTGTTCCCACTGAAGCCCATGATGAGATGAGACGAGCTATGGCCACCATCACCGCCATTGAAAAAACTCGCCGGAAAACCTGGACCGTCGCCGACCTTTACCGCCGGTTCGGCCCGATCGCCTTCGAACGCATCCGCCAGAACCCACCGCCGGGTTGCGGGACGGTCGCCGACGTCGTCCGGCTTAACGACCATGAAGACCGGCTCTACGAGCTGGTCGATGGCATACTCGTGGAGAAAACTGTGGGACTACTGGAGTCTGGCATCGCGATAGAGATCGGGCGGTTGCTCGGTAATTTCGTCAAACCGCGGAGACTAGGGCGGGTGTTCGGGCGCGGATGGCGCGATTCAGCTCGACATTGACTTGGTCCGGATCCCTGATGTTTCGTATTTCTCGCTAAAGCGTCTACCGGGCGGCGAGATCCCCGAAGACCCCATTCCCGTCCTCGTCCCCGACCTGGCCGTCGAGGTCATTAGCCGGAGCAACACCCCCAAAGAGATGAACGAAAAGCTCCGTGAGTATTTCAAAAGGGCGTCCGCCTGGTCTGGTACGTTCGGCCGCGGAGCCGAGTGGTCGACGTCTACACGGCGCCAGATCGCTTTACCCGGCTGACGGCGTCCATGCAGCTCGACGGCGGCGACGTATTGCCCGGTTTCTCCGTTCAGGTTGGCGAGTTGTTTGAAATGCCGAAGGAGCCTGGCGACAAAAGGTCGCAGGTCAAAAATGGTCCGAACCGCGATAAGAAGAACGGCCGCCGGAAGGGGTAATTTCTGTTCCCGACATAAGTCCATAATGAGGTGAGTCATGGCCACCATCAATACCATCGAGAAAACTCGCCGGAAATCCTGGACCGTCGCCGACCTCTACCGCCGGTTCGGGCCGATCGCCTTCGAACGCATCCGCCAGAACCCGCCCCCAGGTTGCGGTACCGTCGCCGACGTCGTCCGGCTTAACGACCATGAGGATCGGCTCTGCGAACTGGTTGATGGCATACTCGTGGAGAAAACCGTGGGACCCGAGGAATCCGTCATTGCCGGCAACATTCTGACCATCCTCCACGTTTTCGTCCGATCGCGGCGACTAGGCCTGGTTGCCGGTGAAGCGGGCACGATCCAGCTCGACATCGACTTAGTTCGGATCCCTGACGTTTCGTTCTTCTCGCTAAAGCGTCTACCGGGCGGCAAGATCCCCAAAGACCCAATTCCCCTCCTCGTCCCCGACCTGGCCGTCGAGGTCATTAGCGGGAGCAACACCCCCAAAGAGATGAATGAAAAGCTCCGCGAGTATTTCGAAAAGGGGGTCCGCCTGGTCTGGTACGTCCGGCCGCGAAGCCGAGTGGTCGACGTCTATACGGCGCCGGACCGCTTCACTCGGCTGACGGCGTCGATGCAGCTCGACGGCGGCGATTTGCTGCCCGGTTTCTCCGTTCAGGTTGGCGAGTTGTTTGAAATACTGAAGGAGCCTGGTGACAAAAGCGAACAGAAGAAAAATGGCCCGCACCCCGAAAAGAAGAACGGGCGGCGCAAAAGATGATCTTTGCTCCCGCCGCAGCCCATGACGAGATCAACCATGGCCACTGTTAATGCGATTAATAAAGCGAAGTGGAAGACCTGGACCGTAGCCGACCTCTACCGCCGGTTCGGCCCGATCCCCTTCGAACGCATCCGCCAGAACCCGCCCCCGGGTTGCGGGACGGTCGCCGACGTCGTCCGGCTTAACGACCACGAGGATCGGCTCTATGAGTTGGTCGACGGTATCTTAGTGGAGAAGACAGTGGGATATGAAGAATCGTTCATAGCGGGGGAAATCCTGGCGATCCTGAAAAACTTTGTGGAACGGCGAAAGCTCGGGCTCGTGGCTGGTGAAGGCGGCATGATGAAGCTGGATATCGACCTGGTGCGGATTCCCGACGTGTCGTTTGTCTCGTGGGATCGCGTGCCAGGCCGTAAATTCCCTAACGAACAGGTTCCCCCACTCGTCCCAGACCTGGCCGTCGAGGTTATCAGCCCAAGCAATACGCCCAAAGAGATGAACGAGAAGCTCCACGAATACTTCGAGAAGGGGGTTCGTTTGGTCTGGTTTGTCCGCCCCAAGGCTCGGGTCGTCGACGTCTACACGGCGGCGGATCGCTTCACTCGACTGACGGCCTCGATGCAGCTCGACGGCGGCGACGTGCTGCCCGGTTTCTCCATTCAGGTCGGCAAGTTGTTCCAGAAGCCGAAAGCGCCCGGCGAAGGCAATGGTAAGAGGAAGAGAAACGGCCGCCGCGGTCATTGAGGGGCCGCGCACCCACTGCCAATTGCCTACCGCGGGAAATCGTGCACTTAATCATGTCCACCACGCCGCCCTATTATCGCCTGGTGATTTTCGAGGCGATTGAAGACCCGACGGCGCTCCGCGACTTGGTTTGCCGAGTGACGGGGATGCACCCGACTGACGCGGTCCAGTGGCTCGCTCGGGCCCCGGGAACCTGGCCCCAGCCGCTGCAAGAGGCCACGGTTCGTGACCTGCTCGATGGTCTCTATGAGGCCGGAATCGCCGCCGAAGCGTGGCGCACCGACATGTTTCCGGATTTGAGCCCCCCCCGGACGATTCATCGGGCCGCCTGTATGAAGGAAGGTCTGCGGATCGAGGGACTGCGAGCCGAGCCGACACACTGGGTTCCGTGGGACCGAATCGACTTGATCTGCGCGGGCAGGATCTTGGCCGAGGATGAGTTTCGCAATGTTCAGTCTTCGCGTTGGCCGTCGACGGTCGTGTCCGGAATCCGCGCCCTGGCCTTGATGAAGCCCCAACCCGCCAGCGGCCGCGCCCGGGCCACGCGGGTGCCACGCGATCCGCTCGGCGAGGCCATCATCGTCCGCCGCGACCGGCGAATCGCCTTTCGCGTCGTCGAGAATCAGATGAACTACGCCTACCTCGGCGACCGCCTGAGCCGCTCGGCCGCGGATAATTTCCCCGTCTTTCTCGCCGAACTCTGCGCCCGAGCCGACGCCGCTTATATTACCCAGTCTACCCGGTCACTCCTGGAGAACCGAGACCCCGGCGAGCACGAATTCCCCAGCTCACAGGCCCTTCTCGACTATGCGACCCACCGCTTGTTGTGGAGCTGGTACCGCCGCGACCGCGCCGCCCATGCCGAATCTCCTGACACCGAGGCGACACTCGAGCCCGGAGAGCGACGACCGCCGCGAATCCGACCAGGAGAGCGACACACTATAAGCGTAACTCTACCAACGGCCTCACCTTTTCGACCGAACTCATCAAAAAGCTGAGCGATGTTTATCGGCAACGTGCTGGGAGAGATGCTTTTCAACGTCGAAACGTTTTGTTAGAGTCTCCCTATTCGTTGTTGATCGTCCCGTGAGAAATTCACTCGCCGCAGGCCGGCCGAACGCCCTCTCATTTTGCGCGGCACGCCGGCGTAAAACACTGATATACGACCGCTAGGAGACCTGCCCCCGTGCCGCACCAAGACCGCTACCTGTTCACCAGCGAATCCGTGTCGATGGGCCATCCCGACAAGATGGCCGACCAGATTTCCGACGGCATTCTCGATGCGATTTTGGAGCAAGATCCTTACGCGCGGGTCGCCTGCGAAAGCTTGCTCACCACGGGGCTGGTTTGCCTCGCCGGGGAGATCACGACCAAGGCCATGGTCGACTATCCGGCCATCGTGCGCCAGATCGTGCGCGACATTGGTTATACGTCCAGCGACATGGGCTTCGATGCTTCGACCTGCGCCGTCATGGTCGCGCTCGGCAAACAGTCGCCGGACATCGCCCAGGGTGTCAATGAAGACAGCGCGACCGGCAAAGACATCGGTGCCGGCGATCAGGGTATGATGTTCGGCTTTGCCTGCAATGATACCGAAGAGCTCATGCCGCTGCCGATCGCGCTGGCTCACCGGATCATCAACCGGATCACCGAGCTCCGCCAGAATGGCACGATTCCCTGGCTCCGGCCCGACGCCAAGAGCCAGGTGACCATCGAATACGATGGGTTCACGCCCATCCGGGTCGACACCGTCGTGGTCTCGACACAGCATGCCCGCGACGTCAGCCACGCTGAGATCGTCAAGACGATCACGGAGCAGGTCATCTTGCCGGTCTTGCCAACCGACTTGCTCAATGGCTCTCCCACGTACCACATCAATCCGACGGGAAAATTCGTGATCGGCGGCCCGCATGGCGATTCCGGCGTGACCGGCCGCAAGATCATTGTCGACACTTATGGCGGGATGGGCCGGCATGGGGGCGGCGCGTTCAGCGGGAAAGACCCTACAAAGGTCGACCGATCGGCAGCCTACATGGCGCGCTACGTCGCCAAGAACATCGTCGCCTCCGGCCTGGCGGAGCGGTGCGAAATCCAGCTCGCCTACGCCATTGGCGTCTCGGAGCCGGTGAGCGTGCATGTCGATACCCAGGGAACCGGAACCTTGCCCGACTCGCTGATCGCCGAGGTGGTGCGCAAGCACTTCCGGCTCAATCCCTCGGGCATCATCAAACACCTCGACCTGCGGCGGCCGATTTATCGCAAGACGGCCAGCGGCGGCCATTTCGGCCGCTCGGAGCCCGAGTTCACCTGGGAAAAGACCGACAAAGCCCATGTCCTGCGCGAGGCGGCCAATACGTTCGCCCCGTCGACGGTTGCTTGATTTTGTCCGTTGTCAGTGGTCCGTTGTCCGTTGTTCGCTTTGCGGCTTGACTCGCCTCGTGGGAGAAACCTGGCACTCAAAGAGAACCACCGATGGCGCACGGGAGCGGTAGCTCCAACAACGGACAACGGACAACGGACCATGGACAACTGGTAACCCAGGCCCGGCAGGCTTTCGCCGCTCGATTCGGTGGCGAGCCGGAGGTCATGGGTGTGCGCCGGGGCGGGTCGAGCTTCTGGGCAACCACACCGACTACAACGGCGGTCTGGTGATGGCCGCGGCGATCGACCGTTTGACCGTGGTTGTGGGCCGTTTTTCCCCCGGCCGAGAAGCAAGCGTCGTCTCGGTCAACTTCGGCGAGGTTGACACGTTTTCGCTCGACGAGATCGAACGAACCGAAACGGGAGCGTGGACCCGATACGTCCGCGGCGTCTGCTGGGCCCTCGACGGCTGGCGCGGGCCCCTTGCGTCGGGGTTCGAGGCGTCGATCGCCGGCGACGTCCCGCTCGGAGCCGGGCTCTCGAGCTCGGCCAGTCTACAAGGCGCCGTCGCCAGCTTCTTGATCCAGCTCGGCCTTCTTCCTGGCCAATCAAGCCGCGATTTCAACGGCAAAAAAGATGACGTGCTTCGCATGGAGCTGGCCCAGGCTTTAAGACGGTCCGAAAATGAATTCGTCGGAGTCGGTTCCGGCTTGCTCGACCAGTTCTCCGCTCTCTTCGGCCGCGCCGACCATGCCCTCTTTCTCGACTGCGACACGCTGATCCATGACCGGCTCCCACTGGGTAAACCCGCTCCCGCGATCGTGGTGTGCGACTCCAAGACCTCGCGCCGCTTGGCTGACGGCATGTACGATCAAAGGCGTGCTGAATGCGACCGAGTCGCGGCTGCCTTTCGCGGTGACTTCCCCCCTGGCCGTGAGTTCCGCCTCTCATGGCTGTCGCTTAAGCAGCTCGAGACCAAATGGGACCAGCTCGACCCAGTCGGCAGAAAGCGTGCTCGTCATGTTCTTAACGAGAATGAGCGAGTGCGCCAGGGAGTCGAGGCCCTGAAAAACGCCGACCTGGCCGCTTTCGGCCGGCTGATGTCGGCCTCGCATGCGTCGAGCCGAGACGACTTCGAGAACAGCTCGCCCGCGCTCGATGCGTTGATCGAAGCCGCCGAGCCCGCCCCCGGCTTCCTCGGTGGAAAGCTTTCGGGCGCCGGCTGGGCGGGCTGCACGGTCAACTTGGTGCATGCCGAGCACGCCCACGACTTCGCCGAGTCTGTTCGCGCCGCCTATTTCCGCACGACGGGCGAGGTCCCCGAGATCCACATCTATCGGGCCGCTGATGGTGCGTTTGGCCGCGACCTCGTACCGTCCACGTCCTGAATCGGCGGCGATGGGTCATTCACTCAGCAGGCGAGGTCTCATCCAGACCGAGGTTTCGGCGGAGTTCCTCCAGACCGACACCGCCCCTGTTTTCATACGAGCGACGCGATTCCTCGATGATCGCCATGAACCGCGGATTGGAGGCCAGGGAAACGGACTCCCAGTCAGAACCGGACACATCCTTCACGGCCAAGACCGGTTGACCGTTTCGGATTAGAATAACGGTCCCTTCCTTGACCAGTTCGGCCAGCCCGGGCACCGTCAGATCGGTTTTCTCCAGCGGCACGACTTTCATAGTTCCACCTCCTCGCCACCAATTCGTAACCGGTTGTGCGACTCGAACTCCCGACCCGCCTGCCAATTCGGAGCCGGCTGCGTCAGATACCCACGCGCACATCTGAATTGTCGCAGATCGACCGCCAGCAAGCAATCTCGCGGAACGGCCTTACGACACCAGGCTTTGCGGTCTTTTTGGGTATTCAGCGCGGCTCCCCGCCTTCGCTGGCCCCGCCCGTGTAGCGTATTCGCGGAACACCAAGACGATCCTTGAGATTCACAATCGCCGGCCCGCCGACGGTGCCTTTGGAGGCAATCTGGCGGATCCGCCTCGCCAGGCGGTATCGTTGGAGGTAGACTGGCCGTAGAGGCAAACGACATGGTTTGTGAAACACGCCTCATGCTCTGGGCGAGCGTACTGGCAGACTTGATCGTCGTGCTCCACGTAGCCTACGTCGGCTTCGTCGTGTTCGGCCTGGCGGCCATCTTGCTTGGGGTCGCGTTCCATTGGAGCTGGGTCCGCAATCTCTGGTTTCGAGCGATCCATTTGATCGCGATCGGGATCGTGGTCGGTGAGTCACTGATAGGAATCCCCTGCCCGCTGACCGTCTGGGAAGCTCGGCTCAGAAAGACCGCCGGGCAAACTGCCTACGCGGGCGACTTTCTCGGCCACCGGCGCATCGGTTGATTTTCTTCCGCGCGGGTCCCTGGGTGTTCACCTTGATATACGCCGGATTTGGCGCGGCGATTTTGGCGGCGTTCGTTCTGGCACCGCCTCGCCGTGCCCGCCGGCAGAATCCCGCGGGGCCTGGTTCGGCCGCTTAACGTAGCTGGCTTCCTGCCTGGCGTCCGGAGTTGCCAGTCAGGGTCATTGTGGTAAACGCTGCTCCTGGCACGGTCTGGAGGAACGATGCGATATCGCGCAAGGCGTCAGCATAGTGGCCGACCAAGGCATGACCGCCTGTTGAAAAGATGGTGGCCCGGCCGTCGGGTGCGGCGCTGGCGGCGATGCATTTCGCCCGACTGGCCGTGCCAAACCTATCGTCTTCGGCGCTGATCGTAAGGATCGGGCAGACAATCTTCTCTATCGGATACGGCTCGTGCATACCCGCGGTCTTAATGTCGAACTGCATCCCTCCCGAGCGCGAGCTTACCGGCAGAAGTTGTTAACGAGAGGAGTCATGCCACATGTCACTCCTCGCGGATCTGGACCTTCCGAAACTCGACCCGGCCGCTGTGGCTCTGAAGTGCCACGTATCCGCTGCGAGGCTTGTCCTTCGGGGCCGGCCCCGGCCGGCTTGGTCTTCACGTCCGCGAGTTCAGACTGGTTGGCTTCGAGGACCGTCTGGTCGTTGAGCCGGATCGTGATCTTGGGGCCGGCGCACGCCACCTCGATCGTGTTCCATTCGGGAGCCGGCCGCGCCGGGTTAGCGGTCGGGCCCTTGTACCGATAGAGCGATGCTGTCCCGTGGGCTGAGGGCGGGGTGCCGGCATCGTCGAGTAACTGCACCTCGAAGGCGGCGTACGAGGGGCGGGTTAACCGCGATCGCAGCGGGGTCGAACCGTCCCGTGCGGATACCCAGCCCGCTGTTGCCCGCGCGTTGTTCCGCGCGCGGGGCGAACCGGTACTCGACCCGGAGTGTGAAGTCGCTGAACTGCCGGCGGTCGTAACGGAGGAACCCGAACCCTTGCCCGAGGCAGACGATCCGCCCGTCCTCGACGGACCACATCATCTGGCCGGCCTTGCCCTTGGCCGGCCCCTCCACCACCCAGCCGTCCAGGCTCTTGCCGTCGAACAGGTTATGGAAGTCGTCGGCCGAGGCCACCGGGGCCAGGAGCAGCAGCAGGGCGAGGCAGAAACACCGTCGGCACATTGTTTGTATCTTTCACGAGATTGTAGAAGCTGCATTCGGCGGGCCCGACGACTCGGAGCTGACAGTCGGTTCAACGACAGGCTGAGGTTTCGCCCGTGCCACGGCCTTATCATACGCCCAACTGCGGCGAATGTCACCTCTGCTTTGTGTTCCTCGATGTAGCGCTCCGCCGCGTAAACTTGATCCTCGCCGAGTTGGTACCAGAAGGCGATCAGGTCAGCAGCCTCTTCAGGACAGACGCCGAAGCCCCGACCGCGCAGCGAATTGCGTACCGCAATCAGGCCCGTTACGACCTTTCGCGCGGCCATGATGGAGGACGACGACTGGGGCTTCGCGGCGCGAACGATCACGACGTGGCCGTTTCGATTGCTTTCGGCTTCTGCCCGCTCCTTCAGGACGAGAGTCGTCCCTTCTCGTCGCGACAGGAGACCTTCTTCCAGCAGGTGGTCGATGGTGGCGGTCCGCGATGACGGGTCGCTTGCCACTGTCGACAATGACGAGGCCGCCGCAGTCGAAGACGGCCCTGAAACGGTGACAATCGCGCTGGAAGACGCTGTCGTCGCGGACGGAACACTGGATACCGAGAGGCTCCCTACCGTCTGGAAGATGCCGCCGCTGACACCAGCGCCACCACTCCCGCCTGGCCCGCCGCTACCGGGCGTGCCCGGGTCGCCGCCGCTGCCACCCGCACCGCCGGCGCCGGCCGCGCCGAAAGCTCCGCCGGACCCACCGGAGCCGCCGGGGCCACCTGGCCCCTGGCCCGACGTGCCATCGCCCCCGTCGCCACCGTCGCCACCGTCGCCGCCATCGCCGCCATCACCGCCGTCGGCACCCTTGCCGCCGTCACCGCCATCCCCACCATCGCCAGCTTTGCCACCGTCGCCGCCGGCACCGCCATTACCGCCATTGGCGGCGTTGTTGGTCACGGAGGCGTTGGTGCTCAGCGTCAAGGTACCACCGACCACCGCAATGCCCCCGCCGCTACCGGTTCCGGCGGCCCCACCAGCGCCGCCTGCGCCGGCGTTGCCGCCGGCACCGCCATCGCCCCCGGACCCGCCATCGCCGCCGTCGCCACCATCACCACCATCGCCGCCGTCGCCGCCGGCTCCCCCCGGGCCGCCCCATGGACCGCTGGAAGTATCCCCTCCGTCCCCGCCATCACCGCCATCACCGCCCCGCGCGCCGTCGCCGCCGTCGGCACCGGCGCCGCCATCACCGCCCTTGCCTCCAGCACCGCCGTCGCCACCCTTGCCGCCGTCGCCGCCATCGCCACCTGCGGCGGTGTTGCTGTCGAAGGACGTGGGTGATCCGCTGACCACGACAGTCCCTCCCGCGACGAGGATGCCGCCGCCTTGACCGTCGCCACCGGCACCGCCATTGCCGGCCTGGCCCCCATCACCTCCCTTGCCGCCATCACCGCCATTACCGCCATCACCGCCATCACCACCATCACCACCATCAGCGCCATCGCCGCCAGACCCGCCAGGCCCGCCGGAACTCCCGTCAGCACCATCGCCGCCGTCGCCACCGGAAGCTCCATCGCCCCCCTTGCCACCATCACCGCCCGCGCCCCCGTGGCGCCTGTCCGCGCCGTCGGCCGCGTCCCCTCCCTGGCCACCTTTGCCGCCCGTCGCCTGGTTGCCTTGGATTGTCCCGGTTTGGATAGTCACCATTCCGTTGGCCACGTAGATGCCGCCGCCGGAGCCACTGCCGCCTGAGCCGCCGTCACCGGCGTCGCCTCCCTGGCCGCCGGCACCGCCATCACCGCCGGCACCGCCATCGCCGCCACCACCGCCATCGCCACCTGTGCTGCCGGCGCCCCCCGGCGAGCCGGGGGCGGCTGCCGGCGGAACCATCAGAGCCGGCGGCACCATCGCCACCGTTGCCTGCTGTTCCTCCTTTTCCACCCTTGCCCGGCATGCCTCCCCCTCCGCCGGCTCCTCCCACGCCTCCGTCGCCTCCTAAGGCTTGGTTGTCCGTAATCGTCGTGCTCGTCAGAAGGAGCTCACCTCCGGCGACATAAATGCCGCCGCCAGCTCCATCCCCTCCATCACCACCGTCGCCACCCTTGCCGCCGTCGCTACCGTCCTGCCCATCGTCGCCATCATCCCCGTCCTGGCCATCGCTACCGTCGGCTCCTGGCGCGGCCCCGTCGGTGCCATCGGATCCATCGGAACCATCCGAACCGTCTGACCCGGTGCCTGTCGCAGCGCCACCATCACCGCCCGCACCGCCCGCGCCACCCGTGGCCTTGTTGTTTGCGACAGTGGAGTTCACGATGTTGAGCGTCCCAGCGGCGAGATAAATTCCGCCGCCGCTGGCGTTGCCGCCGTTCCCACCATCGCCGCCATCAGCTCCAGGCCCTCCATTTGCGCCGGCAACGCCCGTCTTCCCAACGGCCGAGTTGCCCGAAACCGCCGCGTTACTCAGCGTCACCGTGCCGCCGTCGATCAGGAGGCCACCGCCAAGAGCGTCGGACCCGCCGACTTTGCCGCCGTCCGTCGCCTTCCCGTGCTCGATGGACAGGTTCTGAAACACGACGTGAATGCCGGCTTCAATCTGGAATATCCGGTCGGTGCCGCCTCCATCGATGATCGTCTGGCCTTCACCAGCGCCAACGATGTCGATCGTCTTGCCCGCAACGCCGCTTTCGTTTTGAATCACGAAATCGTCGACAGAGTAATCGCCGGCCACGAGAGTGATGGTATCGGTGGCTTTGTCGTCCGCCTCTGCCGATTGGAGCTGGGCGACCAGCGACGATTCCCGACGCTGTCCGGCTGAACGCCGGCACGCGAAGAGGCACCGCCGTCGGTGGGGCCAGGAACGGGGGGCCCGCTCGTCGAGCCGACGGTGATTGGGACGAGCGCCGGCGACGCGGCCGGAACGACACTCACCGGCGACGTAATCGGGCTGGCCCTGGTCGGAATAGGTGGCCACAGTGGAAACGGGTGTTGGGGCGGGCGTGGCAGGTGTCCTGGCCAAGCTGATGACTCCCTTGCTGCTCAAGGTCGCCACAAATGGCGCGCCAGACTGCCCGTTGTTGCCCGCCAGCGGCCGGCCCTCCGAATCCAGTACAAGGGCCGTGTTGATGTTGAGTTGCATCACCTCTTTAGGTACGGCGCCGTGGACGGCCAGTGTCACGGTGTTGGTCGCCGAGCTATAAACCGCCGAGCCAAGCGGTACGCGCTTCGTATACACGGGCGGTTTCTTCTTGTTCTTTGGCGCATCCAGCATGTAAGCCGCCAGGTCGCCGGCAGTGCTCGCGTCAAGCGCGCCGCTGAAGCTCACGACCAGCTCCGTGACCTTCTTGTGCTTAACTTTCACGGTCTGCCACCGCAGCCCCGTGACGGTGACGACTGGCGCCGTCACAGTGGACGCCGTCACGACGAGCGTGCCGTCCCCATAGGTGATCGCGTAGTTCGTCGCCGACAGCCCGCTGGGGATGATCGGATAATCGCCAGGCCCCGCTGGCCGTCGTGGCCGTCGTGGTAAATGAGAGCGTCCCACGCAGGACGCTCGGTCCCTGACCACGCACAAAGCCGCTGTACTGGACCGAGAAGGGCGGGTTCGGCTGGCCGGCGACCTTGGCGGCGTCGACGGCGGTGATCAAGAGCGGGGCGGGCGCGACGGTGATCTGGACGCCGAATGAGACCGTGCTGTAATCGGCTGAATCGGTGGGAGTGAAGACCAGCGTGAGGGGCTGGTCCTGTCCAGCGCCCAATACCGTGCCGGCGGCCGGCATGTAGGAGAACTTGCCGGGCACGCTCGCGGTCGCATCGAGCTGCGCCGAGCCCAGGGCCGTGCCGTAAGTGATGGCGGCGGGGTTGGCCCAGGTGATCTTCGGCTTTGCCGCGACATCGGTAGTGACGTAGGAGAATGTCTCCTGCACGTTGCCGACGTAATCGACGGCCTGGCTGTAGAACGTGTAAGTGCCGTCCGCCTTGGCCTCGTAGACGGCCGAGGTCTCCGTCGACGGCGCGACCTTTTGGAGCCACTCGGTGTAAGTTTTGCCGCCGTTGTCGGAAACGAAGATGTTGTAATAAGCGATGCCGGGGCCGGCGGCGCCCGTGGAGAGCACGTCGGTTCCCGACCAGCTCACCGGGATGGCCAGGCTCGTCGCGGTAGTCGGTGCCGTCACGCTCGAAGTCGGCGGCGTCGCGACGATCGTGACCGTATCTTCCTCAGTGGGATCGATGCCTTTGCTGGGGTCGTCGTCGTTGACCTGATCGGTCGCGATCACGGTGTTGTCGTCGAAGGAGATGTCGGCGACGTTGCTGATGGTCGTGCCGTCTGTTAGGCCGGGATTTGGCGAGATTGAGTAAGTCACGTAGCCCTCGCCGCGGCCCGTGCCGTCTTCCGGTGGGAGGAAGCCGGTCAGCGGGTCGGAAGGAGGAAGGCCGGTGGGCTGCCCCGTGACGGGATCGAGGGCGATGGACTGAAACGTCACGGTCAAGAGACGGGTCGAATAGTCGAGGCTGGCATCGATGACCACGTCGAAAGTCTGGTCGTTGTAGGTCATGGGCACGGTTGTCTGGTAGTTCTGCGTCCCCGCCGGGATCGTCAAGACCGTGTCGCCAAAGCCTATGCCGGTCAATTGAAACGTGCTCAGGTCGAGGGACGGGTCAAGTTGATCGGTGACGGTCACTTGCTGAGCAGGCGCGGTGGCCGTCGGCGAGTTCTCAAAGTTGATCCGATACGGGAAGAGCGTCAGCGACGAGCCGGAGACGAAATTGAGCGGACCGTAGCCGGCCGGGCCTTGCTTGGAATTGGGGTCGAAACTGCTGACGGGCGAACTGCTGGAAGAGGATGAGGTCGTGGTCATGCTACTGCATGTGCCGCTTCCACTGAGACCCGGGGCACCCGACGATCCCGCGGCGCCGGGACTTCCGTCGCTGCCGGCCGACCCCGAGGTTCCCGCCGTCCCCGAGCCGCCCACGGCGCCGCCGTCACCGTTCTTGCCGGCCGCCTGAGTGTTGCCCGACTGGGTAAACGTGCCGTCGGACGGCGCGGAATCGCTCGAGGTCGTTCCGGTGGCGGCGTTTGCTCCGGTGCTCGTCGTCGTACCGTTGGTGCCGTGGCTCCCCGAGAGCTGGCCTCCCGTCGAACCCTGAGTACCCGACGCCTGGGGGCTCGACGAGCCCCCCTTCGGACCGTGCTTGACTGGCTGGGGCAGATCGTCATCTTCGCCGAAGAGGCCCTCGAGCAAGACGTGGTTCGACTGCGGCGGGAAGCTGGTGGCGTGTGCCATCGAGACTAGCCCATACAGGGTGGTGAATGAGCCCACCGGCGTGTCGTTGGTGCGCACGGACGCCGAGCCGTCGACCTCGAATTCGCCGGCTGGCAGGCCGACGGAGCTGGCGGCGGTCACTCCCAAGAAACTCGCGCCGACAGACCCGCTTGTCTCGAGATCGGCCCCCGTCGAGACGCCCGACGGCGAGAAGCCGCCCTCGCCCGCGAAGGAGAGAGCGGTACCGCCAAGACCGGAAACCAGGTCGGCCTCGCCGTTGTCGCTGGCGGAGATGCTGAGCGCGCCATTCAAGATCACGTCGCCGGAGACGCCAAAGAACTGGGGCGTCGTCCCGGTCGGATCGATCGCGTTCGTCGGACTGTTGCCGGCGTACTCGTACAAATTCGTCTCGCCGGAGCTCACCCCCAGCGGGTCTTCGGTCGTGAACTGACCGATGGCCGCGTCGTAACTTCGCGCTCCCATGGCGTCGAGCCCACTGCCATTGGTCGTGACGCCGAATTGACCGACGAACGTGAACGGATTGGAGAGCCCGCCCTCGCTGTTGGTGGAAGTTCCCGTGCTAGAAAGGATGGCGCCGCTGGGCAAGTAGCTGTAACTGCTGACCAAGGCGCCGGACGAGTTGGTCACGCCCACCGTCGAACCCAGACCGTCAAAGGCGTAGTAGTTGGAGCCGCTGGGCGTGATCTGGCTCACCAGGCCCTGACCGTAAGTATATCCAGCCAGAAGATTGCCGAGGCTGTCATATTGACCGACGACCGTGCCCAGGCCCGTGGGATCAACCAGGTTCTGGGTCATCTGGCCGTTCTCGATCGTGGCCACGACGTCACCCAGCGCATCGTACTCGTACGTCCAACTGCCCGTCGGCGACGTCACGCTCACCAACTGGTTGAGCGAGTTGTAGCTGTAATTCGTGGTTCCACTCGGGTTGGTCGCGGAAATGAGGTCGCCGTTGGCGTTGTAGGAGTAATTGGTGGAGGTCCCATTGGAAGAACTGACCGTGGTGTACTGTCCCAGGCTGTCGCTGGTATAAGTCGAGCTCACACTGTTGACGACCGTCTGGGTCAGGTCGCCCGCGGCGTTGTACTGGTAGCTCAGGCTCTGGGCCGGCACGCTCGAGCCGGAGCTGGGAGTGAACGTCGCGGTGGCCAGTTGTCCGATACTGTCGTAAGTGTAGGCCCACTCGCCGTCGACCGTGGTCATGGTGGTCGCCTGGCCGAGTGCGTCGTAAGTGTAGGCGAAGCTGCTGTCAACCGTTTTGTTGGCGGCATAGTTCACCAGGTCGAGTAGGTCGCCGTCGGCATCGTACGTATAAGTCGTGTAGGTGCCGTTGGCGAACGTATCCTTCACCAGTTGACCTAGATCGTTGTACGCGTACTCGACGATGAGCTCGCCCGTGCCGCTGGTCAGTCCGGTGAGCTCTCCCAGTGAGTTGTATTGATAGTCGACCGTCTCGGTGACCGTGGTGCCCGACTCCTCGACCATCTTGGAACGCTGGCCGGCGGAGTTATACGTGAATAGCAGAGACAGACCGCTGGGATAGGCGACGCTGGTGAGCTTGTTGTTGGCGTTGTAGCCCAGCGTGGTGGTGCCCGATGGGTCGGTGGCGCTCGTTCAGGTTTCCTTGTGCGTCGTACGCATACGTCATCGTCGTTCCGTCGGACAGGGTCTCGCTCGTGACCAGGCCGGCGGAGTTGTAGGTGTAGTCGGTAGCCTGGCCGTCCTGGTCGGTTAGCGACAGCGGGTCGCCCATGGCGTCGTAGGTCGCGGTCTCGATGGAATCATCAGGGAACTGAACCGCCGTCAGATCGGCGTCGCTGTTGTATTGGTAGTTGGTCGTGTCTCCCTGGGGATTGGTGACGCTCGCCAGCAAGTTGTCGGTGCTGGTGTATGTGAAATCGGTCGTTTGGCCGAGGGGATTGGTCTCGCTGGTCAGGTCGCCCTGGGCGTTGTAAGTGAAGCTCGCCGTCAGACCCGTCGGACCAGTCAGGCTGGTGAGGTTGCCGGCGGCGTCGTAGGTGGCGAACGAGGTGTTTCCGAGCGGATCGACATACTTGACCAGGTTGCCTTCATCATCGTAATAGTACGAGCTCAGCGTCGCCGGCGGCGTCGGTCACCTGGATCTCGCCCTCCTTGTACCGCAGGAGGAGTTTACCGAAGCCGCCACCCCGCCGACATGGAAGCCAACCGGCCGGTGGCGTTGTAAGTAAAGAATTCGTACGTGCCGCTGGGATTGGCGATGACGGTCAGGGCGTTCTGGGTGGCCAAGTCTGTGCCGCTGTCGTACGTGTAGGCGGTGACGCCGCCACCCGTTCCCTTGACGGCGACCAGGTACTTGTGCGAGGAATCATAGGAATAGGTCACGGTTTGGCCGTCGGAGCCGGACACTGAACTGATCAAGCCCGCCGCGTTGTAGACGATCGTGAGCGAGCCCCCGGACGACGAGGTCAGGCTGGTGAGCTGCCACTACCGGTATATCCCGCGGTAAGGCGGTTGCCGTTGGCATCCTGAACGTACCCCAAGGTGCCATTCGCGTTGAAGAACTCCTCGGAGCCGTTGGCCTCAGTGAGCAAGTAGCCGCCGCCAGGTAGCTCCGTCAAGACCCCGTCGTCTCCCGGCTCCGAGAAATACTGGTCCTGATAGCGGGTATCGGGCTGGAAGATCCGCTCTTGTCCCGATGGCATGGTCACGGTTACGGTGCCGTCGGAGCCGACCGCCAGCGAGTACTCCCAATTGTCGGTCCAGCCGTAGCCGAGTGGGCCGAATGTATTGCGGGCGACCAAGCTGTTGGCGGCCTGACGGCTGAAATCAAGCAGATCGCCGGCGGAGGGGACCGAGATGTCCGTCTCGGCGTCGAGCACGGGCAGAGGCGAAAGGCCGGCGGCCTGCATGATCGCGAACTGCCAGAGCTGGCTGACGTTGGTAACGTCCTCACCGAGCTGCCCTAGGTAGCTGGCGTTGGCGTCGAGCATCTGGACATAGTCGGCCCACGTGTTGCCGATTTCGCTGGTGAGACCGCTGTAGATCGCGTTCCAGGCGGCCGTCGAGATGCCCGAGGGTTGGAGACTGGATTCGAGGCTACTCCAATTGATGGCCGTCTTGTCGTACTGACCGTAGACCTGCAGGTTGAAGTAGAACGTGTCTGGGAAGTACCACGGCTGCTCCATCCCGGCATAATAGACGGGCACCTTGACCGACTCACCCGGCTCGAGCACGCCGGGGACCGACCCGCTGGCGAGGATCTCGACGGTGTGCGAATAACCCGTGGGCAGGCCCGCCGTCCAAAAGCCCGACACCTGGAGGGCCGGGTTGAGGGTGAATAACGGCTCGTTGATGACCTCGACGCCGTTTTCCATCTTGGGCGGGCACGACAGCACCAAGAGAGGGGCCGGCATGGGCTCGCTGCCGGTATTGGCATACTCGATGTAGATGATCGACGAAACATGTCGCCCCATCGGATCGGGGAGGATCAACTTGGTTTCGAGCTGGGCGGACCCGGAGGTCGTCACCGTGAACGCGGCCGTCAGCTCGGCCGTCGTACCGTCCTTGCGCGTGACCTTGACCGTGTACGGAGCGTTCGTGCCCGTGATCGGTACCTTCGTTAGGTCGAAGGCCGCCGTGATCTGGTTGAAAGTGTCGATCGAGACGCTGGTGGCCGGGTAGGTCGTCGTGCCGCCCGGTGAAATCAGCTCGACCGTCATACCCTGGCTGAACCCGGCGCCGGTTATGGTGAGTGACACGTCCCGTGCCTGGCCCGAATACGACGGGCCCACGTTGTCGAGCTGGACGGGGGCGCTCGTGGCGACGATCGAGTAATTGGTGGAAGGCTGAGACGAATTCGAGTACACCAGGAAGTACCAGGTGCCCGGCGCGGCCGATGACACCAGGATCTGCGGGCTGGGCGTGGCCGCTCCCGAAGAAACGTAGCCGAAGCTGGATAGCGATGGGGGCGATCCCAGCTTCGCATACAACGTATTGACGTCGCCCGCCGCGCCATCCTGGACGCTGATGAACAGGGTCTGTACGCTGGGCACGTTCACCGAGAAAAGCTGAGAATAGCCCGTCCCCGACGAGGTTTCGTCCTGGATGGTGCCCAAGGTCAGCGAGTCGATCGTCAATGAGTCGAGCTCGAACGAATAACTGTACGAGGTCCCGCCGGTGCCGTTGACCGAAAGCACGTACGCCCCGCTGGCCGGCAACGTGATTGTGCCGGAATCACCCGTCAGGTTTGAAAAGGCGACATAGCCGCCGGGGCCCGTCAGGCTAAAGACGATGCCGGGTTGTGCATTGATCTTATTGAGCTGGACCACCTGGTTGGCCGATCCCGAAAACGACCACTCGTCGATGCCGAACGGCCCCCCGAGCGTGCCGCTTTGTGACTGACCGAGCACGAGCGGAGTGACGTGAGGCGTTTCATCGTAAAGCGCGATTTCATAGAAGCCGGTGCTGGCTGACTGGCTGCTCGGGGCCTCGACCTGGATCGTGTAGGTGCCGTCGGCGGGAAACGTGAAATCGCTGAGCGTGACGGTCGAGCCGGACCCGCCCGACGCGTTGGTGGCCGTCGCCTGCACGATGCCGTCGGAGTTGATGAGGCTGACGGTCACCCAGCCAAGCTGGGGCGACGGCGCGGCCAAGGGTCCGCCGCCGCCAGGATCGACGTCGATCGACACGGTTTCGCCGGACTGGCCGTTAAACGTCCAATCATCGACTTCGCCCGCGGTGGCCAGGTCGCTGGGTGTCGGGGTATTCTTCTGGAGCGGCCCGCCGCCGGGAACGGGCGTGACCGTGCCGTTCAAGATGATGGCGTTGGACCCGATCTGTTCCCCGCGACGTAGAGGTTTAACCCATTCAAATCCAGGGTGGCACCGGAGGGTACAATCAGTTCATCGGCGTAAACGGCCTTCCCCCCATTGCTGTTCGCAA
>CAWHKI010000290.1:0-49733 GCA_963829765.1 uncultured Isosphaeraceae bacterium | reverse complement strand
ATTCATCGGACCCGACCACGGCATCCGTTGCACGCTTGATCAAGGCGCTATCGCATTTTCACCAGGGCCATGCTAGAGTTTTCCTCATGAGCACGATCGCTGAAATTGAAGCGGCCATTGAGCTTTTGTCGCCACAGCAGGTGGAGGAACTCGACATCTGACTGAATTCGCTTCGGCACGGCGGGAGAAACCGGTTCAGCCGAGCGTGGCTGAGCCGGGGCGGGGCGGCAGTCCGGGGGTCGCCTTCGGCGGAAGTGCTGGCCCTTACGCGTCATGAGGGATGAGCGGAATCCTCTTCGACACGAACGTGCTACCGTTTCGCTCATTACACCTTAGCTGACAACAAACGCGAATACGTTGGTGGGGTCTGAGGGGGAATTGCCGCGTGAGAGCGGGGTATCGATGTCCCAGGCGACCCGAACTCGCGGGTCCGACTGGTGGTAAATTATTCGGCATAAGATCCCGGGAACGCGATCCCGAATTCACGACGGCCTGATGCTCTTCCCGCCCTTGGAGATGGTGAAGACCGCCGGGCCCGGTTCAGCGTGCCGCCCGCGGCGGTCGTCAGGCCGCCCAAGACGGTGATCTGGCCGCCGGTCGGGAAGGTTTCCGCGGACCCGAGTGTGATTTCGACCGCGTCGCTCGCGGCGACGTACGAAACCGTGAGATTCGAGATTGGCCGCACGGCGTTCACGGCCATTCTCTTGGCCTTCTTGATCGCGATCGCGTCAACGTAAAGCCATTCGCACCGCGGTACCATCGAGCGAAAGGATTGGGCGCCGTGCTTGAGCGTCACGGCGCGGAACGCGGCCCTGTCAAGTGAAACGACGCTTTCGGCGACCGGACGACGAATTAATCGGACCCAACCACCCAAGCTTCAGCGTCGTTGAAACCAACCAAAGCGATCGTCCTGCCCTGTCCGCGCAAGGCCCCGATGTGATTGTCCATGGCCTGCGGTCGCTGGCCACCGGTCTTCCACGAATTCGCTGAAGCCACGATCCAATCCCCCCATCGTGCTAAACGCCACAAGGGTCACGAGAGTTTTCTGATTCACCAACCTCTGGATCTCTTCGTTCATGCCTTCCGGTCTCGGTCCCTCACCTCTGATGCCGTTTCGGGTGCCCAACACCCAGCCTCCCATCGTTGTTGAACGCCACCACCGTGATCGGGCTGCCTGCTGCCCTCAGCCGCTCGATTTCCTGATTCATGGCAGCCGGCCGAGGGCCACCGCCCCAAATGCCCCGGTCTGTGCTGACGACCCAACCGCCGTTATTGGTGAACGCAACCGCCAGGATCCTCTCGTTGGCACCCGTTGCACGATGATCTCGTCGTTCATCCTTTCAGGTCGGTTTCCTTCCATGCGTAGCTCGGCCCGGACAGGACTGGCAAGCGCCAAGACGACTCCGCACGCCCATAACACACGTCGTTGCATCTCAACCTCCGATTGGTGATGAGGAACTTGTACTTCGCTGACACGAACACAAAACCCATAAGGGTGTCATGACCTATGAGCAGCCGCGGCTGCCGACCCTTCAGGGACCGAACCGTTTTCGCCGTCATCCGGACTCTCGAACAGCCCAATCGCCGGGATTGCCGAGGCCACGTCGCAAGGTCGCGGTGACACCGCAATCGCGTGATTCGATCCTGATAAGGAAAAGGATGCGCCGGATCAGAAATCAGAGCGCGGACCACGCAGATTTCTTTTATCGTTCACTTCAATTTGACGCGGCCGGCGAAGGCGTCGCATGTGGCGAAACATCGATCTCGACGTCGACCTCCAAACCGATCGGTGCGCGAAGGTGCTTGTCTAGCTCGATCATGACCTGAATGACGTCGAGGTCCTTCCGCTCGGTCGCGGAGCCCGAGAAAACCGTCTTCTTGCCCATGATCGACTTGACCAGCGCGATACTCCCGACGTATTCCCGGTTTCCAAGACCGCGCCCCGAGATCACGGCGGTTTGTCCGACACGAAGGCTATCGACGAACCGCTCATCAACCTCGGCTCGGACGCGGAGCCGCGAAGTGTCTGCGTAGACGGCAATGGGCTCCGAGTCGGTGCTTCGTGAGCATTCTCCTTCCCGCTTGGCCGTGTCCCCTAGATGGTGTCGGCACCGTTGCAATCACCGGTCTCAACTTAGCAACAACGATCGCCGATGTTGTCCCGAGCCCGATCGGCATCGTGAGCCGGACTGATTCTCGTGATGATCGCTCTGGAAGCCCGCTGGGTCAGCTTTCTCGAACATCATTGGATTGGATAGATGGGTTCGCCTGCCGAGTCGGCGGGCTCCGGCAGGCATCATCCTCAACCCGGCCGGCATCGCTCAGGCGTATCCGCGCCCTGCTCAGCCACCCACATCACCGGCGAGCTGGAGGAGCTTGACCCGTTTGAAGCAGCCAGGAGCCACAAGAAGCGGTTGTCGACACCTTGGAAAAGACCTCAGACCTCGTCCTTGCCGTTGCCGTTCAGGTCGGCGTACTGGGCCTCGCCAGGGACGTAGGGGCCGCCCTCTTGGGCCCAGAGTGTCGTATTAGCGAGTTAGGCCCGTTCCACGTTCACACCCAGAACCGATTGTCCATGCCCTGGAAGATCATTTCCTTCTTACCGTTTTGTGGCCCCAGTCAGATTCGCCAATTGCACCTGGCCACTGAGCACCGATCCGCCTTCGCTCAACCAGACTTGAGGGCTACCGAAGATCGTTCCGGTTGAGAGGGAGACGAGAAAAACTGTCGCTTGGTGATTGGAACACCAAGTCATCCTCGCCGTTGCCTGTTAGATCAGCGTAGCTTGCGTCGCCCGCCACGAATGATCCCCCCTCGCTGGCCCAAAGCGTTGTGTTAGGGGCGTTAGGCCCATGCCGAAGCCGAAACCCAGAACCGGTTGTCGACCCCCTGAAAGATCATCTCCTCCTGGCCGTTTTTGTTTCCGGTCAGATTCGCGAACTGTACTTGACCATTGTCGAAAGGTCCGCCCTCGCTTACCCAGAGTTGAGGGTTGAGGAAGCCGGTTCCCTCGCCATCGACACCCAGAACCGGTTGTCAATACCGCGGAAGATCATATCGTCCATTCCGTTGCCGGTCAGATCCGCGAAGAAGACTTGGCCGTCGTCGACGGACCGCCCTTGGTCGCCCGAAAAAGTCCTGCGGAGCTGTGAAGCCTGTGCCAGTGGACAATGAGACCCAGAAGCGATTATCGGGGCCCCGGAAGATAAGGTCATCACGTCCGTTACCGGTCAGGTCGGCGAAAAACACCTGCCCGTTGAGGTACGGTCCGCCTTCTTGTGTCCCACACGGTCGGTGTGGTGTAGCCCGATCCGTTCCAGACCGAGACAAGGAAGGTATTGTCGACCGTGCGGAAAATCATGTCGTCGTGACCGTTTCCGGCCAGGTCGGCGTACCAGACGTTTCCGGAAATGGTCGACGTGACGTTTGGGTTTGCCTGAATCACGGCGACCGTTGGGCCGACGAGGTCCTGGATCAGTGCAACGGCTTTCGGTGTTCCCAGCCCCGTCACGAAGTTATAGCCAGCGCCGGTCGCTGAATACTCCTCGTTGCCACCAGACGTGATTTGGTTGAAGTCTAATTGGCCCGGGTCGGCTGGGCTCGGGAGAGAGCTAATCGAGTTCGAGAAAGAGTAAAGAGCGGGGAGCGTCTGAGACGGCCCGTCGAGCGAGCCCTCTCCGTATAGGGGCGAGGCCCTGATCCGCGATGGCGATCAGTGCCGCCCACTGCAGCGCCCGAAAACTGGTTCCCGTTAGAGAGAGCCATGGCGACGAGCTGCTCGCGTACGAGTCGTACACGTACATGGGGTCTCCTGCGTTATACGAAACATCCGGCGTCACTCTTGTTGCGTAGGTCTCAGTGAGACCACCGTTGTCGATCACCTGATAAGACGCCGGTGGCTCTGTGGTAGGACCGCCAGAGCTGTCTGGCCATGCCGTTTCGCCCCCGTAACTAAAAGTCGTCTGGGAGCCTGTGGTCGTTTGGGTGATCGAAAGATCCGTCCCACCGACCGACAGTACGTTGGGCGATGACGCTGGCCACTGCGACTCGTAGGGATGGGGGTTGCCCGCCAGTTGGCGGCTGCTCTCCGCTATCGCCCGACGCAACCACGAACGTAACGCCGCCCGGATGGCCGCTTGGGGTTGTGAGGTAACTGTCGTACGCTGGTCCTCCTATGCCGCCACTGAAGCTCATCGAAACCGCCACAACGCCGGACCAGTTCCTGGCGGTGTTAATCGCCTGAATGACGTCGCTGGTGGAGGCATAAATTGGTTCGGATTCGCGGGGGTGAGAGCTGGTGTTGCATTGAACTCTACCAAGAGGATCGAGGAGCGGGCGCCATGGCGTGGGCCCATTCGATATCCAACGACGTCTCCTCAGACAATGCCTCCTCGAACTCGATGTTCTTATTCGTCGGATAATTTGATGTTTGGCCGTACTCGTTAACCTGCACGAACGATGGCGGGTTGGCGATCGCAGGGGACTCCACATTCGCATCGAACTGCTGAAGATCGTTGAGCGCGTCTGGGTCGTATCCGGGGTCGATGATGGCAATCGTCTCGCCAACACCGTTCCCTGAAACGGCCTGACCGCTCTGGTTGAGGAACATGACTTGATTGAAGCCATAATGGCGGCTGTTGACTTGGGCTGGAGCGTAGCCTATCAGCCCGCCTGGGCCGACCGCGCTGGTTCCCGTCGCGAGAACGGAAGCAGTGGCCGTAGGAGTGGGGTTCGCGGCCGTCGCCCGCTGCTCAATTCGGCTTGGCGCCTCGCAGCCGCGGCGTTCGTGCCCGTATAAGCGAGTATCCCCGGAATCGTTTTTTGCGCTTGCAAGAGGGTCGTTGAGCGTCGGCCGCTGGCTTCGCCCGACCGCCGCGCCGTGAGAGCGAGGCCCCTGAATGATCGGTGCACCGGCGGATCTCGGCCCCGCTTTCGGTTTATTTTGGACCGCGTCGGCCCGTTTGATCGGAAAGTCCGTGTTGTCAGCCTCGGCCGCGCCGGTGTCGATCTTCATCGCCCGCGGTGCAGTGGCTGTTTTCTTCGGCAGAGTGCTTGCGAGATCGGAGCTTGGGCGGGTTTCGGATTCGCAGGCGAGTTTCATGACGAGCGAGCCAACGGAAAATTGAACGGTCGGGGACCGAGTGCGCTGTCGGCCGTGAAATCCCGGTGAAACCGACCGTAGTGGGAGCATCGGGTAAACTCCAGGTCTGGGTTGGCCGCCCGATAGGCCAACGAGGCTGTTCGGCTGCCACCGCTCTTCGAGTGACTCGATCAACGGGCTTCGCCGGTTTCGGCGTCTGCTGGAATTGGTGGTGACTTGAGCCAAGGCCGTGCGAAACATTGGAGCTCTCCATGATGGAAATATCGCAGTAACGCGACGTGCCGGCCGCGACCGGCGTTTTTGTGTCGAACACGGGCTAATTGATGGCGATACGGGAGCTTATGCCGCGCGCCGGCTGAAAAGACAAGCTTCGGAAGTTGCTATTGGCTCAGTTTTTCCAGTCGTGATTCCCGCAGAGCGAAACGTCGAGGCGCATCAAGGCGGTCGGCCGCGCACGGCCCCAATGGAGATAAGGTATGCGAGAGCGGAAACCGGAGCGCGCGGCGGGAAAATTTTTTTCAGGGGTCAACGATCGGAGGAACGACCAGAACCGCCGTTAGGCCGATCGGTACGGGTTCGGCCGCGACCGAACGGCTGTCCCGCTTGGGAAAACCAGCCGCAGAGGGGTTTGTTGGTGAGGTCGGCGATTGGGTACAATCGTCCTTGGTTCACTAGTGATTGCCGAATCGTCGATTTCCATGAAGGCGTCTGCAGTGCCGATCACCGTCGAGGCAGTCTACGAAAACGGCGTTTTGAAACTGGCGGAGCCGTTGCCGCTGAAGGAATGCGAGAAGGTGAGCGTCACTGTCGAGCCAGCGCGACCACCTATCTGGGAACGGGTCCTTGCGCCTGACCGCCGATGCGCCGCCCGAGGAACTTGCCAAGGTACCGGCGGACGGTGCCACGCAGCTTGACCACTACTTATACGGCGCTCCGAGAGCTCAGGAGTGATCGGTGATGCCGCCGCGGGTCTTGTTCGCGGACGCTTTTTATTGGGTGGCCCTGCTTAATCCAGGTGATGCCTTTCACGCTTCGGTTACTTCCCAGAGCCGAACGCTCGGAAGCCCGATTGGTGACAACGGACGAGGTCTTGACGGAGGTCTTGGGGATGGTACAGGGGGGATGGTACAGGGGTACAGAGGGGTACAGGGGATATTGCTAATTTCTTCAGTGGTTTGGATAACTTGGGAAATTAGCCGACGCTTCCTCTGTTTTGGATGAGCGTGCCGTGCCTCGAACCGCTCCCGCTGAGTCGTTCGAGCGGCTCGTTCCCTGAGAAGCGGGCTCGCGTTGGCCCCAGGCTCTGGACCAAAGTCCGCGAGCAGGTTCTCTCGCCGGGGGCCTCTCGTCTTCGTGCCAACGGGCGTCTTGAGCTGCCCGCTGATACAAATCACGAGCGTCAATCCGCCTTGCGTGGCTCGGCCAGAATTTGCCAGAGTCGGAATCGGATCGACTCCCAAAAGCCAGGATCGAGTAAGATAGTGAGAGTCACCGCTATTCGAGGGAGTCGAGCCATGACGATTCTGGAACAAAAGCCGCTGACGCTGACGGTCCCGCTACGGGAAGAGCCACCGGGTGTTTTACGAGTGGGCACGAGCCGAGTCCTCCTCGATCTCGTGATACACGCGTATCAGAACGGCGAGCCTCCCGAGGCGATCGTCGAGATGTACAATGCCTTGGAGATCGCCGACGTCTTTGCCGTGATCGCATATTATCTTGCACATCAGACCGAAGTCGACGAGTACCTGCACGAGTGCGACGAGAAAGCCGAAGCCTTGCGCCGCAAAATCGAGGCGTCTCAGCGACCTGGACCAACCAAGGAGGAATTGTTCGCGCGAGCCCGGGCGAAAGGGCTCTTGCAGTGATCCCGCTCTTGGTGGACGAGAATTTTAACGACCGCATCATTAAAGGTTTGTGCGACTCGAGCCGGCGATCGACTTGGTCCACGTTCGTGACATCGGCTTGTCAGGAGCGCACGATCCCGTGATTCTCGAACGGGCGGCTGCCCTCGGGCGTGCCGTCTTAACTCATGACCGCCAAACCTTCGCCGCGTTTGCCTACGCCCGTGTAGCGGCGGGCGAACCGATGCCGGGGGTCTTCCTCGTCAGAAAGACGCTCCCCATTGGCCAGGCCATCAACGAGATCCTCCTGGCGATCCACTGCCTTTCCGCCGACGAGTGCAAGGACATTGTCAAGTATTTGCCGATGTGAGCCACATTCACTTGCTCGGCCGGAACGGCTGCGCCAGCAATGGCAATGAATAAAGATGCGCGAAAGCGGAAACCAGAGCGTGCGGCGGGAAAAATTTTTTTCAGGGGGTCAACGATCGGAGGAACGACCAGAACCGCCGTCCCGGCCGATCGGTCGGTTCGGCCGCGACCGAACGGCTGTCCCGCTTGGGAAAACCACCCCTGACCTCGACTCGTGTTTTCGGGGATCGCCGATATGATCAGTGTGGGCGAGGGATTCCCTACGCGGCAGTCCGCAAACGGGTAGGCGGTAGGCAGTAGGCAGCGAGGAAGAGAGAACCTCCCGAAGATGCGCCACCGCGCGGAGAGCCTACCGAGGTAGGCTCTAATACTCATGTCGAGGACTGATATGACCTTTACCGTTGAAGCGGTTTACGAAAATGGTGTCCTTTAGCCAGCCGAGCCACTTCCGCTCAAGGAACGCGAGAGGGTAAGCGTCACCGTGCAGCCGCCACTGGCCCCCATCTGGGAGCGGGTTCTAGCGCTGACCGCCGATGCGGCGCCGGAGGAACTTGCCAGGGTCCCGGCGGACGGCGCCGCTCAACTTGACCATTAGGACTGGGGTGCGTGGATACCGACGATCGAGCCGCTAGAAATCACACCCGAAGAGACCGCAAACTTCGCACGGTTTGACTAACAGATGCGCGAATACAACCTCTCGGCTGTGAAGCGGCAGATGGAGGAGCTTAGTCACGGATGAGTCGCTACTTACTGGATACAAGCATCGCCCAGGATTTCGTGAGCCGACCGATGCCGCAAATCGACATTATGACCGCCGCCATTGCCTTTGCCCTAGGGCAGTGCACCGTTGTCACGACGGACTCCGACCGCGCATTGGTGCCTGAGCTTTCCGTCGAAAACTGGCTCGGGAGGAATGTGATTGTCTGCCGCCGAATACTCCGCCTTGCGTTCCAGCCCGACGCCCCACCGGGGGCCCGAATGGCGATACGGGAGCGTGAGCTCACCGCCCCGTGGAGTTGATCCCACTTGACTTTTAAGTCAAAGAGGCTCAGGATACTGGTATCGCGTTTCAGTCGATGCCCCAAGCCGAAGAGCGGGAGGCGCGGATGTTTGAGGATGCCTTGATCGCGTGGGACGATGAGGATGACTCTCGCGGAAACGTCCAGCACATCGAGCACAATGGGGTATCCATGGAGGAATTCGAGGCCATCTTGATCGAGGAAGACTCCAAGCGCGGACGGAGCCGTTCAACGGGCCGGCACACGGCGTGGGGGATTCTCCCAGATGGCCGCGAGATCACGATCGTGTACGAGGTCGAGTTCAGTAACCGCGGACTGATTGTCCGACCTGTTACCGCCTATGAAGTCGAGGACTGAAATCATGCCGCTGAAACGAATCAAGGCTGGCCCGCGAACCGCGGAGGAGATCGCCGAGGAAGAGCAAGTCCGTGCGACGTTCAGCGATCGGCCGAGTATGAAAATCCTGATCGGTCGGGGCGAGATCGACCCTGATCGAGTCATGACCCTTGCCGCGGAAGAATCGCTGCTCAAGGGGCTATTCCAACTGAAGCAGGCTCGCGAGGATCGCGGTCTAACTCTCTCGGAGATTTCGCGCAGGTCGGGCATTGATCTGGCTTCGCTCAGCCGGCTCGAGTCCGGCAAGAATCCAAACCCGACATTCGAGACGCTCAGTCGCTACGCGCATGCCTTGGGGCTGCGCCTAGAGCTGTCGCTAGTCAACATCCAGCTCCCCGTGTCGCGTGCATCGCCATTACCGATAACGTGAGCAGAGCCACATCCGAGAATGGGATGCACCCGGAACCGAACATGCACGCCACCAAACGGCGTTCCAGAACCATCCCCAAAGCGCAAACGTCGGTGTTGCCGTGGACCGGGACGGACGCCGTGCGCCCTGGTGTACCTTGCCGATAAACGTGGTGGCTACCGGAAATGCGAGCATGCTGCCAGCCGTGTGATTCCAGAATCCTGCACATCCGTTTGCCGGAGACCGGCTCCACGTCACTCGGCCCCTTCCTCGGCTTGCCGGCGCATCGTTTCGTCATGGGCCGTATCGAGCCAGCCCGCCACGGCCTCGCGGAGATTCGTCTGCACTTCCTCGAGCGTCTCACCTTGGCTATAGCAGCCGGGAAGTGCCGGGACCTCGGCGGAATACCCGCCAACTTCTGGCTCCAAATAGACCAGTGCCGTTAGCGTGACGCTGGTTTGCATAGGAATCGGAGCGGTAGCGACTTTCATGATTGGCCTCCTCACTGTTGATCTTACACCTTGCGATTGGCCCTGTCATTGTCGAACGCAACGCGCGCCGCTTCTCGGGGCCCTCCTGAGTTGGCGCGAATGTCATCCCGCCAGATACGGGAAGATTTTTTGGCACGCTAATTCGCCACCCCGGGGTCGCTCTGCTTTTCGAGCTTCGACAGGCTTGGTTGCTTTACACCAAGCTCGATGGCTAATCTGGGTTCCCTGGGGCTGACGCCCCAGGCTTTATGATTTCGCCGCCTCCGCGGCTTAGAGGTCGCCCAAGCGACCGCGGCTATAAAGCATTCCCTGGCGAATTCTGTCCCCGTATTTTTTCGCCCTTTCGTCGTTTCGCCCTTTCGTGATCGCATGCTTATGTGCTGGTTCGCTTAGGCTCGCTCCCATGTTCCGCGTCGGAGTGGTGCCTCGGATGCTCGGCGTCATCCGCCGCGAAATTCCTCGCGGGATCGCGAGACGACGATCGTCATTTCGGTATCGCCTGGTCATGAGAGCGCGACCTTGGTTGCCCCGCGAACGTGTCGATCTTCACCGAGCCGGCCGGAAACTTGGCGAAAACTTCCAATTCGCCGCCCAGGGCGGCGATGATTCTTCGCAGCGTCGAAATCTGCATGTCATCCTGCTTCTCCAGCTTCGACAAGCTCGGTTGCTTGATGCCAAGCTCGTCGGCTAACTCCCGCTGACTCTTGCCAGCCAGTTGCCGAAGCTCGCTCAGGAGCAGCTCGCCGAGCAACTGCTGAGTACGGCGGGCCGCCTTGGCGCGGGTTCGCTTTGTCGTGGTCCGGTTCACCAGTTCATCAAACGATTCCGCCATACCAGCCCTTGGCCTAAGCGTCTTCTGCCGGTTCCGTGAACCACGCGTCAAATTCGTCGCTCGTCGCCACTTTCCACATCGGCGAATAATAGCCTATAGGCTATACCATGTCAACGGCGACTTTCATCGCATATGTGGATTCGACTGCTTTGCAATTGCGAAATCTTGAAGGGCGCCGAGTTCCCGAGCCCTGTTTTGGCATTCAGGCTCACCTCTGGACCTTCCTGAGCCATCTTGTGCCGTTGCTCCAGAGAATCGTTTGCCCGTCATCGGTGATCCTCCCGATTAGGCCGGCCGTCCACTTACTGCTTTTGGGGTCGGTGATGATCGTTTGACCCTCGATGCGGCCCGCCCCTCTAACAAGAGCGTTGTTGCCGTTCACGAGCGTCAGATGCTTGTTTCCGCGCTTAAGCGCAAAGCATTTCCAATCGGCCCGGCCGTCAAGATACCAGACGCCGAACGGGCCATCCGTGGGCGGCGCCGCCCTCCGCCAAGTTGTCCCGTTAGACCAGCGGATCTCATCCCCGGTCGAGTCGACCACGGCCGTTAGGGAACGCTCAGTCATGCTCGGAATGGCGTGGAAGGATGCCGCACCCGTTACGCAGCCATGCATCGGCGTACCCTTCTCATCCTCCAACCGCAGAGCACCGCCGGGAAGGGCAGTGATGTACGCCATGGAATCGGAATGGCCGCCCACCGACCAGACGCCACTGAGAGAGCGCACAGGGTCCTTGAGGAGGCCTTCCCTCACTTCACGGAAGCCGCGTTCGTCCGCTGACGTTGTCTTGCCCCAGAGTCGGATCTCTAATTGGCCGTCGGGGTGGCGGCTAAAAGTCGCCAAAATCGAGCCATCAGGAGAGAACCGGGTGCAAAGCACCTCACCCACCCCGCCTTCCAAACTCGCCAGCTCCATGCCGGAATGGACGTCCCAGAGGCGCACCGGTCCGTCGAGGTGACCGGACGCGATGGTGCGCGCGTCCGGCGAAAACGCGAGCGATGTAATGAGAGAACTCGCTCTGGAAAACTCGCGAATCTTTCGGAGGTCGGGAACGCTCCAAAGCATCAGTGAGCCGTCGGAACTGCCCGTGGCCAACACTTTATTGTCATCCGAGAATGCCTCGGCGCTGATGGACGTGCTGTGGCCAGCCTCGATCGCCCGCCGCGTCCTGCCGGATGGGACATCGCACAGCACCGGCGCGGAAACTCCCCATCCGCGGGCCGATATGAAGCCGCTTTTCGGGCTAAAGACGAAACCCGCCATGTCAGCGACCTCGAGGGACGCTTGGATGGTTCCGTCGAGTGATCGCAGTAGAGGGTCGCGATGACTGCTGCCCTTCGTCACAATCCACTCAGAGTTAGGAGAAATCGCCAGTGCACGAGGGTGCCCATCTACCGTGAATCGGTGGCGTGGATGGCCGTTGACGGCATCCCACACAGTGCACACGGGCAGGCAGCGTGCAACCGTCAGAACGGCGGTCGCGCGATCGTTGATCGCCACTATGACGGAGGGATGTCCGTCATGAAATCGCCGCACCGACATCACCCGACCGCAAGTCGGGTCGATCGTGACGCCAATTCCCTCGTTGTCGACGAAAGACAAGGGATTTGCCGTCGTCACGAAAAGCCATCGAGGCGGTTCGGTCACTTTGGAACGCGGGAGCGATCTCGACCGATACACAGTTGAGGTCGCGAGTTAAGATCCCAAATTTCACCGAACCGTCTCTGCTTGTCGTTGCAACTGTGCGGCCATCGGGAGCGATCGAGACGCTCCAGAGCCGATCTTGGCCGGACGCTATCTTGCGGCTCGATCGGAATTCCAGATCAACCACATCTGTAAATCGCTCCCTGTTCATCCACGGAAACAAGACTGCTGGTCGCCTGGGGCGAAGGCGACCGAGTGCCCCTTTCCTCGGTGGCCTTTGAACGTCGGTCGCCAAACTCCAGTTGCACTACTTCCCAAACGTTGACCGCCCCGGCCGGTCCCAATCGCGGCGAGCTGTTTGCCGTCATGTGAGAACTCGACGCAATTCGCCTCGCCCAGCCCCTCGCCAGTTAGGCGAGCCCGCTCGTCGTCGCGTTGCAATGTCATGAATGAGAACGCGTTCACCCCCAATTGCCAGCAAACCGCCATCGGGCGAGATCGCCAAGGACTGAATGTTGCCATTAGAGACCTTGAATGACTCGCATTGACGGCCCATGGCCACATCCCAGAAGATGACGCCACCCAGCCTAGACGCGCTCACGAGCCGCTTTCCATCGGGCGTGAAGCCCAGGGCCATCGCCTCGTCAGTGTGACCGACTAACACGCTAATTTGGCGCCCGCTCGAACTGTCCCAGGTTCTGACTGACCTGTCGTCGCTCGCCGTCGCCAGCAGCTTGCCGTCGGGTGAATACGCGACCCAGTTGATTTCGCCGGGGTGACCGGTAAGGACCAAATGCGGCTCACCGGTCTTGGCGTCCCAAATTCGCACCGTCCGATCCTGGCCGGCCGTGGCGAGATACTTACCGTCCGGTGAAAACGCCGATGAGTAAACCTCGCCTTTGTGCCCCGCTAACGTCAGCCGGCCCGGCTTACAAACCCGATAAAGATGGTGCCATGTGAATTCACGCAGGTCGTCCGTTCCGGGAGCGGGGAGATAGCGTTCGAGCAGCTCCAGGGCTGCACGAGGCCGGTTCTCAGACCAATACTGACTTGCCTGTTTGACGTCGCGCGCGTATTGCTGGCGGCGGATGGACAAATCCCGTTCGCGCACTTCCTGACCCAACCGAGCCGCGTTGCGCCGGGCCTCGGTTCCCATGATCAGGCCCGTCGCGGAGGTCGCGATGAGCGCGACGATGGCGATCGCCAACACGCTGGCTCGCGGGTATCGCCGCAAGAGCCGAATGCCGCGCTCGATTCGCCCGACCGGACGGGCCACGATCGGCTGGCCGGCGAGCCAGCGTTCGAGGTCCTTCGCAACCTCCAGGGCCGAAGTGTAGCGGCGCTCGGGTTCTTTCTCCAAGCACTTGAGACAGATCGTCTCGATATCGCGGTCGATGAGACGCCGGATCGCGCTGGGGGGCCGCGGCGTTTTTTCGCGAACCTCTTCCAAGGTCTCAAGCGGCGTCGCTCCCCGAAATGGCGGCAGGCCGGTGAGGATCGTGTAGAGTAGCGCCGCCGAAGCCATGGATATCGGTCGCGGTCGTTACGGATCGCCTGCGCCTGGAGGCTTGCTCGGGGGCCATATACGCCGGGGTTCCGAGCACGTCGCCCGTGCGCGTGAGCTCGCTGTCGCCGTCGACGCGACGGACCAGTCCGAAGTCGACCACGAGCGGTTGGCCGCGGTCGTCGATCAAGACATTGGACGGTTTCAAATCGCGGTGCAAGATTCCGCGCTCGTGGGCGTGTTGCACCGCGTGGGCGACTGTCGCCACCAATTGGGCCGCCGCCCGCGGCTCTTGGAATTCCGCGAGCCGCTCCGCGAGATTTCCCCCCTCGACGAGCTTCATGCTGAAGAAGCAACAGCCGTCTTGTTCGCCGACGTCGTGGATCGGCACGATATTGGGATGATCGAGCTGGGCGACCGCCTCGGCCTCGTTGCGAAACCGCCTCGCGGCATCGGCACTCGACCGCCAGGCGTCACGAATCACCTTGAGCGCTACCAAGCGGTTGAGGCTTTTCTGCGCGCCCGGTAGACGATTCCCATTCCCCCGACGGCGATCAGGCCGCGGAGCTCGTAGTCGCCAAATTGAAGATTGGCCGGCAGCTTCGATGTCGACAGCTCGAGCGCGGCCAGACAAAGCCTCGTCATGTCCGAATCGGCTCCGGCACCGGAATGTCCGTTTTCGCGGCGTGCATCGGGCAAGCTCGGGGTGCGAAGCGGGGCGGCGAGGTGGTTGAGCTGGTCCTGGCCACGGAAGTATTCGGCGAGTTCGACCGCCAGCTCCGGGTGCTTTTCCAACAATCGCGCGGGGGCTGGGTCGGCTCCGTTCTCGATGGCCATATAATAGGCCCCGAGCACGTCTTCAAGCTGTCGTTCATTCTGGCCGTCGGCGGTTGGCTCGCTTGACATCGAGGATTCCCCCGTTATCGCGGACTGTCCATACGTTCGCGAATGGACTTCCTACCACGATAGAGCAAGCCGGCGACGGATTCGAGAGATTTGCTCATCCGTCGAGCGACTTCCGGCACCGAGAGGCCCTTGAGGTGGTGCAGCTCGATGGCGGTGCGCTGATCTTCGGGCAGGCTTGCCAAGGCTTTGGCCAGCATCATCAGCTCCTCGGCCCTCGCGGCTTTTTGACCCGGGGTCGATTCATCGCTCTCCAGCCATGCTTCGAGACGGGCGGAGGACTCGTCGATTGCCGATTGCAGGGATCGTGCGCTCTCAATCTTAGAACCATAAAACCGGCGCATCGCTTGTGCCAGCTTGTTGGCGAGAATCGCTCGCAGCCAAGCGGTCATCTCGGCGTCGGTCTGGCCGCGAAATTGGTCAATCTTTTCGTGTGCGGTTAATAGTGTTTGCTGAACGAGATCGGATGGGTCAAGCTGACTGCGCAACTGCGGATCCATTTGGAGCCGGGCCAGGAGGCGAAGGTAGTCGGCATATTGCTCCAAAGAGCGCGGAGGATCCATTGGCTTCGCTATATCCCCTCGCGATGATTTCGATTCGTCAAATTGCACGCCACACCACAAGAATATGATCACACAGCCAGGCGGGCGGATTCAAGACGGTTGTGTCGGTAAGGGGCTAACTAAGCTGGCTTGCAGCCGGGTTTGTCGGGCTGGCCGGTTTCCGGCTTGTGGGCAAGAGGTGACTGGCGATAAACTCGGGTTCGATCGAGACCCACGGAGGCCGCGGCAGAGGTGAATTGTCCGGAAAACCTCATGAAACCACGATTGATATTGGCCAGCGAGTCGCCCAGGCGGAAGCAGTTGCTTGAGGACGCGGGTTATCAATTAGAAATTGAACCTTCGGGGATCGATGAACCTGACCCGATTTCCGAGATGGCTCCCTGGGCCTACGCGGCCCATCTGGCCTGGCGTAAGGCGGCCGAAGTCGCCCGGCGGCGCTCAACCGGCCTGATTCTGGGGGTCGACACCATCTGTGTCATCGACGGCGAGATCCTTAACAAACCTCTCGACCGCGCCGACGCCGAGCGAATGATCCGGCTGCAAGAAGGGCGGCACACGCACGTTATCTCCGGAATCTGCCTCTATTGCGCGCTCCGCCACGAATGGGTCGGCGCGGTGGAGGTGAGCACCGTCGAGTTCAAGCCACTCACTGACGACGATCGCCTTGCCTATCTCGACTCGGAGCGATGGCAAGGCAAATCCGGGGGTTATGGCGTACAAGACAAAGACCCATTTGTTTCTGTCGCCCGCGGTAGTTTTTCCAACGTCGTCGGGCTGCCACTCGAGCGGCTCGAGGCACTGATTCAGGCCTACCCGGCGCTGGCAGCCGAGCGAGAACGAGCGATCGCATGACACCACGTCTGACCGGTCATCGCGACAATGGGAAGGTGCTGGTCAAGTACGCCCTCGTCCCCCTCGTGATCATCGGATCGGTGGCCGGACTGAGTCTTTCGTTTCCACAGCGGCTTTCACCCGTGGAGGCCCACGCCGCAATGTTCGCCGACCCTCCTCTCTCTTCGCCGGTTGATGGACAGTGCGCGTACGGTTATCTCAAGAAAATCGTGGAGATAGGGCCACGTACGGCCGGTTCCGCCGCTAACAAACGCCAGCGCGAGATGGTGAGAGAACATTTCATCAAGAACGGGGGACAGATCAAGGAGCAACCGTTCCAAGCTGTGCACCCGATCACCCGCGAGCCCCTGGCGATGGCCAATCTGGTGGGCTCGTGGAAACCCGAAAACCTGCGGCGGGTGGTGATCGGTGCCCACTATGATACCCGTCCCCATCCCGACCAAGAAGTTCTCCCGAATCGCCAAAATCTCCCCTTCGTCGGTGCCAATGACGGGGCCTCCGGCGTCGCCCTCCTCATGGAAATCGCCCATCACCTCACGGACCTGGATACTCACTGGGGCGTCGATTTGGTCTTGTTCGACGGTGAGGAGCTGGTTTTCGGCAACGAGCCTCGCGTGGGCGAATACTTCCTCGGCTCGGAAGAGTTTGCACGAATTTACACCGGCCTCGTCCAAGGCAAACGTACCCAGATGCGCTATGCGGCCGGATTTGTTCTCGATATGGTCGGAGGCCGCAACCTCAGGATCAAACAGGAACCGAACAGCATTAACGCGGCCCCGCGGTTGGTTGGTCAGATCTGGGGCGTTGCTCGTTCGCTGCGCATCAACTCATTTCGCCGTGAGGTCGGGCGTGAGGTGATGGACGACCATCTCGCCCTGATTCGCGCCGGCATCCCCACAATCGACATCATCGATTTTGAATACCCTTATTGGCACAAAGCCGACGACCTGCCCGAGAATTGCTCGCCGCAAAGCCTGGCTGATGTCGGCCGCGTGCTCATGACCTGGCTTACCCTGCCACCTAGCACGCACACACGCCGTTGACAGCCACTCGAGCTTCTTTCGTTGACCCCAACTCGACCTTCTTCCGCCGACTCTCAGAACAACCCAGTTTCCCGCTCTCGCTTGGTCACATCCAAGTCAAATTGCATGGCTGCCATCTCTACTCGGTATCGCTGCAGCGCATCGCGGGCAATCAGCATGACGCGACTGCGAAAGACCGCGTGCTCCATGACTTCGTCGATCAGCGGCTCCAACTCTTCCCGCACGGACGGCGGCTGGTCCTGAATCCGCTCCTTGAGCACCAACAACTCACCGGGACACTGTCCCATCGACTTCAGGCTGTTTTCTTCGGGCGTGATCAATCGCATGTTAGCACCTCATTGATGTGGTTGTACTCTACTCTAGCACGCAAAATGGAAAAGAAAAGTCGATAAGCTAAGCTAATTTGTCTGGGCAAGCAGAAACGATTGCAACGATTGTGCCTGATAGAAAAAAAAGAAAGATTTCTGCCGTGTAATTCCGTTTGGTGGGCCATCTTCACGATCTTTTTGGCAGGTAATGTGGGGCCGTTAGAGTCGGAACTTGGCGAGTGCCGGACATTCCCTGCGGGAGGTTACAGCCGCGTGTCGATACCGACAGTGTAGGACTGATCTTCCGTGTGATACGGGAAGATGTTACGACCCTATTCTCTCGATGGGTCGTTTCCGAGGGCCGAGTAAACCGGCGGACGCCGGCGGACGATGTAGGTCAGGCTTTCTAGCCTGACGCTTTGCCGAGTGGCGCAGAATGTCAGGCCGGAAAGCCTGACCTACATCAACATTTCCGCGGTCCCCCTTCGGTTCGTGGACAAGGAGGTCTCGAGCCAATGACTGTGGCAGCGCCGTCTCATCCAAGTCGTGGTTACCGCCGGCATGCTGGTGGCATTGATCGTGGTTTCGAAGGCTGGCGAGGAAGGTTCAACGGGACGCCCCGATCTCTTACAGGATGGTTTTGAGACGGCCGAGCCGAGCTGGCAGCGTGAGTACACGGATGCGACGATCAATGTACAAGTCCACGACAGGTCGGTACGCGCCGCTCATGGCGGCCGGCTCTCCGAGCATTTTCAATTTGAGACCACCAGCGGCAACCAGTTCTTGGTGAGCTATACGACGCCGCGGGTTCCCGTCAGCGATGACCTGAGCTTAAGCGTGTTCGTGCGAGCCAATCGAACGGGGGCTCGCATTTATGGTCGCGTTGTTTTCCCCGCCGACATCGACCCGGAGACCAAGGCCCCCTCGTTCGTGATGGTCCCCGGCACGATCTTTGATCAGGCCGACCGGTGGCAGAAGCTCGAAGTCGTCCAAATGTTGCCCACGATCGAACGTCTGGCGCGAATCCTCCGGGCTTCGTCCCGCCGGCCGGTTTCGCTCAAAGGGGCCTACATCGAGCGGGTGGTTATCAATTTGCTGGATAGCCCGGGCCAGTCGGAGGTGTTTCTCGACGATCTCGAGATCAGCCCAATACCCGAAGAGTCGCTTAAGGCGTGGTCAAAGTCGCAATCGACCAGCGGTTCCCAAGCCGCCAAGCCGGATGGCTCGGTCGAGGCGAAGGGGTCGACGTCGCGACGGGCAGGCGTCCGATTTGAGCGTAATCTGCTCGAAAAGCGAGGAGCCGACTCCCGGTTTGCTTCGTGGTTTCCGACCGCGATCGACGCCCCGGGGGCCAACGCGATCGAGCTGCGCCGCGCCGGCTTTGACGTCTTGGTCGACGACGGCCAAACCGATCCGCAATCGCTCAAGCCGCTCGCGCAGCATGGCGTCGTCATCATGAAACGCCTGACCGGGACGACCTCGAGTGAAGGGCCGCGTCGCGTTCTCGACCAGGTGAATGCCTATCCGCTGCGGCAGTCGGTCGCGTTTTGGCATTTCGGCGATCGCTTGGGGCGGCACCGCGAGAGCAAGGCCCGCGAGGATGAGCTGGCGAAATTTCGCGAATCGCTCACGGCCGTTCGCGGCGGTTTGGACGACGACGTTTCGCCGCTTGTGACCGCGAACGTCGAGGGAGAGCTTCCTCTTTTCGCCCGCGCGCCCCAGGGGCTGGACATTATTGGAATTCGGCCCCACATGTGGGCCAGCGCTCAAAACTTCCTCGACACCTACGAGTACATGAGTCAGCGCAGGCTGCTGACGGTGCGTTCCAATCTAGGAGGCTTTTTCTGGGCCTGGGTCCCGGCAATGACCCCTCCCGAGGTGGTTCGAAATATTTGGGGCGAAAGCACACCGCCAAGCTGGGGTGTCCCCCCCGTGCAGCCCGAGCAACTGCGCCTGATGGCCTATCTCTCGCTCTCGGCGGGTTATCGCGGCCTCGGTTTTCTTGGCGACAAAGACTTGACCAGCAGTGACGGCCCCGGCCGCGCGCTGTTGATCGAAATGAGCTTTCTTAACCTCGAAATTGATCTCTGCGAACAGATCCTCGCCGAAAATGACACGGCGATTCCCCTGTACAACGTCTTTGATCCCGATCCTCTGCCCATCCCTTCCAACGCCATCCAATTGCAGTCGAAGAAGCCGGTGAAGCTTGGGGAGAACAAGCCGCGAAGCGACTTGAGGGCCGCCGCCGTGGGCCTGCGCGACCGCAAAGGGTCGCTGTTGATCGTGGGCGACTATCATGCGACATCTCAATATCAGCCGGGTCAACTGGCCGTGGATCGACTGGTGATCACGCCCATCTTGCCCGAGGGCGCTCAAGCTTTTGAGATCACCCCCGGCGAGGTCAAGGTGCTCACGACCGAGCGAGTACCTGGCGGTAGGCGGATCACCCTGGACGAATTCGACACGACCAGCTTGGTCCTCTGCACGGGCGACCTGGGCATGTACGAACGGGTTCGCGCGATTGTGGACGGCCTGCGCAACCGGGCCGTCCCGCTCGCGATCGAGCAAGCGGAGATCCTGCACAAGGCGGTCACCGAAACCAACGGCCGTCTGGCGGCTGATGGCCATCAGTTCCGCTCGAAGGTCGATCTCAAGTTGCGCCAGCGAGCCGGCATTGAGTCGCCTCCCCCGGATGTGCCCGACTTGCTCGCCCGATCACAGGAAGCCATCAACAGTGCCCGCGAAGCAAGGGACCGGCAAGACTATGCACTTGCCTGGGCCGAAGCTCGCCGGGCCAAGCGAAGTCTGCGAATTGTGATGAGGGGGCACTGGGACCAGGCTTGGGAGTCATTCACGAGGGCCGCCGAAAGCATTAATCCCGAGGGTCCCAAACCAGAGGACGAAGAGCCCAAGCGGGTGGAAAAAACTCCCAAGGTCACGCTCGATGCGCCGTTGCTGCTCCAGCCCGTCGCGTGCCCCCCCGGCATTTCGTTTTACACGTTGCCCGAACATTACATCTGGGTCGACTGGATTAAGGGAAGGCCAGGCTACCGGTTCGGGCCCAACCGGGTTCCTTCCGGCGACTTCGAAGATCCAGACGCCATGACAGCCGACGGCTGGGTCGACGTGAGTTACCAGATGAAGGGAATCATCGCCAAAATGACTGTCATGTCACGCAAGGAGGCCAACGGCAAACCCATCGGCAATAAGCCCAACCGAGACCAACTCAGCCCCGACAACGCCCATTCGGAACGTGTGGTCAAGCTCCAGGTCCTCCCCGAGAATCAGGAAGAACTCGATACAATTCTGCCCAAGTTCTTCGACTTTCCCGTCGCCGCGATTCGCTCGCCCCCGATCCCGGTCGAGGCCAACAACCTGATACGCATCTCGGTACTGGTCAAGCGTCCGTACTTGAGTGCAGGTGGATTAGGCGGCATCATCATCCGCGATTCGATCGGCGGGGAGCAGTTCCAATACAGATCAAACGGGCCGATCGCGTCATTCTCTCGCGTCGTCCTTTTCCGGAAGGCACCCGCGGCCGAGACGTTCACCGTGACACTCGGTTTGGCGGGCTACGCGGAAGCCTATTTCGATGACTTTCGGGTGGAAGTGATCGAGGACGACAAGGCGCCGGCACAACCCAACCTCGTCGAGGCGCGGCACCCAGCCCCAACGCAGAACTCGCCGCGGAATCCCTCGCCAACTTTACCGGCCGCCGCATTAGCGACCGATTCTCCTCCCCGGTAATGCCAGGCGTTATACCGCTTTATTCTCCGGCCAATCGCCTCCGGACCTCATCATGGGCCTGGAATTGGCCGGCGTCCATGCGTCCGCGAATCTCGCGGCAATCGGCGCGAAACTTCGGACTTCGCTCGATCAGATAATCGATCAGATCATCATCGAGCGGGATCAAGGCATAAGGGCCCTGCTCTTCGGATTCGAGCAAAATCCCCTCGGAACCCGCGGCCTTGAGAATCTCGCCGATCGGAGTCATGGGGTCACTGACTGAATGTGCCGTCATGAGGGCCCTCCGAGGTAGCGTCGGGAAACATCCTTGGTGAGGATTTGTACAATGAGGACAGTCTCGTCCTCCACATCGTAGAAGACTCGGAAGTCACCGACGCGAAGCCGATACTGTGTCGGAGCTGGCTCACGTAGCCGCTTGACGCGTGCCTTGCTTACGATGGTTGGATTCACGGCTAATACTTCTTCAATTTTATCGAGTATGGCAGAACGATCAAAGTTTCTCAACCTCCTGAGCTGATCGACGGCCTCATTTGAGTATCGAATCTCGTAGGGCATCCCGCAGCTCGCTCCGGACCCTAAATTCTAGCGACTATGATTTTACCCTTCTCTCGTCCGTTCCTCCCAAATGGGCGTTTCACGCCCACACACTCCGATCGAGCGACCGATACCCCACCGCTTCGGCGATATTCTGCGGCTTGATGTCGTCGTGCCCTTCGAGATCGGCGATCGTGCGGGCCACCCGCAGCACCTTATCGTGGGCTCGGGCCGACAGGCCCAGGTCTTCCATGGCCGCTTTCAAGAGCGCCATGGCCTCGGGTTTGAGCTGCGCAAAACTTGCGAACCTGGCGCGCGGTCATGCGGCCGTTGACTTGCGTGCCCTTGGTGCCGAAGCGGTTGGCCTGACGGGCGCGGGCCTCGAGCACCTGCGCCCGCAAGTCGGCCGAGGTCGGCCCCGGGGGCATCTCGGCCAGTTGGGTGAACGGGACGGCGGGAACCTCAACGTGCAAGTCGATGCGGTCGAGCAAAGGGCCGGAGATTTTGCTCAGGTATTTTTCCACTTGAGCAGGCGTGCAGCTACAGGCGCGGCGGGGGTCGGATCGATAGCCGCAGGGGCAGGGATTCATGGCGGCTACCAGGATGAACTCGGCGGGGAATGTCGTACTCCGCAGCGCCCTGCTGATCGTCACCGAGCCCTCCTCGAGCGGCTGGCGAAGGACCTCGAGCGTCTTGCGATTGAACTCGGGCATCTCGTCCAGGAAAAGCACCCCTTTATGCGCCAACGAGATCTCGCCGGGCTGCGGCGTGGTGCCGCCGCCGACCAAGCCGGCATCGCTGACCGAGTGATGAGGCGGTCGAAACGGCCGGACAGCCATCAAGGGCTGGCCGGCCTTCAACAGCCCCATGGCGCTATAGATGCGCGTAGTTTCCAAGCTTTCGGCGCGGTCAAGGGAGGCAGGATCGTGGGCAGCCGTTTGGCCAAGAGCGTCTTGCCGGTGCCGGGGGGGCCGATCATCAGAATGTTATGCGAACCCGCCGCGGCGATCAGCAAGGCGCGCTTGGCGTAGTCTTGGCCCTTGACATCGACAAAGTCGTCTTCGTGATGGGAGAGCTGGCGGAAGACCTCGTCGAGGTCGATCGACGCCGGGTCCATGTCGACTTGACCCGAGAGAAAGCCAACCGCCTCGGCCAGACTGCCGATCGGATAAACGTTGAGCCCCTCGACGACGGCGGCCTCGGATGCGTTCGCCGTGGGGACCAGCAAGCCGGCGCGGTTTTCGGCGGCCGCCTGCAAGGCCATGGCGAGCACGCCTTTGATGGGGCGTGTCTCGCCGGTCAAGGCCAGCTCGCCGACGACCGCGAACGAGCCGGCCCGATCAAACGACACCTGCCCGCTCCCCAGCAAAAGCCCCAACGCAATCGGCAGGTCGAAACCGCCGGCATCTTTCTTCAAGTCGGCCGGGGCCAAGTTGATCACCACTCGGTCAATCGGCCGCCGGTATCCCGAGTTGACGATCGCCCGCTCGACTCGATGCGTGCTCTCACGCACAGCCGCCTCCGCCAGGCCGACCAGAACGGTCTTGGGGGCTGACGAAAACGAGACGTCAACCTCCACTTCCACCGGCGTGGCGTCGATGCCGACCAGCGTGTACGACGCAAGCTTCGAGAGCATACGATACCCGTGTCCACGCCGAGGCCCAAGGAATCAAAAGAGCGGTGCCGCACCGCCCGACCGCCATCCCCCGCGCAAGGGTCGACAGTAGTTTACCATGCGCTGAGCTAACGGATCATCCCCGAGACAGAAACCGTCCCATTACCACCATACGTCATGGCGGAGGTCGGCCGTGAGGTTTCACTCGAGGCGAGTCTGATGCTAGGGGTGTGCTTCCGTTGGGGCGGGCTGTGAGGGTAGCTCACGGTAGGGTTTTTTGGCCCGGTAGAGCACAAGCCGGGAGCGACAGTTGGCTTTCTGCCGCTCGTCCGTCAGGAGATCGATCGCCCTCTGTTGCGACTTTACCGCCGCGTCGAAGTCGCCGGCCTCGGCCTCCGCGGCGGCGAGCGTGTCAAGAGTGCTCGGATCTTTCCACTTGGTCAACTCGCAGGCGCGGGTTGCGAATTGGAACGCCTTCTTGCCGTCGCGGAACTTCGCTTCGGGGCAGGTGGCCATCAGCATCGCGCTGGCGTTGTACCCGTTCGGGTCGCCGGGTTGCAGCTGGATGGCAAGAGCGAACTGAGCCCTCGCCGCCTCATAGTTGCCGAGGTGGGAGAAGACGTTGCCCAGGTTGTAGTGTGCTTTGACGTATCCAGGATTGAGCCTTATGGCCGCGGCGAAATGATCCGCCGCCTCCGCGTACTTCTTCTGCCGGGAGAGGATCGTTCCCAGACTGTCGTGAACGCGGACGTAACCCGGATTGAGTCGCAGCGCTTCGGTGTAATGAGCCGCCGCCGCCTCATACTTCCCCTGGGCCGAGAGGAGGACGCCCCAGTTGTTGTGGGCTTTGTCGGCGGCGGGATTGAGCCGTACAGCTTCAGCGTAACAAGCCGCCGCCGCCTCGTACTTCCCCTGGGCAAAGAGAACGTTTCCCAAGTTGTTGTGTGCGTTGACGTAGCCGGGATGCAGCCGCAATGCCTCGGTGAAATGGGCCACCGCTTCGTGGTACTTTCCCCTGGTATAGAAGGCGTTGCCCAAGTTGTAGTGTGCTTTCTCGTAGCCGGGATTAAGCCGCAGCGCTTCGGTGAAATGAGCCACCGCCTCCTCGTACTTCTGCTGGGCTTCAAGAGCGGCCCCCAGGTTGTTGTGCGCCAAAAAGCTCGAGTTTGCCCCATGAGTTAAAGTATGGGCCCAAAGAGTTTCGGAACTGAGCCACCTCCGGCATTGGTTCCGCGTCATGGGGACGAGTGCGAAGAGCGTTCCCAGGCCGACCGCGATGATCCCGACGGCGCCGGGTCGCCACCGCGACGACATCCGCCAGAGCCCGGAAAAACCGGCCGCGGCCAGCGTGACCGAGCCCAGCATCGACATGTAGCTATAGCGATCCGCGGCGATCACATAGCTGTTGTTCCGAATGATGCCCGAGTTGGGCGCCAGGATCACCAGGTAACTCAGCCAGGCCGCCAATAGTCCGGGCCAGCGGCGGCGCAGCAGAAACAAGCCGACGGTCATCGCCAAGGTCGCAAGGATGCTCAAATTGAACGGTAGTGCGACCCAACTCAGCTTCCTGGGTAACGGGTATAAGGGGATCAGGTTGAGCGGTAACATCGTCTTCCAGATGTAAAACCAGACCGCGTAGCACGCCTGGGCAATGCCTTCCGAGGCGTCGTAATGCTCGGTGCGAAACGGTGATTGCGCCCTGGCCGCGATCGCGAGGCCCATGAAGACAAGGCTCACCATCACGAACGGGACCTTCTCCAGCAAGGCTCTCCGCGCCGACCCCCCAAACCATCGCCCGGTCCTATCTGTAAATCGTCCAAGTGGGTAGACGTCTAGAATCAGCAGCACTGCGGGCAGGCTCACCGCGACCGCCTTGAACAACAAGGCCGCCACGAACAGAAGGAACGAGCCCGCAAGCCAACGCCAACGCGGGGATGAGTCCATCGGAAATGCACGCAGATAGGCGAGAACCGACAGCATGGAGCAGAGGACGGACGGCAGATATGGTTGGCAGGAGGCCCAGGCCACGGCCTCAACGCGCAGCGGGTGCACCGCGAACAGCGCGGTCGCCAGCCCGGCGCTCAAGGAGCACGTCCAGAGACCCTCGAGGCAGCAATCGCTCCGGCATCGGACGAGCAAGGCCACCGTCAAGACATACAGGACCACGGCGTTGAGAACCTGGAGGAGCACGCTGGTGGAGTGGTAACCTCGTGGGTCGAGTTGGCAGAAGACATATTGCGTCTCGAAGAGCAACCACGCGAGCGGCTGGTAAACGCCGAGCAAGGTCGTACTCCAGGCCCACTTCACCTGAGCCGCGCCACACCACGGAAATAGGGGTTGTCGAGGAAGTTCAGATCGTCGTCCCACGACACGAAGCCGTTAGCCAGGGCGGGAATGAACGCGTAGATGACGACCCAGGCCACGGGAATCGTCACCAACCAGTTGCGCCGGTCCGCCGCCGGCCGCAGCCCCTGACCCGGACCGGCACTGGCGTTGCAACCCGGAGCCACGGCCGCCTGCGTTGAGCGTTCTTGAACCAACTCATCCATCAACAAGTCCCCGTGATCATGGGCTCGTTTCAGTTAGAGCGTGGTGTGAGGGTAGCTCACGGTAGGTTTTTTTGCCCTGGTAGAGCACGAGCCGGGAGCGATAGTTGGCCTTCTGCCGCTCGCCCGTCAGAAGTTCGATCGCCCTCTTTTGCGACGCGACCGCCGCGTCGAAGTCGCCGGCCTCGGCCTCTGCCGCGGCGAGCGTATCAAGAAAGCGTGGATCTTTCCACTTCGTCAACTCGCAGGCGCGGGTTGCGAGTGCGACTGCCCTCTTGCCGTCACGAAACTTCGCTTCAGGACGGGTAGCCATGATGAACGCGCTGGCGTTGTACGCTTCCGCGAAGCCGGGATTGAGCCGTATGACCTCAGCGTAATGAGCCTTCGCTGCCTCGCAGTTCCCCAAGCGCGACAAGACGACGCCCAGGTTGTAGTGTGCCACGACATTGCCGGGTTGGAGCCGGATGGCCTCAGCGTAATGAGCCTCCGCCTCCTTGTACTTCCCCTGTTCGGCGTGGACAAAGCCTAGGTTGAAGTGTGCTGTGGCTGAGCCGGGATTGACCCGTAGGGCGTCAGCGAAATGAGCCTCCGCCTCCGCATACCTCCTCTGGCCGGCGAGGATATTGCCCAGGCTGTAGTGTGCGTTGAAGTAGCCGGGATTGAGCCGCAGCGCGTCGGTGTAATGAGCCTCTGCCTCCGCGTACCTCCCCTGGCCGGAGAGGAGATTGCCCAGGTTGTAGTGTGGGATGAAGTAGCCGGGATTGAGCCGAAGCACTCGGTGAAATGAGCCTCCGCCGCCTGATAGCTCCCCTTGGTTTGGAGGATGATGCCCAAGTTGTTGAGCACCGGGAGATAGCCGGGACGGAGCCGGAGTGCCTCGACGAAATGAGCCTCCGCCGCCTGAAAGCTCCCGCTGGCTCGGAGGGCTTCGCCCAAGTTGTTGTGCAGCACAAAGCTCGAGTTTGCTCCGTGGGTCAGAGCATGGGTCCACAGAGTTTCCGAGTCGCGCCAGGTCCGGCACTGGTTCCGGGTCATGGCGGTCAGACCCAGGAGCACGCCGAGGCCCATTACGATGGTCCCGATGGCGCCAGAACGCCACCGCAACGACATGCGCCAGATCCGGCAAAAACAGGCGGCAGCCACCACGACCGAACCCAGCATGGCCATGTAACTATAGCGATCCGCGGCCATCAAGTCGTTGAACCGAACGAAGCCCAAGTTCGGCGCAGGATTACCAGGTAACTTAGCCATGCCGCCAACAGTCCGGGCCAACGCCGGCGCACGATAAACAAACCGGCGTCGTCGCCAGCGTCGCGACGATGCTCAAACTGAACGGGAGCGCAGCCAATTCAGCTCCCTGGGTATCGGGTACCAGGCAGTGAGGTTCAGCGGCAACACCGTCTTTTCGATGTAAGACCAGATCCGATAGCACGCTTTGGCAATGCCTTCCGGGACGTCGTAATGCCCCATCTGGTACCGCGGTTCCGCCTTGGCCGCGATAGCGAGGCCCATGAAGGCAAGGCTCACCATCACAAACGGTACCTTCTCCAACAAAGCTCTCCGCGCCGACGCCCCGAACCACCGCCCGGTTCCATCCCCAAATCGCCGGAGTGGGTAGACATCCAAGATCAAGAGCACCGCGGGCAGGCCCATAGGCACCCCCTTGAACAACAGGGCCGCCACGAGCAGGAGGCACGAGCCCACCAGCCAGCCCCACCGCGGGCTTGAACTGACCGGAATGCACTGAGATAAGCCAGGACCGACAGCATCGAAAACAGGGCAGGGCAGATACGGTTGGCTGGAGGCCCAGGCCACGGCCTCAACGCGCAGCGGGTGCACCGCGAACAGCGCCGTCGCCAGCCCTGCGCTCAAGGAGCACGTCCAGGGACTCTCGAGGCAGGAATCGGTCCGGCATCGGACGAGCAGGGCCACCGTCAGGACGTACAGGACCACGGCGTTGGCAACGTGGAGGAGCAGGCTGGTGAAGTGGTAAGCTCGTGGGTCGAGTTGGCGGAAGACATATTGCACTCGAAGAGCATCCACGCCAGCGGCTGGTAAACGCCGATTAAGAACGTGCTCCAGGCCCACTTCACCTGAGCTGCGCCAGACCACGGAAGTTCAGGTTATCGAGGAAGTTCTCATCGTCGTCCCATGGCACGAAGCCGTTGTCCAGGGTGGGGATGAAGGCGTAAATGACGATCAAGGCCAATGGAATCGCAACAAGCCACGTGGGCCGGCCCCAGGCCGGCAACGGCTTCCGACTCAGCCCGTCACTCGGACTCGGAACCGGTGGCACGGCCGCCTGCATTGACCTTTCCTGCCCAACCTTCTCCATCAGGAAGTCTCCGTTTAACCGTATTCGGGAATCGGTTTCACTCGAGTCGAGTCTGATGTCATGGGCGAGCTTCAGCCGGCCAGTGCTGTGGGGATACCTGACGGTAAGGTTTTTTGCCTTGGTAGAGCACGAGCCGGGAGCGATAGTTGGCTTTCTGCCGCTCGCCCGTCAGAAGTTCGAGCGCCCTCTTTTGCGATGCGACCGCCGCGTCGAAGTCGCCCGCCTCGGCCTTCGCGGCAGCGAGCGTATCGAGAAAGCGTGGATCTTTCCACTTCGTCAACTCGCAGGCGCGGGTTGCGAATTCGACCGCCCTCTTGCCGTCTCGAAACTTCGCTTCGGGACGGGTAGCCATGAGGAACGCGCTGGCGTTGTACGCTTCCGCGAAGCCGGGATCGAGCCGTATGACAAGAGCGTAATGAGCCTGCGTGCCTCGCAGTTCCCCGAGCGCAACAAGACGACGCCCAGGTTGTAGTGTGCGCCGACATTGCCGGGTTGGAGCCGTATGGCCTCAGCGTAATGAGCCTCCGCCTCCTCGTACTTCCCCTGTTCGGCGTGGACAAAGCCCAGGTTGAAGTGTGCTGTAACTGAGCCGGGATTGACCCGCACGGCGTCAGCGAAATGAGCCTCCGCCTCCGCATACCTCCTCTGGCGGAAGAGGACCACCCCCAGGCTCATGTGGGCATCCGCGTAGCCGGGACACAGCCGCAGCGCCTCGACGAAATCAGCCGCAGCCTCCTTGTCCCTCCCCTGTAGGCTGTAGGCGAGGCCTCGGTTGAGGTGTGCTTTGTGGAAGCGGGGATTGAGCCGCAGCGCCTCGGTGTAATGAGCCTCTGCCTCCGCGTACTTGCCCTGGCGGGAAAGGATCGTCCCCAGGTTGTGCTGGGTATATGCGTAGCGCTGATTGAGCCGCAGCGCCTCGGTGTAATGATCTCTCGCCGCCTGGTAGTTCCCCTTGGCTTGGAGGACGACGCCGAAGTTGTAGTGTGCCAAATAGCTAGAGCTTGCCCCATGGGCCAGAGCATGGGCCCACAAAGCTTCGGTGTCGCGCCAGGTCCGGCACTGCTTTCGCGTCAGTGGGAGCAGAGCCAGAAGCACTCCGAGGCCAATCACGATCATCCCTATGACGGCCGGATGCCACCGCGAGGGAATCCGCCAGAGCCAGCAGAAACCGGTGGCCGCCAGCATCACCGAGCTCAGCATGGACATGTAACTGTAGCGATCGGCGGTAATCTGGTCGCTGATCCGAACGATGCCCGAGTTGGGAGCCAGGATCACCAGGTAACTCAGCCAGCCCGCCAACAGTCCAGGCCAGCGCCGGCGCACGAGAAACAAGCCAGCGGTCATCGAGACCGTGCCGAGGATGCTCAAAGTGAACGGGAGCGCGCGCCAAGTCAGCTCACTGGGTATCGGGTAAAAGGCGATGAGGTCCTGCGGTAACACCGTCTTCACGATGTAAAACCAGATCCCGTAGCACGCCTGGGCAATGCCTTCCCAGGCGTCGTAATGCTCAAGCGGGAACCGTGAGTGCGGCTTGGCCGCGATCGCGAGACCCATGAAGACAAGACTCACCATCAGAAACGGGACCTTCTCTAACAAGGCTCTCCGCGCCGATGCCCCGAACCATCGTCCGGTCCCGTCCGGAAATCGCCGCAGTGGGTAAACATCCAGAATCACGAGCACCGCGGGCAGGCTGACCGCCGCCGCCTTGAACAACATGGCTGCCACGAACAGGAGGAACGAGCCCGCCAGCCAACCCCACCGCGGGGTTGAACTGGTCCGGAAAGCACGGAGATAGGCGAGAACCGCCAACATGGAGAACAGGATGCACGGTAGATACGGTTGGCAGGAGGCCCAGGCCACGGCCTCAACGCGCAGGGGGTGCACCGCGAACAGAGCGGTCGCCAGGCCGGCGCTTAAGGAGCAAATCCACGGGCTCTCGAGGCAGGAATCGGTCCGGCAGCGGACGAGCAAGGCCACCGTCAAGACATACAGCACCAAGGCGTCGACAACTTGGAGGAGCAGACTGGTGAGGTGGTAACCTCGTGGGTCGAGTTGGCAGAAGACATATTGCACTCGAAGAGCAACCACGCCAGCGGCTGGTAAGCGCCGACCCAAAATGTCGTCCAGGCCCACTTGAACTGGGCTGTGCCCAGACCACGGAAATAGGGGTTGTCGAGGAAGTTTTCATCGTCGTCCCAGCCTGCCTGGAAGCCATTATCCAGTGTCGGTAGGAAGGCGTACATGACGATCAAGGCCAACGAAATCGCAATCAGCCAGGTGCGCCAGCCCAAGGCCGGCAACGGCTTGCGACTCAGCCCGGCACTCGGGCTCGGAACCGGTGCCACGGCCGCCTGCATTGACCTTTCCTGCCCAACCTTCTCCATCAGGAAGTCTCCGTGTGCAGGCCCCTTGAGCGTACCATCGAAGGCACGCTAAGCTTAACCTTTTCATCTTTGTACTTGACAGACTAACTGGCAGCGACGTAGATGGGTTGCATTCCTTAATCGGGCCATCGGTCGATTCGCAAGAACCGATACGGGCATTCGGCGTCGATTGAACACGACAGGGACTCAAAGTGAAATTTTGGTCTACGGCCTTTGTAACAGTGTTGACCGGCGTTGTCGGCGGCTGCGCCGTCCGACCGATGTCGGCTATGTGTCGAGCCAAGCGGTTCAGAAACTCAAGCCCGAGTTGCAAAAGCAAGTGCGGGGTATCCTGCTTGACCAATGTGGTACGCCGAAGGCCCCCATCCTTCTCGGCAGCAATCGGGTCACTTCAACCCATCTGAAGCATGGTTCAGCGGTCTACTCGAGATACTGCGCTGCCTGCCACGGCGTCACGGGCGATGGCAACGGGCCGGCCGCCGTGTTCATGGTGCCGAAGCCGCGCGACTATCGGCCCGGGATTTTCAAGTTTACATCGACCCTGTACGGCGCAAAGCCGCTGCGCGATGACATTGTCCGGACGGTGAAGCGGGGGATTCGCGGGACGTCCATGCCGTCGTTTGCCTTGTTGCCAGCCAAGGACCTCGACGCGGTTGTCGACTACGTGTTGACGTTGACTCACCGCGGCGAGCTGGAATCGCAGCTTGCCGACGAGGCCGAGTTCAACGAGTCGCTGCCGTCGGCGCGAGTCCCGGAATTGGTCGCGACGGTGATGAGCCGGTGGAACCAGGCTCGCGGACAGGTTGTCTATCCGACGACCCCGACGCCGCAATTCACCGCCGCGGACGTCGAACGGGGAAGAAAGGCTTTCATGACGGTCGGTTGCGCCCAATGCCATGGCGACGACGGACGCGGCCAGATGGCGACGAACGTGGGCGTCGACGCCTGGGGCAACCCCACCAAGGCGGCCGACCTGACCTCGGGAATGCTCCGCGGCGGGACCGAACCGCTCGACATCTTTCGCCACATCGACGCCGGCATCAACGGGACGCCGATGCCGTCGTTCCACGCCGCGCTGCAGAAAGAGCCGGAGACGATCTGGAGCCTGGTCGGATATGTGCTCACGATCGCCGACTCGCGCAGGTCTGGCAAGATTCCCGACGCCGGGCTGCTCGAGAACGGTATCTTGAAGCCCTTGCCGGGGGTGAAGCCGGCTGCCGCCACCGCGTCGGCGGTTACGTCGGCTTTTAAAAACGTGCTTTCCACCAAGCCTGTTCACAATGTGACCCAACGTTAGCTGGTGTATCCGCCGATGGAAGTCAAAATCAAACGACAAGAGATCGAACGGCTTCGAGCTCGGATCAGTGAACTCGAAGCGGAGATCGCCGCGGGCGAGCCCGATCAAGATTGGCGTGACTCGGGCTATTACACGGCCTATTATGCGACGGCCGGCTTCATGCTGGGAATATTCGGCGCCGTCGCGAGCCTGCTTTTCAACGTCATCTGCGCCCCCTTTGCTGGCAAGACCTCACTCGAGTTGATCCGCATTTATCTTACCTTTCCGCTCGGTGAAAAGGCCCTGGAGCTCAACGCCTCGGGTCAGAGCGGGTACGCCGTGACTAACGCGGTCATTCTGGCCATCGGCTGCTGCCTGTATTTGGCAACCGGAATGCTCCTGGGAATTCCGGTCTATTTGGCCGTGACCCGATTCGCGGCCAAGGGGGGCTTGATCGCTCGGCTTGCCGTGGCGGCCGTTGTGTCGTTGGCCATTTGGGGCTTCAATTTCTACGCCGTATTGTCGTGGTTGCAGCCGCTCTTGATCGGCGGTGATCCGGGAAACTGGATCACCAATCCCAGTTACTTGCCGTGGTGGGTCGCGGCGGCGACTCATCTCGTGTTCGGATGGACCATCGCGCTCTTGTATCCGCTAGGCGAGTATACGCCCTACAAAAGGGAACGAGATCGAAAGCCTGCTTGAAAATGAGGGAAACAATCTTGGAAAAGGAACTACCGCGCCACGAAGACCTGGTCGATGAACGATTGGTGTTATGGTACTTCGTAGCCGCACTCACGTTTATGTTCGCGTCGATGCTGGGCGGCCTGTTGATGGGGGTTCAGTTGACACGGATGAATCCCTTTAAAGGGATCGAGTTACTCTCGCCGGGCCGTTGGCGAATGATCCACACCAACGCCATCGCCTATGGCTTCCTCGCCAACGGATTTCTGGGAATGCTGCAATGGGCCGTACCGCGCCTGACTTTGAAGCCGGTTTTCGACCGCCGGCTCTCTTATGCCATCTTCTTCGCATGGCAAGCGGTCGTGATCGCGACGGCCATCGGCATCCTGTTCGGCGAAGCACAAGGATTGGAATGGGGCGAGACGCCGGTCTGGATCGACCCGATCGCCCTGGCCGGGCTGTTGCTCGTCGCCATCAATTTCGGGGCGCCGATCGCCAAAACCAGCGGTCCGCTCTATGTGTCCTTATGGTATTTTTCGGCTGCGCTGGTGTGGACCTTTCTCACCTACGCGATGGGCAACTTCATCCCCCAATATTTCGTGTCTGGCACGAGCGCCGGCGCGGTCGGCGGCCTCTTCATTCACGACCTGGTCGGGCTCTTCGTGACGCCGCTCGGCTGGGGCATGGTGTACTACTTCGTGCCAATCATGCTCAAGAAGCCCATCTGGAGCCACGGGCTTTCATTGGTCGGCTTCTGGGGACTGGCGTTCTTTTATCCACTCACCGGCATCCACCATTTCCTTTACACGCCGATCCCGATGTTCCTTCAGTACGGGGCGATCATTTCCACGATCGCCGTGGAGCTGGTCGTCACCACGGTGATCATTAATTTCATCGCGACTATGTGGGGGTCTGAAAAGGCCCTGGTCACGAACATACCCATCCGTTGGCTTTATACCGGCATGGCCTTTTATTTCTTGACATGTTTGCAGTGCGCGTTCCAAACGACGCTCACGTTTCAGGCGCTCATCCATTTTACCGACTGGGTAGTCGGGCATGCTCACATGGTGATGTTTGGTGTATTCGCCATGTGGCTCTTAGGCGTCATGACTTACTTGATTCCGCGGCTCTTGAAGGCGCCCTGGTACAGCCAACAGCTCCTCGAATGGCATTACTGGCTCTCGACCATTGGCATCCTCGTGATGTCGGCTGACTTGATCGTGCTGGGCGTATTTCAAGGGCTGTCGTGGTCTTCACTCATGCCATGGGACGTGTCAACCGAACTGTCTATCCCCTACTGGCTCGTGCGGCTGGTGGCGGGGCTCTTGATGTTTAGCGGGCTCATCGTATTTATCTTTAATATCGCCGCGACGTGGGCGTCGGCCCGCGTGGGCCAGCGTGAACTGGCTGTCAGCGCCTGAAGTCGAGAGGGTTTTTGTTCCATGCTGGAGACTAAAACGGGCGTATTCGTCATCGCCGGGCTAGGGTTTTTCGCACTCGCGTTTTTGTCGAATGCGGTCTTGCCCGTGATGATGTATCGCCATCTGCCCGAGCAAACCGTCGAGCAATTGCTCGAGAAGAACGGCAACCTGCGTTATCAGTTTGAAGACCTGGCCCGCCGTTTTCCGGACAGCTTTACCGCGGCCTACGGCCGCGCGCCGGTGGAGACGGCCGACCGCGAGAAATGGCTGAATGAGAACTGCCGCGCAGCGCTTCGGTTGGGCCGGAAGACTTACGTCGCCGAGGGCTGCTGGCATTGCCACAGCCAGTTCGTCCGGCCGGTCTCCAATGAAGATCGCCGCTGGGGTCCGGTTTCCAAGACCGAGGAATATCAGAACGAGCTGCAACGTCCCGTAATGTTCGGGACCAGGCGAGTCGGCCCCGACTTAAGCCGCGAAGGAGGCCGGCACTCCAACGACTGGCACGCCGCTCATTTCTTTCAGCCGACCCTGGTCTCGGAAGGTTCGCCGATGCCCGAGTACCCGTGGTTTTTCAATGGCTCGCCGGAGAAACCGACGAAAAGAGGTCTTGCCCTGATGACTTACGTCCAGTGGCTGGGATCGTGGCTCGAAAGCTATCCTTATTATGAAGACTACCAGCCGTCGCCTGTCGCCAGCCTCGCGGCCCAGAAGAAAGAGGCCAAGTAATGAGCGAGAACTCTTTCGCACACGTGACGACCCGCCGATCGCAAGTGATCACCACCATTGTCTTCGCGGCGGTCATCCTGATCCCGAGCTTTCTCGGCTTCGCCAACAAGTTCCGAGAGTTCCTCATGATCTATCGTGGCGAGGTCGACGGTGTCTTCGCCATCACGCCGATCGTGAACTATTTGCTGGCGAGCCTTGGTTTCTTCTTCCTGTTTTGCTGGGCGATCTGCCACGGGATGTTCCGGGATATTGAACGGCCCAAGTACGTGATGCTCGAAAACGAACGCAAGCTTGACGTCGAAGACGGTGAAGACCTCCACTGGTATTGAGGAGCCGCGGCATGGCCCAGGTTGTTGAGAAAACGACTGCCGAAGAAGAAAACGCGTATCATGACTACACGGGTAACGCGATCCCGTGGTTCGTGAGGGCGATCTGGATTGTGTTCTGGTGCGGCGCGATCGCCTACGTCGTCACCTGGCTCCTTCCTGCGCTCCAGACCGAACTTACCGCGCCGCCATGACCCCCCTGCTCCGCCACGACGTCTGCGATTATTGCCAGCTCCCTCTGCCGGAGCGCTGGTGGGGCGGTGTCACGGAACCGCCGGACGAGCATCAAGCCTACTACTGCTGCCTGGGATGCCGGATCGCGGCGACGATTGTCGACGAAAAGGGCGAGGATGGCCTGTCGCGCACCATGCTCGCGCGGCTCGGCCTGTCCGTCTTCTTCACAATGAATGTCATCGCGTTCACGATGGCGCTCTGGACAACTGACATCTACGGGGCCGTCGAGCCGCCCGGAAGCCTGGCGACGATCTCAACGGGCTTTTTCGCTATCTCGCCTTGATTTTCTCGACTCCGGTTCTTTTGTTACTGGGGTTCCCCTCTTCGAGCACGCGTGGATCGGGCTTCGCCAAGGAGTCTTGTCGACAGACTGGTTGCTGGCATCAGGCGTTGCCGCCTCGTTCGCGATTTCGTTTCTCTCCGTGTTTCGCGGTCACGGTGGCGTTTACTTCGAGGTCGGCTGCGTGATCCTGGTCATGACGACCCTGGGGCGCTGGCTGGAAGCCACCGGTAAACTTAAGGCCAACGCTTCGCTCGACGCTCTTACCAAGCTCCTGCCCGACCGGGTGAGGCGGGTCCGTGACGGGCAAGAGCAGATGGTTCCGCAGCGAGGAGATCCAGATTAATGACCGGGTGAGGGTGTTGCCCGGCGAGCGTTTCCCGGTCGACGGTTGCGTCGTTCAGCATCGCGGGCTCGTCGACGAGCAGGTTTTGACGGGCGAGAGCACTCCGGTGCTCAAGGAGCAAGGTGATCGCATCCTGGGTGGCACGCTCAACCTCGATGGTGATCTGACCATTCAACTGACCGAGGTCGGCGACAAGGGAACGCTGGCCCGGGTGGTCGAGATGGTCACGCTGGCGCGGGAATCGAAGGGACATTACCAGAGGCTGGCCGAACGGGTCGCCAGCCGATTTGTTCCGGTCGTCTCGGCGATCGCTTTGCTGGCCTTCGTGACGCACTGGGCGCTTGGTTCTCTGGAGCACGGCCTTTGGGCGGGCCTGGCGGTCACGCTTGATCGCCTGTCCGTGCGCTCTGGGGCTGGCCGCGCCTTTGGCGGTGTGGAGTGCTCTCGGCAACGCAGCGGGCCAACGAGTCTTGTTCCGGAGTGGTGAGGCCCTCGAGCGCCTGGCCGACATCGCCGCGATTCGCTTTGACAAGACCGGAACCCTGACGTGGGCTCGGCGGCCGTCGCGGCCGTGTGTCGTCGAGCAGCCGGATGATTGAGATCAAGCTCATGTCAAACGCCGCGAATCTGGCGGCGGCTTCGTCCCACGCCATGTCCCATGCCATCGTCGAGTTCGCCAGGGCTCGTCAGGTCGATACCGAGGCCGAGGCTCCTGGGATCTCCGAGTCGTTCCCGGCCTCGGTGTCATCGGCAGCCCGCCGGCCTCGCAATCGCCGATCTTGCTGGGGAGTAGCCGGCTATTGAAGACAGAAGGCTTTCGTATAGGCCCGTCCTCTCCTCGGCGGTCGAGGATGCCGAGTCGCGAGGGCTGGCGGTGAGCCTGATCGGTTGGGACGGTTTGGCGCGTGGCCTGTTTGTTTTCACGAACTATGGCGGCCCGCGCCTGCGATGTGATCCACTGGCTGACTCGAGCGAGCGCTGGATGTCGCCGTGCTCACGGGCGATCACGCCGCCCGCGGCAAATCATCGCGCAGGAACTCGGGGTGGCGTCGAGGCCGAGCTGATGCCGGCTGAGAAAGTCGACGCGATCGAGCGGGCTCGACGGACTGTAGGACCGGTCGCCATGGTGGGGGACGGGATCAACGACGCCCCCGCCCTTTCCGCCAGCGACGTCGGCATCGCGCTGGGCTGCGGGACCGACCTGTCGCGCGAGTCCGCTTCGATTTGCCTCTTGGGGGACGACCTCAGCCGGATTCCCTGGAGCATCGAGCTTGCCAGACGAACCCGGCGCGTCATTCGCTGGAACCTCATCTGGGCGTTCGGCTACAACGGCCTGGGCGTTGCCTGCGCGGCCATGGGCTGGCTCAACCCGGCGCTGGCTGCGTTTCTCATGGTCGCGAGCGGCTTCCTGGTAACCATCAATTCGCTACGGCTGGGGCGGCCGTTCGAGGTTCATCTTGAGGCCGCTAAAGCCTCGTCCCTTACGGCGTTGCCCCACTCCGCCGGCATGAGCCCCTTTACGTACCCATTGCTCGCGACTGAAGGGCAGGCTCTGCCCTGTCGACCGACTGCCCTGGAGGCTGGCGTGCGATGATTGAGCTGCCGTTGGTTTTTCTCGGTGGCCTGCTCGGCTCGGCCCATTGCATCGGCATGTGCGGCGGGTTTGCCGTCAGCATCGGAATCGGCTCGAGTGGGGTTCGCCTCGAACATCCGCCGGCAACTCATCTATACAGCCGGGCGCATCTTTACCTATTCGTTCTTCGGACTCGTCGCCGGCTATGGCGGGTTGTGGATCGCCGCTAGAGCAAGCCTTTGGATCAATATCCAAGCCACTCTTTGTCTATTGGCTGGAGTATTGCTGGTGGGCCAGAGCATGCTGACCCTGGGCATGGTGCCGCGGAGATACTGGCCAAAGCTCGCGGGCGGAGGTTCGGTCTGCTTGGCGGGAACGTTCGTGGGGCCATTCCTCGCCTCGCCGAGTTTGTGGCACGTGCTCATCGCCGGCGTGCTGACCGGCTTTCTTCCCTGTGGCCTGGTTTATGGCTATCTGGCCCTTGCGAGCAGCTCGGCCAGCATCTGGGTGGGGCTGCTGACGATGAGCATTTTCGGAGCCGGGACGGGGCCGCTGATGATTCTTTCCGGCACCGGCGGTTCTTTGATCCCGCACGCGTCGCGGCGTAACCTGTTGAAGATTTCGGCTGTCTCCGTGGGGCTGACCGGCTTGATTTCGATCGTCCGCGGTGTGCTTTTTGTGCAGCTCACACCGGCCCCAGAAGCCGTTCGCTGCTTGTTCTGTGGCGCGTCCGGCGGGTGATCGGCACGCCTGTCATCGGCGATTGACGTCAACTGTTGGGGTGTTATCAGATGAGCACGCAGTGGCGGGGTGTGTTTGCGGCGGCCACGACGCAGTTTCAACTCGACGAGGGGCTCGATGTTCCGTCGACGATGGTGCACATCGACAAGATGATCGATGCAGGCATCGGCGGATTGATCATGTTAGGGACTGTCGGAGAGAACTGCTCACTCTTGTACGAAGAGAAGCTAGACGTCTTGCGTGCGACTGTCAAACACGTGGCGGGGCGGTTGCCGGTCCTCAGCGGTGTCGCCGAATGTTCGACGTCGCTGGCGTGTCGGTTCGCCGCTGACGCGCAAAAGATTGGTGTCGACGGCCTGATGGTGTTACCAGCGATGGTGTACAAGTCTGATTCGCGCGAGACGATGGCGCATTTCCGCGCCGTCGCGCGGTCGACGAGCCTGCCGTTCATGGTCTACAACAACCCGGTATCGTATTCGGTGGACATCACTCCCGAGATGTTTGTCGAGCTGGCCGACCAGGCCAATCTGGTGGCGATCAAGGAGTCCTCGGAGAATGTGCGGCGAATCACGGACCTCAAGAATCTGTGCGGCGATCGCTACATCCTGTTTTGCGGGGTCGACGACCTCGTCCTGGAGAGCATTCTGCTGGGAGCGACGGGCTGGGTTTCGGGCCTCGTGAATGCGTTCCCCCATGAAAACCGGCTCCTGTGGGACCTTGCCACGGCGGGGCGTTGGGACGAAGCGAGGGAGGTTTATCGCTGGTACATGCCGCTTTTGCACCTCGATACTCACGTCAAGCTGGTTCAGTACATCAAGCTGGCGCAGCAGGAGTGCGGGCTTGGTTCTGAACTTGTGCGTGCGCCACGACTCCCACTGGTGGGCGAGGAGCGAGAGCGGGTGCTGGCCGTCATCAGGCGAGGAATCGCGAGCCGTCCCAAAATCAATCAGTCCTCGACATAACGCTGCGTGCGTGCACGGAGGAGCCGGAAGTTGCAATCGCGTATCTCAGTGGTCGACACCCATACCGGTGGCGAGCCTACCCGGGTGGTGATCGCGGGCGGGCCTGAGCTTGTTACCGGAACCATCGCCGAGCGATTGGCCCTCTTCCGCGACCGATACGACGCGTTTCGTTCGGCCGTGGTCAACGAGCCGCGCGGGTCTGACGTCATGGTCGGCGCGATCTTGCTACCGCCGGTCGATCCCGGCTGCGTGGCCGGAGTGATTTTCTTCAATAATGTCGGTTATCTCGGCATGTGCGGCCACGGAATGATGGGCGTGGCTGTCGCACTGGCCTACCTGGGTCGGATCGGGCCAGGTGCCCACCGGCTCGAGACGCCCGTCGGAGTGATCACGATCGCCCTTGAAGATTCGAACACAGTGACGCTCGACAACGTCGAGAGCTATCGGCTCGCGAAGGACGTGAGTGTGACTGTGCCAGGGTTGAGAACCTATTTCGGAGACGTCGCCTGGGGAGGGAATTGGTTCTTTCTCGTGCAGGACCATGGCGAGACCCTCAGTGTGGCCAACGTGGCACGGCTGACCGAAGTGACCTGGCGAATTCGCCAAGCACTTCAGGCGCAAGGGATCGGCGGGACCGAAGGAGCAGTGATCGACCATATCGAACTCTTCGGCCCTCCGAGCGTCCCCGGCGCACACAGCAAGAATTTCGTCCTTTGCCCCGGTAAGGCCTACGACCGCTCCCCCTGCGGCACGGGAACGAGTGCCAAGCTCGCGTGCTTAAGCGCCGACGGCAAGCTCCCCGAGGGCGAGGTCTGGCGGCAAGAAAGCATCATCGGCAGCATCTTCGAGGGCTCGGCACGAATTGTGGACGGCCGCTTGCGACCGCGAATTCGTGGGACGGCTTATGTCAATGCCGAGTCGACATTAATCGTCGATCCGGCCGATCCTTTCGCGATGGGTATTCGGCGATGACGACGAGTTGCCAGAAGCGGCATGCGATCGTGATCGGTGGTGGCGTTATTGGCACGGCCTGCGCCTATTTTCTCATGCGAGCCGGCTGGAGGGTCACGCTGGTCGAGCGTGGGCAAGTCGGCCATGGCAGCTCGCACGGCAATTGCGGCCTCGTGTGCCCCAGCCATGTCCTGCCTCTGGCCGAGCCAGGGATGGTCGCCAAGGGCATAAAAAGCCTTTTTCAGCGCAATTCTCCGTTCGCGATCAAGCCGCGGCTGGACCCGGCCTTGTGGTCTTGGCTGATCCATTTCGCCAGGCGATGCAATGAGCGCGACATGATCGAGGCCGGCCATGGAATCCAACCGTTGCTTCTCTCGTCGATGGCTCTCTACCAGGACCTGGTCGAGCGAGAATCTCTCGACTGTGAATTCGAAAGGCGGGGGCTCTTGTTTGTCTATCGATCGAAAAAGCAAATGGCCCTTTACAGGGCGACGGACCGGCTCATGGATGAGGCTTTCCACTGCCCGGGACACGAATATGATGGCGATGCTCTGCGCGAGCTCGAGCCGGCGCTTCGGCCCGGACTGGCGGGCGGCTGGTATTATCACGACGATGCGCACCTTCGTCCCGACAAGCTGATGCAAGCCTGGCGGCGCGTGATTGAAGCCGGTGGAACAGCGATCCGGGAGAACTGCGCATTCCAGGGTTTTCAAAGTCGTAACGGCCGTGCCCTGGCCGCCGCAACGGTCCAGGGCGAGTTCCGGGCCGACATCTTCGTCGTCGCGGCCGGTGCCTGGACTCCCCTGTTGAACGATCATCTCGGCTGCCGCGTCCCAATCCAGCCGGGCAAAGGATATAGCCTCACGATGCCCCGGCCGACCGTCTGCCCCAAAATCCCGCTGATTTTTCCCGAGACGCGCGTGGCCGTCACGCCGTTTAAGTCGGGCTACCGGTTGGGCTCGACCATGGAGTTCGCCGGCTATGATTCGACGATTCGCCCCGAGCGTCTTCAGCTCCTGAAGGACGGGGCGGCCGGCTTTCTCCAGGAACCGTATTGCGATCCGGTGCTGCAAGAGTGGTTCGGCTGGCGGCCGATGACTTACGACAGCCTACCGATCATCGACCGCAGTCCAAAGTATGAAAACGTCATCATCGCCGCCGGCCACAACATGCTGGGCCTGTCGATGGCGCCGGCCACGGGCAAGCTGGTCGCTGAGCTGGTAGAGGGCATTTCACCTCACCTCGACCCCAAGCCTTACCGGGCGAGCCGGTTTTGATTTTTTGACAGTTCGCGCTGAACTCCACCGGTTGCAACGACCCGACCGTCGCGACCTGCCCATGCGCCTGGGTCTCCGATAACATCAACCCGACGCGCCAGCGAGGGTTCTTACCGAACCGGCGTACCAGCCGGTGATTCCATTGCCGGAACCCTCGCTGGCGCGTCGGGTTAGTGCGAGAAGCTTGTCGGGATGGTAAAATGAAGGTTGTTCCGGAATCAATGGTGCAAGGGGGGAGGAAAGACTCGTGCCGATTCACGACTGGACTCGCGTGGATGCAGGCATTTTTCACCATTTTCACCTCGAGTGGATTGGTGATCTTTCGCGGGCTTTGAATCGGGGCTTGCTGCCGCCCGATTACTACGCCCTTGCAGAGCAAATCGCCGGGGGACTTGGACCTGACGTCCTCACGCTGCAACACCCCGGTATTGGCACCGCGGTCGCAAACGAGCCGGCGGGTGGGGTCGCCCTCGCCGTCACTCCGCCGAAGGTTCATTTTCGAGTTCGCGCCGAGCGGGACCTTTACGCGGCCAAAGCCAAGACAATCGTGATCCGACACATCAGCAGACACCAGATTATCGCCATGATCGAAATCGTGTCACCCGGCAACAAGTCCTCGCGTCACAGCCTGCGTGCCTTTGTCGACAAGGCCGCATCAGTCCTGCGGATGGGCATTCACCTGGTGATTGTCGATTTGTTCCCACGCGGCTCGCGCGACCCCCAGGGCATACACAAGGCCATCTGGGACGAATTCACCGACAACGATTTCGTTTTGCCACCGGACACGCCGCTGACACTCGCCTCGTACATCGGCGGTTCTGTCCCCGAAGCGTTCGTGCAACCGACGGCCGTCGGTTTTTGTTTGCCGGAAATGCCGTCGTTCCTAACATCGGAGGTTTATATCCCATTGCCGCTGGAACCAACTTATCTATCTGCCTGGGAAGCCGTGCCGTCGTTTTGGCGCGACGTGCTGATCGGTTCCGTGTCTTCTTGAATTTTCCCGTACGGCTGGCTATTCTGCCATATTCAGTGAAAATCGTTTGAACCGCTCGGCGGGGGCTTTCCACGTCCAGCAATAACCTATTCAAAGTGAGGAAAATTCATGAAACCGTTCCTGTATGTGTCGTCTCTGGTCGCGCTAACTTTAGGCGCTGCCACGTGGAGTCGGGCTGACGAAAAGGACGCGAAAGCCGTCATCGAAAAGGGCATCAAGGCCCTGGGAGGCGAAGCGAAGCTTGCCAAGGCCGGGACGTACATCACCAAGTCCAAGGGTACGGTCAGCTTCAACGGCGAAGATCACGACGTCAAAGTTGAGCAGACCGTGCACGGTCTCGATCATCAGCGTTTTGTGTTTGAAGGCGAATTCAATGGCGATAACGTCAAGGGAATGATCATTCTCAAGGGCGCCAAGGGCTGGCGAAAATTTGGTGAAGATAACTCGGAATTGGACGAAGACGGTATCGCCAACGCGAAGCGAACGGTCTATCTCGAAGTCGTCCCGTCCATTCTGCTTCCGCTCTTGAAGGGAAAGGATTTCAAAATCGAGACGGCCGCGGATGAGAAGGTCGGCGACAAGCCGGCGGTTGTCCTGAAAGTGACCGGGCCCGATGGCAAAGACTTCAAGCTTCTCCTCGATAAAGAGAGCGGACTACCCGTCAAGTTGGAAGCGAAAGTTGTCGGCTTCGACGGCTCGGAATTCCTCCAGGAGACGACGTACACCGGCTACAAAGACTTCGGTGGAATCAAGAGAGCCACCAAGGTCGAGAGCAAGCGCGACGGCGAGAAATACATCGTTCAAGAAATCAGCGAGTTCAAAGTCCTCGACAAAGCACCCGCCGATTCTTTCGATGAACCGAAGTGAATTCGAAGGCTGATCCGATGTCCGTGCGCACTGGCCGAAGTGGCACGGACATCGAGTTGAGCGGTCGTTACCGGGCCTGATCGGCGGTATTCGCCGAAGCTGACCCGCTGTACTTGGCTGATAGCTCATCGAGCTTCGTGCGCAGGCTCTCGACCTCATCTTTGGAGGCTAGGTTGAGCCGTTTAACGACCGAGAGTACCGCTTCATCGACCTTGGCTTGAAACTCGATACGCGCCTCCTCCGACTGTTTCAACAGCCCGTCGACGAGGTCCTTGCCTTCCTGCTCTGAAAGCTTGGCTTGCTGGGTTAGCTCTTTGACAAGCTCTTCGGCCTTTTCCTTAGTCAAGACAGCCATTCCGACGCCTGTGAAAAGTGCTTTTTTAATGAGATCAATCATCTTGGTCTCCGCGAAGTGAGTGGGATCAACGGGTTGGTGCACCGGCTTCCATCATAACCAGGTCAGTTATCGGGTTCGATGAGACCTGGCAAAGTCCCGATATCCAGTGTCCGGGGGCGGCCCGTGGAAGGGCCTTCCTCGTCACCGCCGCGGTGCGATGCTCGCAGGAACGCGACGAGATCAGCCATCTCTGCTTTCGAGATTGTTTTCTCCAGTCCCTCGGGCATGAGCGATAGCCCCGTGCTGGTCATCTCGTCAATTCGGGCACGAAGGATGGTATCCTCGGCACCCCCTCCTCGACGTAGGGTGAGGCTCGTGGCTGTTTCCGCCGTGATCATACCTGTATAACTCCGGCCGTCCTTATCGATCACGAGATATTGAACAAAGTTGGGCGGAGCGTTGGCATTGGGATCAAGGATATTGGCCAGAAGCGAGGCCGAGTCGCGTGAGGGAGAGCCGGTCAAGTCAGGGCCCAGGGCAATCCCTCGACTGCCGACTTGGTGGCAGGCCATGCACTCGCGCTCGAACACCTTGGCACCGCGCGCCGCGGTGCCCTCTTGCCCGAGCGCTTTCATGTACTCGCCGATCACCTGAACACGGGGAGTCGGTGCCGTCCGCGCGAAGACGGATTGCGCGAGCCTGCGCGATGGCGCTATCACTGTGCTTCATGAGCGGCGCGCGATCCGCGAGCTCAACCAGAGCGGGGGTGATTCCCGTCGAAGGCTGGTTTCGAGCCATGGCTTCCAGCAGCTCCTTCGTCCAACTTGGCCGCGTCAATAATGTCTTCACCGCCGCGGCCCGCACGGCCGGCTCGAATTCTTTGAGCCGTGGTAATAACGTCGCGGCGATGTCCGTCGAAGGCCCGCCAACCAAGGCCTTGACCGCGGCGATCTGAACACCCTTCGGTTGACTGGGCTTCAGCAGTTCCAGAAGCATGGCACGCGACTCGGCTTGGGCCAGCAGGCTCAATGCATCGATCGCCTCCATTCTGTCTACTTCAGAGGACTGGCTATCAAGGGCCTTTTCTTTGGCCCGCGAGATCATTTGCGAGATCACGACGGCGCCGGGCCTCGAACCGTCTCTGTCGACGAGAAGCTGGCCCCCTGAGCGCCTTAACCCGCGTGCCAGCCGCATGATTAACCGTTCACGGAGCGTAATACGTGATGGATGGCGCGAGGCGACCGCCAGATGATCAAGGACGGATGTGATGTCGGCGGGATTGTTTCTCGCTCCCACGATTTCGGCAAGCGGCTCGAGTAACGCGACATCCGTCTCCGGTACGGGCGAATTGACATCCGGCCAGAGTGCCACGATCAGTCGATGGGCCATGGTACCGCATGAGCTGAGCACCGCCGCGCGAACCCAGCGGTTTGTCGCATCTCTGTGAGCAATGGCCAAGAGCAAGTCGCCGAGTCGTGGGTCGGCGCTCTCGCCCAAAGCCAGCGCCACCTGAAAACGAACGCGCGTATCGGCATCGGCCGCCAACGGGACGAGCTTTTCGACCAAGGCCGGCGCGCGATGCAGCCGCTTGCCGATGAGCTGGACGGCGTGGGCGCGAACCTGCGCTACGGGGTCCGTCAATGCGTGGATGATGTCTTCGTCGCGCAGAGCCTTGAGGCCCTCCAACGACCAAAGAGCATTGGCCCGTACCTGGGGGAGCGAGCCCTGGGAGGCCAGAATGAGCTCGCGCAAAGGCTTGATCGCCGTGGGATCCTGGCGTTCATAAATCAAGCGGTGAGCCGTGTCGCGGTACCAAGCGTCGGAACGAGAAAGCGCTTTCACAAGCTCGAGTGTCGTGGCCTGGCTCAGATGAGGAGGGGGCATAAAATGGAACCCTGGGGGAGCAATCCGGTAGATACGCCCTTGGTCTCGCCCCTGCTTGAGATCGAGGTGCTTCATCACATCAAGGGGAATGTGGATCGCTTCAATGACCGCGCGGCTCATGTCCAGGGTATAAAGAGTGCCATCCGGAGCGTTCACAAAATTCACCGGCCGGAACCAGTTGTCGGAAGAGCGGACAAATTCAGACCTTTGCTCCTGCGGTCCGCGGATCGCCTGGAACGTGGGACCATCAGGAATCAATATCCGCCGATGGACCAGATTGTTCTGAGCATCGCCGACGAAGGCATTCCCGTAATACTCTGCGGGGTAGGCACTGCCGCGGTAAATCGTCACACCCGCGCCGGCATCGACGACGTGGTGGCTCGCGCCGGCCGCTTCGGCGGATCGCGCACCATGGGCGACGCGACGACTCGACCGGATTTGACGCCAGCGCTCGATAGGGCTGATGCGAAAGATGGGCACGGCCCCACCGAGGATGTTATTGACCGACGATGGAATTGTCAGAAACGGGTTTCGCGCCAGCTCTTGCCGGGGAAGCACCGCTTGAATAAGGGGCTGCGACTCATTGCAGATGAACCGATTTCCCCAGTCGTCAAACGTATTGCCAAATTGATTCGTACCATTGACTGGCTCGAAGCTGTCAGTGACGGGATCAAACCGAAAATCGTTGTGCTCGACGGAAACCCCGGGGCCGTGTGGACTTCCGACGGCGCGAATCACCCCTCCGTTGCCGCCGCTGGCACCGTAGATCCAATGATCGAGCCCCCAAGTCAGGTTGTTGACCATCGCCTGCTGGTTCTGAGTCCCGAACCCCGTAAAGACCTTCTTGAGTACGTCCGCTTTGCCATCGTTGTCGGTGTCTTTGAAGTACCAAATGTCGGGCGGGGCCGTGACGAAGATCCCCCCCTTCCACGGGGCGATGCCCGCGGCCCAAAGAAGACCATCCGCAAACACGTCGCTCCGGTCGAACCGGCCGTCGCCATCGGAGTCTCGCAGCAATCGAACCGTGCCCAGCGGCGTACGACCGGGCTTTGGCTTGTAAGGATAATCGCGCATCTCGGCGACAAAGAGGTTGCCGTCAGCGTCGAATGCCGCGGCCACCGGGCTCTGCACTAATGGCTCGGCCGCGACCAGCTCCATCCGAAAACCGTCCGTCAGCTCAAATGTCTTCAAGGATTCATCCGGTGGCTTGGCCGGTAGCGGTTGGAGGAACCGCGTTAGCTCTTCATCGGTGTGTGTCCGCCGGCTGGGGTCGATCGCAACCGCCGTCACGTCTTCGATCCAATCGTCAGGAACGCCATCAGCGGGCAATCCCCCTGTATTGCGAATGCGCAGCAAAATGTCGCGTGACTTTTGAAAGTCGTCGAGCACTCGTGCCTTTTCGGCGAAGCTCCGTTTGCGGTGGACGGCCATCTGCTGATCGAGCCGGGCGACCAGACTGATCGAGTGAATCTCGGTCGTAGGGCGCCTTACCGTTTAAGTGGACGTAAACGGGGTTGGTATGGGCCTCGGCGTCCGGAGCGCCGGAAGGGGCCTTCCCGGACGCTCTCGCCGCGATCCAGGAAGACTCGTTGATGTCGATATCTCGCTCCAGCTCGATCCACTGCCCCTGACCCGAGCCAGGCGGCACGGCGTCATCGACAACGATTTTGCCGCTGACAATGAGCCTGACGTTCTGAACCGGCGCGACCTCGCTTCGGACTCGGATTTTCACATGAACCGCGTGCAGCCCCGTGCCCGATTTCCGAATGATCGCCCCCGGCGGCTTCCCATCCACCTCCAAGAGCAAGAGAGGCCCCGTCGTGACGAAACTTCTTCCCTGGGTGGCACCCTTCAACCACGCGGAGAAGGCCGGTTCTTGCTCCAAGTGCACATAGGTCTGGCAATCACCCAGCTTGCGGCAGGCAGGATAGTCGCTGGCCCCCACGCACGGAAATCGATAGCCGATATTGAGGATGCGATACCAGTCGTCAAGCTCGATTCCTCGGTAAACGCCAAACTGAAGGAGTTCCACGGCGTCAACGTTCCGCTGGACGAAATCCGAGTAAATGGCCTGGCCATATCCGCCGTGCGCATAAATGGAGAAGCCTCCCAGCCGCCTGATGTCACGGCCAATTTGGCCGTAAAGCGGCCAATCATTGGCGTTGGCCTTCTGCCCTTTGAGCACGAGCTCGTCGGTCCCGTAAAGATTGAGATGCCCGTAGGTTGAGCTACGATACTCTTGGCCGGAGGCGATCCAGGTCGTGGCGCGGCGCAGTGTGGACGCCTGTCCCAGGCCGCGGAGCTGCGGTGCCCCCATCGATGCCATCGTTCCCGAATAGCGACCCGCCGGCTCGTTATACGCCAAGATTGAGCCGAAGTGGATATCCTCAGCCTCCAGCAGATCAAGGATGACCTGGTCGTCGGCCGCGGTCTGTCGCGGAAAATGCAAGTGGCAATCACCGGAATAATAACCGTGTGCCGCCATCGGCACGGTGCGCTGGAGCTGGATTGTTTCGTGCTTTGTTTCCCCCGCGGCGATTGGGATGGTCTTGGTGACGGGATGGTACTCGAAGCCTTTCCACACCTCGATACGTACAGAACCCGCGGGGACGGCGACATCAACATCGCCCGTACTGTAGAAGAACCGCCCGAAATATCGGATCGGCGCTTTACCTTCGCGGTTTCCTTTACCGGTCGCCGGCCACTGACCGTTGAGACGGTAGGGACTGAGCCGATCTGGCAAAGGCTGGTAGAAGTTTCCGTCCGGCCCGACGACATTGAGCCGACATGCGGTCAGCCCTCCTGTTCCACGATCGCGCACCTGCAAACGAAGTCGCCCCGATCGCTCTCCCGATGCCACTTTCACCAGGCCGGGCCTGGTGAAACCAGGTGGGGTGACGATGTATGCATCATCATTCGACACCGCGACCACCATGCCGCTCGTTGCAAACATCGGCGAAATGGCCAAGACAACGTACGCCAGTCCCCACAAAAGCGAGGGGAAGCCGGCCCGGGCTTTGTAATCACAGCGTCTCGATTTCATGATGGAACTACCGATTTGATTGTTCATTCAATGCTTGGGAGCCAAGAGCTTGACGACCGCGGCCGTCATGGCGCGAACACCAGTGGCGATGCTGGGGCCGGGTTCCGGATAGTATTTCGCGGAGTGGAGCGCCGGCACCGTTTCGCCCTTCGCCGCGGCCGCGGCCAGCCGCTCGGGGCTGAGCGTGCCCAGCCAGAACATGCAGATCGGTACGTTCCCTTCACTGTAGAGGCAAAAGTCTTCGGCCCCCATGACCGGCTTAGCGGGATTGACATTGGTCGAGCCCAAGACCTCGATGAAGGCCGGCACGACTTTTTCGACCAGTGACGGCGTATTGATCGTCGGCGGCGTGCTTTCCTCGACGTCCACGGTCGGCTCGGGGGCTTGGTGCGCTGCTGCAAGTGCCGCCGTGCGGCGCTTGATGCCCGCGATCAACTGCTGGCGGACAGGTTCACTGAAAGAGCGCAGCGTCAGTTGGAGCTTGACTTCATCGGGAATGATATTGTGCTTCGTACCCCCATGAATCGAGCCGACCGTGACGACCGCCGGCTCGCTGGGATCGATCTCGCGGCTGACGATCGTCTGCATGTCGACGATCACGAGCGCCGCCAGCACGATCGGGTCTACCGTGCGGTGCGGCCAGGCGCCGTGGCCCCCTTTGCCGCGAATGGTAATGGCAATCGAGGTCGAGCTTGCGAGGCCGGCCCCGCGCAGTAACTCACCGTTCCGAACGGCTGGTCGGGCCGGCAGTGCAAAGCCAATGCAAAGTCGGGCTTCGGGAACCGGGAATAAAGCCCGTCATCGAGCATCGCCCGGGCGCCGTCGACGGCCTCCTCGGCGGGTTGAGCGACCATGACGACAGTCCCCGACCACCGGTCTCGATGTTCCGCCAGCCAGCGGGCGGTGCCGATGAAGCTGCTCATGTGGATGTCGTGCCCGCAGGCGTGCATCACGCCGACTTCACGGCCCGACTTGTCACGCGCCGTCACCTTGCTGGCGTAAGCCAAGCCGGTCTCTTCCACGACCGGCAGGGCATCCATGTCCGTGCGAACCAGCACAACCGGCCCGTCGCCATTTTTCAAAAGGCCCACGACGCCCAGCCGGCCTACGTTCGCCGTCACGAGGGCGCCGGCTTTTCTCAGCTCCTCGGCGATCCGCTTCGACGTTTCGACCTCTTGTCGCGACAATTCGGGGTGAGTGTGCAAATGAGTGTACAGGGAAACCAGCTCCGGGAGCCGCTCTAATAACCAGGGATCGGCGGCGCCTTGGTCCTTGCGAAGCGCTGTCGGTCGCGTTCGAACTCGAGGCCCGCGGCGATTGTCTTTGTGGAAACCGTGAGCAAGATGATGCCGACTCGCCATCGCCACCACCAAAAATCTCGACTTGCTGCGCGTCATCGAGGCACACTCCAGAAGCTGATGAAGTATTGTTGAAACCGGT
>CAWHKI010000289.1:0-98514 GCA_963829765.1 uncultured Isosphaeraceae bacterium | reverse complement strand
GACGATGGCGGGCACATGCGCCGGGGCTTCGATGCGTTTCCGTTTCCGGAGACGGCGAAGCGCATCTGGAACGAGTACTTCGTGCCTGGAGGAAAGGCGGATGGCGCTCCGTATCCAACCGTGCCCGATGCACCAGCGGTCGGATTCGCGCAAGCTGGTTGAGTTGCTGATGGTAAGCAACTTTGTGGAAGTCTTTCTTGCGCGGCAGGGACATCTGAACAAAATTGGCGTGAATTTCCTGGAGAAAGTGCAGCTTCCGCACCTGGCTTCGATTTACGGGGCGATGCTTGCGGGCGTGGGATATGTGCTGATGGGAGCGGGGATTCCGCTGCACATTCCCGGCGTGCTGGACAACTATGCCGCGGGAAGATCGGCGGAGCGCGCGTGCCGCCACGGCCGAGCGAGACGGGCGGGTCCTCGTTGTGATTCAGCTCGACGGCGGCAACGACGGCCTCAACACGGTCGTGCCGTACGGCGACGTCCTGTATGCCAAGAATCGCAAGAGCTTGAGGCTCGCAAAGAACAACCTGATCAAGGTGTCTGACGGTATTGGCCTGCATCCGGCGATGGACCAGGCGGGCAAGCTGCTGGAATCGGGCCGGCTCGGCATCGTTCCGGGCGTCGGTTATCCGAACCCCAATCGGTCGCACTTCGCCAGCATGGCGATCTGGCATACGGCACGTCTTGACGAGGAAGAACAAGGCGGCCCCGGCTGGCTGGGCCGAAGCTTCGACTCGACCCCGGGCGCCTCTTCGTTGTTCGTGGGCGCCGGTGCGATCCCGGCGGCGATTCGCGAGCCGGCGGTCCGTGGCATCGAGCCTGGAACGGCTCGAAGACCTGACGCTCGACTCAGCCGTTCTGCGCCCGAACCTTTCTAGCACTGGCGACGACCTCTTAGCGTTTGTCCGGCGGAGCACGCTCAACGCCTACGCTGCGAGTGACCGGCTGGTCGAACTGGCCAAGGACCAATCGTCATCGGCCCGCTACCCTGATTCCGACCTGGCGAACCACCTGAAGCTGGTCGCCCGCCTGATCAAGGGAGGATACGACTCGCGGGTCTTCTACACGTCGCAGCCGGGATACGATACGCACTCGCAGCAGCTTGGAACGCACTACGACCTGCTCGGCGAGCTTTCGGGGGCCTTGAAGGCGTTTCTCGACGACCTTGGCAACGCGAAGCTGGCCGACCGCGTGCTGGTACTTTCATTCAGCGAGTTCGGCCGCCGGGTGCAAGAGAACGGCTCGGGTGGCACCGATCACGGCGCCGCCGGTCCGGTGCTTCTGGCCGGCCCGGCAGTCAAGCCCGGCCTTCTCGGCGCCTATCCCAGCCTGACCGATCTCGACGCCGGCGACCTAAAGCCCGTCGTCGACTTCCGCCGGGTCTACGCCACGATTCTCGAGCGCCTGGCTCGGCCTGCCGTCCGCACCGGCCCTCGGCGGAACATTCGAGCCGCTTCCGCTCTTGAAAACGTAATTTGAGCGCCTGGCGCTCAGAAACGTGCTGCACGTGAAGGGTAATTGTGGCGAGTTGGGGTGCCGCTGGTGCCAACCAATCCGGGGGCTCTGGCCATGCGGATACGATCCGGTCACGGTCCTGGGGCTGACGCCGCCAGGCTATACGATTCCACCCCGGGGCTCAGGAAGCGGGCCCCCCCACCGTCAGAGAGATCGGCAGGGGTGCGACTCTTTGTCAAGCCCGCCGCCCCAGAGCGAGGCCAAAGAAAGGTTTAATTAAGCTACTGCGGCGCCCCTGCTGGGACGGCTACTGGGACGCGCAACGTGTTTTCAAGGCGATCGGGGAACTGCCATCTCTCTTGGAAACGCGAGCTCAAAAACCTTCACCCGAGCGAAGCGCAGGTGGTCTTGACAATCTTCACGAGATAGACAGACTGTGCCGGGTTTCCAATGAGGAAGCCGCCTCCAACATGGACGTTGAGGGTTGGTCCGGTGATGCCGCGCTACCATTCAAGCAAGCCGGCGACTGCGTCGTTTTGGGCCTGATCGGCTGGGCCCTGATCCTGACCATGGCCAGCCAGCGTGACCTGAGGGGCGCGGACGATCCACATCCACCCGCCGGCTCGGCTGGTCTGGGTCGAGGCCAGACGGAACCAGACACACCACATCACGGGATCAAGCGATACGAGATTGGGCAAGGACCACGATCTTATTACCTTTTTGAGCCCGACAAGCCCAAGCCCGATGTGAAGGCGCCCGTCGTGGTGTTTCTTCATGGCTGGTTTGCCGTCAACCCGGGGTTTTATGGGGCCTGGATCGATCACCTCGTACGCGATGGACGGATCGTCGTCTTCCCTCGCTATCAGAATGATGTGGGCACGATCCCCCAGGATTTTCTGCCCAATACGCTCGCGGCGATTCGCGACGCTCTGGGGGTCCTTCACGCCGGAGTCGGGCATGTCCGGCCCGACACGCAGCGATTTGCCCTGATCGGCCACTCCGCGGGGGCGAACCTGGCGGCCCAAGTCGCAGCGGTGGCGTCAGACCCACACGCGGATATCCCTCTCCCCCAGGCGGTCATCGCGCTGATGCCTGGTGAGATCGTTCCCATGCGTGAGCCAAGCCTGTCTCGCATCCCCGCGACGACTTTGATGATCGTGATCGTCGGGGAGGAAGACCTGGTCGTGGGCGACCTGCGCGGCCGGCAGATTTTCTCCGAGGCGACCGCGGTCCCACGCTCGCGAAAAAGGTTTATTCTGTTCCGCTCCGACCGCCACGGCTATCCGCCGCTCGTTGCCGAGCACACGGCCCCCACGGGCGTACACCCCCGACTCGATAACGGCGAGGGGATGTTCCAGTCCTTGCAGCGCAGCTTTGGCGATGTCAACGCACTCGATCGCGCGGGCTTCTGGCGAATGACCGATTTGACCATCGAGGCGGCCTTCAATGGCAAGACCCTCGATGATGTGACTCGCGACCTCGAACGTTTTCGCCACCTTGGGTTTTGGAGCGATGGCCGCAAGGTCAACCCACCGACCGTCGGCGACAACCTGAGCACGATCCCGCGCGTAATCCCCGGCAACGGGCTGCGCATCTTCCCCAGGAATATCGGGGCTAAGGGCAACGTCACGCCCGACGCGAATGGGCCTCGGCTCAAGTGAGAAAATCACTCGCGAGAGGTTCATTCCGGGTCGGGAACTGGTCGATACCCTGATGTGAGCGATGAGACGCGGAATAACTCGCCCGGTGGGGAGGTCTCAGGGATCGATGGCTACCACACGCAGGCTCCCGGCTGGATCGCCCCCTCCGCATTCGCCCCAGAAGTGCCGCGCCATCGGGTCGGGATGCCCGGTGGTTCCGGATCCCCGTTGATCGACACCGCCGATGCCTCTCGAGTCTGCGGCCGTCGAAGCACTGCGGCGGCAAGTGATTGCGCTTGCAGCGAATCAGCAGCCTGGGCGTCCTGGCGGGCGGCGTGTTCCACGAGTTGAACAATGCCCTGACGCCGATCCTCAATTACGCCAAGCTCGGCCTGCGCAATCCCGACCCGGCCTATCGCGAGCGGGCCCTGACCCAGATCGTCGATGCCGCCCAACGAGCCGCCACGATCACGCGCGGGATGCTGGGCCTGTCACGGCCCGGCAACCTCAATCACCGCGAGCCGACCGACATGACGCAGGCTGGTCGAGGAAGTCGTCATGCTCGTCAAAAAAGACATGGCGCGGCACCGGGTGCGACTGGATGTGAAGGCGAATGGAAGTTGCTTCGCGCGGGTCAATCCCGCGCAGATTCAGCAAGTGCTTCTGAACCTCTTGATCAACGCCCGCCAGGCGATGCCTGATGGCGGCATCGTACGGCTGCGCCTGGGGCTGGATGCGACCGGCCGGCGGTGCGAGATCAGCGTGGCCGACACCGGCGTCGGCATCGCCCCGGCCGACCTGCGGCGGATCTTCGAGCCATTCTTCTCGACGAAGACCGAACCCGACGCCGCCGGTCAAGGGGGCACGGGCCTGGGCCTGGCCGTCTGCCGCGACATCATCGAAGCCCACCACGGCCGCCTTCGCGCCGAGAGCCGACCGGGCCAGGGTTCGACGTTCACCATGATTCTGCCGGCGTGCCCGGGACCTGTCGACGCCTCTTCCGGGCAAGCTCGCGCAAGAGAGCATCCCGGACCGAACGTCCGGGATGCATCTCCCTAAACTTATGCGTGCTCATTCATCGAGATACTTCCGGCCTCATCGCCGGCAACCCTGCATTCGCACCTTAGACGCACACTCCCACATGATCTACGCCATCGTTGCATGCGATCGAGTGGGCGTCCATAGTATAACGGTGGCAACCTTGCCGTCGTGACAGTGGTCGGCTTCCGCAAGGCCGGACCCGGGGGCGCAGCGCGCCTGCGAGCCGAGCCGAATCGCGGTCTCGCGAGTCCGGGCCTCTCCGTAGCACCCCGTTCGAGGCACACGCGACCCCGGGTGTCTCTCGGCTGTTGATGGGCCGAGAGGCTTCCGGCGTCGCTTTTATTTCAATTGTCAGTGACGACCACCTGCGCCGGGGCCGGTGACGCCGGCGGATAGACGGTATTGCCGTTATACACGGCCGTGATCACGTCGTCTCCGGCGGGCAACGCCGAGGTGGTGAAATTCGCGACCCCATTACTTATGGTCGGGGCGGGGCTCGAGCTCAATTCGGCCGTTCCAAGGACGGTGGTGGCCCCGTTAAAGGAATCGAGGAAAGTCACGCTGCCGCTGGGATTGGGAAATGGATACTGGTCTGAAGTGTAGGGCGGGAATTTTGGGGTGAACGGGTTGACCGTCACGTTCAAGGTCACCGGGCTCCCTTGCGTCGCCACGGCCGGCGCCTGCAGGGACGTTTGCGTCACGGGCTGGGTCGCCAGAGCTTGCGCGACAATCTCGGAGTCAGAAATTGGCGTGATCGCATTCGGGTACCACTTGTCGATTTGTTCGGCAATATTCTGAGCGAGAATTCCCTGGGCGACTGTGCCGGGGTGGAAGCTATCACCCACGAAAAGATCGGTGGCCAACGGGCCCGCCCCATTGGGGTCGACGTACATCCCATCGATCGTCGAATTCTCGTTCTGCGTAAAGTTGTTGAGGAGCGCGTTAATATCTATCGAGGCGACGTGAGGATCGTTTAACCGGGAGACATAATTCATCTCCGCAGTATCAATCAAGTTTGCCGCTTGATGGAGAGCGCCTTTGACAAGAAGTCCTGCTGTGCCAACTCCACCGATGAGGTTCTTGACCAAGGGGGTCAGGGTGACATCTGGGGTTGTCACCAGGACGATGTCGAGGTTTGGATTCTTGTCTTTGACTGCCTCCGCCTCGATCGCCTGAATCGCGGTCTTGATGGGATCCAGGACCTTCGTCGTCAGAAATCTCTCAATAGAGTTCGCCTAAACCAGCGAGACCGATCTGCCCCGCCTTGATTACCGAATCTAACCTCCTGTGGTGTGCACATACCACCAACTGAGGCCCCAGCGGTTCGCGGCGTATTCGATCCTGTACTCAAGACGGGCTCCGCCGTCAACAATGCGGCCTATTCCCCCTTTTTCGGCCCTGCGGCGACGGAAACAAACGGACGGTTTGCAACCAGGTCGAGGCGTCGTGCTGTTGCCGATTAGCGGCCGTCCAGGTTGACGTCGACCACGCTCTTCTTGTTCGTACTGGGATCGACGACCTCAAGCTTGAGCACGGCCGTACTCTTTCGGACGAGCTCGTCGAGCGTTTTGGGGTGAAGGACCGGAGTACCGTTGGCGGCGATGATGATATCGCCGGGCTCAAGTCCGGCGCGGGCCGCGGGGCCGTTTGGTTCAACCTCGGTCACTTTCACCGCGGGATTAACGTCGTAAAACACCAGTTCGGTGACGGCGCCGAAGATTTCGACCCGAGCCGGCCTCAACGGGAGTATCGGCGGGGATGGGCGTCGCTTCCGAACCGCCGACATTGACCGCGACCGGGACGTCGCGACCCGTGCGGGTGTCGCGCACGGTCAATGTCAGACTCGATCCACTTTTCTTGAGGACCGCGCTCAACACCTCGACCCCGGTCACGGGCACCCCATTGGCCGCGACGACCACGTCGCCGATCTCGATGCCGGACTTCTGCGCCGGGCTGCCTGGTTCGACACGGATAACTTTCATACCCGTGCGCTTGCCAACCATGACCGGTTCCGCCGAAATTCCCAGGGACTTCGAGGTCCCCGCAGGCCTCGTATCGCCAGTTGGGGCGGGCGAGGTTGGCGGGTCCGGTCTGCTGGTAGCGACGGGGGGCGTCTCCGCGGGCGCCCCGGCATCCTTGGTAATGGGCACCTCGATGGGCACACGCACGACCTTGCCGGTGTTCACATCGAGCACAAGCAGGTTCTTGAGCACACCTTGCCGCGCGAGCTGACTGAGCTGTTCGAGATCCCCAAGTGCTTTTTCGTTGGCACCGATGACGACGTCGCCAGGCTCAAGCCCCGAACGTTGCGCTGGCCCTCCCTGCTCGACGCTCGAGACCCGAAGAACGAATTGCCCCTTCACGTTCAACGCCTCGCCGGTGAAGCCCAGCGCAGCCAGGGCCGACTTGGCCCCGGTTCGCGGAGCCTCGGTTCGCGAAGGGGGCAGGGCGGATGGCGCCGATTCAGGCGCGGCGGGGGACGGATCACCGGGGTTTGCCTGCGCGAGCACATTTGAAGTCGTTTCGAACCAATCGCTGCCGGCCCCTTCCCAGCCTCCTCTCGCGCTCGGAGCGAGATAAGCGCGCACCTGGGATAGCTCGCCAGGAACAACCGGACGAACTTCGCCAGTGGGCGCGCTCTGGCCCGCGATTCCATGACCCTGCGCAATACCGGAACGCTGCGAAGTGCGGACATAAACAATGTCGCCCGGCGCGGGAACTCCCATTCGGGGCGACATCGATGGAACTCGGTCGGCCTGGACACGCTTTACATCAAGCTGCACGAGATAATCGACCCTGTCTTGGCGCACGCTCCGGAACACTTCACGGACGACACCATCGACAACCAATACCGCATCGTTCCGCGTCGCCTGTCCGCGCTCCTGGCCCGATGCGGCCGCAATCCCAAAAGCGAGCGCGCCGATGGCTGCCATGACATTCCCAAATTTCGAGATTTTCCTCTGCATGATCGCTTCCCCGCCAATCGTGTAAGGTGCTCAGGACAAGAGCCACCATCATCGCATGCGAAATATGTCAACGACAAGTCTCTCGGGGATGCGCGCTGACATTCGACATCGCCGTGTTCGGCAAAATGTTACGTGGATCGCTTGCGTTTGAGACTTGCATTTGTCGATGGAGAGGTGGCTGCGCGAGGGCCTTGGCCGAATTTCGGGATCTCGATCTGCAAAGCCGCGAAAATATAGAGATCGACCTCGGAACTCTCATTTCCAAAATTTCCCCAAGAGCAGTAATCGCAGGAGTGAAAGGTGCGCGGCCGCCGGAAGCTCTGGATCGCGGGCTTCTTGAGATTGCCACCTCAATTCATCCGATGAAGGAGGAGGATCGAGCCAGGTGACGCCAAAATCACCGTCCGATTCAGAACTTGCACGAATCGGCAGAGCTCGTTCAAGGTCGGACGAATCCACCTGCCGACCCAGCTTCGACTTTTCCTTGCTTGTCGGAAAGCGATTGAGTTGCCAGGTCTCGTCGGCACAGTTTTCGAACATATACGGGCTGAAGCTGATCTTTAATCCGGCCTGAAGCGATGTTGCCGCCACCAGAAAATCGCGTCCTTTGAGCATGGTCGAAGATTTCTGGTCGATCGGGCTCTGTTCGCTCTGAAAGCGTGCGTCTTGGTGGTAAAGATGGCAGCAGGGATAACCCAGAATTCCGCCATCTGGAAGGAAACTCTTGTCGGCCAGCAAGGCCTGCCAAGCTTCTTGAATTCGGGGGGCGGGGTCTTCGCCGGCGACATCGCGCATCGGCGAACCGCATTCGCCGCGTCGCAGCAAGTAGGTCAACGTAACGCGTGCCCCGCTCCAGATTCTTTCGATCTGATGATCGACGTCGCCGAAGAACGCCACCCAATGGAGTTGATTCGGTTTCGCTTGTTTCTCGATGGCCGGACCCCAGTCGTATCGCTCGATGACTCCGCAGTGAGTCAAAACCAAGTTGCCGTTTCTGAATCGCGACGGCAAACAAATAACCAGCGAGCCAAACATGTCATTGCCACGCGGCGTGTCCTTGTGTGGCGCGAAGTGCCCGCCATCGGTATAGATGTTCACAGCGTAAAGATTCGCCGAAATGGGATTGGGATCGTGTGGAACGAGTCCTCGCTGAATCTCCTTCAAAATCCCGGCTGATTCAGGATCAAAGCCCTCGATGGAAAACCCTCCGTCTTCGGCCTTGAGTTGTAGCGCGTTGCGCACGTTTCGATCGTAGCGGGTCTTTTTCCCGTCGCCAAAAGGCGCCTGCTTACAGCGATCAAGCAATGGTTTCAACTCAGTCTTCTGCTCAATCGCGTTTTCCGCGCGAGTGACCGCAAACCGGGTCTTATCCCGGAAGACAAACGTGACGGGCAATTCCGGAACGCAAGTTCCCTCACATGAAAATGGAGCGGTCACTCCATGAATTGCCAGCCGCAACTTCTCCAATGTCGATTGGGTTTTCCCGCTCATGATTTTCAATTCCCTGGTTGGAGGCCTCAAACGATTGGATCAACACTCCGAGATCCGACGATCAGTTCGCCCGCGTGACAGCTATGGAATCGGAAGAACGTATGAGCTCAATGACCAAGCCTATGTAGTTTTGAGTTTGGGGACCATCGCAAAACCAACCCCCAGGAGATCGCTTGCTGTGAATGTTCAGCCATGCGGGTTCACCGAGTACACAGGGAAACCGGCGTCAGCCCATCCGATATCGTGCGAAAGGCCCTGGAAGAACACATGCGACAGCGGACGCCACAACCTAATTGCCGCGACCTTGCCGAGCGGCTCGGCATCCTCGGCGTTTACAAGGATACCCCGACCGACCTCAGCACCAATCCCGCCCATAGGGAAGGCTTTGGCCTTGACTGATCGGCGGCACATGAGCCGAGGCCATCGCCACCACCGAAATCGCCCTTCCGACCGCCACCGAATTGCTCACCTTGCCCGCGATCATCGCCGACCTCGAGCGCCAAGGCCGCCGGGCGGTTTTTTACCTTCTGCACCGACACCGTCCCCAACGTCCACGCGCGGGCGGGCTATCACCGCAGCGTGCGTTGCCAGTCCTGTGGCCCTAATCCGCGAGGCCGTGCCCTCCGTCGCTCCAAAGGTCCTGGACCGTGAGCGTCTGATATCTGAGGTTATTCTCGGCTAGAGCGGGGCCTGGCTGCAATGCCCACGTCCTCCATCGACTGGATTCGACTTGGTGTCCAAGTTGATATGGCCCTAATCCACGAGTACACTGCTTAACTCGTTCGCTCCAACAGCGGCCTCACTTCTTGGGACTGCCCATCATGCGGGGGTGCTTTTCCGAAGAAATCGTAGGTCCGACCCCCGCGATGGACCACCGGGGTCTGATCGTTTCCCCCCATGCCCTGATTACCGTCGGTGGAATGGAGGCAAGGCAACGGGTGAGTGCACAAATTTCGAACGTGGCCATTCCCTAACCCCTTGCATGGAAGATTCCGCGTTGGCAAATGATGGCTTTAGACGATGAAGGAATGGAACTGACCCCGTGGATGGACAGTAGGAGCTCAAAATGGACGGTCCTCGTGAACCCAGGCTGGCGGCCGGCGAACGGTCAGCACAAGCGCATAACTTCGTCTACGTCGAGGGTGACGACCCGGCCGGGAACGCGATCTTCGCGTTCGCGAGGAATGATGCAGACGGCAGTCTGACGCAGCTTCCCGGTTCGCCTTTCTCCGCCGGTGGGCTGGGAATCGCCTTTGCGACCACCCTCGGGCCGTTCGAGTTGGATCAAGCAATCATTTTAAATTCAACAAATAAGTTGCTGTTCGCGGTTAACGGCGGCTCCGACACAATCGCAGTATTCAGCATCAACGTCGATGGCTCACTCGTACCGGTCGCGGGCTCGCCGTTTCCATCGGGCGGCTCCAATCCCGTAAGCGTGGGGCTCTCGAATGACAACGTTTTGGTTGCCGTCAATCAGAGCGAGGGCCCGAACCATCCGGGCTCACCTCCACCGAACTACGCCTCATTCCGCGTGAGCCCGCAGGGGCAATTGACCCCGATCCCGAACTCGACGATATCCATTGATCCCGGCTCCTCGCCGTCGCAGGCCCTGATCTCGCCCGACGGCCGCCTGATGTTCGGCGCCGAATTCCTCGGGGGCACGCTCCGGACATTGCAGATCCAGGCGGATGGTCGTCTGATCCAGGCTGACGCCCAACCGCTCCCCCCGTCGGAATTCGCCGGCACCAGCGCTGCGGCCCAGCCACTCGGGCTGGCGGTCCACCCGATACAGAATCTGCTTTACGTCGGTTTCGTCTTCGTCAACAAGCTCGGGGTCTATCGCTACAACGATGAAGGAAAACTCGATTTCTTGCGCACCGTGCCGGTCCCGGGACAGCTACCATGCTGGGTGCTCATCAACCGGGCCGCCACACGGCTCTACACCAGCAACACCCTCGACCCGAGCATCTCGGTCTACGACATCAGTGGCGACCCGAGCACACCGCTCGAGATTCAGACCGTTGAACTCAGGTCGACCGGGAACAGCGTCCAGTTCGCCCTCGACTCGACGGAGAAGTTCCTGCACGTCGTTACCCAGGGACAGTCGTTGACGTCGCCTCTCTCGTCGAATGCCATGAACATTCTAGCCGTGGCGTCCGACGGAACGTTGACCGAGGTTCCCTCCTCACCGAACATTCTCCCCGTAACCAGTATGGTCCGCCCGCAGGGCGTAAGAGCCCTCTAGATCCAATGCCCGCAAGTAGCATCGCTGCCAGCCGTCCGCTCCATAACGCTCACGAGCCATAGTAATTCTGCCTCGTTAGCAGAATCTGTGGGTGCGTTTTGGCTCGGGAAGTTGACCGAGGTTATGTAAAAGAGCCAGTTTTGCGACTTTCGCGGTCCGAAAACCGTATGACCTCCTCGTTACCAATTTCACTTTGTTGTTGAGGCCTTCAACGGCTCCGGCCGAGACCTGTCCTCGGGCCCGGAACCAGTTCAGAATTAGCGGCCGGTGATTCCGAATACTGCGGGAGATCTTCTTCATCGGCTCCAACCGCGACCGCATCACTCGGCCCGTCCACTCGTCCAGAAACTTCGTAGGCGCTCGCCAGTCGGTGCGCGCGTCTGGGCGGGTTGCAGCGGTTGCGCACTGTAAAATGGGCCAACCGCCCCCCGTCCTGGCGCACCAACTGGCGAGCGCCAGGGAGTTTTTGCAATGTATCGGCCCGTTCAGGCTGCCGTGCGCTGCGCCAATGATTCCGAACAAAAAGTTCGGAAAAATTTTTAACGCACTCTAGGGAAATACGTTCTGATCGAAAACTGCGCGACAAACGGCATAGGTGCATTAACGAAATTCGCAGACCGTGTTATATTGTATGTAGAGAGTTTGCGCAAAGTGCGCACGGAGTGCTTCTCGTAGATCGCCCGGTCGCAGCCACGGCGTTAGGAAGTTGTTGGCGTGGTCGTCTGCCAACCCGGTCGGACGGGGTCACAGACCCCGGCTACGATTGGGCGGGGTCACAGAACCCGGCTACAATTTGTCGGTGTGACCGTCTGTTGACTCGTGCCTATTTCTGTTTTTCCATCTCGTGATTCGTTCTGGCTTCAGTACATGCCGTTTCACGTTGACTTGAGTTCGCTCTGGTGGGCATTCCTGCCTCACGAAGGCGCTACTGGCCATCTGTGCGGCAACCCGTTTTTCGTGCCCCGAACGCGAGTGCGCCTGTTCGTTTGCCGAATCGTCGTAGCTCATTCTTCAAGTGGGCTTTCTGAGACAGCGTCCCGCCGAAACCGTTCCAAATAGTGCCACAAAGTGCCATTCTGAGTAGAATAGCGCTGGAGAGTCGCCGGGGACGACGTCGCGGCTTTGATGAGACCCCATGATGATGGCTGGCGGACCGATCGAATTGCTGTCCAAGGCACGCGCGGGCGAAAGCGAGCGCTGGGCGAGTTGTGCTCGCTTTATCGCAACTACTTACGGATGGTGGTTCGCACGGGCCTGGGCCCGCGGTTGCGCGAACGGGTCGAGATGTCGGATGTCGTGCAAGATGTGTTGGTCGAAGTCGTTCGGCAGTTTCCCCAGTTCACGGGCCAGAACGAGGCGGCCTTGGTTGGCTGGCTACGGCGGTTGGTGGGGCAACGGCTTGCCGACCTGGGTCGCTACCACAGCCGGGCCAAGCGAGGGGGGGGCTCCACCGCTTTGCCTCTGGACGGGGTCGCGACCGACGCCGGCGGCGGCTTTGGGTCAGGTCAAGAGGGGGGGCGTCTTCTCGATATGCTAGCGCTTTCGCAAACCAGTCCCAGCGAGGCGGCGAGCCGGCGCGAGCAGATTGTGCTCTTGGCCGATGCCCTGGCGGCCCTTCCCGCGGCCGAGGCCGACATTCTGTGGCTTTACTCCGCCGAAAACCTCTCGTTCGAGGCGATCGGCGAGCGGGTTGGCCTCTCGCGAAAGTCCATCCGCGGCATCTGGGCACGCGGGTTGAAACGCCTCAAACGCTCGCTCGAAGGGTCCCCCGGGGGGTCACTGAGGTATAACGATGATCGAGCGCAATGACGACGAGCCCGCGGCGGCCGATGGCTTGCCCGATCTCAATGATGCCGACGAGCGAGTCGGCGAGGCCGTCGAGGCCTATCTGAGCCTGGCCGAAAAGGGCACCGCGCCCGGAATCGAAGAGTTCGCCGCGCGGTATCCCGAGTTGCAAGACGACGTGCAATCGGCGCTCGAGGGGCTCGAGCTCGTCCACGGCCTGCTTGGGCTCGGTTCGGCCCAGGGCTCGGGGCCCGGCCGGGGACGGGCCTGGCTCACCGCATCGAAACGGGGCGGCGGATCGCCGGCTATCGCGTGGTGCGTGAGCTGGGGCGCGGCGGCATGGGGACGGTGTACGAGGCGGTTCACGTGGGACTTGAGCGTCCCGTGGCGCTCAAGGTGCTGGGGACCCACGCCGCGCCCGACTCATCGGCTCGCCGGCGGTTCTTGAACGAAGCCCGCACCGCGGCCGGGCTGCACCACACGCATATCGTGCCGGTCTTTGACGTCGGACAGGTCGGCGGGCTCTGCTACTACGCCATGCAGCGGATCGAGGGAAGCGGCCTCGATTGGGTCGTGCGTCATCTCCGCCGGAGCCGTCCGTCCGTGCCGGGGAGGGGCGGAGGACCAGCCAGCGGACGGTTCGCGGCGCAGGGCGCTCAGGGTGCCTCCGGCTTGTCGTCGCTCTATGCCCGCCTGGGACAACTCTGGGCCCGCGTGTCGTCGAGATGGCCCGGAAGACAGCATAGGCAAAACGGGATCGGCCAGGGGATCGTTTTACCGGCGGTCGCGATGCCGTCCGTCCCGCCGTCGCAGCCGGGGAACGCCAACGGCACGCACCCGCGGTCAAGGCCGGGTGATTCGACGGCCTCGTGGGTTCATGACAGCCAGCAAAGCCATCTTGATGGCTCTCATGTCAACAATGGCTTGGACTGCCCGGTTGTCGTTGCAGACTCGCAGGGTGGGGTTTGCGCGCTCGATCTGCCGGCGCCCCTGCGCAGACCGATCTGGTCCCGTTCGATCCTCCCCGTGGATCGGCTTATTTTCGCTGGGTCGCCGAGGTGGGCATTCAGTCGGCTGATGCGCTGGCGCATGCGCACCACCAGGGTGTGATCCACCGCGACGTTAAGCCCTCAAACTTGTTGATCGACGGCCAGGGCAACATCTGGGTGACGGACTTCGGGCTGGCTCGGCGGCTGGCGGACCCCGGGTTGACCCACCACGACAGCCTGCTCGGCACGCCGCGGTACATGAGTCCGGAGCAAGCCCGGACCGGCGCGATCGATGGTCGGACCGACGTCTACAGCCTGGGAGCCACTCTGTACGAGCTCTTGACGCTTCGGCCGCCGTTCGACGGTCGATCCGCGGCCGAGCTCGTCGACCAAATCGGCCGCGACGAGCCGATCCCCCCCAGCACGCTCGACCCGCGGGTGCCCCGCGACCTGGAAACCATCGTGCTCAAGGCGTTAGCGAAGCGGCCAGCCGATCGGTATGCGACAGCCACCGAGCTCTGCGAAGACCTGGCGCGGTTCCTCAATCACGAACCGGTCAAGGCCAGGCGAATCAGTGCCGCCGGCCGACTCTGGCGAGTCGCTCGCCGCCACCCAGGGATCACCACCGTGACCACGGTGGCCGCGGCGACAATTCTGGCCATCGCGACTTTTGCCTATGTGCGGGTCGCCGCCGCCCGTGATCGGGCGATCGGTGCCGGAAGACGAACTCGAGGTCGCGCTCGAACAAATCAAGGAAGCAGGTCGCCAAAAGGTTGCCGATATGAAGAAAGATTATAGGCAGGCGGCCGTGATTGTCGGACAAACGACCAATCCCGACCGACGCAGGGTCGGCCTGGAGTTCATCCGCAAGGCCGTGGCGCTTGAGCCCGAGCCCGAGCTGCGGTCGCAACTTCGCGACGAAGCAGTGAAATTCCTGGTCCTCCGCGACGTCGAGACGCGACCCGAGCCGGCCGTTACGCGGGCTTCGGGCTTGATCTTCGGGCGCGACGGGCACCGCCTGGGCATCCTCTCCGAGGATAACGAAGAGCTCACCTTTTGGAACGTGGATCACAATCAACGGCTGGCGACATTTTCGCTCCGGGCCGGCTCGGGGAATTTGCCTGGCGCTGGCGAGCTGAACACGCCCGAATTGCTTAATGGCGATCGGGGCGAGCTCGCCATACCATCCGGCTCAGACGCGGCAGCCGGGGGGGCCGGAGCCACCGCAAGTACAGGTGCGGGCCCGGTTGTCGGCGTCCCGCGTCGTTTCCGGTATTCGCGCATTGCGCTGGCCGGACATTATGTCGCGGCGCTTTCGGCCGATGACAGCGGCGTCCGGCTCATTGATCCGTTGTCGGGAGTTCCGTTCCGCTCGCTTCCGCGGCGGGGCAGCTCGGTGGTAGGCGTACTCGGAGATCCGGCCGGCCGGCGCTTGCTGACGATCGAGACGGTCTCCGACGATCCCCTCTCGGCCGAGCTGGAAGGATTACCGGATTGGGACACGGACGAATTTCGCGGCAGATATCTGGTGAACCTCTGGGACCCGGATCATCTTGACGCGCCGATCCGTGAGCTTAACCGCGACCTAAACTGGCGCGATCAGCGCCTCGACCGGCGACGGGGGCTCACTCCGCCCTGGCCCCGGTTCGGGCCCCCGTTCATCGTCGCGATCCGCGCACCCGTCGGTCGGGCCGCTGGTCGCGATCAGTCCGGATGGTAAAACCGTGGCGGTCGCGCAGCGGGGTGGCACGCTTGTGAGACTTTTCTCCGCCGAGGATGGAATGCCCAAGCGGGGACGGTCGGCATTCATCCCGAATCAGCCCACACTCACGGCCTTGGCGCTGGGGCCCAATTCCATGCTGGCAACGGCCGGCAGCGGCACCATGCGGATCTATGATCTGGACAACCCGGTGCTGCCGATGAGCATGACGCCGACCCAGACGATCACCTGGCTGATGCGTTTTAGCCCACACGGGAGCCTGCTGGCGCTCGCCGGTTTGGGCCAGATCGAGCTTTGGGACCCGGCGGCGCAGAGCCTCGTGAATCGGTTGACGAACTCCGAACAGGCCAGCGACGTGGCCTTCTCGCCAGACGGGCGTACGCTCGCGGCGGTCGGCCGGGCGGGGAACACCATGGTCTGGACGGTCACCGATTCGGCCATGCGAACTCAATTGAGCGGGTTTGACGCCCAGCCGTCCGGGCTGGCATTCAGCCCCGACGGGATGTTGGCAGGCGGGAGCCGGGACGGCTCGGTCTGGTTCTGGCGCAATGGGCGATGCCCGGAAATCAACACGGCGTGGTCGCAGCCGCTCGCGGTAAGGGCCGAGACCGAGCCAGGGGCCGGACGACCTTTATCCACGGGGCGTGACGGCCCAAACCGCCGGGGCGTTCCTCCCGACCGGCCGGGCGGCCAGCGTGAGCGCGGCGGTGGCTCGCGCAAGCGCGGTGGCGGCCCGCGCGAGCGCGGCGGCCGCCCTCCTTGGAGCGGTGAGCCAAGCTCACAGCACGACCGCCCGACGTCGCTCGCGTTTGACGTACAGGGCCGTCTGGTCGCGCACGATTCGCAAGGGGTGAGGATCTGGCCCGCGGGGCCGATTTCGGCGCAGTCATCGCCGATCTTACAGGTTCCATTGCCCGCAATCGGGGCCTATCACACGACGCCGATCGCCGCCACGCCCGATCGAAAAATGATGGTGCTGGTGCGGTCCTCGGCGGTCCTCCTTTGGTACGCCGAGAAACCGGACGAATTGATCTCAGTGATCCAGCCCGGGCACTCGGGTGGCGAGTCAGTGCCGGGACCGACCGTTGCTTCGCGGCGCGGCGCGACCGGCGGTAGCCGAGGCCCCTCCGCTGCGCATCCGGACTGCTCAGCTCGCCCCTCACGGGGACCGGATCTACCTGATCGACCAGAACGGCCTGCTCCATGCGTGGGCGATCGAGAGCCGGCAAGCGGGAGCCGAGGCCAAAATTCAGGCCCATGAGCTGGATTGGGGCCTGCCGATCAGCGACGGGGCCTCCAGCCTGGCAATCCACCCCGACGGCAAGCTTTTGGCGGTGGGCGACCGGGCCGGGGCCGTGACTCTGCTCGAGGCCGACGAGCCTCGGGTTCTCGAGCGGATCAAACCTTTGAGCGGCGAGGTCGAGAGCCCGGTGCTCGCCTTGGCCTTCTCACCGAATGGTCAGGATCTGGCGGTCGGCTCGCAGCTCGGGACGATCTCGATCTGGTCTGTTGTCCAACCCACGAAGCCCCGTCTTCGCCTCCGACTGCCCGGACACCGCGGTCATGTCACCCATCTGGCCTTCGACCCACAAGGTCAGCGACTGGCGAGCGCGACGGTGTCGACGCACTCGCCGAGGTCTGGGATCTCGAACTCATCCAGCAAGAGCTAGCGCGTCTGGGTTTGTCAGATTAATGTCTCGAGCAACAGCTTGAGCTTTCGTACTTCAACTTCGCGATCGAAGGCATTATCCGGGCGGTCGATGATGGCGACGGTCAGCGAGCGGCTATAGCCATATCGCTGAAGCAAGTTGACGATCCGGGCGTACTCGATTTGGCCCTGGCCGACGCGGACTTGGAACTCGCCGGGGACCACGCCGGTATCACGCAAGTGAACATTTTGGACATAGGGAAAGACCGCGTCGTAGTCAACAGTAGGCTGGGGGCCTTGGAGGAAATGGCTGGGGTCGAGCGTCAGCCCTAGGCCGGGCACGAGTTGGCAAAGCTCCACGGCCACATTGGGGTCGGCGGTGAGGGTGTTCGCGTGCGTCAACAGGGCCAGCACCAAGCCTTCGCGCATGGCGTACCCGACGAGCGGAGTGAGGCGGTTGACTTCGTCGGCGATCGGTGTCGAGGCTGGAGCAGCGTGGAGCGTGATGACGGCGACGCTGAGCAATTTCGCCAATCGGCACAGGCCGTCAAATCGTCGGCGGGTGATGGGATCAGCCCAATCGACCGTGCCGAAGTCGATATGAAGTGAAGAGGGGATCAGGCTCGGGCCGCTGCGGAGACGTTGGAGCGCCAACTCGGGGTGATCGCCGGCTTCCGACGGCCTCAAGTGCTGACCGTCCTCGACCAGAGCAAGCTCGAACTTATCAAATTCGAGCTCGGCGATCATTCGAAGGGCCGTCTCGAGCGGCTCCCTCGCGAAGCAGAGCGTGCTACAGGAGACAAACATTCGACCTTCCTCTTCCGCCCTGACCAGGGCTCGACCTAAGTGGCGATGGATTCCCTTCTTACTTGCGCGGTCGATAGACACGGGCCCGCCGTGCTGGGAGGCTCGACCGATCTAGCTGTGGCTGGCCGCTCGATCATAAACCTCTGAGCTTAACCAGCGGAGCACGATTTTACCTGAGCTTGCGTCGCGGGGGTAGGGCAGAAGTGGGTGACTTCGCTTAGGCGGCTGGCAGGCTCAAGCCTACGGTGGAGACGGATCGCCAATCCGTCCTACAACCGCTTGCCCCTGGTATATTTCCATCCGCTGCTCGCCTTACCGCTTCGTGCGCCCATTCGTTCCCTCCGGCGGCGAGTCACCGGTCCGCGCCAGCCGACCGCTCACCACTGTGGCTGACTGGCGAATCCAGTGCGAGCCCGCAAGGCGCGCGAAATCAGCGTAACGTTGCTCTCGATAAGCCTGCAACGCCGCCAGCAGCATCCGCTGCGCGTTGATTCGTGTCGCCCGAGAGCTTGTCTCACCTCGGATGCGGAGGTCGTCAATCCAGAGGACGCCAGGCGTCATCAGTTCAAACCGAACCCGGGCGGAGTCGAGGCCCCCGGGAGGAATGTCCGAGACACGCACCGCCAGCGATTCCCATGTCGTGGAGACATCCAGTTCCGAGCGGCGAACATAAGGCTTTCCGGCCGATTCTCCTTCCAACCAGACGCGGACCTTGGCGCCGGCCGTAGCCGCGCGAAAGAAAACGGTCAGATCGAGGCTTGATTGGACATTCGGCGCGAATACCTCACTGATTACCGACGACGGCGCAATGGGCGCCGTCAGCTTCAAGCTTCCTTGACCGCTGATGCGCGTCTCTCACCGTCGATCGCGATGGTACTTGTATTCGCCCCCGTCTCGCTCGGCTCTAATCGCCAGCCTGCCAAGACCCCGACTGCGCTCTTGGCGGCACTCTTCACTGTTGCATTTGCAGGCCCGGGCGCCGTCTCGAGCGGCACCCCGACATCAGGTTCGAAGCCGGAATTCGCGGGCTCGGCCGAATTTGTGACCAGGCCATGGTTGAGTCGAACCAGTTGAGCCGAAAGCTCGTTGAATCGCAACCGCATGGTGGATAGCACTGCTTCAGACGGATACGGTGTCACCGATGAGAGCCCCGACGCGAGGCGCCGCCACGCGAATGGCGGCGACACCATAAGGCGAGAGGTCAAGAACGAGGCTGCGACCGCCGGCCTCTGTGGCGGGCGAGAGGCGGAGGCCGCGGCCGCGATCTTCGACCGGGGCCGAGCCGGCGGCGTCGAGTAAGCCGGCCAGACGGATCGGATATGGGGAATCGTTGGCAAACTCCAGGAAGGTCTGTGCGTCGTCGCTCATACGGCGCACCGTGACACCGAACGGCTTGGAAGCGGGACTGGCCTGGGAAGCGAGCGAAGTCGCTGGCCACGCTGGTAGAGCGTGCAGGACGGCCGCGAACCGGCGCAGCCGTTCCTCTTGACCGCTGACGGCCTTGTGCGCGAGGAAGACCCACCGCGCATCTAAAGCAGCGATGGCATGGCCCAAGGGCTCGTCGGCTGCCGGACCGTTACCCAGAGGCAAGGCCGTCACCACACCCAGATTGCGGCTCGCGGTCTGTGTTCGGCCGGACACCGGGTTGGTGTGTGCGAATCGAGCCGGCGCGGACGATGACCGAAGCAGAATTCGCCGGGGACGAAGCGGCCTCTTCGATCAGGTATTCCGGTTGAGGGGCAGCACCGGCTCGCCCGCGGGGAATCGTCGTGCATCGTCAGAAGGAGGCCCCGATCAGCCCGACCGGCGACGAGCGCGTCCAAGTCTGGGCTCGTGGCCAGGTCGTGTCCAAGCGCATCCGCGGAGAGCACGACCCCGCGGAACACGGCTGGCGCGGCCGGCGTGGTGGGCCAGGCTTGGAGATCGAGGCCAACGCTGCGCCAGGCTTGACTTGGAGCCAGATCCGGCACGATCGACCCGCCGCGCCTCGGCACCAGCGGGCCCCTCATCCAGGCCGGGCGTGACGACCGCCAGAACCGAGCCGGGGGCGGCGGCCTGAGCCGCCGCGGCCAGCTCGGTGTAAAGCGAGGCAATCGCTCGGGAACGCCAGGCAAGCCAGGGCATGCGTCCCACGCCGGCCAGATAGCGGGAACGGACGGCGAACCGATCCGGGTCTGTCTCTCCCAGTCCGGGAATGCCGCGGGCGGTCTCCAGCGCTGAATGACTCGGCGTACGAATCGATCAAATGTGGCGTCATCTAATCCGGTGTCCGGCGTTCCGAGCAACGTTGGACCTGGCCCTAGCCGGATCAACAGACCCTGCCGCGCTCCGCGCGCCCGGGCCTGTTGGCTTTGCGTGAGGGCCTCGACCACGCGACGCTTCATGGCCTCGCGGACCTCGGGATTGAGCGGATAGTACTCAGGACCATCGGGTCTTCCCTGGCGATCTAATCGCACGAGCCCGCGGCGGGCCGCTTCCGGCGAATCAGCTCGCGGCAAGCCCGGCAATGCGTTTGGCCCCGTGAAGTCAAGCTCGAGCCAAAGCGAGAGGCCCTGTCGCGACAAGACGCGGCGGATGACGTCGAGGCGATCGGGCCCGGTCGAGTCTTCGTCGGCGTAGGCATCAAGGGCCCGGCGTGTCGAGCGATCGGCCAGGTGTTCCGGCAACACCACGGCCGAAGCGCCGCAATAACCCAGATACTTCACCAGGTTTTGGGCCGTGGTCAGGGCGTCGCGGGGAGCGGGACTCGCACCGAAGGCTTCCAGGGGATTCGCTCCGCTCATGTACAGTCCGAACGTTCGAGCAGGCGTCGGCTGAGGCTCGACAGGAGGAGAATCTTGGGGCACTTGATCCAGTTCCGTCAGGGTCACCATGCCGAGACGGACTTCCGCTTCGGAGCTGCGATTCAGCAGCAAAAGCACCATCTCGGCGGTGCTCGGCCAGACCAGCCAGTTGAACGTCGCGGGAGGGCCTTCCCGCAGGACCACCGGTCCGGATGCGCATGCGTCAAGCAACAGGCGGGGCGACGGAGCCGGGCCCTCCGCCGCTCGGTTCGATCAGGGCCACTCCCAGAGCCGCGGGCTCGCCCCCTCTGACCTTGATGACCAAACGATGAGGCCGCTCGGGATGAGCAACCTTGAGACCCATCGCCGACCAGGCCAAGCCCGATGCGTTGGCCGGGTCGAGCTTGGAAGACTCTGCGCCGGTGCGCTTGATCCAGCCCAGAAGCCGATCGCGACGCGATGGCTCGATCAGGGCCTCCGCGCGGCACCGGCCAGGCAAAGCGGCCCGGCTCCGCCGCCGGCCAGCGACCGGCGGCCAGTGGCCGGTAGCTGCGCGACCGCGTCAGATCGATCGAGTCCACTTCGGTTTCGCGGCCGTGCCATCGCGCCGGACCGGAGACACCTTGGCCGCGGGATCAACGACCGTGAAGACAACCCGTCGCACCGCCGAGTTGGACACAGCCGCCGGCCAGCGGCGCCGGATCAAACGCCCCAGCACCGAACCCTCTCGCGCTCCCAGTCGATACCCACGAGGCGCTGACTTCGAGCACATAGGTCCCTTCAGCGCGCGGGTGCTTGCACGCTCCACATCCGGGACGATGGCTCACGCCGGTTGGTCGCGACCACTTCTCGATCGCGAATCTCATAGCGCCCAAGTTCGTCTCCTCCGCGAATCGAGCGAAGAAGAGCCGTCGTCCGAACGGAGACCTCGCCCGATTCGGGCGAAAGAATATTGAACCCGACCGAAACCGGAATCTCGGTCCCCGGCTCGACGATGCCGTCTTGTGCCGACTCGAGCAGGTCGACCGCGAGCGAGTCCCAGGCAACACGTTCCACGCTGACCGTCAGGGGCGATTGCGGCGGAGTGTGCTGCGGTTTTTCCAGGATCGCCATCAGCGGGAGCGTGACCTTGGGCTGTTCACCGCTTCGGACGACAACCACGGCGTCCAGCGGCGCTTCGATCCGAACACGCACTCGGCCTTCAGGTTCCTTACCGAGCCGCCAGGCCCCGTCGCTACCGGGGCCCATACCGCTTTCGACGACCGACGGCAGCGAGCCTGCCTCGATTGGCGATTCCCGCGGCGGCAACGCCTTGGCATCGATTACGCGCCCCGCACTCAACTCCAACACGAACTCTTCAGCCGTTGCGATATGACCTTCGCGTATGCCACTGGAACCACCAGCCTTGGTTCTTGGTATTCCCCAACTTACATCAAGAGTCAACCGAACCAGCTCACCAATGGCGCCCGCGGTGCCCTTCTCACTCTCTTGCTGCGCAACTCCAATGCCCGTCCCCAGAAGGAACAGAATGAATGCCGCCAGGACGTTGCGCGACTCCCTGCGCATGTGTCCGGATCGATCCCTTCGGGGGAGGCTCTCGCTGTCTCAGGCGTCGCATCCGTGCAGTGCCAGAGTCCAGGAGATTTCAGTTCGGTCTTCCCAACCCGGGCGCAGCCAAGGCCATGGGTCAGAATAGACCTCGTCTTCGGCTTCCATCGGTCCCGAGAGGCCACCAGCTTGAGCCAATAATCTGATAATTCAACGAAATCGCTAAATTTCGTAAATTCCCGTTGGTTTTCGCGTGGGATGTCGGGATGAAGACCGGGCATAGCACGAATGCACTCAAACATGGCTTCAAATTTCAGGGCCAGGCACACGTACCAGGGCGAGGCGCACGTACGATCGGGAAGTTGGGCTTGACAAGGGGGTGGGTCCATGCCGATTTTTGGCGGTGGGGAGCCTCGCTTCCTGAGCCCCGGACGGCGCAATCGTATAGCCTGGCGGCGTCAGCCCCAGGACCGAGACCGGATCAAAGGCGCATGGGCAGAGCCCCCGGATGGGGGCGACACCAAAGGTGCGCCTCTTCGGCACAAGGGCCGGGCGTTGACACGCCGGGCTCTACGATACGGCCGCATCCGCGGCTCGATAACACCGGCAGCGCCGTCACGGGAGCCCGGCATTGACACGCCCATTCGGGAGCCCCTCAGCATAAGCTGAGGTTACGATCACTTACAGTATCACTCGGAACTGATATCATTTCCCCCCTATCGCTTGTATGTCCCCATGAGTTGGCCCTCGGCCAAGACGTGTCCCTTGATGGCGGCTTCGAGTTGGGCTTTGGTTGCGCCGGCAGCCAAGTCAACAGATACCCCCAGGGCATACACTTTGAAGAAGTAACGGTGCGCTTTCCCTTTGGGCGGGGCGGGACCGCCATAGCCGATCTTGCCAAAGTCGTTCTTGCCTTGTTTCGCCCCCGATGCGAGTGTTGCCGTTGTCGGTACGCCCGCCTCCAATTCATGGGTTTGGGCCGGCAAGTTGTAAAGAACCCAATGGACCCAAGTTCCAACGGGAGCGTCGGGGTCATCGCAGATCAGGGCAATGCTCTTGGTCCCGCTCGGGGGCTTGGACCAATGCAACGGCGGCGACTGATCCACGCCATCGCCCGTATACTGCTTCGGAATGCTCATTCCCTGCTGAAACGCCGTGCTGGTGACTTCAATGGACATCGCTGACTCTCCTGGTTGCATTTCTTTCGATGCGTGCTCGCATCCCACGCAGACAAAGACGAAGGCCAATATCAACCAGATTGAAGGCTTTCCTGGTAGACCGCTCTGGCGAAACTGTACCGAGGCAATTTCTCGTTCTCTGGCAATCATGGCTTACGACCCCTTCGCGAAAGCCTCGAGGGGTCTATCAAAAACTCCCTCGCTTGCGATGATTACCGGACCGGAGATGGAAAAACATACCTAATTGCGAGGCGGTCCTTTGGGGCCCGGCTTCTGCCGTCTCAGGATTCGGCCCAGGTCTTGTTCGAGCGTCGCCAGAAACGCCTCGTCTCCCAGGGGTCGGCCGGTACGCTCGTGGGCACGCAGGAGCTTGATGTCTTCTTGCCGAGTCACACGGGCGAGGAACGCTCGCCAGTTGGGCTCTAACTCCAGGATGGGAGCAGCCCGCACCATCGTATCGTCTCGCCCACGTACATGGGCGGCGGCGCTGCTCCATCGGTAACGGCTCGGCGTCTTGACCAGCCTGGCACGGACCGGGTTTTGCTCGATGTAACGCGCGGCGGTCAGCAGAGATGGCTCATCGAGCACGAATGACGCGAACCGCCCCTGCCAGAGATGCCCAAGCCAGCCCTCGCGGGAATTGACCATCCGGGTGTAGCGGCGGTGAACTTCTCCGACCGCCCGTCTTAGTCCATCTTCCGATTGCGGAACCGCGATCAGATGGACATGATTGGGCATCAGGCAATACGCCCAAATCTCGACCTCGTGATCGCCGCACCATTGCGCCATCAGGTCCAGATAGGTCTGGTAATCCTCATCGCAAAAGAACGTCTGCTGTCGGCGGTTTCCCCTCTGCGTGATGTAATGAGGCAAACCAGGTGCGACAACACGTGCCAAGCGAGCCATGACGGCAGACTATCACGACCGGGGCCGAATCGTCAATGATTAAGTATCATGCTTATTTCACGGTGATCATCTCTTGGAGCCTGGCGAATTCGCGGTCCTTGATGCCCTTGACGGTTTTGATGTCTTGGATGGTCTTGAACGGCCTGCCGGCGATGATGGCCTGAGCCTTCACTCGGCCAATGCCGGGCAGGGCGTCAAGCTCCTCCAAAGTGGCCGTGTTGATGTCGATCTTTTGGCCCGGCTGGAGCCTGGGGACGGACCTGGTGGAATTTGACGCGGGTTTGGTGCCAGCGGGGAGCGGCGACGCGGTCTTGGCGGTCGATTGCGTCGAGGCCCCTTCGTCGCCGAATGTCACCAGGTCGCGCAGTGCGCTGATGCGGTTCTTGCCCAGGCCTCTGATCTTGTCCAGCTCGTCGACCGACTTCCATGGCCGCCCCTCAATGATCGCTTTCGCGGTCGCGGGGCCGATACCGGGAAGTTGCTCGAGCACCGCGAGCTCGGCCGTATTGATGTTAACCTTGCTATTCGCTGATTCCTTGGCCGGCTCGACCTTGTTGCTGGCGTTCTTGGCTTTTGAGACGCCTTTGGTCGGAGCGGTTTGGGCTTGCGTCGTTGGGCATGCACATAGGAGCCCGACGCACGAGAGCGGAACAGCCATAAGCTTCGTGAATGTCGCGCGGGACATCGGTGTATAACCTCATTCGGGGGTTGAGAAAACTTTGGAAAACGGGGATCGCTGAAAGGGTTAAAAGTGCGTGCGCGACATTCTCTGGATCGGCTTTTGGTCGCGAACGCATGTTTCGTGCTTGATTCCACCGTGCAAACCATAGAACAAAATCCAGACGTTGGCAGAAGGAAATCGTGCCGCGCCCTGAAAATTCGCGATCGTTGGATCGGTTGATTTTTTGCTATGCTCGGCTCTTGATTCGCTGTCGGTCGTGTTATCATTTACGGGTCGCAGTTCGACGATTTCCGGGTTCCTTGAGAGAAACACCATGCGCTGGCAAGAGGGTCGCCGCAGTGATAATGTTGAAGACAGAAGAGGGGTTCCCACCGGGCTTGCCATCGGTGGCGGCATCGGGACCCTGATCATCGTGCTGATTGCCACGTTCCTTGGCGCCGATCCGCGCCAGGTCGTGAACCTGATCCAAAACAACCAGCAGGCGGCGCCCAAACAGGGTGGGGCACCTGTTCCGGGTAACGCCGCCGAAGAAGAGCGGAAAGAATTCGTGGCGACCGTTCTGGCGGACACCGAGGACGTTTGGGACGACATCTTCCAGAGCATGAACAAGCAATATTCCAAGCCGAAGCTGGTGCTCTTCCGCGATCGAGTCCAATCCGGTTGCGGCAACGCCAGCTCGTCCGTCGGGCCGTTTTACTGTCCGGCCGACGCGAAAGTATACCTCGACCTCGGCTTCTTCCAGGAATTGAAAGAACGGTTTAAGGCCCCGGGCGACTTCGCCGAGGCTTACGTGGTCGCCCACGAGATCGGGCACCACGTCCAAAACCTGCTGGGCACCAGCGACAAAGTCCACGCGGCGCAAAGCCGCGCCGGCAAGGCGCAGAGCAACGAGTTGTCGGTGCGGCTCGAGCTTCAAGCCGATTTCCTCGCCGGCGTGTGGGCACACCATGCGCAAAAAATGAAACAGATTCTCGAGAAGGGCGATATCGAAAGCGGCCTGCGCGCGGCCACCGCGATCGGCGATGATCGCCTGCAAATGCAAGCCCAGGGATACGTCGTCCCCGACTCATTCACGCACGGAACGTCAGAACAACGTGTACGCTGGTTTACAAAGGGTCTGAAAACTGGCGACATCACTCAGGGAGACACTTTCAACGCACGCGATCTGTAAGCCACGTTGTCAAGTGGTGAGATCTTGGAAATCCGCCGGATTTTTTGACTTTAACCCAGGTAGAGCGAAATGAGTGCGATCATTGATGTTGAGGGCATTGGCGAGGTCTTCGCCGAGAAGCTCAAAGAGGCGGGCATCGCCACGACGGAGGCCTTGCTCAAGGAAGGGGCGACCCCCGCGGGCCGTAAAAAGATTGAGAAGGCCACGGGGATCGCCCACAAGTTGATCCTGCGCTGGACCAACCATGTGGATTTGTATCGGATCAAAGGGGTTCAGAAGCAATATGCCGAGCTGCTCGAAGCTTCTGGAGTTGACTCGGTGGTCGAGCTGGCCAAGCGCGACCCGACGCATTTGCTGCCCAAAATGGTCGCGACAAACGAGCAGAAGCACCTGGTCCGAAAACTGCCCACGCAAAAGCAGGTCGCCGACTGGGTGGCACAGGCCAAGAAATTACCCCGTGTGATCACTTACTGATCAGAGGTACCTTCAGAAACGGGTGCCGCCGAGTATCGGCCACGGGGAACCGAACCGATCGCACAAGAGCGATTCGGCGATGATCAGGCCGCTTTCTTGCTCCGGCCGGCGGTCGCCGGTGTGATGTGGAGCTCCCTCACTCGCCGGCCTCCGGCCTCCACGAAGACGCTGATCACAGCGCCGTCTTTGATCGCCGGATCTTTCAGCCCTTGCTTGCTGGGCGTTCCCTTGACCATTAGTTTGACATCGTTCGCGAGGAAGAAGGATCGGGTCTTGCCGTTCAGGAGAGTGACGACAAGGACCCGGTGCTCAGGTTCGAACGATTTGACTTTGCCAAGAATCTCGTCGTCTTCGTCGTCGCCTTCGTCGGCGGGAGCGGCCTTGGCCATCTTGCCCAGCTTCGTGGACTCGGTTTTCTTCGCCACGCCCGCCGTGGTCTGCTGCGCGACCGCGCCGCGAGACGGAGTCGGCTTTGACTTCGACGCTGAAGCGACGTCCGCCGAGTCTCCGGGTTGCCTCCGGCTAAAGCCCAAGTGAATCTGGGCGGCTGTATTCCCGTCAGGCACGACGGTTAGCTCCATTCCCGGGTGAAACCGTTTATCGTTCAAACGACGGCGGACTTTGCCACCGCGAGGACCGACCATCGTGGTCTCTTCCGTCACCTTGAAGGTGCGTTCTCTGCCCGTGGAAGCGATGATCGAAAGGGTCTCCTTTCCGTGATCGACGCTCTTCACATGACCCTCGATTCCTCCGGGAATTTCGGGCTTCTCTGACTTTTTGGTCTCCTGCGAACTCACCGGGGAGAGCCCGCAAGCGCAAATCGCGGCTCCGGCGACGAACGCCCTCCAGGCATGCCGTAAACTCCGTAGATTCATCTCCATGATGTGTCTCCAATCTGAAAAATCTTTAAACCGATCGCACGTTGTCTGTCTTGCGGCGGCGGCTTGGGCATGGGGCAGCATGATCGTTCAGGTTCGGCCCGAAACATTGAGCCATGGCCCATTCGTGTCGGATTGGCCCATTTCCGCAGGTCCAGGATAGCGCGGTGATTTCGCTCTGTAAAGAGTGCGCAACCGCAGCCACGGAACGCCCCCTAGCGAGAACATCCGGGTCCGCCTAGAATGTGGCGAGCCGCGTGGTGAAATCGAGTGCCTGGAATACTGATTTCACGCCTGAGATTGAACGTTCACCGAAATTGATTCGACAACCATGGGAGAGAACACGAGATGTCCGATCTAGTCCAAGAGCTTACATCACGCACGGGAATTTCGCCTGAACTGGTGCAGAAGGGACTGGGCGCATTGCTCATTTTCCTCAAGAAGGAGCTGGGCGAGGAGACTTTCGACAAGCTCAAGACGTCCATTCCCAACGCGTCGGCCCTGACATCGAACTACGAATCCGCACCGGAGTCGCCGGCAGCGGCTCCGGAGCAGATCAGTGTCTTCGAGGTCGTTTCGGGGCTAGCGAGCAAGCTGCTGGGGGGCAAGGCCGGCGAAGGCGCCGACTTGTTGGCGGCGCTCTCGAAGGTGGGCTTCAACCCCGAAGAGATCGCGGCCTTCTTGCCCAAGGCACTCGAGCTGATTAAGAGCCATCTTTCTCCCGAGCTGGTCGAGAAAATCCTGGCGGGCTTGCCTTTGTTGGCAAAATTTTTGACATCGGGTGCGAAACAAGAAGCCTGAAAATTAAATGCGAAACCTACGATTGGGAGCGAGCTTTTCTTTTTCCCTTTCATGGCGGCTGGCTTTCTTTCATGCCCGGGCGTGGTGCGCACCGATCTTAAGAGATACGAAACGGCTTCGCCGGCCTTGGGGTTAACTCAGACCGGCGTTGTGCGACCTTTCGCGCCCGGGTCAGGACGACATCCGGGCAAACCCTGGGAATGGACTCCCTCATGCCCCACAATCACCGTATCGCTCCGAGGCGACCCTTCGCGCTGGCGCAGAACCGCTCGAGAGCCGATCGCTCATGAGCGGCATTGCGCCCGGTCATCAAGATGTCGTGATCCAGGTACCGAGCGCCTATATCAGCCAGCAATCGAGCGAGCTTGACGTCACGCTCGAGCGAACCAAACCTTCGGGCCTTAGCGATGCCAAGGGCTCGATCACGGTCGATTTCTCCGCGAGCTACGCCGCGGGGGCTTCGGGAGAAGAGTTCACGCCGGTCAATGAAACTGTAACTTTCCCGGCGGGTCAAGCAACCGAGACGGTTGTTGTTCCCATCAATTCCGCGGCGGAAAACCCGGGGCTCGTGCCGATGCAGCTTGCCGTGACGTCGTCGGTGCGACAAATCAAGGGAAGCAGCACCACGGTTTACCTCACGAGCAGCGCGAGCGACATCCCGCCTTCGATCACCGGCGTCCAGAGAGTTGCTGGAGGGATCGCCGTCACCTTCAGTAAGCCGATGAACCCCGCGACGGTGCAGAACATCCACAACTACGTGGTTAAGTTCAGGCCCAAAGATTCTTTCAATTTTGAACAATTGTATGGGGTCGGCCTGGTCGACGTTCCCAACGATACACCCGTAAAGATCCCTCTCCGGCGGGCGACGTACGACCCAGCGACCGAAACGGTGCTCCTGGTCGCGACCGAGCAGCTTGGGTCGAACGGTTCTTATCAAATCAGTACTCCGGCGAGCCTGGTCGCCAAGAAGAGCGGACCACGCAAAGCCCATCCCCTGACTGACATCGAGGGCAATGTGCTCGACGAAGGGCGAAGCGGCGGCAAGTTCCGGATCGCGATCAGCAAGGGCAAGCCGTACTCGGCGGCGGCGGCGACCCTTGCGGTGACAAACTAACCCGACGCGTGAGCGAGGGCGGGGACGCACGCCGGCCCGTGACGCAGTCGCGGGACGCCGAGTTCGCGATCCGAGGTGGCATCAGCGACTTTTTCCGTTTAGTCTAGACTGCGTCAGTGAGGATCTCGGGCCGAACCGACGATGCGGCCGGTACCGAGTCGTCGCTTACCGAAGCCGTCCTTGCCCGGCGCAGCCCCTTTGTCGATCCATCGCGATCGGAACGGGCAATTTCGATCCTCGACCGATGCACTCCTTGGGAAAGAACATCATGACCGACCGTACCACGCTCAAGCTCTTCCTCATGACTCTTGCGGCCAGCAGCTTGTCCAACCCCGCGGTGATAAAGACCGCGTGGGCTGATGGTCAAGCAGCCCCCAAAGTTTTGACCGGGCGCGACGCCTTGGGGGACTGGACGACCGACTCCCCGGGCGTTCGGCGCAAGATCGCCGTAGGCGACTTGCCACGACCGTTCCACACGCCGTCGGCCCTCAATCAACCCCGGCTCGTCAAGCGGCCGACAGGGGCGATGCCGCACGCACCCAAGGGGTTTCAGGTAAACGAATATGCCACCGGCTTGCGTAATCCGCGCAAGATCGTGACCGCTCCGAACGGCGATACGTTCCTCGCCGACAGCATGCCCGGCCGAATCAAACTGCTGCGTGACGCGGATGGCGATGGAAAGGCAGAGACGATTGTCGACTTCGCAATGGGACTTTCTCGGCCGTTTGGGATCGCCTTCTATCCGCCCGGCCCCAATCCCACGCACGTCTACATCGGCAACACAGAATCGGTGGTTCGCTTCCCTTACCAAAATGGTGACACCAAGGCGCGGGGACCGGCCGAGGTGGTCGTCAAAAGCATCCCCAGCGGACGCGAACAGGTCGGCGGTGGCGGGCACTGGACTCGCGACGTGCAATTTTCGCAAGACGGCAAGGTCCTTTTCGTTTCGGTTGGCTCTCGCTCGAACGTCAACGACGATGGAACCGAGAAGCGCCGCGCGGACATCCTCGCCTTCGACCCCGATGGGTCGAACGAGCGAATTTACGCGTCGGGCATCCGCAATGCCGTCGGCCTGGCGGTCCATCCGCGGACCGGCCAGCTTTGGTGCTCGGTTAACGAACGTGACGGCCTGGGCGATGACCTAGTGCCAGACTACGTCACCCACGTCGAGGAAGGGGGATTTTATGGCTGGCCCTGGTTTTACCTGGGCCCAACCCAAGATCCGCGACACAAGGGAAAGCACCCCGAGCTCAAAGACAAGGTGATCGTCCCCGACGTGCTTATCCAGGCGCACTCGGCATCATTGGCCATGACCTTTTACACGGGCGAGCAATATCCTCCGGAATACCGGCACGATGGTTTCGCTTCCGAGCACGGCTCGTGGAACCGGGCCCGGCGCACCGGCTACAAGGTCATCCGCATTCCGCTCAAAGAGGGCAAGTCGAGCGGAGAATACGAAGACTTTCTGGTCGGCTTCGTCACACCCCAGGGCAACGTCTGGGGCCGCCCGGTCGGTGTCGCCGTGGCCAAGGACGGCGCGCTGCTCGTCACCGATGATGGCAGCGGTATTGTCTGGCGAGTCGCTTTTACGGGGTCCATTCAGAATTGACGTGACAAGCAATCCCGCCCCGGTCGCACAGAGCACCGGGGCGGGTTAGGCCATCGAGACGTACCGATCTCACCCGTGCGATACGCCCTCACAGTCCACTCAAGTCGAGAGCGACGAGCTTCACGCCCTTCTTGAGGCCCAGCGTTCTGACTAGCTCCTCGTTGGCCGGAACGGTAAGGCTTTTGCGGGGCGAAACGCAAATCATCGCCAGCACCTTGGGTATCTCATCATCCTTGCTCATCGTACCCACCATCGCCACCCCGTTGAGCACTAAAGGTGAGGCATTGTCGATGCGGAGTTGATAAACCAGCTTTCCCTTATCCCTGGTCGCCGAGCCCTTGATGATCTGTGCTCGCACCAGTCGATTGAGGATACCCTCTGACAAAAGGTCGGCGAACCGCGCGACGTTTACCTTCCCGTTCTCTTGCGTCACGGGCACTGAGAATTTGCCGAAGCTCACCCAATTTTGTGCCACGGCATCTGTGCTGGAAACTTGCACCAGCGCCTGCTTCCCGCTCAGCCGAACCCGGCAGGCAACCGCCGGACCGTCGGGTCGAGTGGGGACCTCACCAACTTGCGCCGCCAGGCCCAGCACCGTCTTGCCTCGGAGTACCTTGGTCACCTCCGCGCCAATCCGCTCCCCGGCCGCGTCTTTGCCGTCGATTTGAAAGAGCAATCGCCCCGTCTCTCCGTCCGGCAAAGCGTCAAGATGCTCTACAAAATCTTTGGCCAGGGTTAGCTCGTACTCGTTTGCCCATTTCTGAGAAATCTCGGCGATCGTATCCCAGTCAAGCTTTGCGACGAGCCGCCACATCACAAGTTGAGTGAGAGAGGTGGGCGCCATCTCAGCCGTCAACCGCCGCAGCGCCTTTTGAACCTGAACATCGTCATTCACCCTGGCGATATCACCAACGATCCGGAGTCTCTCGCCTTTCTCTGGCAGCCTCAGCCCCACCACCGGATCGGGCGCTCCCATATTGACCACCCGCGTGGGCAAATTCCGCGTCTGCCCCGCCTTGAGCAGCGCCGACGGAAGAGCAGACGGCGGGACAGACATCATTCCACCCATTCCTCCCATTCCCATTCCTCCTCCCATCCCACCCATGCCTCCGCCCATGCCGCCCATGCCACCGCCCATACCGCCCATTCCCATCATCCCAATCATAAGGCTGCGCGGGTCCCAGCTATCAGGATCCCCGCAGAAGTACATGATCATCCGAGCCAGCATCATCATTCCCATCGTGGGAGGCATGGTACCAGACATCATTCCCCTGCCGCCCATACCTCCACCCATGCCACCCATGCCGCCACCCATGCCGCCCATTCCGCCCATGCCACCCATCATGCCACCCATGCCACCGCCCATGCCACCCATGCCGCCGCCCATGCCACCCATGCCGCCGCCCATGCCACCCATGCCGCCGCCCATGCCACCCATGCCGCCGAACTGGCTCGTGGCGCTCTGAGCAATGATGCCGGGAGGAAGAACGACTCGAAGTTTCCGCTTGCTGCGGTTGGTCACCGAGAGGGTCATTCGTCCGTCGCCAATTCCTTCGGCTTTCACGGAGACAACGCCTTTGCGCATGGCGTCGAGCAGGCTCATCTCCGGAACTTCCTTCTCATTCTTACCTTGCGATTTGTCACTTGTCGCTCGATCATCGCCCGGCTTGGCCTGAGCTTGCGAAGCCGGCGCCTGGGGCTGATCTGTGGAGTCATCGGCGGCCGCCGAGATGAGCGGAAGTGCGACGAGCAAGCTTCCGGCCAGAGACGCAATTCTGAATCGAGTCGCGCGAGACATTTGGATTGCCCTTTCTTTCCAATCGCATTCGAGAAGGCGTGTGCAAAGTAAAGACAATGTATTGACGGCACTCGCAAACGAACTATTCGATCGGTCTAAGGCCTCTCTCTACGAGGCCGTTCGGCTAACCACTGGTGGGCGGAGTTGCACGATGGACGTCATGGAAGTACCGGATGATGTGCCCGTCTATCCATGTAGTTCTTCCCCATCTTCACAGCGTCACGGCCTTGCAGGGGCTATCGGCCCACCTGACCAGGGAGCTGAACAACACGCGTTTCGATCCCGCCCGTGCGGATGTTAACGAACTGGATCGTGGTTTGGTCGATGTGGTTCAGTACATCCTCGGGCTTTCGGATGGGCTGACCGTCGAGGCGGATGATCATGTCCCCCAGCTCCAACTGAATCGCCGCGGCAGGTGTGTTTCCGAAGGCGGTGCGGCTGAGCCGCGCCCAAGGTGCCGCCTTCGTAGGGGATAAGCTGGTAATGGATTCCCAGGTTGGCCGCGTAGTTTTCCGGCGGCACGTCGGCCGGTAACGGGGTGAAAGGAGGTAGCACCATTACGCCCGCCTGCGGCCCGTTTGTGCGGACGTTGATAAAGGAGACATCAGTGCGCCCATGGTGGTTCATGACGTCGACCGCGTGGCGGATGGGCAATGAGTCGAGGTTATAGATCGTGTCGCCCGGCTCCAGCAGGAGTTGGGCGGCGCCCGAGCCTGGGTCGGGATCCCGCGTCAACTCCGCGCCGAGTGCGTTGCCAACCGGGACGACGCGGAAGAAGATGCCGATGTTAGGCGCATGGTATTCCTCCTTCGAGAGGTTGCCCACCGGATCGCCCAGCGCGAAAGCTTGGGGTACCTGGTCGCGTTGCGACTGCAACTCGGCGAACATCCTGGGATTCAGCTTCGCGGCATCCTGATTCAGCAGGTGTTGCCTGAACTGCTGGAACGACGCCTCGATGCCAAGTCGTTCCATTTCAATAACCCATCGCGCACCCATCCTTGCGTGGATCTGACCCACCGATCAGCACCCCTCGCTCTAGATCGATGCGAATCGCCTGGTAACCGCCGAAGCCCCCGGGTGACTTGTCAAGGCGATGCCCCTTGGCCTTGAGCCGGCGCCGAACGTCGGCGGTGATCCCCGACTCCAGCGCGACCACGTGACCGTCCTTGACCGGCTGGGCGGTCGGCTCGGACGAGCCGAAATGACGGAACCTTGGCGCATCGCCGGCCTCCTGGACGTCCATGCCGAAATCAATCATATTGCAGATCACTTGGGCGTGCCCCTGGGCTTGCATATCGCCCCCCATCAGGCCAAAGCTAAGCCAGGGCTGGCCATCCTTGGTGACAAAACCGGGGATGATCGTATGGAACGGCCGTTTGCGGGGCTCCAGGCGATTGAGATGGTTTGGATCGAGCGCGAATTGCGAGCCGCGGTTCTGGATCACAAAGCCCAGGTCGCCCGGCACGTGGCGCGACCCAAATCCGTGGAAGTTGCTCTGGATCAGACTGACGCAATTGAAGTCTTTATCGACCACCGTCAAATAAATTGTGTCGGCCTGCAGCGGATCGCCCGGCTTTGGACTTAGGTTAGCGCGATCGGGATTGAGCTCACGACGACGCCGGGCGGCATACGGCTTTGAAATCAAGGTGGCGACCGGCAGACTGCGCGAAGTCTGGGTCCGCGTAGAATTTGGACCGATCCTCGTAGGCCAGCTTCTTGGCCTCGATCATCAGGTGAAGAGCCTCGGCCGATTGCGAGCCCATGCTCTTTAGGTCAAAAGGCTCGAGCAAATTGAGCATCTGGAGCACGGCGATGCCTTGACCGTTGGGGGGGAGTTCCCAGACGTCGTAGCCGCGGTAATTCGTCGAAACCGGATCGATGAAATTACCGGTGTGCGCGGCGAAATCCGCCAGCGTGAACAGGCCGCCGACCGACTGCGAATAACGGACGATGGCGTCGGCCAGGGCGCCGCGGTAAAACGCGTCGCGACCATTCTGAGCGATGGCTGCCAGCGACCGGGCAAGGCCGGCGTTGCGAAAGACCGAGCCTTTGGGGGGAGCATGTCCGCTGGGAAGGTAACAGGCGGCCGAAGTGGGGACCTTCTCGAGACTCTCCTCCTCTGCGGCCCAGTCAGCGGCGATGATTTCACTGACGGGAAAGCCATTTTCGGCATAAGCGATTGCCGGCGCGAGCAGCTCGGGCCAGCCCTTCAAGCCAAAGCGCGTGCGAAGCTGGTCCCAGCCGTCGACGCAGCCGGGGACCGTCCAGCTCAAGGGGCCATGGGTCGGAATCGCGTCCAACTTCCTGGCCTTGAAGAGATCGATGGTCGCGGCGGCCGGAGCGCGGCCGCTGGCATTCAATCCGAAGAGGCGCTTCGTCTTGGCATCCCAGACAATCGCGAACAGATCGCCGCCGATCCCACACGACATTGGCTCGACCACACCCAGCACGGCGTTGGCCGCGATGGCGGCATCGACCGCGTTGCCCCCGGCCTGCAAAATGCGGATGGCCGTCGCGGTCGCCAGCGGCTGACTGGTGGCCGCCATACCCTGGCGGGCCATCACAGCCGAGCGAGTCTTGTCGGGCGGCCCGGCGGGCCGGTCGCCAGCCACCGCGCGGCGGTCGGCCGCAAGGCCGAGCCAACTGAAAATGGCAAGCACGATTGACACGGAATGCGCGGCGATCTCAGGTCGATGGGCCATGTTCGCGGTACTCGAGTTCTTGTTCATGATGCACCTCTTTTCCCGGTGCCACAATAGCTCCAATCCGCCATGACCGCCAGCGAGCGCATCCAAGCGCCGATCAGTCGCTTTAGCCCGTCGCCCCGCCTTCCATGCCCTGCGCACCAGCACGAAGCGCCCGTCCGGTGTGACTGCGATCATTGCGGGCGATCTCGATCGGCGGCCCCATCGCCACGACTTGGCCGCCGGCTTCGCCCCCCTCCGGTCCCAGGTCGATCACCCAGTCGGCCGAGGCGATCACGTCGAGCTGGTGCTCGATCACCACGACCGTATGCCCGAGGTCGGCCAGTCGATGGAGAATCGTGAGCAGACGCTCAATGTCGGCGAAGTGCAGGCCCGTGGTCGGCTCGTCCAGCAGATAGAGCGCTCGGCCGGTCGCGGCTCGGCCCAGCTCGGCCGCCAGCTTGATGCGTTGGGCTTCGCCTCCCGAAAGGGTGGCGCTGGATTGTCCCAGGGTCAAGTATCCCAGCCCGACGTCGTGCAGGGCATCAAGACCGCGCAAGACGCGCGGAATTGCCTCAAAGAGCCGGCGTGACTCGTCGACTCGCATGTCGAGAATATCGCCGATCGACTTCCCTTTGAATTTCACTTCGAGCGTTTGGCGATTGAATCGCTTGCCGCCGCAGACCTCGCACGTCACATGCAGATCGGGAAGGAAGTGCATCGGCAGCTTGCGCTCGCCCAGGCCCCGGCAAGCTTCACAGCGGCCCCCCTTGGCATTAAAGCTGAACCGGCCCGCACCGAAGCCGCGGATCTTGGCCTCGCGGGTCAATGCGAACACCCGGCGTACCTCGTCGAACACGCCAGTGGCCGTGGCTGGGGTCGACCGTGGTCCGCGGCCGATCGGGCTCTGATCGACATCTACGAGCTGATCAATGGCCTCGAGCCCCAAAATACCCTCCGAGTCATGCCCGGGGCCAGGCGCCGCTGCAAAAGGCGTCGGACGCCGCGAGCGAGAATGTCGTTAACCAGTGTACTCTTCCCCGACCCGCTGACCCCGGTGACGCATGTCAGTGCCGCCAGCGGAAACTGAGCATCGACGTGCTTCAAGTTGTGGAGCGACGCCCCGCGAATTTTGATCCAGCCGGGACTGGCCGCAAGCCGCGGGCTCCGCTGCGCGGCAAGCGAGAAGCCCTGGGTCAGATACCGGGCCGTGATGGACGTCGGCGACGCTCGCAACTGGTCGACTGTGCCGGCCGCGACAACGGTTCCCCCGTCAGGGCCCGCGCCGGGCCCAAGATCCACGACCCAGTCGGCCGCGCGGATCACCGACGCATCGTGCTCGACGACCAGCACGCTGTTCCCCCGCGAGAGCAGCCGGCGAATGCTCCCGATCAGTCGGTCGGTGTCGCGAGGATGGAGCCCGGCCGTCGGTTCATCCAGGATCGTGCAAACCCCCACCAGGCCCGACCCAAGCTGCGCGGCCAGTCGAGCCCGCTGAAGCTCGCCGCCGGAAAGCGTGTCGGAACCTCGACCCAAAGCCAGGTAATCGAGGCCAACCTCCACCAGGTACTCGAGTCTTCCCACGATCTCGGCGATCACCGGCGATCCCACGGCGTCGATCTCTGGCTCGATTCGCCACGTTTGGAAGAAGCTCAGCAAGTCGAGAATGGAAAGCGAACTTAGTTCGGTGATCGACCGGCCATCGAGCCGGACCGCACGCGATTCCGGTCGCAGGCGAGATCCGCCGCACGCCGTGCACGGAACCTCTTCCCGATAGACGTCGAGCGATCTTCGAACAGGCTCACTGCGCGATTGTTGGTAAATCTGTTCGAGCAAGAAGCGCGAGCCCCGGAAACGCCCCGGCCGGCTCACCCGACCAGAACATGGTCCAGATCTTCGCGGGCCATGAGCCAAGAGACGACGACGGGCCAAGACGATATCGCCTGAGGAAGTCTGTGACCTGCGACTCAAACGGCGCCGCGTCTCGAACCGCGGCGGACAAGAGTGCCCACGGGGCAACGGCTTTTTGGTCCCACGACCGAGACCGATCGGGGATCGCTAACTCGGGTTGAAACGACCAGCGCGAGCCCAGGCCCTCGCAAACGGGGCAAGCACCATGAGGACTATTAAAGCTGAAGCTGCGCGGCTCGATCGCCGCGAGGCCGGTACCGCAATGGGGACAGTTGAGATGGATGCTCTTGAATTCCTCGAGCCAACCCGTGGGCGACTCGGTCAATGTCACGATGCCGCCGTCAGAGAGTTTGAGCGCCAGGTCGAGACTTTCGGCCAGCCGGGCCCGGATTCCTTCCCGGACCGCAATGCGATCGACGACGGCCTCGATGGTGTGCGTCTTTGCCTTCGCCAGTTTGGGGGGCTGATCCGTGACTTCGATCAACTCGCCGTCGACTCGCGCGCGAATAAGGCCGGCTCGACGGATGGCCTGAAAAACATCGACGTGCTGCCCCTTGCGGTCTCGCACCAATGGCGCCAGGATCTGTACCTTTTGGCCATCCTTCAGCCGCATGAGCTGGGCGACCATCTGTTCGGGCGTTTGGCGACACGATCGGCACGCCGCACGCGGGGCAATGCGGCTTCCCCACCTTGGCGAACAGCAGCCGCAGGTAGTCGTAAATCTCGGTGATCGTCCCCAGCGTGCTCCGCGGATTGGCCGGCCCGGCCCGCTGGTCGATCGCCACGGTCGGCGGCAACCCCTCGATCGCGTCAACGTCGGGCCGCTCAAGCTGGTCGAGGAATTGCCGGGCATAGCTCGAAAGGCACTCGAGATACCGGCGCTGGCCTTCGGCATAAATCGTGTCAAAAGCCAGCGAGCTCTTTCCCGAGCCGCTCACACCGGTCAAGACCACCAGGCAGTCGCGCGGCAGGTCGACGTCGATATTCTTCAGGTTGTGCACGCGGGCGCCGCGGACCTGGATCGCCGGCGGGTCGGAGCTGGGCGTGGGCTCATGCACCGGCTCGGTCTTCTTATGGCGTGATTTTGCCACTTTGATCGCGTGGGTTGGAGGCGTTGGACGAATGACGAGCAGTCATGGGAGAACACCCTGGATTGTGCAGAGATCGACGGGTCCAGTGCAACCTTAGCTCGTAACCAAATCCCGAAAAAGTAAACCACGCATTGCACCGCCATCTCACGAACGATACGGGGACTTTCAATCCAAGGCGAACCTCGCGGCCTTTATCGAGGTGGTGCGTGTCAGCGCGGTGACGGTTCGCCAAGATGTCTGCCTCCAACCCTTTATAAGCGCCATCCTCGCCATAATCGCTTCCAAGTGCCGCTCGCCGATGGCTTGGCCAAATCGGCGGACCGGTGCCGATACTACTAATTGCGTCCTCCTCTCAATCCCCAATTGAAGCCCCCCTCGCACGCGTCGTAAAAACAGCCGTCGCCGCTCACGCCGGTCAAGACCAGCCGGCAGTCGCGCGGCAGGTCGACATCGATATTCTTCAAGTTGTGCACGCGGGCACCACGGACCTGGATCGCCGGCAGGTCGGAGCTGGGCTTTGGCTCGGAAGCTGGTCGGCGTGATTTTGCCAATACGGACGTTCTACGGGGTCACGTCCGAACGTGTCGTGATCGTATCCGGTCTGCTGGCCAGCCACGTCAAGTCGGTGAATCTTGATCTGCTCTCGGAGTTGTCATTGAGCGAGCGCGCGAGCGGATCAGGAACGATCACGCTCGGGCGCGTGCCGTGGTACTGGTGGCCGCGTGGCGCAGCCGGCTGGCCTGGGTTTGGCCACTCCCTCGTTCCGACGATCGAATTGGAAAATGACGCCCGAAAAGTGTACGAGATCATCCGCGGGGCGCGGCGATCTCTGCAAAGATGACCCGAACCACCTGGAGTTAATGCGGGAATAGTTCGGCGCCCACCATGTTGAGACCACATCATCCTCAGCCCAGCGATCGACGGCCCGTGCCCCAGCCCGGATCATCCGCTAGGGATCGGCGAGAATGATCCGCTTCTCGACCCGGTCTACGGACGGGCGCGCTTGACCTTTGGCGGGAATCTGTAACATGGTATCCTTATCCAGGCAACATAGTAACGTTCTCCATTCCGACTGCGAACGGGCTTTCAAGCGAGCCGAAACGAACGGCCCGTGGGCCGCAAGAGTCCGAGGCGGCTGGCTCGCAGGAAAATGCCGATGGGCCAGCTTTTTGACACGATTCGGCAGCTCGTCGCCGACGAACAGTATGTAGTCGGCCAGCATGCTTCCGAGCGGCTGGAACAGCGAGGTATCATGGAGTGGCAGGTGATCGCCGGTCTGGAGGAAGGCGAACTCATTGCCGAACGCCCGGATGCGACGCCCAATCCGGCCTTGGAGGTGCGGGAGTCCTTGCCGGACGGCACCGAGGTCAAGGCCGTTTGGTCTCACCTTCGTCAGAGCGGCGTCGCCAAGCTCGTAACCGTCCATTTCTTTGATAAGGGCTAGAGCCATGCGCATTCCCGGAGAGCGAATCAAGAGGACAAGGTTAGTTCAGACTGAGAAGTACGTCATCGCAGTCGAGGTCGAGATGGTCATCCCGGTCGATGACCCCAGCGAGCCGTGCTACGAGTCGGAAACGGTTCAGCTGCTTCGCGAGATCAAGGAGCACGCCGAACGGGGCGACTTAGCGTGGTTGACCAACAAAGGCAAGGTCTATGCCGCGATGGGGGCTGCGTAAGGGACGCGTAGGTCTTCCGGCCAAGAGGCGAACCGCTTGATCCGGCGCAGCGTATGATCTTCGCAGTATGGGCTACGCGCCGAGCACGGGCAACGGGTCAAAGCGCCCCCGAGAATCTCGAGCGCGGGCAGGTTGAGCCATTGGTCGAGCAGCGTCGCGTAGATGCTCCGGAAGTCGATCGACCACGCGAGGTCGCCGAACCGCAGGTCGCCGAGCAAGGGCGTTTTGCCGACGAGACCGGCCTTCACGCTCGGCCCGGCGAGGAAGACGGGCCCCGCCGTGCCGTGGTCGGTGCCGAGCGATCCATTTTCCTGTGGCCGGCGGCCGAACTCGCTGAAAGCCATCACGACGACCCGGTCGGCCAGTTTCGCCGCGCCCAGGTCGTCGAGGAACGCGCGGACCGCACCGGCGAATTCGCGCAGGAGCCGCGCTTGGGTGGGCAACTGGACGGCATGCGTGTCGTAGCCCCCCTGAATCACGTAATAAACCCGCGCCGGCGACCCCGATTTGATCGACCGGGCAACGAGGTCAAGCCGTCGCGCGAGGTCCGAGTCGGGGTAGCGGGCCGAGCCGTCGCGCCCCTTTGCCGCGGCGGCCTCCAGCTCGGCGGCGCTGGCGTACGCGCTGGTCACGGCACGTTGCACGAACGCCCTGAGGTCATCACCCTGGATGGCGTCCGGCGTGGGCGGTTCCCCTCGCGGGGCGGGCAAGGTCAGCGAGAGGTCGGAGGCGTCGGCAAAGGAGGTCGCCGCAGCTCGACGCGCGAACAGGGCGCGGGGGAGATTCTCGGTCCCCACGTGGACCGCGGCGGGCTCCCTCCGGGTTTCCCCTGCCGCGTCGAGGGCGCGGCCGAGCCATCCCGAGCCGTCGCGACCCGGCTGGCCCGGGCGGGCGGTTTGCCAGATCGCCATGCTCTCGAAGTGCGAACGGTTGGGATTGGGGTAGCCGACCCCCTGGACGATCGCCAGCCGGCCGGTCTCAAACAGGTCGGCGGCCCGCCGCATCGCGGGGTGCAGGCCGATGCCGGCGGCGATCTTGCAGAGGTTGCTGGTCGGGAGCCGGAGCTCACGACGGTACCGGACATAAGCTTCGTCGCCGAACGGAACGACGGTGTTGATGCCGTCATTGCCGCCGTCGAGCTGAAGCACGACCAGCACACGGCCGTCGCGCCGGGCGCGGCGGCGCATGCGGTCCGCGCCACGAAGCCCGGGACGGCGGGTGCGAGGGAAACCATCGCGGAGCTTCGGAGCAAGGCGCGTCGCGTGAGCATGGTAATGGCTCCTCAGGTGAGAAGGGGTCGATCGTGACGGACATGTTAACACAACTGGGCCTCCGGGCCGGCCAGGAGGAAGGCGACCGCACGGTTGATCCGTTCGGACTTCGAGCCGCCCAAGTGATTGGCCGATTGCAGAAGGGATTGGATCGCGGTTTGGTCGGGCCGTCGGCCGGTGAGAAGCTCGGCGAAGAACCCGAGAACCTCCTGCGGGCCCGAAGCGTGGGCCCGACGCTCGGCGAGGCCGGTCAGGTCGGGCGGAGTGACGTCGGAGTTCAGGTGGCCGGCAACGAGGGCCGCCGCGAAGTTCGCCCTCGCCACGACCGCGCGGCCCGACAACCAGCCCCGGCCCCCCGGCCATCCGCCGACGTTCGGCGGGTAGAACAGCTCCTGGCCGAGCCTCGCGGTCCACTCGGCCAGCAGCAACGTGCTGGGCGGCGGGTCGAAGCGCTCCAGGGCCCGCACCGTCCCGACGACGAACCCGACGGGGTCGGAGACGCGGGCGTGGAGGTTTTTCGCGGAGAAGAAAAGCTCTGACCGGAGGATCGTGTCGACCGCGCGGCCGACGTGTAGATTGTCGCGTCGCAGTTTGTCCGCCAGCTCGCCCCGGGCCGCGTCGTCGGCCACGCTTTCGCCGAGGAACGTCGCGCAGAGCCGCCAGGCGAGCCGGTCGGCCACGGCGGGCTGCGACAAAAGATGGTCCGCGAGTGAGTCCGCATCGAATCTGGTGGTCTTGCCGAGGACGGTCTTCTCGCCGTCGTCGTGGTCCTGGGGGCGCACCTGAAACCGGCCTTGCACAACCGACAAGCCCGTCAGTGCCCGCGCTGTGCCCTTGACGTCGTCTTCGGAATAGCGGCCCACGCCGAGTGTGAACAGCTCCAGCAGCTCGCGGGCTAGGTTCTCGTTGGGCTTTCCCTTGCGGTTTGAGGGAGCGTCGAGCCAGTCGAGCAGGGCCGGATCGCGGAGCATCTCGCGGAGCAAGACGCCGAAAGGGCCGCGGCCGAGGCGCCGAAACGTCTCGTTCTGGGCCCGCATGGCAGCGACGTCGTCCACCTTGAGCTGGCTCGTCGCGAAGTGGTCGTGCCACATCAGGGTTAGCCGCTCGGAGAGCGGGTCGGGCGTGAACAGCGTCCGATAGAGCCACCACGCCTGGAGCCTCCGGGCATCAGACGCGCCCGCGGCCGCCTCGCCGAGCAGATCCGCCGTATGGGCAAACTCGGCCGGAACACCTTCGCTGCGACATTGGCCCGCGAGCACCCTGTCGACGGTCGGGTTCGGGCCGTCGGCGAGGTCGCGCTTGAGCTCGCGCCAGGTCGCGGCGAACCCGGCCCGGCGGCGGAGCATCCAGGCCCGCTCAAGATTCCAGGGCGCGGCCGGAGTCGGGTGATAGGTGGCCAACGGGGATGTTTTCATGGGCATGAAATCCGAACTCCGTCGGGGCTAGCCTTCGCTCAGTCGTTCTTGAATCGGATCTCGCCGACATCAGTCGTCTCGCCCGGCGTGACGGTGGCTTTTTTCAGGAACGCAACCCTTGGGTTCTTGATGCCGCGCCGGCTTTCCACGACTAGCGCGTAGTCGCAGCCGGTCGGCACCTCGGGCACGACGAACCGGCCCCCGTTGCCGGAGGCGACCTGCCCCAGGCTCAGGCTGAAATCCCCGCCGGGCCGGGGATCGGTCCGGATCGTGGCTCCCGAGACCGGGTTGCCATCGAAGTCGGCCACGCGCCCAACAATGGTCGCCATCGGCTTGAGCGTCACAGTGACCGGGCCATCCTTGTCATCACCGGGCTTGACATGGACGACCTTGCCGAGCTTCCGCTCCTGGTGCCGGATGAGCACCATCCGGTCTTCTCGTTCAGCGAGTGCGACCACGTCGAACTCGCCCTCCGGCTTGACATCCCATTCGTGGCGCCCGCGCTGGGCTCGCCCGGCCAGTTTCAGACCCGTGACCGGCTTGCCCTGAAAATCGACAACGCGCATCCTTACCTTGGCGCCCGAATTCAGGGCGAAATCCAGGTGGACCACGGCCGTCGTTGCGGTCGGGTTGATTTCCTTCATCGACGTTGGCCAGACCTTGCTCGGGTTGACCGGATTGCGCCAGGTCTCGAAATGACCGTGCTTGTTCATTCCCTTGATCGTTGCGCTGCCGTCACCCATGAGATATGGCTTTTTGGAATGGGAAATGACCCCGACAATCGCCCGCCCGGGGAGACCCACGAGGCGGTACGTACCGTCGGAATTGGTCTGATATCGGTCTTGGTGCGAGGCACCGGGACCATTTCCGTTCCTGTCAAACTCAGGGGTTGCCTGCGCGAACGTATTATCCAGGAACGGCAGGTAGTGCACCCGGGCCCCGGGTACTGGCATACCGGTCTCTTTGTCGGTCACCTTGCCCGCGATCCAGATGCCCTTATGGAGGGCGATCTCGAGTTGTACCGGCGCCATGCCCGCCGGGTCAGGGACGGGCACCTTTTGCAGGAAGTAGGGCTGATCGTCGTTGGGGAGCGCCGTGAGCGCGTTGCCGCCCCCTTTCGGCAGCCCGACGATCCGAAATCGGCCTTGCGCGTCCGTGGTGGTTTTGAGGGCCCTGATCCCGTGCATGACGGCCCCGGCGAAGTGATCGCTCACCATTTGCACGCCGGGGAGCGGTTGCCTGGTCGCGGCGTCGCGTACGACCCCTTCGACTGGCCGGCCCGGAGCGGCGGTACAGGTGAAATCGGCGCCGTAGACTCGTCGGGCCTCGGGGCCATAGTTCGTGGGAAATCCCCTGGCGAGTACTGGCTCGGTCCGGCGCGTGATCACATCGATCGCCGTGTAACTGATGGTCGGGCCCTGGATCACGACGTCGACAACCTGTTCGGCCGCGAGCCCATCGAGCCGGAACCGGCCGTTGTTGTCGGTGGTGGTCTCGGGTCGGACGCCGTCGGAGACTCTTGCATTGCTATCAATGTATTTGTGAGCGGTCCACGGGGGCTCGCCGTTCTTTACCGCTTCGATCCACGCGGTCAGGTCGCCGCCTTTCGGAGACTGAACGGCACGAACCTTTACCGATGCGCCCGCGACCGGCCTCCCCTCAAGGTCGAGGATCCGCCCACGGATCGGCACATCGGCGGGTGCTTGAGCCTTTCCCTGCCCACTGTCGTTTGCCGCTGGCTTCTCCGGTGCGCTCGCGAGCTCGGGAGCGGCGACATTGATCGTACCGACGTCCGTCGTCTCGCCCGGCCGGACAGACGTTCGTTCGAGGAAGGTGCGCCGCTTCGGCGTGTCCAGCTCTTCGACTTCCAGTTGGTAGTCGCAGCCAGTTGGGATGTTGGGGACGAGAAACCGTCCCTGTTGATCGGTAGAAACTTTGTCGAGGCGCAGGGAGAAGTCCAGGACCGGAAACACGCGAGGCTCGATTGTGGCCACCGAAACGGGGTCGCCCTGAGCGTCGGTCACCCGTCCGGCGATGGCCGCCAGCGGCTCGAGGACGACGATAACAGGACCCTCCTTGTCGTCCCCTTTGCGGACGTGCACGACCTTGCCGAGCTTTCGATCCTCGTGCCGCATTATCACCACCCGATCCTCATCGGGCGCGAGGGTGACGACGTCGAACTCAGCTCCCGGTTGTGGGTTGGTGTCGAATTGTTCGCGCGCGGCGCGGCCTGCTGCCTTGACTCCCATCACCGGTTGGCCTAGGGAATCCACTGCCCTCAGTCGGACGGAGGCGCTCCGTTCCAGCTCGAGATCGAGATGGACGACTTCGGCCTGAGCGGGCGGGTCGATCTCCTTCATCGCGGTAGGCCAGGACTTGCCGGGGTTGACTGGGTTAAAGTAGGTCTCGAAATGACCGCTATCGTTCATTCCTTTGATCGTCTCGGAACCGCCGCCTTCACGGTACAACGGGGAAACAGCTTCGGCCCCAATGATGGAGGGGCCTGGAAGGCCGACGATCCGGTAGGTGCCGTCTTGCCCTGTGTTGTAGCGATTCTGGAACCCGAGCGCCGCATCAACGAAGCCGTTCTCGTTGAATTCCGGGATGTCATGGGTGAACTTGTTCTTCAGGAACGGAAGGTAATGCAAACGCACCCCCGGTACGGGTTGCCCGCTCGCCTTGTCCGTGACCTTGCCTTCAATCCAGATTCCCCGGTGTAGCTTGATCTCGATGGGAACCGGCGCGAATCCGGGCGGATCTGGTATTGAGGCTTCGCGCATGAAGTATGGTTGATCGTCACTGGGCACGGCGACGATCTTATTGCCGGGGCCTTTGCCGAAGCCGATCAGCCGGAACCGGCCCTCCGAGTCGGTTTTTGTCTTGAGGTCTCGGACACCCACGTTGTTGGTCCCGGCAAACGAGTCGCTCGTGATTTCGACGGCCGGCATGGGGAGCCCGGTTTTGGCGTCGCGCACCGTACCTTCGACTGGCCGGCCTGGCGCCGCGGCGAACGTGAAGTCAGCCCCGTAGACCGTTTCAAAGCCTGGGCCATAGCGCGAGACGAATCCGCGAGCGGCGATCTGTTCGACCCGGCGACTGATAACGTTGAGTTCCCGGTAGGCGATGGTCGGCCCGAGAACATCCAATGTGACCACCCTCTCGGCACCCAGACCCGCAAATCGGACTCGCCCTTGCGCATCGGTTGTTGCCTTGGGACACTTTTCGTCGGGCCAGATCGGCGGTGCATCATTCAGGTGATTCCAGGCAATCCCGGTTGGTTCTCCACGCTTGGCGGCCTCGATCCAGGGAGTCAGGCTGTTCTGCTTTCGGCGTCGAGATTCTTCTGACCCGCACCGTCACGCCGGCGACCGGCCGGCCTTCGAGGTCGACGATCCGCCCAGTTGATCGGCACTTCGGCCGGCTCGGCCTTCGCGGCCGGGACCCTCGATGCGTTTGCCGGTTGAGACGTTGTCGTTACCTCGGATCGTCTCACCCTTGGGAGCAGATTTCGTCTCAGCGACCTGTGCCAGCGTCTCGTTCGTGCCGCTGCCGACGCCCAGCAGCCCCGCGAGCAGCGTTCCCGCAAGGCCGACGAAGACCATTGCGAGGACGGCCCGGGTGCCCGCCCGCGTCGAGAGCGACCGCGATGTGTCGAGCAACCGCACGACCCGCCGCGCGAGCATCGAGCGGAACGAGACCATGCCGACACCCGTCGGCGCCAAGGGCGGCAGTGTGCGTTCGGCGAGTTCCAGCAGGTGGCCCGCATAGCGCGTCCGGTCGGCCCCGAACTGGACGACGTAGTCGTCGCACACCTCTTCGGCCACCCCTTCGAGCCGCCTCGAAAGGACCCAGAGCAGCGGCTGGACCCAAAGCGCCGCCACGCTCGAACGCCTTACGAGGTTCCACCAGCCGTCGCGCCGGGCGAGGTGAGCGAGTTCATGAATAAAAGTGTCGCGCAAATTCTCATCGATGTCTTCGGGGAGCAGGATCACCGGCTTTCGCAGTCCGTCGAGACAGGGGCTGAACAAGAATGGGCTGCGGAAGACGGCCGGCGCGCCCACTCCCATCCGCGACGCCAGCTCGCGGCAGAGCGCCTCCGCTGCTGGCTCGGCCGGGACCGCCGTTGCCCGCAGCCGGGTCATCCGCCGTTGGGCAGCGAACAGGTGCGCAACCATCACTGCCGCGCCCAACTGCCAGACCGACAGCCCGATCGTGGCGGCTGCCGCGTTCACCGAGAATGAACTCGCAGCGGGTTGCGAAGTCGCCGGCCCGACAAGAAGAACCGGCTCGGCTCGCGTCTCATTGGGTAGCCTGTGCGACGGCTCCGCATGATCCACGACCCCGCTGAGGGTATCCCGGTCGCTCGTCTCCGTCGCGCTGATCGACGGTGGCGGGGCAACGCTCTGGTGGTCCGCCGTGGCGACCTCGCCCATCGTCTGGTTCGGTAACCGAAACATCAAACCGTCGTAGCCCGCCGCGGTCAGGAACGCCGACGCGAAGGGGCAGACCAAGACGGCCGTCAGCGTCGTCCGGTAGACACCCGACTGAATCGCGGCGCCAGCCCTTTTCAACAAACGACCGGCCAGCAGCCCCACGGTCAGCAGAACCGTCGACTGAACCAACCAGTTCAGGCCCAAGGCCGGCCAGTGACGTCATCAACGTCGCGGGATCATTCCACATGACAGCACCTTTCTGCCTGATCCTTGGTTCGGTTTAGTCCTTTCGCCGCCGATCGAGCATCCGCCGGAGTTCCTCGAGTTCCGTCCTGGACAAACTCTCGTCCTTGAGCAGGTGAGCGACGAGGCTCCCCACGTTGCCCCCGAAGACCCGCTCCAGCAGGTCGCGGGTGGCCGTCCGCTTGACCTTGTCTTCCTTGAGCGTCGCGAAAAAGACGAAGGTCCGCCCCTCTGACTCGTGGCCGACCGCCCCCTTCGCCTCGAGCTGGCGCAAAAGCGTCTGCACCGTGCTGTGGGCGACCGGCGCCGCCTCGTTCAGCGATTCGGTCACCTCCCTGGCGCTGGCGCGTCTGCGATCCCACAGGACCTGCATGATCCGGAACTGCATTCGACCGAGTTGTGTCTCACCCATGGAACCTGCCCTCTTGACCGCCGTTCGTCTACTCCAATAAATCTACCAAACTAGACGACGGCGTCAAGGGGATGCTTCAGGAGCGTCGATCAAAGGCTCTTTGAGCGGCTCTGTAATCAGCCGGGCGCCGCGGTCGAACGTGATGTACAACCACGCCCACTGGATTAGGACCACGAGCCGGTTACGAAACCCAATCAGAAAGAGGATATGGACGAACAGCCAGAGCAGCCAGGCGAAGAAGCCCTTGGACTTGATCGGCCCGACCTTGGCGATGGCGGCGCCGCGGCCGATGGTGGCGAGCATGCCCTTGTCCACGTAACGAAACGGCAGCCGGGGCTGTCCGCTTAGGGCCCGCACGATATTTTCTGCGGCGTGCCAGCCTTCCTGCATGGCAGCGGGTGCGATTCCCGGCACGAGAGCCCCGTCGTGCTCGACGCGGGCCAGGTCACCGATTACGTAGAGATCGTCGCGCCCCGGGATGGTTAGCTCGGGGTCGACAATCACGCGACCGGCCCGGTCGAGCGGCACGCCGAGCGTTCGGGCCAAAGGCGACGCGGCCACGCCCGCGGCCCAGATGACTGTCTCAGCATGGATCCGCTCGCGGCCAATCCAGATTCCTCCGTCGTCGATCCCGGTCACTTCGACTCCCGTCCAGACGGTCACGCCCAGTTTCTCGAGCTGCTGTCGGGCCGCCTCGGAGAGGTCTTCGGGGTAGGCACCGAGCACTCGTGGGCTGGCTTCGACCAGGATCACGCGGGCCGAAGCCGTGTTGATGCGCCGAAAATCGCGCGCGAGCGTTTGCCGGGTTACCTCGGCGAGCGTGCCGGCCAACTCCACTCCGGTCGGACCCGCCCCTACGATCACAAACGTCATCCGGGCACGCCGCCGCGATTCGTCGGTTTCGCGCTCGGCAATCTCGAATGCCATTAACACTCGCCGGCGAATAGCGAGCGCGTTGTGCAGGCTTTTAAGCCCAGGAGCGTGAGCGGCCCAATCGTCATGGCCGAAATAGGCATGTGTCGCGCCCGTCGCCACGATGAGGGTGTCATAACGGATGAAGCCGTCCCGCAACACGACTTGTCTTTCGGCGACGTTGACGGCAGTGGCTTCCGCCAGCATCACGGTCACATTCGCCTGATGACGAAAAATCCGGCGAATCGGTGCGGCAATGTCCGCTGGGCTGAGCGCGGCGGTCGCCACCTGATAAAGCAAGGGCTGGAACAGGTGATGATTGGACCGGTCAACGATCGTGATTCGGACCGGGGCTCGCCGCAACGCGCGGGCAGCGGCGAGGCCGCCGAATCCGGCGCCGACCAAAACGACATGCGGAGGACACCCCGCCGCGCTCATGCGAGCTTCCCCGACGGCCCAATCACGGATTGTGCCATTCATCCCCCTCGCCCAGCAGGCAATCGGCCTCGGGGGGCCCCCAACTTTTGCGCTCGTAAAAGAAGAGCGGCGTGACATTGCCGAGCACGGGCTCGACGATTCGCCATTGGGCCTCGACCAGGTCGGCGCGGGCGAACAGACTCTGATCTCCCGCCATCGCCGATTGCAACAGCCGCGCGTACGGCGGAACCTCGTCGGCGGCCTGCCGGCTGGCCATCAGCTCGACCGGCTGCAGGTCTTCATGCTCCCCCACCTTCCGTACCACCGCCCCAATCGCAATGATCTCTTCGGGACTGAATCGAATCCTGATATAGTTATGCGGATGATCGAGCGATTGGTTGGCCATGAACCGCTGGGGGGGCGAGTGTAAGCGGACCATGACCTCGGTGGCCGTCTTGGCCAGGCTTTTGCCCGCGCGAATCAAGAACGGCACATTGCTCCAGCGCCACGAGTCGATCTGAAGCCGAATGGCAGCGAAGGTCTCGACCTCGGAATAAGGTGCGACCCCCTTTTCGTCGCGGTAGCCGATATACTGGCCGCGGACGACGGTATCTGGTTCCAGCGGGCGGATCGCTCGCAACACCTTTACCTTTTCGTCGCGGATGCCGTCGGGCGAATGACTGCCGGGGGATTCCATCGCCAGCATGGCGACGACTTGGAGCATATGATTTTGGACCACGTCGCGGATCGTTCCCGCCTCTTCGTAAAAGGCGCCCCGGCCCTCCACGCCAAACGACTCGGCCATGGTGATCTGGACGCTCCCAACGCAATTGCGGTTCCAGATCGGCTCGAGGAACTGGTTGGCGAAGCGGAACGAAAGGATGTTGAGGACCGGCTCCTTGCCGAGGTAGTGGTCGATCCGGAAAATGCACGACTCGTCGAACGTCGCGAGGAGGATGCGGTTGAGCTCGTGGGCCGATTCTTGATCGCGGCCAAACGGCTTTTCGACCACGACCCGCGCACCCCGCGCAGTCGGACTTGGCCAGGCGCTCGATCACGACGCCGAACACACTGGGCGGAATCGCCAGGTAGTGCAGCGGGCGGGTCGCTCCCCCGAGGGCCTCGCGCAACTGCTGGAAGGTTGCCCGATCGTTGTAGTCGCCGTCGACATAGCGAAGCAGTTTGAGCAGCTTGGCAAACGCGGCCTCATCGACACCGCCGTGCTGGGCGAGACTGTCGCGTGCCCGGGCCTGAAGCTGCTCGAGGCCCCAGCCGGCCTTGGCAACCCCGATCACTGGCACGTCGAGATGCCCATGCTGAACCAAGTTCTGAAGCGCAGGGAAGATCTTTTTGTAGGCGAGGTCGCCGGTTGCGCCGAAAAAGACAAGAGCGTCGGAATGATTCTGTGTCATGGTCGAGTCGTCCCACTGATTTCGCCGGCTCCGCTCATGAACTTGGTCCGTTCAATGTCGAGGCTGGCGTCGACGGCGATTCGAGCACGCCCCGCCACTTCGCGGGAAGCACATCGAAGGCCGTCTGGTAAGTCAGCTCCAAGGGAACGAGCACGCAGCCATCGGGCTCCAGAAAGAGAGGCATCCGCGGAAGCCAATCGCCCACGCTCACCGGCTCGATATAAGCGCGGGTGGTGAGTCCGCTCTCGTACGCGACCAAAGTCAGCGGTTTATCCTCGGGCGGCTGGAACGGTTCATCGCGCACCTCTTCCCAGATCGCCGCGTGAAGGCCCGAGGGGTCGCGCGGACCGGGAGGAAAGGGATCAATAATCAAAAGATGAATGCGGGCCTCGAGCAGTTCGCACGCCTTGTCGATGAAGGCTCGGAACGCATGACGGTTGGACTTGTTCCCAGGGGAGACGATCTCAACCATGGACACCATCCTGTCTCCGCTCACGTGCCGTACGACGACCGAGCTTTTCTTGCGGCGGTAAAACTCGGCGTCGGATTCGGCCATGAACCGCGTGCGAGGGCCGGGAAGCAAAGCGACCGCGCCGCCTCCGTCGCGTTGGGATTCGGCCCGAGACGTTTTTTGATCCTGTAAGGTCAATACGTCCGGCCCAAATCCAGCGGCTTGCTGCTCGGGCAGAGCATAGTAGTCGCTTGGCAGCAAACCGGCGTTGAGCGTGTTGCTGATTGTGGAGATCCAGTTGTGATGAAACGCATGAAAGATCCCCGCTGGCACTCGTTTCCAGTCGTGCATCGGCATAATCCGGTTCCTCTCGACACGCCCGAAGTTCCGACGTTTTTCGACCGCGCCCGAAGGTCCGACGTTTTTCGACCGCGCGTCTGTCACATTAAGTATAGCGACCAGTCCCCATTAAGCGACGAGCCGACGGCCGGCGAGCGGCTTTTCCGTCGCGGCCTGCAGGCGGCTTTTCCGTCGCGGCCGCTCACCCTTTTTTCTCAAGGTGCCCGCCGAAGGCGAAGCGCATCGCTGAAAGTAACTTGTCGGCGTAGTCGTCGGTGCCGCGTGAGCTGAACCGAGCAAACAAGGCCGCGCTCAAGACGGGGGACGGCACCCCCTCGTCGATGGCCGCGGCGACCGTCCAGCGCCCTTCGCCCGAGTCAGACACGCGCCCCGAGAAATCGGCGAGGTCGGGACTTTTGAGCAACGCCTGAGCGGTGAGGTCCAGCAGCCACGACGCGATCACGCTGCCACGCCGCCAGACCTCGGCGATATCGGCCAAGTTCAGGTCGTATTGGTAAAGCTCGGGACGTCGCAGGGGCGTGGTCTCGGCATCCACCTCCCGCTGGTCTTTGCCGACGCTCGCGTGCTTGAGGATATTGAAGCCCTCGGCGTAGGCCGCCATCAAACCGTATTCGATGCCGTTGTGAACCATCTTCACAAAGTGGCCCGCCCCATTCGGACCGCAGTGCAGATAACCCTGCTCGGATGTGCCGCCGGCTTGCTCGCGACCGGGCGTGCGGGGCCCGCTCCCGACACCCGGGGCCAGCGCGGCGAAGATCGGATCGAGATGCCGCACCGCGTCGACCTCGCCGCCGATCATCATGCAATAGCCGCGCTCCAATCCCCATACGCCCCCACTGGTGCCGACGTCGACGTAGTGAATCCCCTTCGGTTTCAAGGCGGCGGCGCGGCGGATGTCGTCGTGATAATAAGAGTTGCCGCCGTCGATCAGGATATCGCCCCGCTCGAGATGACCGGTGAGTTGGTCGATGGTCGCATCGACGACCGCCGCGGGCACCATCAGCCAGACGGCACGAGGAGGCTTGAGCTTGGCGATAAATTCCTCGAGACTTTCCGCCCCCGTGGCCCCGGCCTTGACGAGCGGCGCGGCCGCCCCGGCCTGAACGTCGTAAACCACGCACTCCTGACCTTTGCCCAGCAGACGCCGCACCATGTTCGAGCCCATTCGACCCAGACCGATCATGCCAAGCTGCATGGCTGCCTCGCAATTAAATGATGAGGATGTGGATCGCAAGCAACAATCCGACCAAGGCGAGAACTCCGGCAACGATCACCGTCGTCTTCAGGCTCAAGGGGGGGTTGGCCACCCCCTGCTTCAGGTCATAAACATACGAGCTGTGCCGGACAGCCGCCAGGACACACACGACGACCCCAAAAGCGACCATGCCGAATCCCAGCCAAGTCGACATACCCACTCTAGCGATGGCCTTTGATGTTCCCAAGAGCGCGTTTTCACGAGTCCAAAGCGCGAACCGGGCGATGACAAACCCGAACCCCATGAGCGCGATCGAGGTGCGGACCCAGGCGAGAAACGTGCGTTCCGCCGCCAGATAAACTCGCGGATCACTGACTGGCCCGAATGCCGATGGGCTGGCATCGGGCGCCGTCCCCCGGCTGCGTTCGCCTAACACGATGGCATTCTCGATATTCGTCCTTTCCTTGTCTTTATTGAGCAATCGCAATATGGACCGACCGCGGTTCGCGTGTCAAGCTCGCGATATCACGGCCCCGCCTGATGACACTGTTCAATCGCTCGCCAGTGGAGTAAAACAAAAGTCGCGCGTCACACGAAAATAGTACAACGTTAAAAGAGGGCTAATGGCATGGCTTGGGCTCGGCTGCGAAATCTCACACTTTGTTTCGGATTACCCGTGGCTTGCTGGTTCGGCGGCGAGTGGGTGCGCGGTGACGAGCCGCGGTTGAACCAGATTCAGGTCATCGGTAGCCACAATTCTTACCACATCGCCGCGCATAAAACCGTGCTCGAGCTGAATCGCGGCCACTATAGGCCGCTCAAGTGCTGACTCACTGGATTACACACACCCACCTCTTGCTGAGCAATTCTCGCGCCAAGGAATTCGACAGATCGAGCTCGATGTGTACGCCGATCCCAGGGGGGCTGTTCGCCAGCCCCAATGTCCGAAAAACGCTGATCGGACGGGGTAAAGACCCTGGTCCCGATCCCAACGCCAACGGTCAGCTCGAGAAGCCGGGCTTGAAGGTTCTCCACATACACGACATGGATTTCCGCTCGAGGGCCCCCACCTTCATCGACGCATTAAAGCAAGTGCGCGGCGTGGTCGCAATCGCACCGAAACCATGTCCCCATCCTGATCCTGGTCGAGCTCAAGGACGACGTGATTCCCGTGTTGCCGACCAAGACGGTGAAGTTCGGGCGTGACGAAATTGAGTCGGTGGACGCCGAGATTCTCTCCGTGTTCTCCCGTTCGGAAATCCTCACGCCGGATCGGGTTCGCGGCCGGTTCGCGACCCTCCCGGAAGCGATCCATTCCCAAGGTTGGCCTTACCTCAAAGACGTCCGCGGGCTCGTCCTGTTCGCGCTCGACAATGAAGGGGCGGTACGCGACCGTTACATTGACGGGCACCCAGCGCTCAAAGACCGCGTGATGTTTGCGAGTGTCACGCTCGAAAATCCCGCGGCTGCGTGGTTCAAGGTCAACGATCCGGTCCGAAGTTTCGACAGAATTCAGCGGCTCGTCAAGGCTGGCTTCTTGGTTCGCACGCGGGCCGATGGCGGCACGCGGGAGGCCCGAACTGGTGACACCAGGCAGCGCGAAAAGGCCCTGGCGAGCGGGGCGCAGTATGTCAGCACCGACTATCGCGACCCCGACCCGCGTCTGTCGGATTACTGCGTGCGCTTTCCGGCCGGTCAGGTCGCCCGGTCGAACCCGGTGAGCGGCAACCCGGCATGGGGCCAGATCGACCTGGAAGGTGGCGACGCGGGATCAGACCGTGGGCGCTAAATGACCTTGCGTGATTCCGGGAGGCCGAGACTCTGTCCGAGCCGGATGGTGCTGTGGCTCGCCAGGAAGCTCGCCCTCCCAGGATCGTGCAAAGGCGTTTAGGTAAGGCAAAGGGATTGCTTTTCTCACCTCGTCAGACAACCACGCGACTCGATCAGCTCGGCGGCCGCCTCCTCGCAGGCCTTTGTGGCGGCAGCGCCTCCTTGGTTCACGGCGACCAGCATCGCGAAATCCCGTGCCGGCGCGAGCGAGATGGTGGCGTACCAGTAGCTATTACTGCCGGCATGCCAGAGGGTGCGGCCGCCGCCGCCCCAGGAGCGTGCAGCCACGTCCCAACCGCAAGCATAGTGGCCCCCGCTCGGGGGCGTGTGGAGCATCCGGAAGGTCGCCGGTTTAAGCAGGCTGGCCTCTTCGCGCGGCACCTCGAAGGTGAAGTGCGGCGAACTTCGCCCAATCGGGTACGGTGCAATGGACGGTGCCAGCCGGCCCCAGGGCAGGTGCGTTGTCTTGCCGCGACGGCTTGCTTTCTTTTCCCGAGCGGCGATGGCCCCATGGCTGGTCGACTTGACCGGGTCGACCCGGTGCTCCAAACCCCGCGGAAGCCATGCCCAGCGGCTCGAACAACCGCTCACGCATCAAGGTCTCCCACGATTCGCCCGTCACTTGCTCGGCCATCAGGCCGGCCAGCGCGTAGCCCACATTGGAGTACGTAAACGTGCACCCGGGCCGGCTCCGCGGAGCCTTACCGAGCACGGCCGTAAGCAGGTCCCGCCGCTTTTCGGTCGTGGTGTTACCGGAGAGCTGCCACCAGGCGCCATTGGCGGGAAGCCCCGCGGATGGGTGAGGAGTTGAAAGAGCGTGACGGCCTGAAACTCTGGGTGAAGCCTCGGGGCGACTTTGGGAAAAACCTGGCTGATTGTCGCCTCCCACGAAAGCTTCCCCTCGTCGATCAGAGTGCCGATCATGGTCGCTGTCATCGCCTTGGTGCACGACCCAATATGCACCTGATCCGTAACCAGAAACGGGCACGGCGTGCCTGCTTACGGATCCCGCTCGCCCCAATCGCGGCGAGCCGGTCACCGATGACGATCGCGCCGATCAGGCCCGGCACTTGGTGCTTTTCGCGGATGGGAGCGAGCCGCCGATTGACTCTCTCATCCGGCTCAACGGCCTCTGAGGGAAGGGCTGCTGCCGTCAGCGCGGGGGCCTTCGTCTGTGCAAACGCCGAGCCGCACCAAATGGCCAGCCCCCGGGCGGCCACCGCAAGCGGAACGTCACGACGCCTCATTTTCATAGAATTAGTCACTACTTTAAGAACCGGCGCAGTCACCTCTTTAACCGGCCCAGCAGTCGACCGGAGCAGTGTCAAAGAAGTCTCCAATTCGCCGATTAACAAAGCTTATTCGACCGCGCGACCCAATGCAACGCGACGCTGGGCCGGGCGTGTCAAATCTAACCACCGAAGGCACAGCGCGGCCAAGCCGCAAGTGGTCAGTGGTCAGTGGTCAGTGGAAACCAAGACCAAGAATCCGATGGCAAACCAACAGCAGTCCAGGCGGTTGGAAGCGATGGCTCCTTGGGATAGATTAACGCCGATTTTCGCGGGGGGGCATTCCCTCACACTTCGTTTCAAAAGTGGCTATTTTTCCAGTGTCTGGCCCACCCTGCTGTTAGTCAATTTGGCGGCCCTCGCTGCCCGTTATTCTGCGGGGCAACCCGCGTGGACGACGCATTTTCCCCTTATTCCGAAGTCCGAGCGTCACCGGCCTTGGCCTGCGGCTGTTTTTTTGATATGGCTTCCCGGAGGAGGAAGGTGCCAAAAACCACCTAACATTTCAGAGGTTAGTCATGGATGACAAACATTGCCGCCGTTTCTTCTTGGATGCCGATTCCGCGACGTACCACCGCCAATACGAGGCGTTGCGAGCTATCTTCGTCGACGGGCTGCCCCAGAACGACGTCGCCGCCACATACGGCTACACGAGCGGGAGCATGCGACAGCTCGTTCTTGGGTTCCGGAGGGCCATGCGTTCCAATTCGCCTCCCCCTTTTTTCAACAGCGACAGCTCGGTAGACCATCGCAGGGCAGTGCCAACCGCTCGCCCTTTCCATCAACACCACCTGTAGCCGATGTTCGAACTTGCTCATTTCAGGAGATGGAAACACCGTTTGACACCCGTGTCGCAGGTATCTTCGCATTCTGGCCGTTGCTGGCACAACTGGGATTCAATAAACTCGTCAAACAAGCGGGCTACCCTGGGTCCGAAATGGTCTCGGCAACCTCGGCAATGTTGAGCCTGCTGGCTTTGAAGTTGATTGACAAGGAACGGCGAAGCCACATCACCGACTTCAATTTTGACGAGGCACTGGGACTCTTCGCCGGCTTGAACGTCTTGCCCAAAACAACTTTCGCCACCGACTATTCGTACCGTACGGTTCGCGAGAACCAACAGCGATTGCTTGCCGGGTGGATATCCAGGTTGCTTCCGCGACTCGATCCAGAGCCCGAAGCGTTCAGCCTGGATTTCCACTCGAGCCCACATCGCGGCGAAGACAGCGTGTTGGAAAACCACTATGTCCCGATGCGCGGCAAGGCTGTTCCCAGCATTTTGACTTTCTTCGCTCAAGCCATGAAATCGAGGATATTGTGTTACTCCGACTCGACCATCGTTCGCAAACGGGCAGCGGGGCAGTTGCTGGAGTTCGTCAAGTTCTGCCGCTCAATCTTGGGCGCCGATCCTGCGTGGCTCTACTTCGATTCGAGGTTCACGACGTACGCCGAGATGAGTCGTCTCAATGCGCGCGGCAAGACGTCGTTCATCACCATTCGACGCCGGGGTAGTCGAATCCTCCACGGTCTTGCCGACCGGCCGAGTTCCGCGTGGCGGCGTACTGTGATCGACAATCCGAAACGCCGATACCAGAACATCCGGTATCTTGAGCAAACCATTCGTGTACCCGACTACAGGGGAGAATTGCGACAGATCGCAGCCACCGGTCTGGGACGCGACAAACCCACACTCTTTCTGAGCAACAACTTTGATGAAACCGCCCGGCGGATCATCACACGGTACACGGGGCGCAATGGGATCGAGGATTCGCTGGGAAGTAGCGTCAACTTCTTCCATCTCGACTGCTTGGCAAGCGAAGTTCCTCTCAACGCGGACCTGGATGCGGCGTTGACCGTGGTGGCCAACGGGTGCTATCGCTGGTTGGCAAACGAACTGCACGGTTTCACCGAGGCGAAGCCCAAGAAGCTTTGCCGGAAGATTATCGAGACCGGTGGGACCGTGAGCGTCACCAAGGAGTACATCCACGTCCACTTCCACAAACGAGCGCACAACCCGATATTGAGACAGGCTGCGCTCGATACAAAGTCCGGGCCAATCCCCTGGGTCGGCGGTAAACGGTTGCGGTTCACCTATGCCGGGGCGGAATGACGCAGCTAAAAACTGTTAGTCGATTTTCCTCCCGCGAAAATCGGCGTTGAAATGGCACTTTTTGGCGGAAATGGCAAGGTTTCCGAAGGGGCTCTATCCCAGAAAGCCAATCTGGGAAACGGACAATGAAAATACGTCGAACGCGCGGGTACACTTGCGGCCAGGGCATGTAATGACGGGCAACGAACGTTTTTTAATGGATCTGGCAACTACCCACCGGTTGATCCGGCGAATTCGCCTTCGAAGGGAGCACGATTCTTCGAAGGGAGCACGCGCTACGGGTGTGCTCCCTTCGAAGAATCGTGCTCCCTTCGTGGGGGTCGACTAAAAAACCCATAAACTCGGCGTGATCAATAGCGAGAGCTCCCGTGAAGGGATGATCTGAGTCTCGCCTTGACCGGATTAACGCGATAATGGGGCATGAATAGGAAGCCGATCCTGCCGACCCCAGGCGAGCCATGGATACGCGGCTCGAACTATTCCAGTAGTTTTGTGGAAGCAGGCGGGATTCATCAATTACGAGGGCCAAGCGACGGGGCCCGACGGCTCTGCCCGGCGTTGGCGATGTGATCAGCCCGCCTCCCTCGCGCCGGCCCGGGCCAGGATCTCGGCCTTTCGCTCGAACCCTTCCTTCGTCAGCCGGTAGACCGACTCGTCCCCGCCCGTCAAGCTATGCATGGCCTCCATCACTCCTTAATGGCATCGTACCGAAAGGCCCTTCCGTGGAGAACGTCAGATTCGCGTGACCCGCCCCAGAGGGACCCGAGATGATCGCACAGGCGCCATCGAGATCGCGCGTGACCGAAACCACACCCGAAATCTGATCGATGGCGAGCTGGTCGATCTGTTCGCGGGCGCCGGTCTGTCCGACATACGCTATGTCGAAGAATCGTTCAAACTCGATTTCGACGAATGGTTCGATCGGGGCACGCCGTCTGACACCAAGGCCTCGGTTCGCAGCCGGCTGTTATCGGGGCCGCTTATCCGGAGCTTTCAGCCGTATGTTTCGGACGATGGCTTGATCCGGATCGATTGTTTTCGGGCGATTCTTCGGTGCTCGAAACAGGGCGAGGCGTCGCATCCGCCGGGCGAGCATCGCGCGAAGGATGTTCATCCGTTGCTGGCATTGGCCAGCGACTAAGCTGCGATGGCCGCCACATGTGCGGAGGGAAAGTATTGCCGGATCATGTGTGGGAACTCTCCCTTCTCGACCAGTCCAAGCTGACGGTAGGCTACAACCCTAGCTAACCCCGCGTCATCGCGACCCAGGTGATGGAGCATCATCACATGCGCCGCCGCGACGTTGGCTTGCTCAGTGAGCGGAAGCAGGCGCATCGAATAGGCGAATGCGTCGATGATCTCGTCGTCCGAGATATGCTCAAAGTCGGTCGCCGTAATAGCTTCAGCGGGGTTAATCTCGCTGGTAACGACAAACGCGACAGTTCCGCCGTCGGCAACGCTCTTCAACAGTTCGAACCGGTGCCTCAGCCTGAATTGCAACAGGTGGATCCAGCCGGTCCAGTAATGCTTATAGTCTTGATGAATCAGCCAGGCACCAGGCAGCAGAGCAGGTAAGAACGATCGGGTGATCTGTCTCGCCACGTCAAAGGACTTCATCGCGTCGACAAGCAAAAGGCTGATCCGGCCGCCCTCCCAGTGGTATTTGCTTAAGTCGGCTTTCCGCACGTCGATTAATCCGAAACCGTGGTCGCGAGTGTACCGTCGGGCCTCTGGCAGAAACACATCGCCGGGCTCATAAACGCACAGCGTTGGGCTGCCGTTCATCCATTCCGCCCATTCGAACAGGTCGTACGAATAAATCATGTCGTGACATCGTGAATCGATAACTCCTCTGGCCAGTGAGATCGCGGTCGATCCCATGTAGCAACCGAGGTCAACGATCGATCCTCCCGAGGGGATCGGACCACGAGCACATTCTGAGAAAAACTCGGCCTCGCTCCGCGTGATCATCGCCGTGAGGATTGTGCCGCTGGGCGAGAGGGAGTCGTCGCGTTTCGCGGACGCTTCTGCGCTACTGGCCGCGCCCGCCGCGTCGTTCGTTGTCTGGGCGGACCGAGACTTGATCGACGTGAGCGAGCGATGCTCACACCCACTCAGGCTGGCCGGGGCATCCGGCGCCCCGTTTCAGCGCAACATTCAGAGCTGGCGTCCGAATAAGAGCTGCCGGAATCCCGTTTTTCAGTATCGACAAGGCACAGTAGACCCGCGCGGATAAGATCCTTTTCGCGAACGATCGGGCGGTTATTGTCTATTTCTGCGGCCTATTCAATCAATTCCCACCATCACACACGCTCGAACAACGTGCCCGAATGATGAGTATATGAACATGCGTCAATCGTGAGCGACCAGACGAATGGCTTGAGCGTTTGGCAAACTTGGCAACTTTGGACCCGCCGAATTCATCGACCGTCCATCGCAAGTCGATTGACTCCGAGACCAATCGATCTGACACGACGGCCGATGCGCGAAGCAACCCGGCCGGCCCGTAGCGAGTATGCCCAGCGCCGCGATCCATCTGGGGCCAGCCAGCGACGAGCGCGTTGGAGCAGTCGGACCAATCGCCACGCTCGGCTGTTTACCAGGGGCGCCAGCACGGCCAGACTGGCCCGCTGGGATTCCAGAAGCACGGTTTGGGAGTGGATGATCGACCGAAACTGATTCGCGGCGACGTGCCGGACCAGTGAGGAACGCCCGAGGGGCACCAGTGACTCGATCGTTGCGCGGATCTGATCACCCTGGTCGTCCCACGTCGGCCAGGACTCGGCTGTCGTCAGGGCATTCTCCTGAAGGGAAAGGACCAGCTCCGGGTCGCTGGCCAGCTCGCGTACGGCCTCGACAAATTGGGGCCAGGAGTTCATCGGCACGAGCCGTGAGTTGTACCGATCGGCCATGTACTCCTCGGCGCCCTGAACCTGCCAGGCGGCAGCAGTGCCTCCGGTGGCGAACATCTCGAGCGGCGGCCCAAACATCCCCTCGGAGTTCGACGCCTTGACCAACACATCGGCCGACCCGTAGATCTGAGGCATTCGCTGATACGGGACCTGTTCCTCGACACCGCGGCAGTTCGGGCCGGTCAGCGAGCGGTCGACAGTGGCGCCGACCCACCTATAGCACAGACCGAGCTCTTCCAGCAACCGGACGGTCCGCGCCATGTTCTTGCGGGGGTCGGTCACCGGGCCCTCGATTAGGAAGCGGACCGGCCGTCCGCCAGGTCGCAGTGGCTGGCGCGGCACCGGGCTCCAGCGTGTCTTATCGAGGCCGCTGATCACACAGAAGGTCTGCTTCCGCTCGAAGTTGTAGTGCCGCAGGATGTGTTGCTCGAGCCAGTGCGCGGTTGTGATGACGTTTATCTGGCTGGCGATGAGCTCATCAAAGTCGGCGTGGGCCGACGAGTTGTGATCGAGGAACTGGCTCTCATACGCCTGCATGAACCAGGCGTAATGGTCGGCATTGTGCTCGGCCAAGAGCGCGATGCTCGTCCAGTATGTCGCGATCATGGCATGGTAGCGACGGCGCCGCGCTTTGCGCTCGCTGGTCAGTTCGAGTCGCCGGCTGTCCGCCGCGGAGAGGAATGGTACCTCTGACGGACAGGCGGATGACGGCAGGATCATCTCGACGTGATAGCCGGATTTGACCAGGACCACGCCCCAGTTGAGCACGATGTTGATGCCGCCGACCATTCGGAGCTCCGGCAGCAGGAAGCCGATGCGTTTCACAGCCATTGGGTCAGCTCCTGGCTTCGGGCCAGCTCGCTTGCCGTCTCCAGCCGGCTCTTCTCGCCGACCAACAGCTCGTTGTTTCCGCGGTGGAGCGAGATGTTGACCCGTCCGTCCAACTCCTGAGCGCGTCCGCCAGCCGAGGCGCACCGCCACCAGAGATAAAGGTCCTCGCCGTAGATGAGCCGGTGATCGATGCCTCCGGCTCGCTCGAAGAGGTCGCGGGCGAAGCAGACGCCCGAGTTGCTCACGAAGTTGCCAAAACCCTGTAAAGCCGCGGCCAGCTCCCGGGATTCAAGGGTCCCCAGCCCCGAAATCGTCTGCCCGAATGGAAAGCTTTTCCCCATTGCGCGACCGTGGTCGTGGTACAGCCGCTTCGGGTAGTAGAGCGTATCGCTGCGCCAGGACGCGCCCTGGAGGAACGCGAAGAAGCCAGGGTCGAGCCAATCATCGGAATCGAGCACACAGATCAGGTCACCACTGCTGGCCCGGATGCCCAGGTCCCGCGGGAACGTCGCTGTACCATTGCTTGCACTAACTCGATGATGCGGACGCGGAACCGCCGTTTCATCAAGTAGTTCTCTGGCGGTCCGGATCGCCTGGACTGTCTCGGGGGCTGCCGTTGGCGACGAGGACCACCTCGATCCACGGGTAGTCCTGTTGGTAGATCGAGTGGGCCAGTCGGATGATCTCGGCCGCACGGTCATAGATCGGGACGACGATGCTGACCAGCGGCTCGACCGCTGAAGCATTGTTGAGCGTAGCAGGTCGAGGCCGTTCCAGGCTGGCGCTCGCCGAACCACGAATCGAGCAATCGATGGGCATTCGATTCCTCACCACGGAACAGGTAGAAGTCCGTTCGGTGGGGCGGGCTCTCGCCCATGCGCCAGAATTCGCCTTGGCGGAAAAGATAAGGCGTCAACGTCGATTTCGGCTGCGTCAAGAGGGCGATCAAGTCGTTGCTGATCTGAAACTCGGCCAGGTCTGCCAACCCGCGAGGCTCGGGATCGCGGATCTCAACCCCTGGATCATTCTTGAAGGCCGCGTGGATTCGCCGGGCGAAATCCTCGTCGGCACGCGACGAGAGGGTCAGGCGCGGGGCAGGCCCCCCACTCGCAGCCGCCGCAGCGCCTCCAAGAACGATGGCACGTCGTCATCTTCGTCGAGTAGCACCGACACACAACCACGGGCGTTTCGAGCGATCTCGCAGTCTGGGGCCCGCGCGAAGGGAAGCTCGACACCCCCGGCCTCAAAAACTATCCGCCTCTTGTTGACGCGAAACGCGCACGGGTCGGCCCCAACGCGCCGGCTCGGCCGAATCGCGCCGACCAGGGCGTTGAGCCGGCGCGACCCGATCGCGATCGCCCCTTGGCTCGCGGAGATGGCCTCGTGCGAGTAAGGCACGACCCTGCGGAAAAGACGAGCCGCGTCCGGGCTGTCGCTCACGACGTTGACGTTGTACTGGTCCATGACCGGGGCGAGCACCTCGAGTGCCGCCGTCAGGTCGTGCAGGTGGGCTGGCGCTGCCGTCGAGAATTCCTCGGGCAGCACCAAGGCCAGCCGGGGCTTCCAGCGGTAGCCAGCGTGCATCACCGCATAATGCTCGTAACGCTCCGCAGCGCTGCGATCGAGGAATCTGCCGAGGAGCTCTCGCAAGCGATCGAGCGTTCCGGTATCCTCGCGAGCGATCGCGCCGTGGCTCAGGGCCTCGATTGCCGGCGCTGCTGCGTCATGCAGTCGCAGAACGGTCGCCTGGGAACCCGCCGAAACGCCCTGCGCGGCCCGTGATGCCGTTGTTTCTGAACTCATACGTCAGGATCCTTCAGCTCGCGGAAGATGCCGATCGCCCCTGAATGTCGTTCAACGACTTTCGTCGGTAAACGGCGAACACAATCCGCCAGAGGTTCTCCACAGCGACAAAGCCGGCGGGTCACGCCGCGGTCGATTTCGCCGCCTCGGGTTCGCCACCGTCGAGCTGGAAGCCGGCGGCGTAACGCATCTGGTCCGCCTGGGGAATGTTGAGCCGGCGGACCAGATCGGCTGCTCATTTCTCGCCCGCGCGGCTGGCGAGCGAGCATCTGCGTTTAATGAAGAAGCTTTGGCCGGTTGGACGGCGGCAATGTATCGATCGGAGCGGAAGTCGTCAACGTGGATTTCTTCCGGTTTGTCGGTTCCGTCGGGAGCGAGTCAGCCTCATGCGGTGGGTGCATCGCCGGAGAAGCGCAGGCTTCACAGCGTCAGCCCCGAATGCCTGCGATCGATGATTGTCCCCGCCGTCGCTGGGCTGCCCGGGTCAGTGTCCCCCGGGGCGGCCCGCGCACAGCCATCTTTGCTTTTCAGGCGGAGCGCTTCCACCAGCCGTTCCACCGGGCTTGGCTCTTCCCCGCTAAACTGTCAGCGCCGTTCTGACCGCGCGTGCATTTAACTTGCCAATCGGGGTCGCGCACACAGGCGAAGACGTCGTGATGATCGTCCCACGACTTTTCGCTGACACTGGTGAGGCGGAGCTCAGGAACGCTGGTGATCAGGCGGCAGACCCAATGGGGCTCCGACAACGAAATGCCCCAGCCGTCCTGGCCGGGATGGTCGGCGTAACCGAAGCCGATCCTCTCATATTCGCGCAGAATCATGTTCCGCCTGCGCTCGTCGAGTCCATACAGGCAGTCGTCGTTTGCAATACGCTGGTGCGCTTGCCGCCCGTGCGTCGAGAACACCAGCAGTCCATCTCGCTTGAGGAGATCCCGGAAAAACGCGAGGAAAAGACTCCAGCCCCGCGCGTCCAGGTGCGTCATGAGCGAGCCGACCCAGACGAGATCGAACGTATCCCGAGCGAGTGGGATCCGGGAAGGATCCGGATCGGAATAGACGGGGATGGCTCCGAACTGTGAGGAGCAGAAGTCGACGCCATCGGTGAGGAGGTCGCATGCGGTAATTTCGGCGTGCGGAAACTCGGTCCTCAGATATCTCAAAACGCGTCCGTGGCCGCAGGGCAGGTCGAGAATGCGCGCGACCGAGTCGGGATTCCGCCCGGCATAGTCCAGCGCAGCTTGATGATCGTCACGGCGCCGGCACCGACGTCAAAATAGTGCGCTTCGTCGCCTTGGAACATGCCTTCGTTCGGCGAAATTGTGCGATCGACGGGACGCGGAGTGCTTTCGAACATCGAGCGGATCTCCAAGAAACCTTCTGGATTTTTAGCCGGAACCTGCGGAGAGTTGTTCGAGGACACGGAGCGAAGCACTGTAACGATCGACCCTTTTTTGGTCAACGCGGGACGAAAATTTCTTTTAGTTGCAGATCGTTCCATTGCCACTCGGGGTTCATGCCGACTTGGGAGCGGCGGTTGACCGCGCTCTACGCCGATGAACATCTCTGGGCCGAGTTTTCCAGACGGGGCAGAGAGAATGTCCGCAACCACTCCTCGATCGAGGCGGTGGGGCGCATGATCGAGGACCTGCTCGCATTCGCGGAGGAGCCGCCGCGACGCTGCGAGTCGATACCCTCGTTCCCGGGGCGCCTAGCCCTGGCTTCTCGCCGATCGATGAATCAATCGATTCGGGAAATTGCGAGGCACTGATTAAATAGATTGACGCGCCCCTTGCGCTCATTCGCCTCGGGGAAGTCAACCCGCGCGGCATGCCGCCGTCCACGAGATCCAGGAAGGATGACTTCCGTGGTCCGAAAACGGACCTTGTCGCGCGGTCGCGCCGGCGGAGAACACTCAAATGTGGGAGAGTCCGGCGAGAGGAGGGGATGAAAGTATATGTCGCATTGCGCCAGCGCTTCCCTGTGCAAGGCGCGCAATAACCTCAGATCGTTCTTGGAGGGCTTCCGAGGACCGTCGGGATCGGCGTGATCCAGCAAAAGAGCATGGGCGTCGAAGAGAACTTTCTTACCCGCCGCGCGGGCTCTGAGACAAAGGTCGACGTCGTGAAAATCGTCGAGAAAGCGATCGTCGAATCCGCCGAGATTGTGAAAGAGCTCGCCGTCCACCAACATGCAGCGGGCCGTGACCGCCGTGACGTCTCGAGTGCAGAGAATCTCGCCGTTCCTGCCGTAGTTGCGGATGTGCTCACCTGTCCGTAAGTCGGCGCCGAGGTACGCATGTCTCACCGATCCCGCTACGCCGACGAGCACGCCCGCGTGGCGAATCCGGCAGGAAGGATCGAAGAGCAGAGGGCCCACGATGCCAACGTCCCCGCGCGTCACGAAACCAAGCATATGCTCAAGCCATCCATCACTGATCGGCTCGATATCCGAGTCGAGAAAAAGATAGTGCGTAAAGCCTGAGTCGAGGCGACGAACAGCTTGATTCAAAAGCGCGGCGGTGCCTCCCAGGGAGCGCCCGGCCGGCAGCCCGCGGCCGCCGGTGCGGGCCGGCACGGGGGTAAGGGCGCGACCATGGTTTTGCCCGTCGACCACGATGGTCTCGGCCAAGCTCTTGGGAACGGTCTTCGCGATGCCTTCGATGCAGAGTTCCGCGCATCGCCGGCCGCCGAATGAGGTCAGGAGGATCGCGACCTTGGGGGCGCTTTCGACTGAAAGCGAATATCGGAGAAATTGACGCGCGTTTTATCGTCGACCGTCGCGACGACTCCCACTCTCGAAAGGTGTCGCTCCAGGGACCCTCGCGTCGCATTCCGGATGCGGTCGAATTGCTGGTGCGAGAGACTTGTCTCATGCCACCGCCACCGGTACAAGACCTCGGGGACGTGAGTGATCGTCCGGCAATGCTCGATCAGCCTGAATCCGAGATCGACATCCTGGGAGACCGGCATCGTCTCGTCGACCCCTCCCACCCGGCGCAGAGTGGATGCCTTGACTGCAATTAGGTGAACATAATAGGGATGGCACAAGTAATAGTCGTAAGAAAACGCCGTGGCGAGCGGTATCCCGAGAATATCGTCGATTTCCTCGGAGGTGAAGGCCTCATCGCTGTAGATCAGATCCGCGCCGTCGGCCAGAACCGCCTGGGCGAATCGATGGAGGGCGTGGGGCTCGAGGATATCGTCGTGGTCCATGAAGGCGACGTAGTCCCCCTCGGCAGTTCCAGGCCGAGATTCGTCGCCTTGCCGACGCCGCCGCGCGACGCCAGGTGGATGACCTTCACGCGCGGGTCGCCCGCCGCGAGCTCGTCGAGTGTGGGTTTGATATGTGGCGACGGGGAGGCGTCATTGATGAGAATCAATTGCCAATTTGGATACGTTTGGGCGAGGACGGAAGCTACTGCGGCGCGAAGCCAGTCCTCGCGGACGTTGTAGACGGGAGTGAGAATCGCGAACTTTGGTGCCTCGGCGGGCCATTTCGCTCGCCGGAAGCGCGACAGCAAGGCCGCGCTCGGCCGAGCGATCTTGAACCAGTCGGACGCGGAGCCTGTCGGGGCGATTCCCAAGAGGAGTCGCGACTGATCCTTGAGCGCGTTTGCTCCGTCGACCCGCCATGCCTGGAGCAAGGATGATACATCGCCGGGCCGCTCTGCCAACTTCCTGGTCAGTTCCCAAAGCCGGGCGGTTCTTCTCTTGGCGAAACGCAATTTTCGCAGACCGTGCCCGCCGTCGGACCGACAAACGGAATCGGGCCAATGGCCGAACGCAAGGCATTCAAGATCCAACTCCGCATCCGCGGTGAATCCGCGGCCGTTCTCCCCACGCCTTGATGAACTCGCTTGATCGCCATCCCGCTTCTCCTTGCGACTCGCCGCTGTCCCGACGGTTCCCTCGCCAGCGCAGGCGCGGCCAATTCTCGAGTTCGGGATTTCAACCTACAACCTTTGTTCTGGCAAGCCCAAAGCGAGAACGCTCGGGCACCTAGGAACAATCGGAAGGTTAACGTGTGTGAGATAAACTTCTCTGGAAAAAAGGCTCGATTTTCTTCGCTCTTCGCCGGCCACTTGCTGGGAAAAGTGGGCCGATCCACACCGAGATGGATAACGGCGGTCCCCTCGAGTGGGATGGCAAACTCCGCCGCAATCTCGGCGGCCGCGCTCTTCGAGATGGCGATGACGCGGACTCCGTCGCCTACAGGGCCAGGTTGCTAGTGGAGCGATAACGGTCGTACGCGCCATTTGTGGGAAAGGATATGGGAACCCTGTAGCTGATCAGGTCGAGATACGATATCACCACGTGGGCCGACGATTCGAATAGCAGCCGCAGCTCCGCAGGGTCCAGCACGTGGGAGGGCTTGTGGATGACCTCAACGTCGTCTGCCCAGTTCTCCGGCGTGACGACGCGACCTCTCAAGCCCGCGGCTTGAGCCGGATCGCGGACCAGAAGCGTGAGCTCGATCTCGGGCAATTCGCTCGGGGCCCGCACAGGCTAATGGCATGGGTGCGTGCGCCCATTCCCTCCGGCGGTACGTGCCGGATGTCGAGGGAAATTGGGATCTGCCGAAGGCCGGAAGACTTCGGTCAATCGTTCACCGCACCAGGATCACGCGTTTCGTGAGGGCCGACGAAATGCTCGCGGGGCAAATTTCCTCAGCTCGCTGATCTCGACCTAGGCCCGAAAACGTTCCGTTTCAACCACCACCGGCTTCTGAGCGCCCTGCCGAGGATGGGATGGTCGTGGTACATCTCGATCTTCTTCCGCTGGTCTTCGCAGACTGCCTGAAGCCGCTGTTCCTCGCGGTGCGACGCATCCAGGTCTGCTTCATACTGTTCCTTAGCCAGCAGCCACTCCTCGCGAGCGAGCTCGAATTGCGAGGCCGACAAGCGGGATTGGTCGACGACGTGATTCAGCCGTTCTTGCTGCTCCGACAGCCGTTCTTGCTGGTCCGACAGCCGCTCTTGCAACTCGAATAGTTGCCCCTCTCGCTCTAGGGCGGCAGCCTTGGCCTGACGCAATCGCGTGGATTGCCGGGCCTCGCGAGCACGGCCATCGGCTTCGAGCTGGGTCGCGTTTCTATCGCCGTCGAGCGAGCGCAGTTCGCTACCGCAGAGCGACTTCGTAAACGCGCTGGGCGGGGTGGTGGACGGCCGCCGGCACCTGGTGAATGCAACGCCCGTCGAACATGCTGAGGGCCTTATTAAAGTCCACTCGAGGCCGCACGCGCGAACGGCCTCTTCCAGGTCGTCGAAATAATCCGCTCCGCCGAAGCGGATTCTCGGCACGGGCTGATGCCATCCCTCTACGATCGCCTGGAGCTGCTGATAATTCACCCCAACCACGTCCAGGCAGGGCCAGTAGCCATAATCGCCTCCGGACCGGGCGAAAAGACTCATGGCGATTTCGTGGGGCGATCGCAAGAGTACAACGGGTACGACTCGCACTTCCGGGAAGGCGGAAAATACACGCCGCCAGTACGGCCAGAGCAAGACCGTCCGCGGGTCCTTGAAACCCGAGACCGTTCCTGAGTTGATCAGCGTTTCGATCAGAGCTTTGCCGCGGCCCAGTAACTCCTCAGAGAGTTCGGGCCATTCAGGCCGCCCGTCGTTCTGTATGAATTTCGCAAGATCCTGTTCCGACTCGGGCAAGTCGCCATCGAATCCGAACACGAGATTTTGCAGTTCTTCGTTTAACCGCAGGAAGGGAATCACCTCAAAATGTCCGTACGGGTTGTTCGCCGAAGGCCCGAGTGGTTCAAATGGACCCAGCGACAGCCCCATTCGCTCGAAAGTACCCGCAGCAAGGCTCGAGCCACTTCGATGCATCGTGAGAAAAATGACGAGCGTCCGTTCGCTCTCGACCATGATTCGCCGGCTCCTCGATCTCACGACTCGATATTCACGTCCATAGTCGCTCAGACCATCCGAGTTCTCGACGCTGAGCCTAAGGGCACGCGGCGTAATATAGCTCGCGCCGCCTAAACATGCAACGCGAACTCCAATCTCTTAACGAACTTAATGTTGTTCTCGTGCTTGCCCGAATACGAAACAGGTCAAGGCCTGAATCGGATGGTTTCTGGCAGGACTTCCGTCTGGTTGCGCAGCGATTCAGTTGGCGCGTTTACAGACGTGAGCCCGAAGGAGACCCAAATTACCCAGACGCATACCTTTTATCGGCACTGTCACTTTGACGACTCAAATGGCTCACGTCGAATCCTCGACCAGTGAGCCTCGCTCCGATTAATCTGAAAAGTAGGGCGATCTGGGCACGATTGCTGGATCCCCTAGCCATTTCGTTCCGTCCGCCCCGACCGCGGTTTCGGTCATCGCACCAAGCGTGGTGGCGCCGCGAGCGCGATCTCGCCTGGGCGAGTGAACTTCAGCCGGATCCGCGTGCGCGCCTTTCCCGACCAATGAATGAGCCGCCGCAGGTCGATGGTCGCGTCGGTGCGAGGCGATTTCAGCCAGCGAACATTCTGGCCGTTCCGCCAGTGCGCCATGCCAGTTTGGCCAAGCAGGCCGAAGGCTCTCTAGTTTGGCTCGATCGTTTTACCCACTTGCCTTTTGCAAGGCAGACCCTACGCAGAACCTTTGCCAAGGCTGAATCCGATGCGGCCGAACTCGCGACGCACTCGACATCGAAGCGCTCGGTTGAGGTCTTTCCAGGCGGCGCGAATGCTCGGACCACCGGCGTAAGTCAATAGATAGCCGCCGGCAGACCAGCTCAGGAGAACGTCGTGTAACTGTCGACGGGGCGCAAGGAGCGTTCAGACGGCCCGAAATGCCCATACGGGTTACTCGGGGTCGCCTCGAGGAACTCGAACGGACCCAGCGACATCCCCAGGCGTTGCAGGATATTCGCGGTCAGACTCGACCCACATCGATGCATGCTGAGGAGAACGACAAGAGTGCGCTCGATATTCCCCATAGTCTCTGCTGTCTCCTTTAGCCGGCGAGCTCACTTGCCGGCGAGTTACTCTTCGCGGCGCCAACGAGATCGTAAGGTCCGAACGACATGCCGAGCCGTTGGAGAATGCTGGTAGTCAGGGTGGAACCGCCGCGGTGCATGGAGAGGATGACCACGAGAGTTCGCGAGCTCAGATCCGTCATGCTCACAATCCTGCCTTCGCCTTGTGACTGCCCGTGTCAACTAACGCGGGTCGCGATCTCCAATTTGGTCAAATTGTCGATCGGCCGGAAGAGTGCTCGCGCTTGAGAGGCGGTGGCACCGACCGATGGCGACGCGAATGGACTTCCGAAGTCCTCGCCACGTTTCTTTCCTCCTTACTGGCTCGCCGTCCAGACAATGCTCGCCGTGAATCCCGAGCACGGATCATAACGATATCCCCGCAAAAGAGAAGCGAAACTGAGGATAGCTTTACGAATCTTAACCCCCAATTGCAATCAGTTAGCCTTGCGGTTTTCAAATTGGGCTGGTAACGTCCGCGACCGCGGGTCAAACGCTCGTGGTCGACGGTTCGCTCGACAAGGTGTCCTGGCATCCGTTCTCATTCGGTCGTCCGGAACTGTATTCTTGGTTGCGGCTTCCGAACTCATCATGCTTAAATGACGGATAGGATGGATTTGGCTGGATGAGATCTTGGACGAGTGAGATGGTTAAGGTCGTGATTCGACAGGGAGAGGCGTGAATGGCGCGGGTGGTTGTGTTCGGAATCCGGGATTGCACCGCCCTCGCGAGCTTCTACTTGCAGAATGACAGTGAGCATGAAGTGATCGCATTTACGGTCACCCGCGATTACATGCCGCCCGTGCCGGTATTCGAAAGAGAAGCCGGTCGTGGCGTTCGAGGAACTCGTCGACCACTACCCGCCCCAGGAGTTTCAGCTTCTTGCTCCGATCTCCGCGGTCCGCATGAACCGTTTTCGACGCCATGTCTATGACCAGGCGAAAGAATGGGGTTACGGCTTCATTAGCTACGTAAGCAGCCGGGCCACGGTTTTTGAGGGCACCCCCATCGGCGAGAATTGTTTCATCCTCGAGGACAGCACGATTCAGCGATTCTCTCGGATCGGAAACAACGTTGTCGTCTGGAGCTGTAGCTTGATTGCCCATCATTGCGTTGTCTCGGATCATGTCATGTTTGGTCCCAGAGTAGCCACCGGCGGGAACTGCACAATCGAGCCCTACTGCTTCCTTGGTCTTAACTCAACAATTCGCAATGGCCTTCGACTCGCGGAAGGAACGCTCGTGGCGATGGGAGCGAACCTCTGTCGGGATACTGAGCCGTGGAGCGTCTATGTAGGAAACCCCGCGCAAACGCGAGATAAGCAGCGCTGACCTGGAGGTCTACTAAATAAATCTTGGAGGTAGTGCGCGGTGCCTATGCCAGCATTGTCGGTCATCGTTACATTCAACGACATGCCCCGCGAAATCCCGCGGACGATCATGAGCCTATCCCCCGCGATGCAAGTCGGGGTAAGGCCCGAGGAGTACGAGGTCATCCTGGTCGACCACAATTCGACGCTCCCGTTCGACGTCGAGGCCTGTCGGTTGACAGGCATTGGCCTTCGCGTTGAAAGGCGTAATGACGACACGGACTCTCCATGCGGCGCAATCAACCGTGGCCTTGGCCTCGCCCGCGGCGAGTTCCGTTGCGTGATGATCGACGGGGCGCGAATGGCGTCGCCTGGGCTCCTCGCCGCGGCGCTCCGTGCTCGCCGCCTCCATCATCGGCCGGTGATCGCCGCGTTCGGGTTCCACCTCGGGCCCGATGTCCAGATGAAAAGCGTCCGCACGGGCTACAACCAACAGGAGGAGGATCGTTTGCTCGAACGCGCTGACTGGACCAGCGACGGCTACCGTCTATTCGATATCTCCGTCTTCGCCGGCTCTTGCGAGGGGGGCTGGTTCGCTCCCATCGCCGAGACCAACGCATTGTTCATGCCTCAGGAGCTTTGGGCGGAAATCGGCGGATATGATGAGCGATTCCTTTCGGTCGGCGGTGGGCTGGCCAATCTCGACGCGTATGTGCGTGCCTGCTCACTCCCCGATAGTCAACTTATCGTGTTGTTGGGCGAGGGGACTTTTCATCAGGTTCACGGTGGGGTTGCCACCAACGCCGCGGCCCATCCGTGGGACAAGATTCACGAAGAATACGTGCGGATTCGAGGCGTTCCATTCGTCAGGCCGACTGTCTCGCCTCTTTTTTTCGGGTCGGTCAATCATCATGTCCTGCCGTCGATCGCGTTGTCGGCGAGCAGAGCGATGGCATCACCCCCTTAAGGACCCGAGACTTCAAGCCACGACCACGAAGTCTTGTCCTGAAGGCCACATCCGCCGGGGTGGCTGCATGACCCAGCCGTCTCATCACGCCCCGAGTCGCGTCATGCGCCGCAACGTGAAAGAAAGTCGCGGAAATCGGGCCGACATGCCATGCAGCCAACGCGCGACCGCGACCGCATTGGGCCCCAGACCGTCGATGCGGAGCAGTTCAGCACGCATTTCGTCGATCACCCGCTGGTGATTGTAGCGAATGAAGTCGTCGTAATAGCAGATCGGATCGTTAAACGCCCCGAGGAGTTGGCGGTCTTCCGCACGGACGTAATACCGATTGAGTCCGTCGAAGGCGGCAAAGAGATAATCGGCGGCAAGGAGCTGGGGCTCCCATCGCTCGGGCCATGTCGCCTCGAGCAAAACCACGCGTGGCCGCCAGCGGCTCCAATTGCCTCCCTCGATCACTTCGCGCTCGTGGCCCTCCACGTCGATCTTCAAGAAATCGATGGGCCGATCCACGTGGTCCTCGCATACGCGTGCCAAAGTCATCACGGGCACAGGCCGTTTGACGAACGTCATCCCTCTTTCACGCCACATGCTGGCCAATTCGGGTGAGAAAGTCGACACGCCATCGTACGGGAAGCACTCCGATAACTCCAGGGTCGTCTCGCAGTTGGACAATCCAATCTTCAAGTTAATATCGTTGTGCGCTGAACACAGAGTCGCTCGTAGGGAACGCTCTGGGGCTCGATGTTGATACCGTGCCAGCCTCGATCGTAAAAATGTTTCGTGACCGAATCCCACACGGGATCGTTGGCGCCGACGTCGATATAAAATCCGTTCGTATCGTCTCGGAATACGCGTCGAAGAAGCACGTCTTCATGATTTTGGGAATAGGACACCATTGTCATCTTAGTCGACTCCCAAAAGGCAAAGGTCGAGGCATTGTCTGAGTTCGCGAACACGTTCGCATCGTGATAATCCGGCACATCTATCGATTATCGGCGATCGATGCCGGCAGACTTTTGCGATAAACTGCACGGGACTGTCGACGATCGTGAGATTGGCGAGGCCCTCGTTGACTCAGCCCGATCGCCTGCCGTGGTCGAACCGAAACCGACCGAACTCGCGACGGACGCGGGCCCCAAGCGCCGCGATTCAGATCGCTCCAGGCGTTACGAATGCCCGGTTCCGCGTACGCCGGGACGCTGCGCCCGCCATCCGCCCATTTTGAAACGACGTCGAGGAGCAAGCGCCGGGCCCGCAACGAGCGCTCAGGCGGCTGGAAGACCGTGGACCGATAGGCGGCCAGCGTCAGGCGGGCCGTCCGTTCCCATTGGAATTCGGTCGCCCGCAGCCGCCCGCGTTGGCGGAGTTCGTCGCGGAGCGATTGGTCTGTCGCCAAGCGCTCGAGGGCACGAACGAGGTCCAGCGGCGCCGTGCCATCGGCGTAGAGCACCGCGTCGCCCCCCACCTCCGGCACAGACGATATCGGCAGGGCGATGACTGGCGTGCCCGCGGCCATCGCCTCCAGAATCGGTAAACCGAATCCCTCGTAGACCGACGTAAAAATAAAGGCCTCGGCCGATCGATAGAGCGCGCGAAGCCGTCGGTCGCTAACCGCCCCCAAGTACGTGACGCCCGGCAGCGGGTCCGCCGCGAGGTGTCGATAGCATCCGTCTCGAATGGATGTCTTGCTGCCGACGAGTACCAGACCAGGTGGATCGCCCGGGAAAGACCACTGGCGTCGGAGCAAGGTGAAGGCATCGATGAGGTTGCGGAGGTTTTTGTGAGGGAAGTCAGTGGCCACCGACAAAAAAAAGCGACCTCGCGGCACGAAATCGCCGACCGCCAACTGGCCGTCGCCAGCGGCTGGGTTATGCCCGTCAAGTTCAACTCCTAGCGGAGTGACCGCGACCGCTTCCGGCGGCAGACCGAACTCGGCGATCATCTCGCGTCGAGCGTCTTCCGATAGGACGATGGTCATCTGGGCGGCCGATAGGGCTAGTGCACACGTGGCGCGATAGCGGCTCGCGGCCTCTTGATTGGAGAAAACGAACTGCGCGCGATATGCGATCAAGTCGAGATGCGTAATGATCGACGTGCGCCGGAGTTCGGAACAGCAATTCAAGGTCGGTGGCATCGAAGACCTGGGCCGGCTTGTGGATGACATCAACATCCGGCAAGGGCCCGCGCTCCAAGATGATCCGACCTGGGCACGTTTGCCGCTTGGCCGGCGATGGCGGACGATCATCGTCAGCTCGATCTCCGGCAGAGCCCCCAGGGCACGCGCCAGGCCGATCGCATACGTTCCGGTGCCCGCTTGCTCGGGCCGGAGATGGCGTAGGTCGAGCGCCACCCGCAGTTTTCCGGTTGATTTAACCCGCACTGCGTGCGCGGCGAGCTGGGCGTCGAGCGTATCGTGGAATCGCCGGATCTGGCGCGTAATGCGGGTGCCGTTGCGCCAGCACGAGGGCATTGCGCTTCTGGAGCTTCGAGCGTCTCCTGCGAAACGACTGGCTGCCAAGATGGTAGACAAAGGCGTGGTTCGCCCGCTTCGCCACGAACCCCATCGCCTGGGCACGCATCACCCAGTCATTCTCTTCGTCGTAGCCCGGACTAAATATGGGATCAAGGTGGCCGATCAGGTCGAGGACCTCTCCGCGCATGTACAGGCAGAACCCGTGAGCCGTGGGCATTTCCGTCCAGCGAGGAAGCCGCGAACATGCAACTCGGACGAGCTGCCAGTCGACACAATCGGCGGGCGTCACGGCGTCGAAGGCGGGGACGGAATAGATCGTCGCATTGTTAGACAACGGTGAGGCGCAGGCGGTGCGAGAATCGGAGTGGACAACCTCGGCGAGTTCTCTGAGCCATCCGGGCGTCACGATGGTGTCACTGTTAAGAAGGACGGCGTCTGCCGCACGTGCGGCAAGACCGCGGTTGCAGGTGGCGACAAACCCGAGATTATGCTCGTTGTGCAGCAGACGCACCCGATCGTCAGACTGGGCAAGGCTCGCGAGCGCGTCGATCATGCCGGCCTCGGGCGAGCAATCGTCGACGATGATCAGCGACCGAAGCGATGAGTCGCCATGTGCCAGCACACTTTCCACACAACGCATCGTCATGGCCGTGTCGGCGTAAACCGGCACGATGACGTCGGCCTGTGTCGGGTCTGGCATGAAATCGCCCTTCGTGGGAACTATGGCACGAATGATCAAGTAATCGCCATTATCGGCATTTTTGCTAAACGAACATCTCCATTTTCGCCGAACTGTGGCATGGTCGTGTTCTTAAGCGATTTCGCCAGGGAGATCGCGTGGACTGGAGAAAACTGGCAAAACGAGCAAGAGGGTGAAGCCGACTACTTTCCGGCTTCCCGATTACGATCTTACGGATCCAATGGTGTGTTTGAGCCATCGCCGCCCTTTGAGCACCGGCCCGATGAGAGGGTGCCGTTTGAGGCGGTCGAGCATCTGTTGCCGCTCCTCACATATCTGAAGCAAACGCTGCTCTTCTTGGCGAAGCCGAGCAAGCTCCCGCTGGTCGCGCGATCTGAGAAGAGAGTGTTCTTCTTGGGCTCGAAGCAATGCCGCTTGTTGTTCCGCCGCTTTGTTCTCAAATCGGCTGAGCTCAATTCGCAGCGAGTGTTGAGAGTGCGTCATCGATCGAATCTCGTCGTTCCGTGCCTCCCATTGGTCGAATACACCGGGTTCAATTCCCGAGCCCGGCGTTTGGAGTGCTTCTGGAGTCCAGTGGGATCGCGGCACTCGCCTTGCCCTGAACCCAGAATTGGAACGCGGTCTCGAGGTTTACACCTGCTTCCAGGTCCGATGGCATTAGGGTCAAGTCACGTGCTGCCACAATGTGCCGGGCGAGTTCGGTCAGGCTTTGCCGCCGAAACAGCGTGCCGTGAATGACGAGATTGGGGAGGCTTGAAAGGCCCCGCCACAGGATCCACGCTAAGGGGACGGACTCGGTGCTGTGCCATTCCTCGTCGAACAAGCGCAAGGACCCCGAAGGATCGACGATGACATTTCCGGGAACAAGATCGATGGCGCTTCCCTGGGTAAACCAGGCACTGACGTTATGAGTGTGGTGCTCACCGGACAAAGAAGAACGCGCCAGCAACAGATCCAGCCAGGCGACCGCTGAATGAAAAAACGCAGTCTCGTTTTCTGACTCAATTTCCCTCAGCATTTTGAGATTCAGGAGCTCGCCGACGATATAGGGGGTCACCGGCTCGATGGAGTGTCTCCACCGCGATGATTCGGTGTCTGCGGTGGTTGAGCCGAGAGGCTCCTTCAGGACACGTACGCCGTCACTCTGTCGAACGATTCTTGTGGCAACGGAGAGCGCCGGGCAACGATCGTTGGCGTAGCTCCATGCCAATGTCGATGGCTCCGGGGCTCGCACCGCAAGAGTTTCGCCAGTCTTTGTCGCGACGACCAGAAAGGAGTTTGCTAGCTCAGCGAGGAGTCCGTTCTGCTCAAGCACCTGCCACACCAATGTCTCCGGAAACGATCGGACGTAATGCCTGCCATTGTCGTGAGAAACGCAACGAGCGACGAAGGCGGCGGCGTCAAAATCGGGATCGGCTAGCGGCACGTTCCTGCAGGATCGCCGTGGGGAGTTTGTAGTCCGGGAATGGCAGCAGATAGCGCAGAGCTTTGAATCCACACGCGTCGAGGCGAGCTGTAAGCTCGCGCCGACCGAAAGTGACGGGGCCATCATCGCGGTATAATCCACGAATGCCTGAGAACCGAGTCCTGAGGTGGTCTTCGCGGCATCCCGCGAAGTACTTGAGCCCGAGTTGGTTTTCGATGGCTAGCACGAGAGCGCCGCCAGTCGCCAATTGGTTTCTCGCGGAGTTCAAGGTTTCCGCGATCGGGTCGGCGCCGCCGTGGTAAACACGCGCGTACTCCAGGACACCGATCAACGTGACCCAGTCAGCCTCGAACGAAGGGATCGCGTGCAGATCCTGTGCGATGACATGAACGTTAGGCAAATCGCAGCACCGTGCCGCGACAATCGCGGCGCGAAACGGAGATCCTTCGACCGCAATGACCTCCGCGCCGCGCTCACCTAACCATCGCGTGATCGCTCCGCAACCTGCGCCTAGCTCAACGACGCGAGCTCCGGCCAGGATAGGGATCGGTCTTAGCAGGTTGCAGCGCAGTCGGCTAAAATGATATTCAGAAGGCCAATCAACGATATGTCGCGCCACTCTGCGGAGTCGACGGATCGGTCCTGGACGTCGCCAACGGCGCTGATTAAGCGCGCTTCGACCTCTTCGCCATCACCGTATGTGAACGAGCCGGCTACCGGTCGACACCAGATACCGCGGTTCTGATCAAGGTAGTAGCCTTCCCGATTGAGGGCCATACCCACAGGTTCTCGACTCATCTGACACTCCGTCCGCATTTCGGTCCTGAGCGGATCATGGCGTTTTGTCGGGACCGGATTATAGCGATGATCTCAGATCGTGGGCAGACGTACTGGGGCAATTTTAACGAAGATTAACCGACAGTATTTCTGGCGTGCGGTCTTGGCGGCGCGATCCGCCGAAGGCTCGGCTTGGCGGTGTCGGCGCATCACGCTAGAATCGCGCTTCCTTATCAGTGAAAGACGTAGCCCGAGACGTCAAATCAGGCAGGTCGAGCGCCGATCGGCGGGTGACGCACAGCACGCAAGTGCCTTTGCGCCTGCACGGCGTTACCGGAGACCATGCGCAATCGCCTAAGCTCTCGTCGCGGAAAACCGGTACGATAACGTCGGCCTGCATTGCTGGCTTCCCGTGATGAGGGCCTGGAGCCGACCTGCGTGCGTTTCATCGTTGAGATATACTTGTCTGTCGTGCCACGATCGCCTTCGTTCGCCTTAGCTCGCGCCGCAGACGCGAATGCAAAGACACGTTCAGTGCCCGGAAAGCATTCTTGATCCCCACTGAGCGCGTCGCGATAAATATCTCACAATCATCATCTGACTCCACTGATCCATAAGGGACACGCGGTTCAGACCAACGAACAATCGCGTCGTGTAGCAATCGTCGAGCCTGTACTGATCGTTGGGAAGGCCGTGAGACGGCCGCGCGATAAGCGTCAACTGTAGCCCGGGCGGTCTGTTCCCAGCGGAATTCCTCGATGCGTGCTCGGCCGTGGTCTCGGAGTTCATCGCGCAGAGCGGGGCTGGTGGCGACCGACTCCATCGCCCGGGCCAGCGCCGACTTGCATAACCCGTCTGCATAGAGAACGGCGTTTCCACCAACTTCCGGCACCGCGGAGACCCGCATCGCGATCACAGGCGTTCCCGCCGCCATGGCCTCCAGCGGAGGAAGCCCGAAACCTTCATAAAGCGATGGAAACACTAGAGCCAGGGCTTGCTGATACAGCACTCGTAGTTGGTCGCGAGTGACCGCCCCCAGGAATGTGACACCGGCGGGGAGTGCGTTTGATTCCAATTTTGGATAAAAATATGTTCGTGCACCCGAAGTATGTCCGGCAAGTACCAGGCGCGGGGGCACTCCTCCTGCGCCACCGGCCGCGAAGCATTGCATAAGCGTCGAGTAAGTTGGGCAGGTTTTTGTGGGGAAAGTCGGTCGCGATACTGAAAAAGAATGGCGAGGCCAGGCCGAGCTTTCGGCGGATATCGCCGTCGTTCTCTTTCCGCAGTCCAAACCACTCGGCATCAACGCCCAGCGGCACAACGCAGATCTCGTCACTGGGAATCGCGAACTCGGCCGTGATTTCTCGGCGCACACTCTCAGAGTAAGCAATGACCCGTTGAACGGCCGGCAGACTCAGGCTGCTGGTGGCGCGGTAATGGTCGTGTTGCGAGTCCGTGGGGAACGTCGTCGGAATCTGGTAGCCGATCAAGTCTTGGTAGGTAATTACGACGTGAGCCGACGAATCAAACAGCAGTTTCAGTTCGCGTGGCGCGATCACCTGCGCGGGCTTGTGAATGACCTCGACGTCGTCCTGCCACTGGTCCGCCGTGACGACCCTTCCCGTGAGCCCGTCCGCCTGAGCCGGTTCTTGGACCAAGAGCGTTAGATCGATATCGGGAATCTGGCTCAGCGCTTGTCCCAGGCAGACGGCATAGGTTCGGGTACCGACCTGCTCGCGCGGCAAGTGCCGGATGTCGTAGCCTACTCGTAGCCCGCCCGTCGATTCCACACGCACGGCGTGTGCGGCCAGACGGCCGTCGAGCGACGTTTGGAACCGTTTGAGCTGGTGTTCGAGATCGAGATGGCCCGGGGCACCGCCGGGCCCGCTTTCGCCGCGCGGGCCACGGCTGGGGCTCGTGTCACCGCGCAATAGGGAGCGATGAACATAAACGCGGTTCGCGCGCCTGGCCATGAAGCCGAGCAACGCGGCACGCCATACCCAATCTTGGATTGCTGTTTCGAGGTCCGTGAGCTTCGCATCAAGTGATCCCACGGCATCAACGATCTCGCCGCGGAGATAAATGCATGCTCCGTTGACATTAGGCACCGTTGTCCAGCGCGGAAGGTTTGCGCAAGCCGCGCTGACTGTCGCCGGAGTGGACTCAATCGAGTACGCATTGCTGCCCATGATCGGAACAGAACAGGTCCCGTGGCCGTTAGTCAAAGGGGCGGCACACGCGGTCCGCTCCCCGGAGTGTGCAACTTCGTAGAGCTCGGTCAGCCAGTCGACGCCGACAACGCAGTCGCTGCTCATGAGCACGGCGTCACCACCGCGCTCTTCGAGCCCGTGGTTGTAAGATCCAACGCCGGCCATCCGCGATGAATTGCGCACGACATGCAGCCTACCATCGCTACTGGCCAGCCGTTCCAGCATGTTGAACATGTCCGGATCGGCCGAGACATCGTCGACAGCGATCAGTCGTCGCAGCAACGGGCCGCTACCGGCAAGAAGCTTTTGCAGGGAGTGTTTGACGGCTGTGGGGTCGCGGTCGGCTATCACGATGACGTCGGTGCCAGGTTGCTGATTCATGCTTAACTCCGTGAAGGTCCGCCCTGCCGGACTCCGTCCCCATTCTAGTCGTCGCGGAACCGTCCGCGTTCGTTATCGATTAACGCGGGTGCGTGAACATACTCTTGTCGAGTCGACCACGCAAGCCTGGTTTCGCCGAAGTGTGCAGGCCGCTTCCCGTTCTGAGCGGAAATCGTCGAGCCGATGCACCTGTGTTTCGTCTATGTTTCGTCTTGCGTCGCCACTTCCGCGCGGATAAACTTCGCCTCCCCGCTGGCGACTGCGAAGCGAATGGTAATGAAAAACACCCCTCGGCCCGGCCGAAGTGGTCACGAATGAGAGAGTGTGTGCAGGATGCCGATCTCTACTCTGGCGGCGCCCGCGTCGCGATATGACGCCGTGCGGCGTTTGGTGTCGCGCGGGCTGAAGTCCGGTCCGCGCAAGGTATTGAAGCGTATTCTCCGCCCCCGGCGAGCGAACGCCTTGACCGGCGAAATGCTCAGGCTTAACGCCGCCGCCGGACTATCCCAAGACGTCAACCCGACGATCCATCCCGGCGATTTCATGTATTGGTACTGCTGTCATCACCCCAGCTTCTCGCTCGAACAAGCCATCGGTTATTACTTCTGGGACGGTGGCCGCTCGGCTCAAAAGCTCGCGAACATCCTCGGCGAGCTAGCGGTATCCCAGTCGCCGCCCGTCAAGCTCTTGGAGTTCGCTTCGGGATATGGTTGTGTCACGCGGCATATCAACAAGAACCCCAATTACGATGTCGTAAGCTGCGACATCCATCCCCAGGCCGTTGAGTTTTTGAGAAGGCAGCTCAACAGCAAGGCGATCCAATCGGTGAACACCCCGGAAGAATTCGCCCCCGGCGACAGATTTGACGTCGTCTTCGCGCTTTCCTTCTTTTCCCACATGCCCAAACGCTCCTTCGGCCGTTGGCTGAAAGCCTTGTACAATTCGCTTGCCGCGTCCGGTCACTTGATCTTCACGACACATGGGCTGAAAAGTTGCGAGGGATTGGGCATCACGCCCAAGGATATCCCTGCCGACGGCTTCTGGTTTTCGGCACAAAGCGAGCAGAGAGACCTCGATACCGCGGTATACGGCTCGGCATGTGCACGCCGGAGCATGTCGTTAGTGAGATCAACCGTTTGCCCGGCGCTTCGATCGCGATGTACAAGCACGCTCACTGGTGGGAACACCAGGATTTGTTCGTGGTCACTCGGGCAAAATGATGTCGTGAACGCCGGCATGGCCTGGTCTGGTGCGGTCGAGTCACTAAACCGTTGGATGCTCCCATTTAGGTCCCAAACCAAGGAATGGTCGGGACAGATGAAACCAAGTCACGGTCCTCACGCCAATCACGCGAACACCGCCGGCGCCACCGCGCCCGCTGTGTTCTCCAGCAAGGGATTCACAAGCTCGCGGTTCAGTCGCTTGACTCAAGTCAAAAGACGGATCACCCGCGCCGTTGCCCGCGAGGGGGCAGGCGCTTTCGTGATCCGAAAGGCAACGCAAACGATTGATCGGTTGATCGAGCGAGCCAGGATCGGCTGGCAGCGATCGCGCCCCTGGAAGCCCGACGATCGTCCAGTATTTTTGTTCATAAGTCATCGTTGCGGCGGGGGAACCGAACAGCATGTGCGCCACTTAAGCACTCAACTTATGGCGGAGGGCGTTCGGGTGGTCGTCGTCCGTCCCAGCCGGGCTGGCTTCCTTTTGTGGGAAGAACGAGACGCTTGCCAACTCGGTGTTTGGTGCCGTGAATCATCGCACGAGCGAGCGGTGCTCGAGCAACTGATCGAATTGATCGGACCGATCCATGTCCATATTCACCACACGCTGGGCATCCCCGTCGCGCTCCTTCAGTTACTGATCGATCAGGACATGTCGTACGACTGGACAATTCACGATTACTTTGCAGTATGCCCACGTGTAACTCTCGTGAATGGCGAGCATCTTTATTGCGGCGAACCGGACGAACGGGGATGCAACCGTTGTTTGGCCCGACTTGGTGACGATCAAGGCCGTCCCGTCGCGATGTCGATCGAGGAGTGGCGACGGCAATTCTCTCGTCGGCTAGGAAAAGCGCGGCGAGTGCTGGTCCCGAGCGCCGACGTTCGTGATCGAATCGAGCGATATTTTCCCCATTTACGCGTCTTGCTTCGACCCCATCCCGAAACGCTGCCCGACATGAAGTGCCTTGCCGCCGCGCTCGCGCCAGGAGAGCGAGTACGAGTCGCCGTCGTGGGCACGATCACCGCGATCAAGGGCTCCAAGCGGCTACTCGCTTGCGCTCGCGACGCCCTTGCTCGCGGGCTCCCTCTCGAGTTTCACCTGATCGGTTCGACCGACCGAGACGCGGCTTTTTCTCGGCTGCGCAACGTTCGCGTGTGGGGCCGCTATCAAGAAGATGAGGTCTACGCGCGGTTAGACGCTGCTCAATGCCACCTGGCGTTTTTACCCTCGGTTTGGCCTGAGTCGTATATGTACACGCTCTCGGTCGTGATGGCATCGGGGTTTTACACAGTCTGTTTTGATCTTGGGCGCAAGCGAGCCGGCTAAAGCGTTGGGGCTGGGGCCAGGTACTGCCGCTGGAGGCAGCGCCGGACGCGATCAACGCGACGTTGCTCGCGGCAGCGCGGAAACTGGCGAACGGTCCGTCCGCGCCTTCCCCGCCACCACCGACCTATTATCGCGACATATTAGTATCGTATTATGGCTTTTCGCCGGAAGAACGGCAGCGCCTCGTTTGCCCGCTCACGCCAGCCGCGGTCGATCGGGCGCGAGCCGCGCGCCGCACTTCACGCGAAGGAGCAAAGATGCACGTCTTCACTAGCATCACGGCAAATTACCTGCCCAAAGCGGCCGCGCTTGCCTACTCGGTCAAGCGGGTACATCCCGAGGCGAGGTTTCACCTGGTCCTCTGCGACGAGATGCCGAGATGCGACCCGGCGATCACCGCTCCGTTCGATAGCATTATTAATGTCCGCGATTTGCCCATCGAGAACGTCCGCTCGTGGATCTTCAAACACCGGTTGGTCGAGCTCTGCACCGCCGTGAAGGGGACGGCCTTCCAGTACATCGCCGCTCGCCACGGCGCCGAGCGTATCTACTTCTTCGATCCTGATATCCTGGTCTTGAACCGTCTCGATGAGCTCGAACGCATGCTGGATCAGCACGGAATCCTCCTGACGCCACACCTGTGTGTTCCGGAGACCGACATTCAGGCGATTGTTCACAACGAGCACAATAGCCTGATGCACGGTGTTTACAACCTAGGCTTCCTGGCCGTGAAGATGACCGGCCAAGGACGGCAGTTCATCGACTGGTGGGCGGAACGGCTGAGGAAATTTTGCTATAACGAGATCGAAAACGGCCTATTCACGGATCAAAGGTGGGTTGACCTCGCCCCAGCATTTTTCGACAACATCGGGATCGTGCGCGAGCCGCAATACAATGTCGCGACCTGGAACCTGACCCACCGCCGGGCCACGGGCCGCGTGCCCTACGAGATCGAAATCAACGGCAAACCGCTTGTTTTCTATCATTTTTCAGGTTTCGACAGCGGCGATCAAAAGGCCATGCTCGAGCTCTATGGCTCTCATAGCCCGGTTCTCTTCGAGCTGCGTGACTGGTACATTGCTCGTTGCGAAGAGCTGGGTCAATCTACGCTGGGCAAGATCGAATGCATTTACAACTCATTCTCCAATGGCGAACGCATCACCACCGCGCAGCGCCTTCTCTACAGACGCCGTGACGACCTGATCCGCCGGTTCCCTGACCCCTTTGACGCCAGCCCAGCACGACGCTCTTATCTTCACTGGTACCGCATCAACGGCTGGCAGCGGAATGCACGCCCCTTGATGAAACTGGTTCGCGCCCACGCCCGAGCCCGCGCGGCGACTAGCTCGCTCGGCCCGGTCGGTCTGGCGGCGTCTTTCCGTCCCGTCTTGACCGAATGTCCATGAGGCCGGTAAGGATCTCCATCGTCGCTACCGATGATTGGCAAGGATCAAGTCGGCCGCGGCCGTGATGTCGGGAGCGGTCAAGAATTGGCCGGCGAGCAGCTCGACCTCAGCCGGCGTCGTCTGACCTGACTCGAGGAAAATACTCCGGCAGCCGGCATTACGGCCAGCCAGCACGTCACTGACCAAATCACCAATCATCCACGATGCTCTCAAATCCAGTTTCAGATCGGCGGCCGTGCGGAGCAACATGCCGGGGCCCGGCTTACGGTCGAGGTTCTCCACCACCGTCCGATCATCGCCGGCTGGGGCCTCCGGGCAGTAGTAGATGGCGTCGATGGTCGCGCCGAGGGTCGCAAGCTGCCGGCTCATCTCGGTGTGGATCTGGTCCAGCCGATCGGCAGTGAACAGCCCACGACCAATGGCCGACTGATTCGTTACCAGCACGCGAACAAACCCGGCCCGTTGAAAACGCGTCAGGGATTCGGCGGCCCCAGGCAATAGTTCGACAAGCGCTGGGTCGGCGAGATAAGGAACATGCTTGATGATGGTACCGTCGCGATCGAGGAAGATCGCGGGCCGGTGCGTCTCATGGCCGGTTGGGGCTTGATCTGGAAAGACCGAGCCCACCTCGCCGCGACCGCGGTCACGTGGCTCTTGGGTCCCGAGATCAAGATCATCGTCAACAGGCGGAGCCGCGCTCTCACTCCGCCCGCTCGCAACAGCGCCTTGACCCATGGGCGGATCGCCTGTTCTCTCTGAAAGCCCGCAAATTGGTCCAGGTCTCCCGTTAACTCAAATCGAACGCAAAAAGGCGGTCGTCAGCCAGATCGGCCAACCGGGGAGCGGCGGCGTCTTTGGCTGAGATGCAGGCGTCGCTTCGAGGCCACTCAATGCCGATCGCCGGGTCGTTCCAGGCGATCGAGCCCTCCGACTTCGGGTCATAAAACTCGGTGCATTTGTAGTGAAAGACAGCGCAGTCGGACGTCACGAGGAAGCCATGGGCGAACCCCTCGGGAATATAGACCTGGCGGCCGTTTTCAAACGAAAGCATGACGCCCGCCCACTTGCCGAAGGTCGGCGAACCTTTGCGAATATCCACAGCGACGTCGAATACTTCACCGTGGAGGACGCTGACGAGCTTGCCCTGGGCCTTTGGCGACTGGTAGTGCAGCCCACGGAGGACGCCCGGCCCGGAATAAGACACGTTATCCTGCACGAACCGCGTGGGGAGGCCAGCCTGCGCGCAGCAGTGCTCGTTAAAGCTCTCGAAAAAGAAGCCCCGATTATCGCGGAATCGCCTCGGCTCGAGGATCACCATGCCCGGCAATTCTGTCGAGATGACGTTCATATCGCGGCTTCTTCCGTCATATTCGCCAATAAATACTGTCCATATTCATTCTTGAATGAGCGTGCAAGACGCTCAAGTTGGCGTGCGTCGATGTATCCCATCCGGAAAGCGACCTCTTCCAAACAGGCGATCTTCAGGCCTTGTCGCCGCTCGACGACCTCGATGAAGTTGGCTGCTTGCAACAGCGACTCGTGCGTGCCGGTATCCAGCCAGGCCATGCCGCGGCTAAAGACCTTGCACCGGAGCTGGCCGCGGCGGAGGTACTCGCGGTTGACGTCGGTGATCTCGTACTCGCCCCGCGGTGACGGCTTTAGGTCGCGGGCGATGTCGAGCACTTGGTTGTCGTAGAAGTAGAGCCCGACAACCGCGTAGTTCGACTGCGGGCGGGATGGTTTTTCCTGAAGGTCGACGACCTTGCCGTCGCGATCGAACTGAGCGACGCCATAGCGTTCGGGATCTTTGACGTGATAGCCAAAAATCGTGGCCCCTTCCTTTTCGCGGGCAACGTTCTGAAGGAGTTCGCTCAGGCCGTGGCCGTGAAAGATATTGTCGCCCAGAACGAGAGCCACGCCATCGTTACCAACGAAGTCGCGGCCGAGCACAAATGCCTGGGCCAGACCATTAGGCACTGCTTGCTCGGCATAGGAGAGGCTCACGCCCCAGTCGCCGCCGTCGCCCAAGAGGTCGCGAAACCGTGGCAAGTCGTGCGGCGTCGAGATCACCAGGATATCGCGGATGCCCGCCAGCATCAGCGTGCTGAGCGGGTAATAGATCATGGGCTTATCGTACACCGGCAGCAGTTGCTTGCTGACGACCCTGGTCACCGGATAGAGCCGAGTGCCTGAGCCACCGGCCAAGATGATTCCCTTCATTGAAGCGTCTCCACAGCCGAAAGCCCCAACCGCTCTTGTCGGTAGCCGCCCGATTGGACGTCGCGCCACCAGGCCTCATTCTCGAGGTACCACGTGACGGTACGGCGCAGCCCACTCTCGAAATTCTCCCGCGGTCGCCAACCGAGCGTTTGCTCGATTTTCGAGGCGTCGATCGCGTATCGCTTGTCATGCCCGGGGCGATCCTCAACATATTTGATCAATTTCTCGTGCGGAACGTGTGCGGAATGAGGGCGAAGCTCATCGAGCAGCCGGCAGATGGTGTACACAACTTCAAGGTTCCGCCGCTCGTTATGGCCGCCGATATTGTAGGTCTCGCCAACCTCGCCTTTCTCCAAAACCAGCCGCAACGCTTGGGCGTGATCGTCCACATAGAGCCAGTCGCGGACATTGTCCCCCTTTCCGTAAACGGGCAAGGGCTTGCCGGCATACGCGTTGAGGATGATGAGCGGAATCAGCTTCTCGGGGAATTGGTACGGACCGTAATTGTTAGAGCAGTTCGTCAATAGCACCGGCAGGTGGTACGTGTGGTGCCACGCCCGAACCAGGTGGTCCGACGCGGCCTTGCTCGCGGAATAGGGAGAGTTCGGTCGATAGGGCGTCGTCTCGGTAAAAAAACCGTCGTCGTCGAGCGAGCCATAGACCTCGTCGGTCGAGATATGGTGGAACCGGAATTTTGACTTGTACGGCTCTTCCAAACCCTGCCAGTAGGCCCGAGCGGCCTGGAGTAAGACGAACGTGCCCTCGATGTTGGTGCGAATAAAATCCCCAGGCCCGTCGATCGATCGATCGACGTGCGACTCGGCGGCAAGATGCATCACGGCGTCCGGCCGATATTTGGCGAAAAGGCGGCCGATCGGCTCCGGCTCGCAAATGTCGACCCGCTCGAAAATGTGGCGGGGGCTGTGCCGGGCCGAGCCCAGCGACTTGAGATTACCGGCGTAAGTCAGCTTATCAACGTTGACGACCGTGGCGTCTGTCTCCGCGATGAACTGGCGGACGACGGCTGAGCCGATGAATCCGGCCCCGCCGGTAAGAAGGATGACCATCCTCGCCCCTCATTCTCCTGTGCTGGGACGCGCCCCATTTGCTTCGATCGAGCTCTAAGTCGATGAGACAGAGCACCATAAGGCTTCTTGGCGTCCGCGGCACGCGCCTTCCTCGAGCCCGGTTAGGGTTTCTCGTCGGATCTTAATTCTCTCGGCGGCCTTCTGCAATAGCTTCTCTCTTAAGTCCGCGAGAGATGGCCGGGCAGTTGCGCACTTGACACTCCTCGCTAAACACCACCTGCACCGGCCGCGGAATCTCGATTAACCCGACGCGCCAGCGAGGGTTGCCGCGAGGCACTCGCGGCAACGGCATGCGTCCCCCTCGCTCGCTCCTCGGGTTGGTATGGCCAGCGGGGACGCCGATGTCTTTACGGCTTTGTTCTGCTTGCCAGAATCGGTTGGCGCACCCGTTGGAGGGTAGAGATGGCTGGCGTCAGGCGATTGGTTTGGCGATTCTGGGAGACGTCGGATTCTGGGAATTGATCGGACGATGCCGGCTCGCTCGGCCGCAATGATTTGACAACAGGGATTGCCATGAGTTTTTTGAAGCCTGAGACACTGATGCCGCTCTGGGATGATTTTGACGCTCGCGAGGACTTGCTCCGGCAGATCGTCGCCGATCGGTTGGGGGCTAACCCGCCGCCGAGCGTGCCCGATCACGTCGTCGCGACTTATTATTTCGCATTCCGGACGGGAACGCTCGCCCATGCGGTCGAAGAGATCAGCTATCACGCCACCAGCGGCATCAAGAACCCTCCCAAGGGTTCCTTGCTCGAACAATGCTCGGCGCGGCAGGCCGGAGTGGATGCGTTTGATCAATCGGGGCGGATCGGTCTCTTGCACGTCGCGTTTCCGCTCAAAATGATGCGGCACCCGGACGGGCGAGTCACCTCGTGCGACCTGCTGCACACACTGGCCGGGGCCGTCATCTTCGACATGTTCGAGAACCAGGATGCCCGGCTCATCGCGATCAATATGCCCGATGAATTGATCCGTAAGTTCCCCGGCCCGGCTTATGGGCCGATCAACATCCGCAAGAAGACGGGGTTTGCCGCTCGATCAGCCCGCGTTCGGCACGATCTTGAAGCCGACGGCGGGGATCACGCCCGAGGACGTCGAGCGATTGGTCGGCGAAGTGGCGGGCAGCCCGCTCTTGATGTTTATCAAAGAAGATGAAGACCTTTATCCTGACCTCGACTATTCACCGGTCGCCGAGCGGACGAGCCGCGCGATCGCGGCCATCGAGCGGGTGCGCGACCAGCGGGGCGGGCTCGGCCTGGTTTATTCACCGCACGTTTCGGCCGGGCCGGAACAGATTTTAGATTTGGTTCACGCGGTTCTCGACGCTGGTGCCAGCGGGGTCATGTTCAGCGAGACGTACGCCGGCGGAACGGTCCGGATGGTTCGCGAAGCCACCAAAAAGCTCGCCAATCCGCCCGCGATCTATGGCCATAACGCGGGCATCGGCACCAAGACCCGCGGCATTTGGGCGAGGTGATCGACTTTCTGGCGCGGCTGGATGGCATCGATTTCCGGCAGACAGCCCCGGTGCGGCCGGGCTCGCCGTACATCCGCCCGTATGGTGCGGAGTGGCAAGCTTCGGAAGAGGCGCTCACACGGCCGATCAGCGGTATCAACCCCACGATGATCACCCGCGCGGCGCGCTTGATCAGGGCAACTTGATCCTGAACTTGCAGGACCTGGAAGCGAAGGGGATTGCCCAAAACGTGCTGTTTTTGGCCGGCTCGGCGATCAACACGATCAAGTCAAAAGACGGCAAGCCCGACCCTCGCATCGGGCTCGAGGCGATGCTTCAGGCGATTGATGTTCATCGATCGGGGGCCCTCAAGGATACGCCGATTGAAGAGCATCTGGCCGCGCTGGCGGCCCTGGCCGAGCGCAAGAATTTGACCGCCTTGCGCGAGGCACTTCGGCAGCGTTATCCGGGGAAAGTCGCATGATCGCCAAAGAACAGCACTGCCTGCGAATCGGCATCTTGGGCTGCGGACCGATCGCGCAGTTTGCGCACATGGATGCCTGCCGCAAGGCCAAGAATGCCGAGCTCTACGCGATTTGCGACCTGGCGGACGACCTGCGCGAGCGAATGGCGACCATTCACCAGCCGAAGGTTGCGTATGCCGACTATCAAGCGATGTTGGCCGACCCCCAGGTCGAGGCGGTCATTATCGCCATCGCCGACCAGTTTCACGTGCCGGCCGCGCTGCAGGCGATCGCGGCCGGCAAGCACGTATTGGTCGAGAAACCGCTGGGAACAGCGGTCGAGCCCTGCCGTGAACTGCGCGATCAAGCGGCGGCGGCAAAGCTCATTGTGCAAGTCGGCAACAATCGCCGGCTCGATCCGGGAATTGCGTTCGCACGTGACTTCATCGTGGGAGAGATGGGTCAGCGGATGGCGATCAAATCCTGGTATTATGACTCAGTTTATCGGTACACAATGACCGACAACTTACAGCCGATCCCGATCACGAGTGCGCAGGCGCGTTGCCCGGCGGGAGATCCCAAGGCCGACCGGCGACGTTACTATCTTCTCACGCACGGCAGCCACTTGGTCGACACGGCGCGGTTTTTGGGCGGGCCGATTGTTGGTGTACGGGCCCGGCTGCTCGAGCGATTCGGGGCGTATTGCTGGTTCATCGCGGTCGACTTCGCCGATGGCTCGCTGGGGCATCTCGACCTCCAGATTCCGGTTTGTGGCGATTTTCAGGAGGGTTTTCAGGTTCAAGGCGAGCACGGGAGCGTCACCGGGCGGGTTCACCTGCCGTGGTTTCACAAGTCGAGCGACGTCGAGTGTTTTTCGACGCGCGACCGGCAGTTTCATCGAATCCTCGGAGAAGACGCTTTCACCTACAAGTTGCAAATCGAGGCGTTCGCGGCCACGATCCTCGACGGCGTTCCCCAAGCGGGGGCGAGCCTTGACGACGGCCTGGCGGCCGTGCAAGCGATGGTCGCGATCGCGCGGTCGGTCGAGAGTGGCGAATATGTCCGGCTCGATGACGTGAGCGGAGGTGTGTGATGCATTTGGGGATCTTCGCCAAGACGTTCGTCAGACCGACGCTCGAGGAGACGCTGGACACAGTGGCGTACCATTGCCTAGCACACGTTCAATTCAATATGTCGTGCGCTGGCCTGCCTACGCTTCCCGATCGAATCGACGAAGAATTGTGTCGGTTGATCGCCCGGTCGCACCGCGAGCGCGGGTCTGACGATGGCGGCGATTTCCGGGACGTTCAACCTTTGCGATCCCGACTCGTCTCGACTTGGTGACAACCTGCGACGGCTCGACGTCTTGGCCGGGGCGTGCCGCTGGCTCGATACCCGGATCATTACCCTCTGCACTGGCACGCTTGATCCGAACGACATGTGGAAACACCATCCGGATAACGTGCGGCGGAGTGCGTGGGAAACGCTGGTGCGTTCGATGCGTGAGGCGGTCAAGATCGCCGATCGCCACGAGGTGACGCTGGCCTTCGAGCCGGAGGTTCACAACGTCGTCAGCTCGGCGATCAGGGCGCGGAAGCTGCTCGACGAGATTGGTTCACCGTGGCTCAAGGTTGTGATCGATCCCACCAACCTCTTCCGTCTGGGCGAGATGCGACCGCTCGCCGAACTGCTGTGCGAGGCGTTTGACTGGCTCGGCGAAGACATCGTGCTCGCGCACGCCGAAACCACCTCATTTTGGAGAGCAGCCTGATCGGCTGGGTGGCTGTCACGATTTTTGGGGGAGAGGTATCGAGATGAGCGACACTTCGCGATATCGCGGCGAGGCGACGCACGGAGAGAGACGGAGCAATCTTTCGATTGCGGGACGGGCACTACCGGCGTTTGTCGTTTTTTCACCCGTACGCCGCCGCCCTTGAAGAGGCCGGCTACACCGGAGCCGTCATCATTCATGGTGTGGAAGAAGGCGAGATCGTGAGATCGTGGCCTCGTTGCTCCGCCACGAGTTGAAAATCCCAGAACAGTGCTGGATCAGGGAACGGTGCGATGTCCAGTGTTCGTTCACGATGGTCTGCTGCTCCACTTTCGCGACGAAGGCCACGGCCTGCCGTTCGTGTTCCAGCACGGCCTGGGAGGCGACGTCAACCAGCCGTTTGGCCTTTATCGACCGCCGGCGGGCGTTCGGCTGATCGGTTCGACTTGCGCGGACACGGCGAAACCCGGCCGCTGGGCGATGTCGACAAGCTCACGATCGCGACACTCGCCGACGACTTGATCGCGCTTCTCGATCATCTTGGCATCAAACAGGCGGTCATCGGCGGAATCTCGCTGGGGGCCGCAATCGCGGTCAACGTGGCACTCAGGTATCCCGAACGCGTGCTGGGGCTGGTCCTCGTGCGACCGGCGTGGATCGACCGACCGTTGCCCGAAAATGTCACTCGTTACACGACGATTGCCCGCTTGATTCGTGAGTCAGGTCCCCACGCCGGGCTGGCCCGATTTCGGGCGTTGCCCGAATTCCTGGCCATGGAACGCGAATCGCCGGATTGTGCCCGTTCGCTCGTCGGCCAGTTTGAACATCCGCGAGCGGTCGAGTGCGTAGCGCGGTTGGAACGACTGGTCGCCGATACCCCTTGTGCCGATCGAGCCTCTTACGGAATCTCGAAGGTGCCGGCGCTGGTGGTGGGTAATCGGCAGGACCCCATCCATCCCTGGCCGCTCGCCCAATCGCTCTCCGAGCTCATCCCCGGCACCCTGCCTCGCGAGGTCACGCCGAAGTCGGTCGATCTCGACCGTCACGCGGCCGACGTCCAGCAGGCCGTCGATGATTTCTTGACCCGACATTTTCCCAGTTCGAGGTAACCCGATGTTGAAATGTTCCACGTCGCTCTGGTCCGCCGATCTCGCGAATTTGGCCGCCGAGATCAAGCGCGTTGAGCCGTACACCGAGCGGTTTCACCTCGATGTGGCCGACGGCCATTACGTGCCCAACATGCTGTTCTTTCCCGACCTGGTGAAGGCGATTCGAAAACACACGAACAAGCCGTTCGAAGTCCATTTGATGACGACCGACCCGTCCGCCTGGGTCGAGCCGTTCGTCGAAGCGGGCGTTGACGGCGTGATTTTCTGCTTCGATTCGCTGTCCGATCCGGACGCGGCCATCAAGCAAGTCAAGGACCTGGGCAAGTTCGTCGGGATTTCGCTTTTAGTCACAGAGCCGGTCAGCCTACTGCGGCCCTATTGGAACACGATCGACCAGGTGACGATCGTGGGGACGCCGATGGGAACCAAGGGGACGTCGATGGAGGCCACGATCTTTGACAAGATTCGGGAAGCCCGGGCCGAGATCGAGAAGTATTCGGCCCATGTCGAGATCGAGATCGACGGCGGCATCAGGCGCAATACGGTACCGCAAATTCATCAGGCAGGCGCTGATTGGATCGTGCCGGGGTCGTTGATGTTCGGGGAAGACCCGGCGTCGATGAGGCAGTGGCTTGATACGCTGTAGGCAGAAAAGAGATATTCACCGCAGAGATCGCAGAGATCGCGGAGGTGGAGACAGAGAGGGAGAGGGGAAGAGGATTTTCACCGCAGAGATCGCAGAGATCGCGGAGGCGAAGACAGAGAGGGAGAGGGGAAGAGGATTTTCACCGCAGAGATCGCAGAGATCGCGGAAATGAAGACAGAGAGCGAGAGGGAAATACTGCTTAAGAGAGAGAGAGAACGAAAGGGTGGCGGAAATCGGCTGTGGTGAGGTTCGTTGTTCTAGACTGTATTGGGGCCGAAACGGCACAACCTTACCAAGGTAATTCTCGTGAACGACATCAATCGCGTCACCGAAGGCATCATCGGAGCGGCGATCGCCGTGCATCGCGCTTTGGGACCTGGGCTGTTGGAATCAGCATACCAGGCCTGCCTGGAATTTGAACTGAAAGAGCGGGGTTTCACGTTCGAGCGACAAAAAGAACTCCCAGTTGTCTACAAGGGGGTTTATCTCGACTGTGGATATCGAATCGATTTGTTGGTTGAGGGCGCTGTCGTTGTCGAGCTCAAGTCCGTGGATCAGGTCATTCCGATTCACAAGGCCCAGTTGCTGTTGTACCTGAAACTGTCGGAAAAGGCCGTCGGGCTTCTGATCAACTTCAACGTGCCAATGTTAACGGAAGGCGTACACCGGATCGTGAACAAACTGATTGATTAACCGTCGACCGCGGCTCTCCTCCGGTGCGGCGAGGGCTGTCCGGGACCCTTTTTCTTCCCTCTGAATTGGTCGCTTGTTCTCTCTTAATTCGTCTCTGATTTTCCCTGAATTCGTCTCTGCGTCCTCTGCGATCTCTGCGGTGAAATTCTTCCTTGCAAAGAGGGTGGGCCGATGATAAAGGACGTGGAAGCCGCGCTTGCGGACGTACCCATTCTCGATATCCACACTCATCTAGTGGGCGGCAAACTGGCTGCGCGGGGGCTTCACGACGTCTTGCTCTATCACATGGTCGTCAGCGACCTGTACGCCGCGGGCTGCCCGACCGGGGCGCGGTTAACCCAGTTTCCCGCCTGGCCGAGCCAGGACGAGGCCCACGCCCGAATCAAAGAAGCCCTTCCCTATCTCAAGCACATTCAGAACACCAGCTCGTTCTGGGGCGTGCGGATCATCCTCCGCGAGCTATACGGCTGGACGGAGGCAATCGATGCAGGCAACTGGAAGACGCTCGACGCCTTGATCCGCGAGCGGGCTCTTGACCTCGCCTGGGCGCATTCGGTCCTCGACCGCGCGGGCATTAAGCGCAGCGGCACCGAACTGGCCCGGCGCGGCGAGGGCGAAGACGACGACCGGCTGCAATATGCCCTCGAGTGGGGGTTCTTCACGCGCACGCAATGGGGCGAGTTCGACACGGCCCTGTACGAGCTGGAGCGTTGTTGGGGCAAATCTCCCGAGAGCCCGGCGCCGATCGGCGCGGGGCCCTTCCCGTCACCGAGCGGCACATTCGAACGCTCGACGACGTCCACGCCGCGATCGCGCATTACGTGAACAGCATTCCCTACGGCCGAGTGCTCTCGACGGCAACCCATTTGTCGACGGACATCGACTACCGGCCGGTATCCGATGACGAGATGGCCCGGGCGCTGGCTCGACGTTCGCAGGCCGGGCCGGCTGAGCGAGACTGCTACGCGTCGTATGTCAACGAGGCGTTCTTGACAGCGCTGGCGGCTCACGGCAACGAGATTGTGTTCCAGTTCAGTTTCGGCGCCGAGCCCTTGCCGTTCGAGACGGCCAGCCGGCTGTCGCAGCGCACGATCGGCCAGGTGGCCGAGCTGATCGGCAGGCACCCCAAGCTTCGGTTTCAATGTTTTCTGGCCAGCCGGCACGCCAACCAGTCGATGTGCACCCTGGCGCGCGAATTGCCGAACTTTAGCCTGGCGGGCTACTGGTGGCACAACTTCTTCCCTGACACGATCGCCCAGGTCATGCGCGAGCGGCTCGAAATGGTTCCGGCCAACAAGCAGGTGGGTTTCTTTTCCGATGCCTATTGCGTTGAATGGTCGTTTGCGAAGGCATTCCTGGTGCGCAAAATCCTGGCGCGGGTTTTGGCCGAGCGGATCGAGATCGGGCAATTCGACCTTCACGATGCGCTCGGGTTCGCTCGCGCCACCTGTTTTGACAGCCCGCAATCGCTACTTGGGATCGTTCCGCGGAATGATTGAACCCCACAGATCCGAGGTGTAAACGATGGAAGCCGCCAAGATCGCGCAGATCATCGACGAGATGGGGACGCTCCTCGAGCTGAGGGGGGAAAACCCGTTCCGCGTCCGCGCGTACCATACGGCCGCCCAGGCACTCGTGAACCTGCCAGGCGACCTGGGTGAAATGATCGCGGACGGGCGTTTGAAAGAGGTACCCGGGATTGGCGAAACCATGCACGCGAAGATCGTGCAACTGGCCACGACGGGACACCTACCGTCGTACGACGAGCTGCGCCGCGGTACGCCGCCCGGTTTGGTCGCGCTCTACGCGTCCCCGGTCTGGGCCCGAAGAAGATCAAGGCGCTCCATGACACGCTCAAGATCGACAGCCTGGCCGATCTGCGAGCGGCCGGAGAAGCGGGCAGAATCGCCAAGCTCAAGGGGTTCGGCGCCAAGACGGAGGCCAAGATTCTCGAAGGGATCTCGTTTGTTGAGAAGGCAGGCGAGCGAATCCTGCAAAGCGATGCGTTACGACTGGTCGCCCCGATCATCGCGGCGGTTCGCGCCCATCCCCAGGTGATTCGCGCCGAGATCTGCGGCAGCCTGCGCCGCCGTGCCGAGACCATCGGCGACCTTGATATTCTGTTCAGCTCGCACAAAGCTACCGCGGTGCTCGACGCGTTTGTGAAGCTTCCCCAGGTCGCGACCGTGCTGGCGCACGGGCCGACCAAGGCGAGCGTCCGGCTGGCGGATGGCGTGCAATGCGATCTGCGAGGCGTCGACGACACGCAATATCCGTTCGCGCTCCATTATTTCACGGGCTCGAAAGCTCATAATATCGCCATGCGCAGTGCGCGATTGCGCATGGACTCACGCTCAATGAGTACTGCGCTGACGGGGCCAGGGGGGCCGGTCCCGTGCGCGACCGAGGCGGCTGTCTTCGAGGCATTGGGGCTGGCCTATATTCCGCCCGAATTGCGCGAGGATACCGGCGAGATCGACGCGGCCCAGGCAGGCCGGCTTCCCGAACTGATCGAGCTCTCCGACCTGACCGGAACTTTTCATTGCCACACGGATTACAGCGATGGCGGCGCCACGCTCGCCGAAATGGCCGAGGCCGCGCGAGCCAGGGGCATGCAATACCTGGGAATCGCCGATCACTCGCGGTCGGCTCGTTACGCCGGGGGGCTCTCTATCGAACGGGTCCACGATCAATGGGCGGAGATCGATGCACTCAACAAGGCGTTCGGCCGCAAGTTTCGGCTGTTCAAGGGTACCGAGTGCGACATCCTGCCGGATGGGTCGCTCGACTATCCCGACGATCTGCTCGATGGGTTCGACTACGTCGTCGCGAGCGTTCACTCGCATTTCAACCTGCGCGTGACGAGATGACGAGACGGTTAGTGAGGGCGGCGTCCAACCCCAGGGTCACCATGATCGGCCACCCGACGGGTCGATTGTTGCTGGCTCGTGACGGCTATGCCGTCGACGTGGATGCGGTCATCGACGCGGCCGCGGCGGCAGGCACGATGATCGAAATCAACGCCAATCCCCATCGGCTCGACCTCGATTCGGTCCATACGCGGCGCGCATGCCAAAAATGTGTCACTATTGTGATAAACCCCGACGTGCATTCCGTGGGGGGTTTGGACGATTTAGAATTTGGTGTCTCGGTCGCCCGTCGGGCCTGGCTGACCGCGGGTGACGTCTGGAATACGGGAACCCTCGCCGAGATGGTTGCCCGGATCGAACAGCTACGGAGTCGTGTTCATTGATCAAAATAGGCATCATTCGCCGCCATCCCGCGCGTGCATCCCTTGCGGGGCACGGGCGGTGCTCTATAATAAAACGTGACCTGTGAAGGATGAGTGCTTGGATCGTCCTGGGTTCTTATTCCTTCTCTAAGGGTGCTCCCCGCCCATTCATTATCGATTATCCAGGGAAAAACACATGGCCCCCGCCAAGCCAATCGTTGGGAAGAAGACGCAAGTACTTCACCGTCGAAGAAGCGAACAAGGCGTTGCCGCTGGTCAAGATGATCGTCGCCGACATCGTTCGCCAATACCGTGTGGTCGAAGACCTGCAACAGCGGCTTTCGCGTGTGTCGAAAGAGCGCCGCAAGCCTTCGAAGGATATGTACGCGGAAGAACTGGAGCAAAGCCAATCAGAGCTCGACACCCAAGAGCAAAAGCTGATGTCGTACATCGAGGAATTAAAGCGGCTCGGCGTTGAATTCAAGGGCCCGGAACTTTGCGACTTTTACAGCATCTTGGACGGCCGCGAGGTCTTTCTGTGCTGGCGGTTGGGTGAGCCCGAAGTTTCGCACTGGCACCCTCTGGATGCGGGCTTCTCCGGCCGCCACCCCCTCACGGTCGAGCGCGGACGGTCAACAACGACGACTTGTTCTGAAAAACGCTCTCGGGGAAGAGGGGGAGCTTACTGACTCACAATCATCAACAATTTGGCACCTAACCGTTAGCCCACGATGCAATGTGTTGTGACCATCGACGGGCCCGCGGCGGCAGGCAAGAGCACAGTCGCGCGAGGCCTGGCGCATCGACTGGGCTGGCGTTTTCTCGATACGGGCGCCATGTATCGGGCCGTCACCCTTGCCGCGATTCGCGGCGGGGTCGATATGGCCAACGAGGCCGCGTTATCGACCCTTGTCGAATCCCTGAGCGTCGAGCTACTGCCGGATCGCGTACTTTTGGGAGCGGAAGACATCACGACTGCGATCCGCGGAGTCGAGGTGACACGTTCCTCCCGGTTTGTTGCCGACAGCCCGAGCGTTCGCCGCCGGCTCACGATCTGGCAGCGGGCGTTCGCCGCACTCACGATGTGGTCACTGAAGGTCGCGACCAAGGCACGTTGGTCTTTCCCGATGCGTTTCGCAAGTTCTATCTGACGGCCAGCGACGAAGAGCGGGCCCGGCGACGCGTGGGTGAGTATTTGTCGCGAGGCGAATCCGCGAGCTTCGACTCGGTGCTCCGCGAACAACGCGAGCGCGATGCTCGCGACGCCGC
>CAWHKI010000288.1:0-25976 GCA_963829765.1 uncultured Isosphaeraceae bacterium | reverse complement strand
ATGTATTGCTGTCCTCACACGTAACTTGTTTGCTCGCAATAAGTTTTGGCGATCCACTGATACCGATTATTCAGTCGTCACACGTAAGTCGCAACCGGCTAAGGAGATGCGGCTGCGAGCACTTTTTTCGTCGCGGGGTAGTCGCCTTGCGCTCTGTGCGCGCGTTCCGGCACGAGGCTTCGGCCCCTAGAACACGCAACAGTACCGAGCCTCCGTTTCGCGTAGGGTCGCCGCACCTGGCCTATCATGATAGAATGCGCGAAAGGAGCATCCTAATGCCGCTAAGAGACCTCTTCCGGCCGCCGGTTTGGAACCAGGCTTCGTGGGAAGGATTCCATGGCGGTTGGCCTATGATGATGGTTCTAAACCTCGTACCCAAATTACCAAAGGGCGAGGAGGAGTTGATTGAGGTGCGGCGAGATTGGCTCCTCGAGCGGCAGGAACCAGACCGCCGGCTTCCCGTGATTGCGATCGATCAAGACAGATCGAATAACAGTACCTCCGACGGACTCTTGGCCCGCACGGTCAGCGCTGACTCGTCGCTGACGGCGGCACCATCGCCTTTGGACAGGGCCAGCCCATTGGTTTCGACCGTTCCGCTCAAGACCTGAAGCCAAGCGTGGCGATCACTCGATAGGGCGTAGATCACTTCTCGATTGTGATCGAGCGAACCCAGCAGCAATCGGGCGTCTTGGCGGATTGTCAGCGAACCCTCGGCTCCGTCGGGCGAGGCCACCAACCGCAGCCGATTGCGGCGTTCGCTCGCCGGGAATGCCCTCTGCTCATAGCTCGGTTCAAAGCCGTCTCGCTCAGGCAAGAGCCAAATTTGATACAGGTGGACAGGTTCAGTCAATGACGGGTTGAATTCACTGTGCCTGATTCCCGTTCCGGCTGTCATTCGTTGCAGCTCTCCCGGGTGTAACACGCCGCCAGAGCCCAAGCTGTCGCGATGCTCAAGCGCCCCTCGAGGACATAAGTCACAATCTCCATGTTTTCGTGGCCGTGGGTGCCAAACCCCTGCCCCGCGGCAATCCAATCTTCGTTGATAACCCGTAAGGCGCGGAACCCCATCTGCCGCGGGTCGAAATAGCGGTTGAACGAAAATGTGTGATAAGTATCGAGCCAGCCATGATCAAAGTGGCCCCGCTCTTCTGACTTGCGAACGCGAATCATTGTCGTCTCCTTTGTCAGCGTGTCAATGAATGACACATAAACTACATGGGCAAAAAAATTGATCTACTCCACCTCATCTGACGGGGAACGTCGGGCTTTATCGAGCAAGCGGCAAAGCTCAGAGAGCTCGGTGCGCGACAGGTGGCCGATCAGCTTTTGGTGAAGGGCCGCCAGCGGCGCGTCGATCTGGTTGACTTGGTCGAGGCCTTTGGGGCTGAGCGTCACGAAGACGACGCGCCGGTCGTCGGTCGAGCGGTCGCGTGTGATCAGACCCATGGCTTCGAGCCGGTCGATCAAGCCGGTGATCGCCGGCACGGGCGTGATCAACCGGTCGGCGATCTCAAGACACGGCAGCGGTTTTCCCTCGCCCCGGAGTATGCGCAAAACGTTATATTGCGGAGACGTCAGGCCATATTCGCGAAAGAACCGGGCCAGCCGGATCTGGAACCGATCGTGCGTGCGCCAGACGGTCAAGATCGCCTCCTCCTCGGCCGACGCAAACGGCCGCTTCTTCTTGAGCTCGTGCTGCAAACGCCCGTCCGCCATGAGACCGCTCCGCTCGTCGAAATTAACTCGCCATATCGACAGTTTATACGTCAACAATCGCGATGTCAAGCGGTGACATGCCCTCGGCGTGCCCATGACCTGGAAAGCTCGATCGAAGCTCGAGAACTATCTCCATGCAGCGGCCGGAACCCCGTTGATGAAACGGTCGGTGACGTGCGGGAAATGTGCTTCGGCGATGTCAGCTCCCTTGTTAATCAAGGCTGGAACGGACCTGACGTCGTCGAGTCCCTCGGTTTGGGCGGCGTCGTCGACGCGGAGAAACCGTGCTCCCAGCAGGCCGCGTCGCCTGGTCCAGGGTCGCCTGCATCTGGGCCTTCATGAGCAAGTCGGGAGTTTTTGCTGCCCAGCCGAGCAACCCCTGGAACAACCAGGGGGGCGCCGACCAGCCGCGCCCCGAATTCCGCCGCCGTCCAGGCAAAGGATGCGAAAGGGCTGGCCCTCCGCGGTTTCGCGCCGTCCTAACGGCAAGCGTGCCATCTGGGCAAGGTTATCGTTGACGAGCTCGGGGATATCGCTGCGGCCGGCGAAGGCCGCGTTACCTGTATTATCCAACCCATTTCTGAGGTCGCGAAGAACTTCCGGGTGTTTTTCCAGGTAGCCGCGAGTGGCTCCGCCCAGTCCGCCCAGTAAAAAACTGGGTATGCCGCGTCTGATCGCTAGGTTGAACTCGGCGGGCACTCCGGCGTGCGTCGGATCGTCGCGCCACCATTTTCCGCCAATGGCGACGAGCGCATCGGCCTGGCTTGCCAAGACGTCGCGCATTCGAGCCACGACTCGCATCTCGGTCTATGCCCGCGGGAGTCAACTGAAGCTCGGACTCGGCTCGCAAGACTTCGAGTGGAAACCCGCCATACCCGCCATCAGCTTGTCTGAAATCAGCCGATGCGATCAGCACCAGCGGCGCCTTTCGATTGGTTTTCTGGCGGTACTCGGCGGCGGCGAGCAGTAGCGGCTTTGTGAGCGAGGGATGACTACCGTGGATGACGCATGCGCCCGAGCGAAATGCGGCGAGCGCCATGCGCTCTGGTAAATTCCTCCAGGCGCTCTTTTTCGTCGGATTCGGCCTCGGACGGCGTGTCTCGAACCAGGCGCCGCCCAGCGTGCGATCGTTGTGGCCGCGTTTGCGGCGCAAACCACGGCGGTGTTGATGAGTTCAAGCCAAATACGCGAAGAGTGAACCATCCTCCTCTCCTAACACCTCTTTCGCGTCCGTGCCGATCGGTGTAATCCGTGGTTCGATCCTTGCTCGGCTTGCGGGCGGGGCCGGCAATGATTCGCGGGAATCGCAATGACCGGTACACAAAAGCGCCGATCACCTGCTTTCCATCACCTGCTTGGAAAACGGGAAGGTCCCAGACCCGCGCCTCCAGCACCCTGACCCGCTACGCTCGGGCGCTCGGAAAACGACTGTCGTGGTCCATAGAACAGGTGGAGTGACGGTCGCTCGAACCTGGTCGGTGATTGGTGGCGGGCGGCGTTGGCGTGACCGCGACTCGCATCTGCATAGATCCCGAAAGCCCGAAACGATGAAAAATCGGGCAACCGGCGAGCGACAACCGACGACTCAACCAAACCTGAGCGAGATCGCCGTGCCAACGCAATGGAAGGCAGGTGACGACTGCACCTGGCCAGGAATCGCCAGCACGTCAGTCGGGCGCATCGACCGAATTCACAAAACTCAGCAGTCTTGACGGACCAGACGTCAACGACCGGGCGATACTTTGCCAGGATCGCGAGCCATCTGCACTTAAGTGACAGATGTTTATTAAACGCTTGGCTTCATCAGGCCAACTGAACCGCGCGCAATGATCGCGAACGAAAATTTCGGAAAAATAAATAAGTCGCTGTCAAGCAACACGTTCTGATCGAATTTTACGTCGAAACCGATATGGGTGCATTAACGAAATTTGTAAAGGCTGTTATATTATATCGTAGAGGCGCTGTCGAAAACGTCACCAAGTGTTCCTCATAGCGCATCGAACGCCACGTCGCACCGCCAACACAATGTCAAGTCGTTGGTGATGTTGACGCCGCATGCCTGATGGGTGCGATCGCATACCCACCCACGGGACGCGCGCGTGCATAGACCACGAAAGACCAAAACGGCAAAACGACGAAGAATCGGAGAGCCGAACGGCGAGAAACAATCGCTCGTTCGACGCGGGCCCGTGGCGACGTAACTTTGCGGTCGTTGGGGCCCATCAACCTGACCCTGCTTCGTATTTTTCGCCGTTTCGTCGTTTCGTCATTTCGTGATTAATCTTCTATGAGCTCAGTACGATTCGCTTCACGGAGAGCGTCGATGATCCCGCCGCGAAGTCATAACTGATGTGGGCCCATTCGGATAGATCACGAAAGCCCGAAACGACGAAACGACGAAAAATCGGGGAACCGGCGAGCGACAGAAGAAGAACGGTGGAGCTGGGGGGACGGGTCCGCGAAAGGCCGAAGAGGATGAAGATTAGCATTAAGACAAGGATAAAAACAGAAGACGCGAGAGGGGGTAAGCGATCCAAGGTAGAATCGGATGCGGACTCGAGAACGCGCGGTACAGACGTGCGACTGGCGGCTCAAGGCCCGAGATCCGAGGAATTCATGAATCCTATTTTGGTGGTGGCGCGGATCTAAGGGGTTATTCTGGCGCCGCGGAGGTGACCCGATTTTCGTGCCCCGAACGCGCGTGTACCTGCTACTCTGGCGGCTTGTCCTGTCTCGTTTACCGAATTGGTCTTCTGAGACGGAGCCTCGCTCAAACCTCGCCACTTCGTGCCAAAAAGTGCCATTTCAACTGATGTTTGTCCATCATACATCGCAAGGCAGCGGCCGACCTTTTGGAAGCGAGGGAATGCCAAACGGGTTCATGTGTGGCTCGAAGAAGGATTAGGCCAAACCCACGGTCATGGAACCGACCGATTGAGCTTCAGCAGCAACCGTTCGGCCCGCACCACGATTTCGACATCTTTGTTGATCAGTGCATCTTCCAGAACGGGCACGGCCACGGGGCCGAGCGCTTGCAGCTTGGACTCGGCGGTTTCGCGGACTTTATACGAGGGATCACCAAGTTGCTGCGCAAATACTCGGGCGCGATCGAGCAAGCGAGGGTCGACGCCGTGGACCACCAAAAGCGCGGTTCGGACGAACTTCTTCGGGGCGGGAAAAACGTCGAGGAGGACGGCTTCATCGATGGCCTCGCGGGAGAAGTGCGCCAGCACGATCAATTCGCCCGGCTCGAAGAGGTCGCGGCCGTATTGCGCGAGGATAAACTGCACAACGTCTTCGCGCAGGCCTTGCCCCGCCAGGCGCCGGGCCAGCGCGTCGTGGGTGAGCTCGCGGTACGACGGGTCGCTCGGCTTGCGCGGTTGAGACATGACCAGCTTGATCGGCGGGCCCTCGATGACGGTCTTTTTGCTGGCGTCGTCGGCGAGCCGGGCGGCTGTCGTAATATAGAGTTTGCCTACATCGGTGACGCGGTAAGAAAGGCCGATGTTGCCCAGAACATCCGCCAGCGCATCGCGGGCCGCGATGCTGGGGGCCTTCAGGGAGGTCGGCTGGTTCAGATCGATCTGGTCCTTGGCCAGAGTGCGATCGTCGACCTCGTACCGCAGGCGCGCCTGGCTTGTGATCGCGTTGATCACCTCGCGACGAGGCATTTGCTCGACCGTCACGGCGACCGGCTGGTTCAGGAGCTGGTCGACACGAGCCTTCACCGTCGCATCCCCCTCGGCCGGCAACGGCGGGATTTCCTCTTCCTTCGGCTTCGCCTCGGCATCCTTGAAGACGGCCTCCGCCTTTTCCTTGAGTGCGGCCTTGTCTCTGGGATCGGCCGGCTTCTTGGAGTCGGGCTCGTCTTTCTCTTTCTTTTCAGGGACAGCCGTCGGCAGCTCATCCAGCCAGCCGACGCGAAAGCCGTTTTCGGTGGGAGCGATCACGGCCACGTCAATCAGCCGGCGATTGGTCAGGTTCTGCAAGGTGTATTCATCCGGACCGCCTCGCACCTTGAGCGGGATCGGCAGCGTCAGCTCGGTGTCGTAGGCGATAAATCGCTCGAAATGAGACTCGTACTTGAGAAACAGGGCCGCGCGATTGTCACGCAGCTTTGCCAGCCAGTGCGTACCCGGCAAATAACTCTGCGGAATGCCGCCAGGAGGGCTCGCGGTCAGGTCCGATTTAAACCACTGGAGCCGGCCCGCAACCTGTTTACTTTCGGGCCAGTGCGCCAGGAGCGAGCCTTTCTTCGCCCGCACGTCGATATCGAGATCGCGATGAGGTTCGCCAAAAAACTGCACGACCGACACTGGGGCAATCGCGAACTTGCCGGCCAGCTCTTTGTCTTCAAATTTCGGCCGGCTGGTGCCGACCACATTGGGCATCGCATTCTTGTAGATCCGAGCGGCATTAATCGACGTCTGGGCCGGGTTGCCGACCCAGATGGACCATTCGTTAACCTCGATCGGTGATTGCGGCTGATCCTTGGCCTTGATCTTGTCTTTGTTCTTATCGTCGAATCCGGCAACGTGCAACGACATGAACAGGACGAGTGCGACCGATGTCGTCACCCACGCGGATCGAACGGACAACTGATAAATGTATGATCTCATCTAATTATTGCCACATGATTCTTACCGGCGCTTGACGGGCGGGCCCGAGTCGATCGCCCGATCGGGCTTTAAAGCCGTTTTGGGCGAGGGGCGATAAACACGTGCGTTGGCCCAGATGACACGGTCGCCGGTATCTTGGCCCCGGCCGAAATCCACCAGCAGGCGCAATTGATCGGCCCCCGTGATGGGTAGCTTCAACTTGACGGGGGGGCCGGAGGCGTTTAGGTCAGGGTTGGAATAAAGCTCCTTGCTATCGGCGAAGACACGGCAATCGACGCGGCCCCGTCCCTTGGCGGCATCGTCGAAGCCGACTAAGGCCTCGAAAGTGGAGTAACGTCCGCCCAGTTCATAAGTCAAAGAGCACCGCGAGTGAACGGCCAGGCCGCGAGCATACGTCTGACCTTTCATCCGCAGGGGCTCGCCCACCAGGCTGACATCCCTCCGCCAGGACAATCGATGACCGAAGAACGAAATCTCGTCGACTTTGCTGGGAGTGAGGTCGGACAAATAGGTCATCTTGCCGCCGGAGAAACGCACGCTTTGAATCTCGCTCGCGGGAACGTTAAGCGGCTGGCCCCACGCCGACTCGACCTTCCAGACGCTGCTGTCGAGGTCTTGCCATTTGCCCGATACCACCACGCCGTGCGGCAGGGTGAAGGTTGGGTGCAGCTCGTCGGCCGGCGGCGGCTCCGGTCGGGCGCCCATGATCACGCCTTCCACTTGCTTGAGGGGCATCGTGCGGGTGCGGTCTTGATAGCGAAATCGCAGCTTGTCGTTGTCGACGCCCTCGAGGATGCCGGGTATTGCGATGACCTCGCCATTTTTCGTCTGAGCCAGAAGCTGATCTTCCGACCCGCGCGTTTTCAAGCGTTTGGCGAACGACTCGGGCGATTCCTTGCGGTCGAGCACACCGATGTGCACCGCGATGACACGGGCGAGCGGCACCTCGAGATGGTCTTGCCAGGGCGTAGAAAGTCGCAGTGTTTCCTGGCCGATGCCCTCGAGCTTGCCGAAGAGTTTTTCGTCGCCCGTCAGATAGAGCCAGGCATCGAGTAGAGGGACCGACGGCTGCTGGGAATCGACGACCCGCTTGGCGTCGGTGTGCTCCTGGACCATGACGTTGGCGTTGCCGGCATGACCATCCTCATACATGACCATGATCGTGAAGTTCTTTTGGTGACAGTCGCCGGGTGGCGGCTCCAGAAAAAGGTCGGCTGAGATGTCATTTCCCGGCCGTCGAATCACCAGCGGCCAATCTTGCGAATCGGTGGTGTCCAGCCGCCAACTCGTGGGGCCCTTGTCGGTCTGGCAGTTGACGGTGACTTGCTTGATTTTCGTTTCTCTCAAACCAAAGAGTGACAAGCACAAGTCACGAATCCCGTTTTTCTTGGGTTCGAGCTTGGGAAACTTGGTGATCGTCGTGCCTGGAGGAGGCGCCAGCACATCGTCGCTGCCGTCTGTTTTCTTCTCTTCGGCCTTGGGAGCGGCCTGCTTCTTTTTCTCGGCGGCTTTGGGAGCGGCTTTCGTCTTCTTGTCCGCCGCTTTCGGGATCGCGACGTCTTTCTTGGTTTCCTCTTTCGATGCCCCGGGCTTGGGGGGCGTCGCGTCTGGCTTTGCTTTTGAAGCGGGCGCGGAGTCCTCCTTGTTCGCGCTCAAGCCGGGCATCGTGAAATCGAAATTCAGTTGACCCATAAAGCGAGCGGTCAGAGCGGGGGCCCGTTCAAATCGAATGCTGTCGATTTCGTCGAGGGGGATCTTGGCTTTGGGCGTGAGCGAGACGGGCGGTGCGGGAACAGGGGCCGCTCCGGGCGCCATCCCGCGGGCTTGCCGCGCGGCTGCGCGGGCTGCTCTCGCTCCCGGCGGCATCGCGCCCACGGGCATGGGCGCATTCACAGGCGCAACCGTGGTTACGGCGGCTGTCGGCGCGGGCACGACCGCAGGCGCGGCGGCCGTGCCCGACGCAGCGGCCGCGGCCCCTTCGACGGCTGCGAAAACATTCGCGGGCAGGGTTCCGGGTGTGAGCTTCGGCGGAGCGGGCGGCTTGGGCGGCCCGCCGACGACGAGCAGTCCTTTTTCGAACCTTGTTGGGTCTGCGTAGACCACCTCGTCGTAAACCGTGCGGACCGAAGTGCCCAGACCGTTGATCCGGTCGGCGCGGACCGTCAGATCGCGGAACAGGACGTTGACCGCCTCCGCGGCGTTGCGGTTGGTGGCGAAAAGCTTCACGGCCATCACGTCATTGGAACCGAGCTCAACCTGGCCGAGATAGCGTGGTCGTGTTGACTTGGCGTCGATGACCTGAAGGCGAATCGTCTTGCCCTCGCGAATCAACTCCATGCGCACCACGTCGCCCGCGGCCGGAAACGTGCGCCGCGGGGCCTTGGGAGGCTTGCCGTCGGGTTGCTGGCCCCCAATCATCATCATCCGCCTGTTCATTCGGTTTTGCATTTGCATCTGGTTTTGCATGGGGTTGTCCCCCGGCTTTTCGATGGACAGATAGACGTCCGAGCCTTTGGGTTCCACCACGCGGACCAAGGTCACGTCCGGCTGATTAGCGTCCTGGAACGCGATAGCAATGCCGATGGCCGCACCATCTTCCTGGGCAGGCGTGGGGAGCTTCTTGATCACGAAGTTGGCGGAAATCGTGAAGTCGCCGCCCAATCTCACCTGAGGAGGGGTTTTCCAGCCGGTTTCAGGCTCTCCGGGAGCCAACGTGATGCGCAGGCCGTCGGCTTCTCGTGTGAATTCCTTCTTTTCGCCGTAACCCTCGGCATCGAGCATGGGCTGATCAAGTTCCTTGGAGCCGAGCGAACGCGAATAATCGGTGATGTTGTCGCCGGCCAGCAGACTGATCAGCAGGATAACCAGGGCTCGCATTGCAGATCCTCGGGGCGTCGGCTCACTTTCCTCGCTGGCGCGTCGGGTTAGTGGTCCGGGGTCGGCTCGCTTCCCTCGCTGGCGCGTCGGGTTAGCGGTGCGGCGAGGGGACACGGTGGGCCTCCCGACGCCGCGCGTCGCTCGGCCCACCCTACGAGTTCAGGTCACGGCTTGCCTGATGCGGGTGTGGCATCTTTGGCTGCCGCGGTGCCCGTGCCGGAGGCCGCGGTCTTCTCTTCGGCCAGGCGACGGTAGTAGCGTTCAAGCACCGTCCGGTATTCGGGAGGGAACCCTTCGGACATCGACTGCAAGATCCGGTCACGCTCGCGGGCGGAAAGCTTGGCCCAGTCTTTCGCGCTCTCGCTGGGGTCGACCAGGTCGCCGATGCCGCCGGTGCCTCGCTTGATCATGGAATCGCCTGCTGGATTTTTCGGATTATTCGGCGCCCTGTTGCCTTTGCAGTTGTTGCATTCTTTCTCAAGCGCCGCGATCAGTTCGTCGAGATCTCGGACAATGCGTTTCTCTTGGTTCTGGACCGGCTCGCCGGTCTGTTTTTTCGCCAGGTCGCCGGCCACGCCGCCCATCTTGTACGTAATGACCGACATCGTGGGGGGCGATGAAGAGGTGGTCGGCCCGGCGGCGAAGGAGACGCAGGGCAGGTACGACATCAGGGCGGTCGTCCCCAGAACGCGAAGGCTTCTTTTCATGGCATTCCTCGTTTGGAGTCAGTGAATCGAACGAAACCGCGGAAAAACGTCTTCTCCCAAACGCGCCGCGAGCCGTTATGACCCGGGCGACTACGCTCATTGTTCTACCAATTTCAATCAGGGCTTGTCATCAAAAATCTCTTGCGTACGTGTCTCGCGGGCTTTTTCGGTGGCCTGAAGCACCTTCTGTTCCATTTTGATCACTTCCGCAACCTGATTGACGACATCGACGAAACTCTCCCACTGTGACATTTGTTCGAGGATGTTCCTCATCTTTGTACCAACTTCGCCATGCAGTCGTCGAGCCGTCTCTTTATTCACGCCTGCACTCGAGCCGGCCCCGGCTAGCGTTTGCAGTACCGCGCGCAACTGGTTCATCGGTCCGGCGGTGAGGGCCCGCATCGGGTCGATGACCCCTTCTTGCAAGAGCCGGTGCGATTTGGGCGAACCGATCTGGTTGAGCTTCATCTCCTGCAGGGTGTCGGCGATGCGACCGGCAATCTGATCGAGCTGCCGCGATCCCGAGTGCTGCTCGCGCATTACGCGGAGAAAATCGTCAGCCGTGGGATTGCCAGCCAAGACCGGTGTCTGCTTGTCAACCGTCTCGAGCACCGCCAGAAACTTGGTCCGTTCGCCGCGCTGTCGAATTAATATCTCATAAAAGAGCTCATCGGGCGAGACCACATGAAGCGCGAGCACGCCGGATCGGCCCGTTTGAGCGCCACGGGCGCAACGATCATCGGCAAGGGCGACGAACCGCAGAACGGTTCCTACCTTCGGCGAGTCGGTTTGCAACAGCACGTCGTGGCGTGTTTGGTGATCGAGAACCGGGCGAGACGGATCCAGCGGGAGCGGAAAGGGAATCGTGCTGCGTTTGGTCTTCGTCTCGAGCTTGTCGTTCTCTTCGACGGTTAAGGTGCTGTCGAATTGCAGGCGCAGGGCCGCCAGCCCGAAATCATCGGTCGCACCGATGGTCAGAGGTATCGTCGCCACGGGCGTGACCCGGCTGCTCACACCGACGGCACGCAAGGCCAGCCGCGGCTCGCGATCGCGGAGCAGGCCCAGCGACAAAAACGAAGGGCGAGAGGAGAGGCCCGTATTCGCGGAAGTCAGCACGATTTCCAGCGTGGTCGCTTCGCGGAGCGTCCACTGGGTTGTGAACGTGCGGTCATCTAGCCGCTTGATCGCGGGCGCGGTTCCGGGATGCACCTTCAACTGAATTTCCGAGAGCGTCTCGTTGCCGACCAATGTCAATTCGACCTCGGTGTCCGGCAGGAAGAGCAGGTGCTGGAGTGGGCCGTCGAGATGCGCCATCCGCCGGAAGCCGTCCCGGGCTCCTTGACCCGCAGCCGGGTTTCGGCGAGCGACGGTCGATCGACCCGCTCTACCGTGATCGGTCCCAGCCAATCATCACCGCCGATTAAGTCGAAGGTCGACGACTCGGGCGAGGGGGGAAACTCATAACGGAATCGCACTGGGTCGGCCTCGACCATTGTGCCGGCCCTGGCTGTGCCTGAAGCGGTACGTTCACGGATTCGGACCACTTCGGGCGCAAGCGGTTTCTCAGGTTTGCGACGGATCATCAGCGGCTCATCCCGGCCGCCGACCAACCACCGGTTTCCGTGTGCTTCGATCAATGGCAAATCGGTGCGTACTTCCACCATGAACCGTTCGTCGCGCGGAGCCACAAGCCGGCCGCGGCCATCGAGGCCCATCAAGGTAAGGTAAGTGTGCTGCGGCCAGCGTTCTGAGGAACCCATGAGCCAGCGCGCCGCGCTTAACCGAGCCGCACGAGGCGCAGCCAGACCGAATGCCAGTGGGACCATCAGGCCGAAAAGCAAGGCGCCGGCGTGCAGGGCCGTCCGCTTCCGGTTCCAGAGCGAGCGCCAATCCGACCCGGCGAGGGCCGCGCACGCCTGCTGGACGGCCAGCCGCACCATGGCCGGCGAGGCCGACGCTCCGGGCTCGGCCAAAAGTTCGGGGAGCTGAAGCACGTCGGCGATCTGCTGACCGACCCCCGGCCGGTAGCGATCGAGCGTGACTGCCAACGATAGCTCGTCGAGCCGCGATGAGCGCCATCTCCGGTAGGCACGGACGCCCAAGAAGCCGAAAACCCCGCCGAAACAAAGGGTCAGGAGGAGCAAACGAACCGGCAGTCCAAAACGAAACAGCCAGTCGAGGAAGACCAGGACCGCGGCCGTCGCCGTCAGCACGATCGACCGCATCGGTCGCGAGCTCGAGCACGAGCTGGCGGTGCAGTCGCCCGCGCAGGCGAGCGAGCTCCGCTCGTAGCGAGCGCTGTTCGTCGCGAAGGGCGTCGAGCGTGGGTAAGTCCATCACAGCCAACACGGGAGAAACCTCGACAAGAGAACCGAATCGGGCCCTGGCCCGATGCCAACTGACAAGTTAGACCATTCGATACAACTTCCGCAGCACCCATTCGACGGTCAGGCTGAGCAGATGATCGCCATGAAGAGCAGGGGGGCGTCCCACAGCTCGTCGCGGGTTTCGAGCGTTCGCGTGACCTCGCGCATGGTGATGGCCTCGTCGAGCCGGCGCACCTCGGCGAGGTCGAACACCCGGCCGCTGGTGAGCCGGGCCAGCTCCGTCAAGAGGGGCCGATTGAGTGACGGCTCGTCGATCTCGCGCCGCGGCGGCTCGACGCGAAAAGTGGTGGTCGAGACGCGCACGCCAGAGCCCAGGTCGGCCGTCGACACGGGTACGATTCTGAGTGAATAGGCACCGGCCTGCTGCGCGGGGAAGGTCGCCGTGAGCAGGCCGGGGTCGTCGGGCACTTTCTCGAAGCGGAGCGGTTCCGGCGGCTGACCGGCGATCTCGAGCTCGGCCGTTAGCTCGGCGGCTTCGGCGACTGCGGCCAAATCGGTATAGCGGACGCCGACCGATACCCGGTCGCCGACGCGATAGACGCCTTTATCGAGATGGACCTGGAACGGGAACCGGCCGCCAAGTGCCTTGTTCCGTCCCACGCGATCGACCAGGCGAGCCCAGAAGCCGTCGAAGTAATCTTCGGCGAGATACCGCCAGCGGTAAGGTGCTGTCGAAGCCGATGAACGTCGTGCGGCCGGGACCGTAGAGCTGCGAGGCCAGGAGCACGTGCCGGCCGTACTGGTTCGTCATCCGCGGGTCGCCGTGGCGGGCCAGGACGGTCGCGCCGGGGCGGGCAGCGGGTGACGGGAAAGCTCCAGTACATGCCCGGCAGGCTGGTCAAGATCGCCCGGTTGCGAATCGGGTCGGCGTGGAACTCGAAGACCGGATCGCCGCGCCCCTCGGGCGTCAGTTCGAGGGTATATGTGTTCTGCGAGCTGAGCCGGACCTCGGCCTCGCTGCGATAGAGCCCGGCGTCGCGGACGACGGGCAAGATCCGCGTCCAGTCGCCGCCGACCGCCTTGGGCTCGGCGGCTTCGAAGAGCTGCTGGGAATAAAGCTCGCCGGCGACGAAAATGAGCCCGCCTCCTTCCTGGCCGACGAAATGCGTGATCATCTCTGGCCACTGTGCTCCCAGGATGCGCAGGTCGGGGTCAACCAAGAGCAGAGCATCGTACTGGCGAAGCTCGGTGTCGCTATTCGGCAGCCGGGTGATCGGGCGGTCGCCGGGCTGGCGAAACCCCGGATCGGCATGCTGGATCCAGCCGGCGAACTCGACGTGCTGATCGCGCATGAGGGCATTGCGGAGAAATTGCACCTCGGGCGAGGCCGCGCCGGCGATCAACAAGACGCGGATCTGCTGGCGGACGACCCTCACGGCGGCGGTGGCCATGTTGTCGTCCAGGGTCAGTTCGGGGCCGGCGTCTTCCACGCGGGCGCGGAACTCGTACTGGCCGACCACCCGGGGCGTGAGCCGGAACGACGTTCGCTTGAGCACGCCGTCTTCACCCAGCACGACGCGCTGGCTGCCCAGGCCCTCCCAGGCACCGTCATTGATGCGTTGTTCCAGCACGATCGTTGGCTTCCGCATCGCGCAGGCCGCGCGCCTCGACCACTACCCCCAGGATCATCGGGTCTCGAACGAAGACGACCGGGCTGACCTCGATGTCGGCAAGCCGGATGTTGCGCGGGCCCTCGTCGGCCCCGGCGGCGATGGAAAAGATCGGGATGTTCTGGCGGGCGGCGGCCTCGACGGCGCGCAAGCGGATCTTCGCCGGTATTGGAACGGCCGTCGGTCGCCAGGATCACGCCGGCGACCGGCTGGCCCGCGATGCAGCCGCCAGCACGCCGTGCAGGGCATCGCCGAGCGGCGAAATACGCGCGATTCGCCTGGATCTCGTCGAGCTTCCGCGTCCGCGCCGACGCGCCGCCGCCCGGCTGGGCCGCCGATTCCAGGTTGTACACGAAAAGCTCCCGGCCGCGACCGAGTGCCTCCATGTTCGGGCGCCAAGACCTTCTTGACCAGGTCGATCCGTGGCGTCTCACGCAGCCGCTCAACCGGCGACTTGCCCCCCGCAGATTCCAGCTTCAAGGTCGTGGCAAGGTCGGCCGCGCGTGAGTTATCCGTGTAGGGGTCGGAAAACTTCATGCTCTCGGAATCGTCGACCACGATCGATCAAATGCGAGGGGACCGTCTCGCTTGCGGGTCGAGACGAGCACAGGCTCGAGGAGCATGATCGCGCCGGCAAGCAACGTCAGCATTCGCAAGCCGATCAGCACCACCCGTTTCACCGGCGACAACTCGCGGCGCTCCCACTGATACAGCTTCCAGAGCAGGGCCATGAGTAAGAGCGCCGCCCACGATCAGCAAGAGCGCGGCGGCTCCGCCGGGGCAGAGCGGCGAACTCGAGACGCGAATGGCCCCCCGTGACGACGCCGGGCGACGTTGGCTCGATCCCCAACAGTATTTGCCAGATTCGGTTCATGGCCTTTCGATTCGATCGGATGAGCGTCAGCGTGAGCGGCCGACCCAAGTTGCGAATATCGACTCGATCACCAGCAGAACAAGAAGGACGGCCGCCATGTCGCGCCAGATCTCGCGACCGGTCGCGGCGAAAAGATCCGAGCCATCGCCATGCGGGATCGCGATCTCAATTTCGAGCGGCGCGAACATCGACTTCAGCTCGGCGGCGGCAATCCGCTCGAGCTCGCTCTCGCGCGGATCGGGATTCGCCGCATAGAGATCTTGCTGCGTCCCCAGGGAGCCGTCGTCCCAGGAGAGACGATACACTCCCGGCCGGCGCGTATCGGGGATATTGATTTCGACCGCCGGACCGCGGTCGCCGGGCTCTTCAGCCAGCGGGACGATCGGCAGCGACCGGGGCTCGCCACCGCCTGGAAGAGTCACACGGGCGTTAGCAACCGGCTGGCTCGAAGCGACGACACGCCTCATCCGCTCGCCGCCGGTGACGGTGTTGTCGAACCGAGTCGGACGCGCCGACCCGCGGACGGCTTCGCGGACCGCCAGCACGAAGCTTGGCTCGATGGGCCAGTCATTGCCGGCACGATCGGCGGTGGTCGTCCACAAAAGCACTCGCCCCTCACCCAGAGCCCGCTCGGCGATGGCCGGCGACCGGGCGGGGTTGTTCCAGCGGGCGAGCACGCGAACCTGATCCTTGTCTTCCTTCTCGTCGACCGTCATGATCTGGCGGACCGACACACGCTCGAGCGCCGATGGCTTGAGCTCCCAAAGCTTCTCGAGCGGAGACGGCCGCAGCGCCTCCACGAACAGCCCGCGGATGTTCTCATCGACCAGGCTCTTCAGCGGAAAAGGCAAGATATGGTCGCCCGGCCGGTACAAGAGGTCGTTATAGAGCCCGACATCGAGCTTTCCCCCCGTGAAAATCAAGAGTCCCAAGCCCGCCTTGACGAGACGTCCCAGCCGTTCTCCCTGCTCGAGCGTCGGGGCCGCCACATTGGCCAAGACGAGCACGTCGGCCGGGTCGAGGCGCGGTGACAGGAAATCTTGATCCGGAACGACCTCCACACGCCAGGCCTCGGCCGCGCCGATGCCGATCGACAGAGGAGCCGCGAGATAGTCGACTTCGGAGCCAAACGGCTCCGACGACGGCTCGCCATCCACCAGGCGAATCAAGAGCGAATCCTTCACGGGCACGACCACCCAGCGAGTGTTATCGTCGGGCAGCTCGTCTTCCGGAAGTTTCAGCGAGAGCTCATGAGGACCAGATCCGGGGAACGGGACGGCCAGAGGCACTCGCACGGTCTGATGCGACGCGATCTCCGGCAGCACGACCTCGGTCGGCTTGTCGTCGACGCGCAGGATCGCCTTGCTGTTGGTGAGCGTGCGCGGCGAGTCGTTGCGGATCAACGCCTCCCAGGCCGAGGGCGCACCGGCCAGGATCGTGCGGTCGGTGGCGAAGAGCCCCTCGAGCGAGATATTGGCGGTCTCGTCGCTGCCGACATCGACCAGGCGCACCCGGACGCTCTGCTCGCTCCACCGCTGGCTGACGGCCTGCACGCCCTGGTCCCAGCCGCTCTTGCGCAAGTCGGTGATGATGGTGAGCTGCTTCGTGGGATAAGTACATGACCGCAAGACTTCGTCCACGCCTTCGAGCACCGCCGGCCATGCGGCATGGGTGGCGGTGAGCGGCACGGACGACAAAGCGGCCGCGAGCTCTCCCTTGCGCGAGCCCTCGACGTCGTGGATGAGTGGAGTTCGCGGTGCCGAGGTTGTCACCAGCGTGCAGTGGTCTTGCGGCTGGATCGAAGCCACAAGCCCGGCCGACGCCTGGAGCGCCCGCTGGAAGGCCGACGCCTCGCCGGACATGTAGCCCATGCTTATCGAATCGTCGATCAAGACAACCTGGCTGGACCGGCCGCCCGAGCCCAGCCAGCGCTCGAGCCCCGTGGGATTGACGATCGGCCGCGCCAGAAAGAAGAACAACAACACCGGCAGGGCAATCCGCAACAACAGGAGGAGGAGCTGCTCAAGCTGAATCCGTTTCCGGTTGCGCTGAATGGTCAGCTTCAAATAGTGCATGGGCGCCCATTCCACGCGGCGGAACCGTCGCCGGTTCAGCAGGTGGATAATAAGGGGTATGCTGCCCAGCAGCGTCCCCCAGATCAAGAATGGGCTCAAAAACGTCATCATTGAGAACGGGTACCCTGACGAATGGCCTGACCGGTTTCCTCACGGGAGTGCAAGAAATAGCTCAGCGACGCCCCCAGCGAGTCGTCTGTCACAAACGTGACGTGATCGTAGCCCCGCGGCGCCGCAATCTTTGCGGACAGTCTCGAGAAACTCGTTCATCGCTTTCTGATATGAGCGGCGAAACGCCCAGGGCTCGGCGAACAACTCTTCGTCTCCCTCGATGTCGTGGAAGAGCGTCGGTCCGTCGAAGGGGAGCTCGAGCTCGTCGCGGTCGAGTACCTGCATGACCACGACCTCGTGTCCACTGAACCGCAGGCGGTTCAACGCGTCGTAAAGCTTGGTGAGGTCGGTGAAAAGGTCCGACACGATCACCACCAGGTTACGGCGGCGGAACTGATCGGCCAGTGAGAGCAGCAGTCCCCCCAGCTCAGTCTTGCGGGCTGGATGACATTTTTCGAGCAGGTTCGAGATCACCAAGATCTGCGACTGGGTGGCGCTGGGAGGTAAAATGGTGTTGGCCTTTTCATCGAACAAGACCAGGCCGACCGGGTCTTGCTGGCGGGTCAGAAGCATCGCCAGCGAAACGACCAGTGTCGCCGCGTAGTCGAACTTGGAGAGGACGGCACCCGAGCCGCGATAATTCATTGATGCGCTGGCATCGACAACAAAAGTGACGCGGACGTTGCTCTCTTCCTCGTACTGCTTGATGTAGTGGCGATCGGTGCGGGCATAGACGCGCCAGTCGAGCCGGCGGAGGTCATCGCCGGGGTTATAGTCGCGGTACTCGGCGAACTCGATATTGAAGCCGTGAAATGGGCTCCTGTGCTGGCCGCTGATGGCGCCCTCGACGAGCCGGCGCGAGCGCAGATTGAGGTCGGTGATCTTGGCGATGACATCAGGATCGGAATACTTCCGCGACGGCGGCATCGGCGGCCCCCTTTCGCACCGGGACGTCCGCGAGCAGTTTCTTGATGATCGAGTCGCTCGACTCGCCGACGGCCTGCGCGTTGTAGTTGATGACGATGCGATGACGCAAAACCGGCAAGGCGATCGCCCGGATATCGTCGATGGAAACGCTGGGTCGGCCGGCAAGGGCAGCGCGGGCCTTGGCGGCCAGGATGAGCGACTGCCCAGCCCGCGGGCCGGCACCCAGGCGACCCATTCGTTGATGTAGACCGGCCCGCCGTGCGCGGGGCCGCGGGTCGCCCGGACAAGGTCCATCGCATAATCGAGGCAGTGGTCCGAAACGGGCACGCGGCGCACGATTCGCTGCAAGGCGGTGATCCTCGCCCCCGTGAGCATCGGCGTGATCTCGTGCTCGTCGACCCCCGTGGTGAGCCGATAGATCTGCCGCTCCTCCTCGGGCTTGGGGTAGGTGATAAATACCTTAAACAAGAACCGATCGAGCTGGGCTTCGGGAAGGGGGTACGTCCCTTCCTGTTCGATCGGGTTTTGCGTCGCGAGCACAAAAAATGGCTCGGGCAAGGCATGGCGTCGCCCGCCGGCGGTGACCTGCCGCTCTTGCATCGCCTCGAGCAAGGCGGCCTGGGTCTTGGGAGGGGTTCGGTTGATTTCGTCGGCCAGAACAAGGTTGGAAAAAATCGGTCCCGGCACGAAGCGAAGCTCGCGCGCGCGGTCTGACGGTCTTCGTACAGCACTTCCGTGCCGGTGATATCGCTGGGCATCAGGTCGGGCGTGAACTGGATGCGAGTGAAATCGAGCGAAAGCGACTGCGCCAGCGAATGAACCATCAGTGTCTTCGCCAGCCCGGGCACTCCTTCTAAGATGCAGTGTCCGCGGGCGAAGACGGCCATTAGCAATTGCTCGACGACATCGTTTTGGCCGACGATCTGCCGGGCCATCTGCTCGCGGATTTGATCGTGGGCTTTGCGCAGTTCTTGCAGTTCAGCCAGGTCGACATCGTCGGTTGTGGTGGTGCTCAAGATCGCATCTCCCCTGATCAATGAAGGTCGTGGATTTTCGGGAAGACGCGACTCCGTCCGAGCCGCGCCCCAGTTTCTTCCGGCTCGGACGGAGCCTCGCCTTCCCTTGTCGCGACCAGTCTCTTAGCGCTGAAAAACGGGTAGAAACTTGAACGGAAGCTGCAGGATGATCACAGCGATCGCCGTGCCGTAAACTTCGCCAATGAAGTCACCGTGCCAGGAGCCGTCGGGCGCTTGCATGGCGAGCAACTGGTCGCGTGCACCGGGGAAATACTTGTCCCAGTACTGGTCGCCGGCCATATAGAAGCCCTGAGAGGCGTAAAGATGCGTGTAAAAATCGTGACCACCCCCCTTGCTCCATCCTTCGTTGGCGCGAAAGTGGTCCCAGACATACTTCAGGCAATCGGTGGCGATCTCGCCTTCAAACTGACCGGCGTTGTAGAGCGTCGCGACAGCGGCCGCCGAGATCGCCAGCCGTGGTCCGCCGCCGGAGCCGAGCGAATACATGATGCCCCCTTCGGCGGTTCGGCATTTTTCCAGGTACTTGACCGACTCTTCAATGACGGCCCTCGGGACCAGAAAGCCGGCGTTATGCGCCGCCCGCAGGGCCTGCACCTGAGTGACGGTCACCGACCCCTCGTCGCCGGCCCCAGGGATATAGGTCCAACCCCCCGAGCCGCTTTGGCCCTGGCTTGTCAGCGCGACCGCCTTGCGGATGGCGGCCTGCACTTGGTTGCGCAGCGATTCCTTGGTAATCATCCCGTAGACCGAGGCCAGGAACAAAAGCGCAAAGCCATGCCCATGCATGGGCATTCCGTTATCCTGGTTCGGGCCGGTGATGAGTCCCGTCGGGGTGGCGCAGCGCACCAGGAAGTCGACGGCGCCCTTGACGGTCTTTGAGTACTTGCCGCGCGACGGCGAATCGCCATGGGCCAAAAGCGCCGTTCCGGCCAGTCCGGTCATGGCGGTGGGATAGGCCTGGCCGCCGCCGGTGATCCATGAGCCATCTTCGGCTTGCCGGGCCGCGAGATAATCCAATCCCTTGATGACGGCCCGGATCGTCTCCGGCGTGACGTGCTTGGGCAAGACCTCTTTCTCAGCGTCCCTGCCGCGCGATAGGCCCGTCAGGAAGCCCGCGATGCCGAGCGCGGCGGCGCCGGTGGCACTTGTTCGACACTGGTCCAGAAACGAGCGACGGGTCGTCATGGGTTCCTCACTTTACCTTCGGGCTTGTGATGAACCTCGAAACGGACCAGAAGCTCGACACGCACCGGGATCTCCTGGAACTTCGCCGTCTCCAGCCGCTTCTTCGCCGGCTCTTCCTCGGTGTTCTTACTGTCATCTCCGGGCACGGCCATCTCGCGGACGGCCACGATCGGCCCGAGCTCAACCTTGGAGAGCCGCGCCAGCCGCTGGGCCCGGGTGCGGGCATCAGCGATCGCCTTCTCGTAGGCTTCCTCCTGAATCTTGTCGAAGTCTTCCACGACGAACCGCACGAGTCCTGTCGTGGCGTTCCTCTCCCATCGATAATAAAAATAGGGGTTCTGATTGTTTTGCGGGCCAACCTTGGCGCCGGCGTCTTGGGCGACGTCGAGCAGCCGGCCGACCAATTGCAATACGGCCTCTTCGTCCATCTTGCGAATGTCGGCCGCCTTGACCACGAGCTTCCGGGTGAGCTGAACCTCGGTCTTGCTCCGCGTATTGGGTTGATAGTCGAAGAAATAGGGACTTTGCCTCATGCCCTTCTGGTCGACGAGCAGGCCCCGTTCGTCGACCTTCACATTGACGAGCTTAAGTGCGGTGAAGGCGTCGCGGAGCCGGCGTTTGGCGTCGCGGTACTTGACGATCGCATCGGCCGTCAGCTCCGACGAAGCGATCACTTCCAGGTCGATTTCCGCCAGGTCGGGCTTCGCCGTGACGGAACCCTTGCCGACGACCGTGAAGCCCTCGATATTGGGAGGCGGGCTGGGCGATGCAGGCATTTGTTCGAAAAACTGTGCCTTGGCCGGGCGGGCGCCGGCCCCGATCCAGAGCGAGAGACAAAGTGCCGCGATGGCCGGCTTACTCATGGCGAGTCTGCTCCTTTGCGGATCTGGAGTTGTCGCGGGTGGAGATTTCGTTTGCCGGCGCCCGGCGGGGATAGGCGGTGATCGTGCGATTGGAGACGGCGACCAGCCAATCGTGGGTGAGCAATAAATCGCCCCCGACAACGCCCAGGTCCTTGCCGCGGAAAATCCGGCGCACGTCGCCCGACCGGGGATCGATCTCATAGATACCGCGAGCCGTCAGTTGCCACAGGCCGTCGGGCCGTACCAGAACGTGCCCGTCCATGCTGCCGTTGGGTACACGTGTCGCCCACATGAGCTTCCGCGTTTTCAAATCGACCGCGCTCAGCTCGTCACCACCCAAGTAAACAGTGTTGTCGTCGACGCCCAAGAGGCGAGAGGCTTTCGTGATCGGCCGTTCCCAGAGAACCTTCATCTTGTTGGGCTCGACTGCATACAAGCGTTCGGACTGCATCCCCTTGACGAGAAAGGCTTCTCCCGCCTGCAGGGGAGGGCCGCCAATCGCCTGGGGTTCTCGGTTCATTTCATAAAACCAAAAGCGATATCCGCTCTGAAATGGGGCCGTCTTATATCCGTAGCCCCAATCGAATGTCCCGGATTCCGCGTCGAGCCGGGCGAGCACGCCGACATGGGTGTCGAGATAAATTGCACCCGCGCGATACACCAGTCGAGGCTGCGGCGACGACTCGGTCATGTAGTCGTAGAAAAACCGCTGTTGCTGTTGGCGAAACGTGCCGACCTCGGTCTTCCAGAGGACTTTGCCGTCGTGCGGCTGGATCGCCAGGACGACTTGCTGCGCCAGGCCTTGCTGCATTTGCGGGTTCGCCTGAGTCTTGCCCGCGATAAAGAGCTTGCTATCGGCCAGGAGCGGCAGGCCAACCAGGTCGAACGCGCTGTAGTCGGGCAAGTCGGCCGACTTCCAGACGATCTCCCCCTTGTCGGCCCGGCGGCAGGTCAACTGGAACGAGGCGAAGAAGTTTTGGTCCTTCATGTCGCGGGCCAGGCCCCAGACGTACTCGCCGGCCGCCACGATCGCAAACCGGTTGGTATCGAGCATGCGAGCCATATTTTGCTGTGTCAGCAGGTTGAAGTTATGATACGACGCCGACCGCCAGACCATCTTGCCGGTGGACAAGTCGACCGCGAAAAGGGAGCCGAGATAATTGACGAAAAGCGACGTTCCGTCGACGGTCGCGGCGGGGACGACCGCACTCAAGGCATTCGATTCCCACTGGGTCAGCTCGAGCGGCGTCATGCCGGCCTCCACGGATTCGGCGAATCGGACTTGCCAGGCGGGATCGACCGACTCTGTCAGCCGCGGACCGGTCAGGGAGGTTTGCGAGAACGATGGGCTCACCCGGTCAGCGTTCACCGGCTCATCGCTCATAAGGCGAGTGAGCAGCTCTCTGGGCGCGGCGGTCTGACCGCCCAGCGTGACCTTCTCGTCGGCGTATCGATCGGCCAGCTCGGTCTTCATCTGCTCGAATTCGGCCCGGCGTCCCGCGCGGAAGAGCGCTAAGGCGGCCTTGAGCGACAGCGAAGCCGGCGAGAGGTCCGTATCCGGGTGCTCGCGCAAAATGGCCAGCCAGCACTCGGCGGCGCGGTCGAATCGTCCCAGCTCGAAGTAAAGATCGCCCAACCGGTCAGCGGCATTGTCACCGACGGTCGTCGTGAAGTAGGCCGAGTAAATGCGCTCGAGGTTCTTCAGTTCCGTGGGGCCGTCGGCTTCGTCGAGAAGCTTCCTCGCTAGGGCGTCGTAGTACAAGCGATAGGCTGCCCGGCCCTCGGGCTCTAGCGCGGTCAAGAGCGATCGGCGCTTGCGCCCGACCGGAATGATGAAGCCATTGTCGCCGTCGACGAAACGAAGCGCTTGATTCTCAGGGATGGTGTACAGGGCCTTTAAGGCGCGCTCCCAGGCCTTCCGCCGGCTGAATCGTTCGAAATCGTCAATCGCTTCCTTCACTTCCGTCGCTGCCGGCGGCATCTGCAACGGCCGGGCTGGATTGTCGTTGGAGACCTTGTCTTCGTCGTCCGGCTTGGTTTGACCGGAGGCGAACGCCGGTGCGAACAAAAGTATCACCAGGGCCAAACGCAACACGATCGTGTTACCTTTTTGGAATCGAGGACGGATCACGCCTAGGGCGGCCTTGCCATACCGCCATATCAAAAAACGCGGGGCGTCGGCAGGCGAGGCCCTCGGAACAACGTTCTCAACGAAGCTCGAAGGCCCCGGAGAGGATCGGAATAAGACATTTGTAGTCGATCCCAATCCGAGTGTGCAAGCGAAAAATTTTGTTTCAGACAGCCCCCGCCGCGGCTCGCCCCGCATTCCGTCCTGAAAAGAGGCAGCCGCCTAAGAACGTGCCCTGAGCGCCCGATAACCGTGCACGCCCCCGCCGCCGAAGCCAGCCACCTCGCCCACCGCGTACAGGCCCGGCACGAGCACTCCGTCGGTTCCAAACACACGCGCGGACAGGTCGGTCTCGAAGCCCCCGAGCGTCTTACGGGTGAGGATATTGAGCTTGACGCCGATCAGCGGCCCGGCCTTGGGGTCGAGCAGGCGGTGCGGTTTGACCACGCGAATCAGCTTGTCGCCCACGTATTTGCGTGCATCACGAATCAGCGCGAGCTGCGAGTCTTTGCCGAAAGAATTGTCGAGCTGCCGGTCGCGGGCGATCACCTCGCGCTCGACGGTCGCGAATTCCAAAAGCGGAGCGTCCGTCAGGGCGTTCATTCCCGCCACCAGATCGGCCAAGTTGTCTTTGACAACAAAGTCGGCACCATGTTTCTTGAAGGCCTCCACCGGCCCCGGGCGCGGTCTTCCTGAACGCGCGCCCAGCGTCTGACGCCAGTCTTTGCCGGTTAGGTCCGGGTTCTGCTCGGAGCCGGATAGGGCGAATTCTTTCTTGATGATCGCTTGGTTAAGAATAAACCAGGTATGCTCGTAACCAGACTTCCCGATGTATTCGAGAGTGCCCAGCGTGTCATAGCCCGGATAAAGCGGTGGCGGCAGGCGCTTACCGATCGCGTCCAGCCACAGTGACGACGGCCCGGGCAAGATGCGAATACCATGCTGGGGCCAGATCGGGTCCCAGTTCCGGAGGCCTTCGGTGTAATGCCACATCCGATCCCGATTGATCAACCGGCCGCCGGCCGCTTCCGTAATGGCCACCATCCGCCCGTCCACATGATCCGGCACGCCCTGCACCATGAATCCAGGCGGCTTGCCCAGCCGCTGGGGCCAGTTCTGCCGCACCAGCTCGTGGTTGCCGCCAATCCCGCCGGAAGCGACAATCACCGCGCGGCGCGAAGCGCGAACTCACCGACGACCGTGCGCGAGCTTTTCATGCCCCGGGGCACGTTGCTCGGGCTCGAGGATCGCCCCGCGCACACCGTCGACCGCCCCGTTCGTCCGCAAAAGCTCGTCGACGCGGTGGCGAAACTTGAAGCTGAGCCGGTTTTTCGTCTCGGCCTCTCGCGTGCGGCGCACGAACGGCTCGAGCACCGCCGGGCCGGTGCCCCAGGTAATGTGGAATCGCGGTACCGAATTGCCGTGGGCGTACGCCCCATAGCCGCCGCGCTCGGCCCATCCCACGATCGGAAACCAGCGCAGACCTTGCTGAACCAGCCACGGCCGCGCCTCGCCGGCGGCAAACGCAACAAAGGCTTCGGCCCAACGCTGCGGCCAGAAATCTTCCTCGCGGTCAAAACCTGCCGTGCCCATCCAATCACTCAGAGCCAGCTCGTACGAGTCTTTCACGCCCAGCCGGCGCTGTTCGGGACTATCGACCAGGAACAACCCGCCGAGCGACCAGAACGCCTGACCGCCCAGATTCTGCTCGGCCTCCTGGTCCATGACGATCACTCGCTTCCCCCCGTCGGCCAACTCGGCCGCGGCAACCAGACCAGCCAGGCCGCCGCCCACAATGATCACGTCCGCGTCGTAACTCAAGCGATGCTCCTCATAACTGGCTCGCACTTCCCCTCGCACGATGGCGACAATCCTCAAGATTTCAGCTTCTCGCCCCCGACACTGTATCCGAGACCGGCGCCGCACCCAGCATTTTCTTCACCAAACGGTGTTTTTTATAGCGCTGGGCATATGTCGCAGACGACCGCCCGTTCCGTTAGAATAAAAGCGCTCGTGTTATCCGAAACTGGGAGATCCTCTTTTTGAACCGGACCGACTTGCAGCAACTCGCCGAAGATCGAACGATCGATGCGAAGGCGTTTTCGATGCCGGTCGTTGGTCTGGCGCTTATTACTTGGCGGGATACTCTGTCGAATGCGCACTGAAGGCTTGCATCGCAAAGCAAACGAGCTTGCACGACTTTCCCGATAAGTCGTTCGCGCAGGAAGTTTTTACTCATGACTTAATGAAATTAGTCGATCTCGCGGGCCTGAAACTTCAGCTTCAGCTCGACACAACTCCAGTCGCAAATCCGAAGCTCGGCGTCAATTGGCAGCTCGCAAAAAAGTGGAATGAGAAGTCTCGATACGATCAAATGCCACAGACGATTGCAGAGAGGCTTTTTGAAGCCGTCACGGACCCAACCAACGGGGTGTTACCATGGATCAAGCTCTTTTGGTAATGGACCAAATCGATGCCGGTCAAGAGTTCCTCGAAGAGTTCGAGAAGTACGCCGCCGTCCGCGCGGCCTTCTGGCTCAAAGCCGACGAAGACTCTGGCTGGTATCTGTACGTGGCCTCCGACCAGTTCTCAATTCAGAATTTAGACGCGGCTTACGGCGAAGTCCTGCGACTCGGCACCACGATTCGCAATCCTAATTTTGATCCGTTTCAAATCAACCTGATCACAACCGATGATCCACTCGCGAAAGAGGCAATTGAAATCAATCGCCAATTTCCAGCGAAGATTCCCAGCACCTGTCCGCCAAGTTCGGCGGTTCGAGCGTCGAGGGGCTCTACATTTATCCACTTGGTTTACGTATCCGGAATCCATTCCCCGACTGCTTGCTCGGATTGTG
>CAWHKI010000287.1:0-15221 GCA_963829765.1 uncultured Isosphaeraceae bacterium | reverse complement strand
AAGATTGCAGCTCTCGAACGGAGGATGACGAACTTCTCGCGCCTCCCAGTGGGAATGACCATGGAAGAGGTTGAAGCGACCATCAAATAAGTGAACTCGCAAAAGTTCGGTCGCTTATGGAGCAACATTGTAGACTCTTCCCGACCCAGTTCAAAGTTCAATCAGTTGCGAGAACCACGATGTAGACTATTACGCCCTCGTCTTTAAAGAGGGCAAGCTCAAGGACTTGCGGTATTCATGCGCTCTTTGCAATTCCGCTCCCAATTCTGCAAAACTTTCCGCTATCGTCTCTTCCAGTCCAATCAACGATGCAGCACCATCTTCAACCTCACCAGTTTCACCAGCAATGGTTCTCTCCGGTCCAATCCGCGATGGAATAGCGAACGGCGACCTAGCAACAATCAAGGTATTACTCAAGAGCAATCCGACTTTTGTTTCTAGTCGCGATGAATTTGGGCCGACGCCCCTGCACCTGGCTGCAGCTGCTGGTCACGAGGAGATTGTGGAGAACTGTTGTTAGAAAGCGGAGCAGATGTAAACGCAAGGGCTGACCAGGGACTCAAGCCTTACAGCGCAAGCGGAGCTCCCAAGGGAAGCGTCATCTACATTGGCCCCTCGGCGCTTTACGACGCAGCGACGGCGGGACATTGGGAAATCGAGGCTTTGCTTGTCGCCCACGGCGCAGATTACACCCCGCTTTGCGGCCCGACGCTGTACTCGGCGCGAGCGGGCGACCTCGAGAATCGACCGCGGTGATGGCGGCCCGCAAGGTGCCGGGCCCGCTGTCGGCGGTGCTGGTCACGGCGTAACCGGTGGTGCTGATTTGGATTTGACTGCTGGTTCCGCTCAAGCTGAGCGAGCCGAATCCCGATGCCGAAGCCGTGAGCGTGTAAGTGCCGATCGCGGTGATGTTCAGCCCACTGAAGCTGGCGAACCCCCCGGACGGGCTGACCGAGGTCGTTCCCGCCAGCGTGCCCGTACCCGAAAGCGTGTTGATGGTCATTTTGGCCTGGGCACTGGGAACGGAGGTCGCGTCAAAGTTGATGCCAAGGTCGCCGCTGCTGTCCTCGGCCTCGATCACCGGCTGGGTGGCGAAGGCCACGCCGGGGGTCGCCGTCGACGATGGCTCAGTGACGAAGACGAACTGAGTCGGCACGGAGTAGAGGGTGATGCCCGTGGGCTGGAAGCCGGTGCCGGTGCTCGGACTGAAGACGCCGATCCACGGGGTGAAGCTCACGTTGGATGAGACGCCGTTCCCGTTGCCGCCCGGGTTCGCGGTGGTACTCGGCCCGTGCAAGCTGCCCCACCAGTCGTTAGTGGCGGTGACGGCGTAGGACGCGTTCGTCTGGTTGTTGGTGATGCTGGCGGTGGTGTTCCCTGAGAGATTGTCGTCCTGGGCCGTGACGATGCTGGTGTCGCTGGAGTTGCTGCCGACAAGGATACCGGTGCCGTTGCCGGTGATCGCATCGTCGCTAATGGTGGCCGTTGCACCGGCGGCGACATAGATGCCGGCGTTGGTGTTGTCAGAGATCGTATTGCCCGCGCCGGTTGCTGTCCCGCCGATGGTTGCGCCGGCGTCGTCGTAGACATAGACGCCGTAGAAATTCGGCACGGCGGCCGTGCCGGCTGCGTTTGTGCCGACCTCGTTGCCCTCGACCAGGCACGAGTCCGAAAAGATGTAAACGCCGTCGGCCGTGTTTCCAGAGATGACGTTGCCGGCCCCGGCGGTCGTCCCACCAATCGTCGCGCCCGACTGGCCAACATAAATGCCGTCACCTGCGTTTGCCACAGCGGCGGTTCCGGCCGCGTTCGTACCGATGTAGTTGCCCTCGATCAGACAGGACGAATAGAATGCAATGCCATTGGACCGGTTGCCTGAGATGACGTTTCCGGCGCCGACCGTCGTCCCGCCGATTGTGGCGCCCGAGTCGCCGCCGCCACCAATATAAATGCCGTCGCCTCCGTTCGGCACGGCGGCGGTGCCGGCGGCATTGGTGCCGACGTAGTTGCCCTCGACCAGGCAGGACGACGTAGCGAGGAATACGCCATCAATCCCGTTGCCGGAGACGACGTTGCCCGCCCCCGTCGCGGTCCCGCCGATCGTTGCACCCGAGCCTTGGACATAGACGCCCATGTAGTTGGCGTCCGCCGATCCAGAGGCATTGATCCCGACCCAACAGCCGAGCACACTGTCGCCCGTGCTCGATGAAGTGATGTCAATGCCGTATTCATGAGAAAAACCGCCAATCAGCAAGTCCTCGACACTCGAACCCGACGAGCCGCTGCCGAATGTCAGACCGCTGGCACTGCTCCCCGCCGAACCCCCCAGGATCTGAACCTGCGGCGCACCTCCACTGACAGTTCCCTCGATGGTGACCGGCTCGGTGATCGTTGGCAGGGCGGAGGTCGGGCTGATCGTTTGCACGCCCGAGCCAAGGTTGAAATTGATGATATTCGACGACCCGCCCGTGGAATCAAGTTGATCGATCTCATAGAGCAAGGTGCCAGCGACATCGGTGGTGCCGGTGCTGGTGACGGTGTAGGTCGTTAGGAGCGTCCGACCCTCGAGAAATTCGAGCGTCGCGATCCGTCGCCGCCGGCGCCTCGGGTGCCGGTTTGCCGGACTTGGCAGGGAGCGCTCGCGCAGGCGCCGAAAGACGTCATCCACCGATTTCGGGGTACCAAACATAGAAGACGCTCCTGAAGTTCTTATGTCATAAGATGACAGACATCCCAATTTCAGCCACCTGGGTCACGGCGAATCGATCTCCCGTGAGCGCATAAGGCCCCGCCACCGTACGTTGGGGTCGTCTCGGCCCAAAACCCATCCATCCACCCGCCTAGGGCGTTGACAAAACTCAACACGTCTGCGATCTATCGCAGAACCGCACAACCCTGCCCGAAGCCGCATCCCCGCATTGAACCTGCCACACTGAAGGAAAACAGTCGTATTCTGTGCCGACGATAGGCTGATGTCAATCCCCCAGTGGCACGGCCCTTCACATTTTTTATCGACGATGTGAAGAGCGGCGATGCGCCTTCCCAGTGGAGAAGCGTCGCAACGGGTTAACTCGGCGATATTCGTCGCGCCGATGGACAAGAGGAAGCCGAAGATCGCCGTCGGGACGCGTGAATAACCATACGATCACGAAACCCCGAAACGACGAAAGCCCGAAAAGGACGTTTAATGTGGATAACTTTTAGCAGCGATTGTGTGCTAAATGCCGTTGCACGATACTGGGAGGGCGAGCCTCCGAGTGCCAATGCCGGCTCGGGCGGAGCCTCGCCCTCCCGGAATCACGCAAGGTCATTGAGTGCGTCGTTCTTCCAGTGCGAAGCCGCGGGCTGTTCTCGCCGTGGACTCGCCCCACGCTTTTCGACGGATTCTTCAATCTCCCGCATGCCGAACTTACTTTCGGGATTTCGACGTTTCGGCCTTTCGTGATCTGCATTCCTTGCGCTGGCCCGGCATGGAGCACTGGCGTGGCTACGGGCCCTCAAGTCGGCTTGCCGATCACCTTCAACTCGACCCGGAATTCGTTCGCCCCTTCCACTTCCGAGGATTGCAAACGCGACCCCATGTACCCGCTTGAAAAAAACAACGGCCCGACACCGGGCTTGCACGGGGATCGGGAGACGGAGCTCCCTCCTACAGTTCGTGTAGGAGGCGGCTCCGTCCGCCGAACTTTCTGGCCGCTTAACGGGTCGTTGGAAAAAAACACGGCACCTTTCGCATGCAACCGCCCACGGCTTCGAGCGAGCAGCCGCAACGTCAGGGGCCGTTCGATTTCAAACCGCGAGCCGAACTGCCTCTCCTACTTGGTTAATCGCCAACGGGAGATCGAGTGTGCAACGCGGCGAGAAAAAAAATGATCGACGACCTCGTGGTGATTCCAAAGGTGTGCCGGCCGTGAAGGCGGGAGTCAATCAAGAAAATAAGGATCACAATGACGTTGCCGTTCCGTTCAATGAAGATCGAACGTGGGGGAGGAACCCATTTTCGGTCTGTTCGTATAGTCTCCGAAGACTTCGTGCGATCTTCATGACATGCATTCACTCGCGGTTCGGCTTTGTCAGCTTGATCGAACCGTGCGCGCAATGATCGCGGACAAAAATTTCGGAAAATTTTTTAAGTCAATTTAGAACAATAGGTTATGATGGCAAATTGCGCGGCAAACGTGATAGGTGCATTCACGAAATTTGCAAACCGTGTTATATTGTTAGTATGGAGTGTGTGCGGCAGATTGCGCACGGAAGGCCCCTCTTAGATCACCGGGTCGCGGCGGTACTCAGTTTTCGGTTCTCCATGTCCACGCCACGCGCATCGGGACAGAGCACAGAAGCGCGGAATTACGACGAAGAAATGGGAGAGCCGAAGAGCAACACAACAATAACCAGTTGGTGTTGTTCCTTTTCGTGTCTTTTGTCCCTTTCGTGGTTGCTACAAGGGATTGACCACGAAAAGGACGAAATGCACGAAACTGATTTGGGCAGAGGGATGTTCTTTTCCGTGTCTATCAGTGCCTTCCGTGGTTAAGTCAAACGATAATGCGTTCGATGGCGCGGCCCGTCGCAAGCTGATCTCCCGGTCATGGGCTCAGTCGACCGGATTCTGCTTCGTCATTTCGTCATCGTCGTTTCGCCGCATCGTGATTCGTCTTGCCTCGGTTGATCCAGTATATGCCAATTCACGTTAAGCTGAGCTCGCTTTGCGGGCGTTCTTGCCCCCCCACGAAGCCGCCTTCGGGCGGTTTGCCGCAACCGTTATTTGCCAGCCGGGGACGCGGGTGTGCCTGCCCGTCCGCCGAATTGGCACAACTCGCCGATCGGTTTGGTCTTCTGAGCCAGAACCTTGCTCAATCCTGCGCCATGGCGTGCCAAGAAGTGCCATTTTTGAGCTGCTCGCGATGAGCGATCGCTTGTGTATAATGAAATGCTCGCCAACCGGTTCCGGCGTCGCTTTATGGGCCAGACGGCAAAGCCAGTTCTGCCCGGCGGCGCGGAACGATGAGTCCTCAACCAAACAGAGTGCCAAGGGATCGACGACTATGAGCCGACGCTGCTACGCATTCGTATTCGCATTTGGCATCCTATCCGGAAGTCTCGCTCTGTCGCCCCTCGCGCAGGCCGATGCGATCGAGATCAAGCCGGGCGATCACATCTCGATCATTGGCAACACCCTGGCTGACCGGATGCAACACGACGGCTGGCTCGAGACAGGCCTCCATGCTCGGTTTCCCACGCACAAGCTCGTCATTCGCAACCTTGGCTTTTCCGGTGATGAGTTGACCGTGCGCCTCCGCTCGGCCGACTTTGGTAGCCCCGACCGCTGGCTGACTCGGACCAAAGCCGACGTGGTCTTCGCGTTCTTCGGATACAACGAGTCGTTCGCCGGTAAGGACGGGCTCGAAGCGTTCAAGAAAGACCTCGACGCTTTCGTCAAACATACCCTGGCTCAAAAGTACAACGGCGTGTCGGCGCCTCGCTTGGTGTTGTTCTCGCCGATCGCCATCGAGTCACCGCGAGGACGAGACTTGCCCGACGACTCGGCCACGAACGAGCGGCTCAAGCTTTATACCGCCGCGATGGCCGATGTCGCCAAGGCGGCCGGTGTGGCCATCGTCGATCTGCTGGGCCCGACATCATCCTTGTACAAGAAGGCTCCGGAGCCGCTCACGATCAACGGCGTCCATTTAACCTCCGACGGCAACAGGCACCTTGCCGATGTGATCTTGGGCGAGATCGCGCCGGGCTCGAAGGGGGCGAACGAGACAAACCTTGGCAAGCTGCGCGAGGCCGTGCTCGACAAAAACTTTTACTGGTTCAACCGCTATCGGACGGTCGACGGCTACTCGATTTATGGGGGCCGCGCCGACCTGCGGTTTACCGACGGCCAGACCAACCGCGTCGTCGCCCAGCGCGAGATGGAAGTCCTCGATGTGATGACGGCCAACCGCGACCAACGAATCTGGGCGGTCGCGCAGGGTAACGACCTGGTGGTCGACGACTCGAACACGCCGCCGTTTATCCCCGTCAAAACCAACAAGCCGGGCCGCGGACCTCACGGCGAGCATCTTTTCTTGACCGGCGAGGAAGCCATCGGCCAGATGACGCTCGGCAAGAACCTCAAGGTGAACCTGTTCGCTTCAGAGCAGAGGTTTCCCGAGCTGGCCAAGCCGGTGCAGATGTCGTTTGATTCGCGGGGGCGCCTCTGGGTCGCCTGCTGGCCGACCTATCCGCACTGGAAGCCCAAGGAAGAAATGAATGACAAGCTTTTGATCCTGGAAGACACCGATGGCGACGGCAAGGCCGACAAGAGAATCATCTTCGCCGACAAGCTGCATTGCCCGACCGGTTTCGAGTTCGCCAACGGGGGAGTCTTGATCGCCCAGGCGCCCGACCTCATGTTCTTGAAGGATACCAACGGCGACGACCGAGCCGACGTCCGTCTGCGCGTCCTTTCCGGACTCGATTCGGCAGACACGCACCACACGTCCAACAGCTTCCAGCTCGATCCGGGTGGGGCTCTTTATTTTCAAGAGGGAACGTTTCATCAGACCCAGGTGGAAACGCCCTATGGTGCTCCGGTGCGTTGCTCGAACGCGGGCGTGTTCCGCTATGAGCCCAAGTCGCAGAAGTTCGAGGTTTACGTGTCCTTCGGGTTCGCGAACCCGCACGGTCATGCATTCGACCGTTGGGGCCAGGATATCGTCGTTGACGGCACCGGCTCTGTCCCCACGCACGGGACGTTGTTTTCCGGCCATGTTGATTACCCTCATAAGCACGCCGGTCCGCCCCAGGTCTACCAGCAGCGCACCCGTCCCACGCCGGGCATCGAGTTCCTGAGCAGCCGGCACTTTCCCGAGGAATTTCAGGGAAACCTGCTCGTTCCCAACGTGATCGGCTTCCAGGGAATTCTCCGTTACAAGATCGATGACAAGGGCGCCAGCCTGGCCGGCACCGAGCTCGAGCCGATCCTCTCGTCACGCGACCCGAACTTCCGGCCGTCTGATATCGAAACCGGGCCTGATGGGGCGATCTACTTCCTCGACTGGCAGAACCCGATCATCGGCCACATGCAGCACAACCTTCGCGATCCCAGCCGCGACCGGATCCACGGCCGGGTCTACCGGGTCACCTATGAAGGCCGTCCGCTTTCCAAGCCTCGCCAAGATCGCCGGCGCATCGATCGAAGAGCTGCTCGATCTGCTCAAGGCACCCCGAAGACCGGGTCCGCTATCGGGCCAGGACCGAGCTGGGGGCCAGGGACTCTGCCGAGGTCATCGCCGCCCTCAAGACGTGGGTCGCCATCTCGACAAGTCCGCCCCCGATTTCGAGCACCATGTTGACCGAAGCTCTCTGGGCCCATCAGTACCAAGACGTCGTCAACGTCGAGCTGCTCGACCGGGTCCTCGCCTCTGACCGATTTCCATGCCAGGGCCGCCGCCACCCGGGTCCTCTGCGTCTGGCGAGACCGTGTTCCCGGGGCCCTCGAGATCGCTCAAGAAGCTGGCCGCCGATCCTTATCCTTTGGTCCGGCTCGAAGCGGTCCGGGCGGCGAGTTTCTTCCCGGTCGCCGAGGCTGTCGAGGTGCCCTTGATTTCGGCCGACCATCCGACCGACGAATATCTCGACTACACCCGCGGCGAGACGATGAAGACCCTCGAGCCCGTACTGGCGAAAAGCGGTCGCCGAGGGCAAGACGCTCGCCATCACGAGCGAGGCCGGCATCGCGGTTCTTTCTCGGCCGGCTGAGCCTCGACGATCTCCTCAAGATGACAGGACGCGCGCGATCGACCTCGAGCTTCTGTCACGCAAGGGAGTTCGCGACGAAATCCGCGCGAGACGCCGTCGCCGATCTGGCGAAGATCGACAAGAAGCCCGAGTTGACCGTGCTGCTCGAAGCCGATCAAGGCACTCGACGAGCGCGCGCGGCGAGGGGAACGACGCGGTCGCCTTTGACCTCGGCCGGCTGCTCACCAGCCGCGAGGCGGCCGAGTTGACGGCCGCTCGGCTCGATTTGGAAGGGCTGGCGGCAACCGGCCGCAGGCCGGTCACCCGGCAGCTTGGTTATCTCGCATTGATCGCCGCCGACGGCGGCGTCGACAAAGCCTGGACGCTTGGCCTCGAAATCGGCTGGTTCGCTTGCGCGATCTGGTCGATGCCATGCCCGCGATCCGCGATCCGGGCCAGCGATCGGCGCTTTATCCCAGGGTCTTGCCGCTGCTCGATGGGCTGCCCAAGTCGCTCGGGGGCGGGATAAAGTCGTCGAAGGGGACCGAAGGACGATTCGTGCGGATCGAGTTACCGGGCCGCCGTCGCACCCTGACGCTGGCCGAGGTCGAGGTCTATAGCGACGGCCGGAATGTCGCTCCGCTCGGCAAGGCCACCCAGAAGAACACCGCTTATCGACGGCCCCGCCGAACGAGCGATCGACGGCAACAAGAGCGGGTCCTACGGCGACGGCGGACAGACGCACACCCAGGAAAACACGCCCAACCCGTGGTGGGAGGTCGACCTTGGCGCCGACTACCCGATCGACTCGGTGACCGTCTGGAACCGGTCGGAAGGCGATTATTACGCGCGGCTCAATCGCTACACGATCAAGGTTCTCGACGCGGACCGCAAAGTCGTTTTCGAGGCTGCCAATCTGCCAGCAAGGAGGGAGACGGCCACGACCGAGGTCGGCGGGACCGGTGTCGGCGGTATCGTCAGGCGCTCGGCGATGCTCGCGCTGACGTCGGTTCGTGGCAAAGAGGCCGAAACCTTCAAGGCACTCGCCAAGTTCGCAAGGGGCGAAGGCCCCGATCGGACGGCCGCGATCCGGGCGATTTCACGCATCCCGGTCGCCTACTGGCCGCGCCGACGAAGCCGGCCCGACGCTCGACGCCTTACTTGACGTATATCAAGACGATCCCGCCGCGGGACCGCACCTCCGCGAACGCCCTCGACGCCCTTCAGCTTGGCGACTCGCTCGCGGGCTTGCTGCCGGCTGACCGAGCGGCCAAGGCGCCGCCGTGAGCTGGGCGACCTGGGCGTTCGGGTGATCCGGCTGGGCACCATCACCGACCAGATGCTTTTCAACAAGGATCGCATCGCCGCCGAGGCCGGCAAGCCGGTCGAGATCGTCTTCGAGAACAGCGACATCATGCCGCACAACTTCGTCGTGACCAAACCCGGCGCACTCGAAGAAGTTGGTCTGCTCGGCGAGTCCTCGAGCACGCAGCCGGGGGCCCTCGAGCGGAACTACGTTCCCCCGTCCGACAAAATCCTGGTCGCCAGCCGCCTGCTCGCCCCCCGCGATTCGCAGAAGCTCAGCTTCACCGCCCCGACCACGCCCGGCGTTTATCCTTATGTGTGCACTTACCCCGGCCACTGGCGGCGGATGTATGGCGCGTTCTACGTCGTCGACGACATCGCCGCCTATCTCGCCGATCCGACCGGCTACCTGGCCAGCCACCCGCTGCCGATCCTCGACGACCTGCTCAAGAACAACCGCCCGCGCAAGGAGTGGGCCTTCGACGACCTCGCCTCGTCGGTCGAAGGTCTGAGCAGCGGCCGGTCGTTCGCCAACGGCAAGCAGATCTTCGAGGTCGCGAGCTGCGTTTCCTGCCACCGGATGAATGGAGTCGGCGTGCAGGTTGGTCAAGACCTCGACCCAGCTCGACGCGAAGATGACCCCCATCGAAATCCTCCGCAACCTGCTCGAGCCGTCGGCCAAGATCGACGAGAAGTACCAGACGCATGTCTTCACGACGAAGTCGGGCAACGTGATCACCGGGATGATTCTCGAAGAGACGCCGACGCGGATCAAACTGATCGAGAACCCCCTGGCCAAGACCGCGCCGGTTTTCCTCGATCGTGCTGATATTGAGGAACGCACCAAGTCGCCGAACTCGATCATGCCCAAGGGCTTGCTCGACAAGCTGACGAAGGAGGAGATCCTTGACCTGATCGCTTACATCGCGGCCAAGGGTGACGCTAAGTCTCCGCTCTTCCACGGTCAGCATGAACATCGCCACTGATGAATCTCGCTGTTCCAACGTACCACGACTACCTGGAGCCCAACCATGATTCGACCCGCCCGAGCCTTCGTTTTTTCCGCCTTCGTTCTTTTGTGGGTTACGACCGCCTTGGCTGGTGACCAGTGGGTCACGTATCAAGGAGCCCAAGGACCGGGCCAAGGGAAGAAAGTCGTCCTGATCAGCGGCGATGAGGAATACCGCTCGGAGGAGGCCTTACCGCAGCTCGCCAAGATCTTGGCCAAGCACCATGGATTCACGTGCACGGTGTTGTTCGCCATCGGCAAGGACGGAACGATCGATCCCAACCGTAATGACAACATTCCGGGGCTGGAGGCACTTCGGAAGGCCGACCTGATGATCATCGCGACTCGGTTCCGCGATCTGCCCGAAGACCAGATGAAGGAAATTGTCGACTACGTCGAATCGGGCCGCCCCGTGATCGGCATGCGGACCGCGACCCATGCGTTCAACATCAACAAAGGGGGCAAGAAGTACGCACGCTACTCGTTTAATAGCAAAGAGTGGGATGGCGGTTTCGGCCGCCAGGTACTCGGCGAGACGTGGATCAGCCATCACGGCAACCACGGTCGTGAAAGCACGCGCGGAATGATCGCGCCGGGAGAGTCGGACCACCCGATCGTGCGAGGTATCAAGGACGGCGACATTTGGGGCCCGACGGATGTCTACGGTGTGCGGCTCCCACTACCGGGCGACAGCAAGCCATTGGTTCTGGGGCAGGTCGTCGCCAACATGACCCCGACGGGAAGCCGGTCAAAGGCAAAAAGAATGACCCGATGATGCCGGTCGCCTGGGTCAAAACCTACACCGGCGACTCCGGGCAAGCCGGCACGAGTCTTCACGACCACGATGGGCGCCGCCACCGACCTTGAGAGCCCGGGCGTCCGCCGGATGCTCGTCAACGCCGTTTACTGGACGCTCGGCCTGGAAGACAAGATCCCGGCCGAGAGCGACGTCAGCCTGGTCGGCGAGTATAAGCCCCGCCGCTTCGGCTTTAACGGCGCCGCCAAGGGCGTGAAGCCGGAGGCACATTTGGACAACTGAGTTGTGACGTCGGAGAACAAGTTAATTCAACGGAACGCTCATATTCCGATGGGTATATTATGATTCATTCGGGGCCACGGCGCATGTTCGCTCCGGTCGGCCTCCAATGGTCGATCGGGCGATGTGCTTCGCTTGCAAACGGTAACTCGATACGCTGGCCTCGTGCTGCCGAGGCATAAAGGGCGTGGACGGCCTCGACGACGGCTCGGCCATCCTGGCCATTCTCGGTCGGTTCGGTTCCCTCGCGGATGCAGGTGACGAAATGAGCCATCTCTTGGGGAAAGCCGTAATTCCAGTTCTCCTCGTAGATCGGAAACGACCAGCCGGTCGTGGCTCCGGCCTTTTCGACCGCGTATCCGTATCCTCTTCGCGAGAAAGCACGCAAGGCGTTGCCATAGAGCATGTCGGCGTAGGATTGTCCCTCGCTGCCGAAGACTTCGGCCCGGTCGTCCATGCCACCCGGCTTGGCCCAGCTCTCCTCGGCAAGCCCAATCGTTCCTCCCTCGAACGTCAGCAGCAAGACCGCTTCGTCGTCGCCGTTGGTTTTCGCTCCATGAACATAGGTGCCCATCTGGGCGTAGACGCTCTTGATGCGGGCCTTCGCACCGGGGGCCGAACCGCCGAGTAGCCAGCGGAAGAACTCGATGGCGTGGCAACCCATGTCGAAGGTGACTCCGCCACCGCTTCGAACCGTGTCGTAAAACCAGTCGGTATGGGGCCCATCGTGTTTTTCCGATTGCTTGACCAGATGAACTTTTCCGAGTGCCCCCTCTGTGACTAGTTGCTTTAACCGAACATACTTGGGAGCAAAACATAGCTCTTCGGCATAACCGAGAATAACACCGGCCCGTTGACACGCGGCGATCATCCGGTCGCATTCGGCGAGGTTGAGCCCATCGGCTTTTCGACCACGACGTGTTTGCCGTTTTCCGCGGCCTGGCAAGTCATTTCGCAATGGAGGTCGTTAGGAGTGCCCAACACAACGAGGTCCACGTTCTTGAGATCGATCAATCGCCGAAAATCAGTGAAATGATGGGCGATTCCTCGCTCGCCGGCGAATCGTTCGGCCCGTCCCGGCGTGGGCGATGCGACGGCAATCACTTCAGCGCCCGGGCACCTGACGCAAAGCTTCATAATGAATCGAGCTGATAAAGCCCGAGCCGATCAGACCGACACGCACAGTTTCCACGTCTTGAGCCCCTCAGAACATCTTCACCAGGCAGCCCCTGGTCCGTGGACCGGGGCTCGCCCGGTGAAGATGTTCTGAGGGGGCTCAAGACGTGGAAATCGTGCGTGTCGGTCTGATCGGCTCGGGCTTTGTCAGCTCGATTCATTATGAAGCCTTGCGCCCTGCTTGCCCGCCGAAGTGATTGCCGTCGCATCGCCCACGCCGGGACGGGCCGAACGATTTGCCGGCGAGCGAGGAATCGCACACCACTTCACTGATTTTCGGCGATTGATCGATCTCAAGAACGTGGACCTCGTTGTGTTGGGCACTCCTAACGACCTCCATTGCGAAATGACTTGCCAGGCCGCGGAAAACGGCAAACACGTCGTGGTCGAAAAGCCGATGGTGCTCAACCTCGCCGAATGCGACCGGATGATCGCCGCGTGTCAACGGGCCGGTGTTATTCTCGGTTATGCCGAAGAGCTATGTTTTGCTCCCAAGTATGTTCGATTGAAGCAATTAGTCACAGAGGGGGCACTCGGAAAAGTCCATCTGGTCAAGCAATCGGAAAAACACGATGGGCCCCATACCGACTGGTTTTACGACACGGTTCAAGCGGTGGCGGGGTCACCTTCGACATGGGTTGCCACGCCATCGAGTTCTTCCGCTGGCTACTCGGCGGTTGGCCCCCGGTGTGAAGGCCCGCATCAAGAGCGTCTACGCCCAGATGGGCACCTATGTTCATGGAGCGAAAACCAACGGCGACGACGAAGCGGTCTTGCTGCTGACGTTCGAGGGAGGAACGATTGGGCTTGCCGAGGAGAGCTGGGCCAAGCCGGGTGGCATGGACGACCGGGCCGAAGTCTTCGGCAGCGAGGGACAATCCTACGCCGATATGCTCTATGGCAACGCCTTGCGTGCTTTCTCGCGAAGGGGATACGGATACGCGGTCGAAAAGGCCGGAGCCACGACCGGCTGGTCGTTTCCGATCTACGAGGAGAACTCGAATTACGGCTTTCCCCAAGAGATGGCTCATTTCGTCACCTGCATCCGCGAGGGAACCGAACCGACCGAGAATGGCCAGGATGGCCGAGCCGTCGTCGAGGCCGTCCACGCCCTTTATGCCTCGGCTGCACGAGGCCAACGTGTCGAATTACCGTTTGCAAGCGAAGCACATCGCCCGATCGACCATTGGAGGCCACCGGAGCGAACGGCACCGTGGCCCCGAATGAATCATAATATACACATCGGAATATGAGCGTTCCCGTCGAATTAACTTGTTCTCCGACGTCACAACTCAATTGTCCAAATGTGCCTCCGGCTTCACGCCCTTGGCGGCGCCATTAAAACCGAAGCGGCGGGGCTTATACTCGCCGACCAAGCTGACGTCGCTTTCGGCCGGAATCTTGATCTTCCATGGCGACCTCCCAATAAACGGCGTTGACGAGCATCCGGCGCACGCCCACATCTCTAGGTCGGTGGCGGCGCCCATCGTGGTCGTGAAGACTCGTGCCGGCCGCCCTGAGTCGCCGGTGTACGTTTTGACCCAGGCTACGGGCATCATGGGGTCATTCTTTTTGCCTTTGACCGGCATTCCCGTCGGGGTCATGTTGGCGACGACCTGCCCCAGAACCAATGGCTTGCTGTCGCCCGGTAGTGGGAGCCGCACACCGTAGACATCCGTCGGGCACCAAATGTCGCCGTCCTTAATACCTCGCACGATCGGGTGGTCCGACTCTCCCGGCGCGATCATTCCGCGCGTGCTTTCACGACCGTGGTTTCCGTGATGGCTGATCCACGTCTCGCCGAGTACCTGGCGGCCGAAACCGCCATCCCACTCTTTGCTATTAAACGAGTAGCGTGCGTACTTCTTGCCCCCTTTGTTGATGTTGAACGCATGGGTCGCGGTCCGCATGCCGATCATGGGGCGGCCCGATTCGACGTAGTCGACAATCTCCTTCATCTGGTCTTCGGGCAGATCCCGAACCGGGTCGCGATGATCATCAGGTCGGCCTTCCGATGCCTCCAGCCCCGGGATATTGTCGGTTCGGTTGGGATCGATCGTCCCGACCTTGCCGATCGCGAACAACACCGTGCACGTGAAGCCATGACGCTTGGCCAAGATCTTGCCGAGCTGCGGCAGGCCTCCTCCGAGCGGTATTCCTCATCGCCACTGATCAGGACGATTTCTTCCCATGGCCCGGTCCTTGGGCCCCTTATAGATGACCCACTGGTCATCGGCCAATGCGGTCGACAACCAAGAGAAGGCCAAAGGCGGAAAAACCGAAGGCTTCGGGCGAGTCGAATCATGGTGGAGCTCCCGTTAGTCGTGGGACGGTGGGGAATACCGTCTATTCATCAATGGCCATGTTCATGCTGACCGTGGAAGAGCGGGGCCTTGGCGTCCCCCTTGGCTGCGATGTAGGCGATCAGGTCGAGGATCTCCTCCCTGGTCAGCTTGTCGAGCAAGCCCTTGGGCATGATCGAGTTCGGTGACTTGGAGCGTTCCTCGATGTCCGCGCGCTTGAGGAGCACCGGCGCGGTCTTGGCCAGGGGGTTCTCGATCACCTTGATCCGCGTGGGCGTCTCTTCCAGGATCATCCCGGTGATCACGTTGCCCGACTTCGTCGTGAAGACATGCGTTTGGTACTTCTCGTCGATCTTGGCCGACGGCTCGAGCACGTTGCGCAGGATTTCGATGGGGGTCATCTTCGCGTCGAGCTGGGTCAGGTCTTGACCAACCTGCACGCCGACTCCATTCATCCGGTGGCAGGAAACGCAACAAGCGACCTCGAAGATCTGCTTGCCGTTGGCGAACGAACGGCCGCCGCTCAGACCTTCCACCGACGAGGCGAGGTCGTCGAAGGCCCATTCTTTACGCGGGCGTTGTTCTTGAGCAGGTCGCTGAGGATCGGCAGCGAGTGGCTTGCCAAGTAACCGGTCGGATCGGCGAGATAGGACAATGT
>CAWHKI010000286.1:0-8361 GCA_963829765.1 uncultured Isosphaeraceae bacterium | reverse complement strand
CATGACCGAGGCCGCCGAGAGGCGTTCGCCGCTGATCATCTGAATGTGACGATCGATCGTCAGCCCCCGTGCACCCAGTTGAAGTAGAACGGGAACGGGTACGGGCCAGGTCCAGGCGCGATCGGGTCGAGATCGTAGATCGGCACGTAAGACCCCATGTTGTAGTACATCCCGACAGGCCGCCACGGTTGCACAATCCCCTGGAAGAAGCGGGCCGGCCGCCACCAGGGGCGGCTCGACGAATCGACTGTGCTCTGGCCCGGCATGCCGTAGAAGAAGGGATACACGCTCTGCGTATCGGGCGTTTTCAGCCCTAGCCCGTACAGTCCCTGCGTCTTGAACCAGTTCGGGTGCGAAATCGTGCCGGTATCGCCGTACCGGGTGTTATAAAAGAAATCGCGATGAGGGTCGGGCGGAAGAAACTCCGGCGTCCCCGCGAAGCGCATCAGCAACCCACTTCGTTCCGAGATCTCGGGGACAAACGGCTGGGGAGGCTGGCCCCAGGCAGGCGCACCCGCCAACGAAAACCAAAGGCCTACGGCACTCATGGCGAACCGTCCGACGTACCACCTCGCCGCGCGGCCCTTACGGTCCCACCTACAGCCACCTGGCATCAGACTCCATGGACGCTTCATGAGCTCTTCTCCTCAAGCTCGGTTCGACGATCACGGATCATTGGGATTCATCGGTGGAAAACTGAAGAAATCGCGTGGTGAACGGGTGGTTACGATGTAAGGAACATAGCCCGGGGTAAGCGGGACCGGCCCGCCGGCACCGTTGAACCACGAGATTTTCGGCCTGTGGAACATACCCGCGACCGAGGCAAGCTTGCCGTGCACTCCTGATGCGAGCCCCGACAGGCACTGCAAGCATCCTTTGCCTCCACACAGCAAGCATCCCGTCCCGGTTCCCTGGCCGGTCCCAGGCCCGTTTCCATGACCGTGCCCGGTACCCAGAGAGCAGCCTGGATCACCGCAAAGTCCCGTGACGCCCGTGCCGGCGCATGCACCGCAGCCCATGCCGCCGCAAGAGCCGCAACGAACTTTGTTGAGCATTAAAGACAGGTGCGAGTGCTTCGTGCCGACGGTGCAGCCGGGCTTCCCGCAGATCGACTGGCCGGAAAGTGGGTCCCCAGCCTGGTTGTTGGACTGATTCCAGGCGGTCGCATACCCCGCCGGGCCCGCGCCCATCGCGTTAGATCCACCGATGATGACCGGAGGCGCTCCCCCATGAGATCCGGCCAGACCATTGCCCGCACCTTGGCCGATCCCGCTCCCGTCGCCGACCGTGCCGCCAGCTCCATTACCCCAACCGCCGCCGCCCGAAGGACCGCTCCCGAGGCCGAACCCAGCCGCCCTGGCCGAAACCGCCGCCATAACCCCCACCGCTGGCATGACCGCAACCAGCTCCGTGGCCGCAACCGCCGTGGCCGCAACCGACGCCCCCCATCAGCCCGTGGAGCTGGCAGGTGACACAACCGAGGCACTTGTGCAACTCGCCGACATAATCTTTCGCGTAGTGGCCATAGGGAACCGGTGGCGCCATGTAGGGCCCGCCGGTCCTGAAGTCGTACGCGTCCACTTCGCGGGGAATTGTGTGCTGATAAATGGGCAATCCGTCCGCCCGCGCCGATCTCGCCGTCGCCAGGCCGAGCCCGAGGGTCGTCGCCAGTGCGAGCGTGAGGGGGATGCCTCGTTGTTTTCCGAAAAGCATGGTCGATCCCTTAGTCGTTGACTTCCATCTGGGCCCATGACTTCGCCTTGTCCTTGTGCATCGGTCCGATGTCCCCCCCACCTCGAACGAATCACCAGTCAAGCGCGGTAAAATAAGACCGGTCCCTCGTTATACTCCGAGGGACCGGTCCAGATTCCCTGTCGAAGATCACGGCACGACGAGTAGGCGAGCCCTGGTTCGCCTACTGCAATCGTGACCACGTGGCGCGTGTTCCACGTGTCGTCAAACCGTCGACAGGGTTGTCTTCTTCTCCGCCCGACGGGTTCTCGTTTCCTTCCGCGAGTCGGAACTTAGTGATCGCCCTTGCCATAGACCATTGAGGCCGGCAGCTCCGTCACCTTGGAATTGGCATCCTCGTAACTGATCGAGGCATGCTTTTGACGTTCTTTCTCCGCCTCCGCTCGCCGTCGAGACCCAAAGCTCGGCACCCCGATCGCGTGGGCGATGATCTTCAGACGGCTTCGAGGCTCAGAGTCTGGCTGCGCGACCTGCGCCGGCGGCACCGACGTGGGAACGACTGACGCATCGTAACGCCCGGGAGCACCCTGCCGCGGGCCCATCACGGCCTGACGCGGATCGCCAGATCGGCCTAGAGCCGACCTGGAAACGCCGATGGGCGCTGGCTCTTGGCCCGCGAAGGCCTCGTTCACCACTGCGTAGCCGGGAGCACCGCCGCTCGCCACGGCACCCGGACCACCAACCACGGCATAGCCGGGAGCACCGCCGCTCGCCATGCCACCTGGACCACCAACGACGGCATAACCGGCAGCGTCGGCACTCGCCATGGCGGCCGGGCCGCCAACGACGGAATAGCTGGGAACGCCGGCGTTCACCATGACACCCGAGCCGCCAACCATGGTGTAGCCGCGACCCTGGCTATCCGCGACGACGGGCTCGCTTACGACCACGTGACCCTGGCAAGTCGGACACGCCGGCCCCATCTCAGCCATGGCCTGTTCCGTCAAAACCTGGCCGTGCATCATCGTAGCGGCCGCTATCGGCGGGGGAGGCGGAATATCGACGCCGTCGTGAGCCTTAATAGAGGCTCGCTGGCACTCGGCACAGTGACGCCGGCCAAAGAGCCCCCGATGGCTGTGGGGCAGAGACTGAACTTGACGTCGAGGGTCGGATTCACGTTTTGGTTGAGGCTGAAGCCAAGGCTGGGATCCAGGCTCAAATTCAAGGTTAACTGACGATGCGGGCTGTGCGAGAGCGGCTGGTGCCGCGGTCGCCGCCATCGCGGAACCGGCGGCGGGAAGCGCGCTTGCTCCGGCGGGCTGCGACGCGGCAGGTGCGTAGGTCCCCAAACTGGAGGGCCCCGCCGCCGCGGCTGCCGCGTCGTCGTCTAACGGGGCCGCAATCACTGACGCGGGAACGGCAAGAGCCAAGCCAAGCATTCCCAGAAGCAAACAACAATAGAGACGCATCAGGGAACTCCTTTCCCCGGTGCAGCCCACCGACGCGACTTGCATCATGCACGCATCTGGACTGACCGAGTCATCCATTCCTTTCCATACATTGACTATGATCGACACAACCGCGAGCATTCTTGCGAGGAAAGCTCGAAATTGGTCCAAGGAATTGCCAACGTTCCAGAGCGGCCACCCACCGTAATTGCTGGATCAATAGGAGTCGGCGCTGACGACTTCGTTGCCAGCTCGCGTTCCCAGGGCTTGGTAGACGGGCATTGCGATCGAGTTCTTCAGAAATCGCACCGAACCGTCGACCATGGCGAAATTCGCCCCGCCCGGGTGCTGGCTGCCGAAGGAGTTGATCCGTGGGTACTCATAAGTCGTCGTGAACGCGGAATTCGACGTCGGGGCGCCTGGGCTGCCGTAGGGGATTCGGGACCAGGTAGTTGATCGGAGCAAAAGTACTCTCCGCCACATCGGAAAGGCCATAGCCGCCGCTGGACGACGCCCACCAGCCCCACATTCCCATCGTCTGGGAAAAAAACGTCCAGGCCCGGGGCGTCGCGAATGTGTCGTAATTCCGATCGAAGTGATTGCGCTCGCCGTAGAAGAGGGTGTTCGAGAGCCCGTCGGTGATGAAGGCGATGGTCACCTGGGTGTTACCGGGGGCGGTCGATCCGGGCCCGGTGTAGGTGTAGATCCCGTCATTTGTGACCGCCGAGAATGGGTGCGATCTGCGAGCCGCCGTTGCCGCCGTAGCTGGTGATGCCGTACCACTCGTTCGAGGTGGCGCCGTTCTGCACGGGATTGGCCGGGATGATGTCGGCCGGACACAGAGCAGCGCGGCGATCCTGGTGGCCGACCGCGAGGTTGATCCGTAAAGGTTGTCGTAGCCATAACTAAAGTTCCACGCGTTGAAGAGTGGCTGCTGTTCCACGTACGGGAGCAGGCACACGAACAGTGTGATCCCCCAGGGGGGCTTGGTCGCCATCTTCATCTGGCCCGGCGGAAAAATCCCGTTGGCCGACTCGTAATTCATCGTGGCCAAGGCGAGTTGCTTGAGGTTATTGGTGCACTGAGCCCGCCAGGCGGCCGCGCGCGGCCTGAACCGCGGGCAAGAGCAGTGCGATCAACACGGCGATGATGGCGATGACCACCAAGAGCTCGATTAATGTAAATCCTCGGCGTTGCATTTGAAGAAATCTCCTTCAGGGTGATTTGGGCTCTATCGTCGTCAGGGTCATTTAGGTTCTACGATCTTGATCTGTTTCGCGTCGTCGACCCGGATCCGCACTTCGTCGTCCTCTTTGATCACCTTGCCCGTGATCCGAATCGTCTTGCCTTTGTAGTAATCCGCCGGGTCGTCGATACCCGCCTCCTGGAATTTGGCGATATGGTCGTAGCTGATCACGACCGCAAGATTTTTCTCGTCATGGAAGTCTTCCTCCGAGTTGAGGTAATAGGTCCGCCTTGGGACCGCGTTCTTACTCGCCTTGACAGTCATTTCCGCAGTGCACTCCTCGCCGACATGGCTGCGTATCTCGGAGGCGGGGATAATTTTTTCCGCGGCCTTGGCATCGTCAGCCTCGCGTAATGGCGCCGCACCGGCGAGCGCGACCAGCGCCAGCACTGACAGCAAAGTAACCGAGGTCTTAAGGGCCAGCTTCATCGCATATCTCCTGGGGGGGGTTCCGGCGACCGGTCGGGTTAACGAAACCAGTCGCGACGAATTCAGCATCAACTAATGGGCTTTAGCACTTGGCAACGGCAACATAAGTGCCATGATGCTGGGAGGGCCTGTCATTGTATCGCAGGCGCGTTCTGGATACAATCCTGTCATGGGATGACACGAACATGGCGCACGATCTCATGCTCGAAAATGACGTCAGGCTGATTCGGACGCGGCTGGGCTGGTCGCAAGGGGAGCTGGCGCGGCGATCGGGTGTGTCGCGTGCGGGGATCAGCGCGGTGGAAACGGGGCGACTGATCCCATCGACGGCCGCGGCGCTGGCGCTGGCGGCGGCCCTGGGCTGCACGGTCGAATCGCTATTCCGGCTGGCGGGGGCTTCGCCGGCCCATGCGAGCCCAAGCTGGGCGTGGCCGACGGCCACGGTCTCGTGCCGTTATTGGCGTGCCCAGGTCGGTGGCCGCTTGCTTCTCTATCCGGTCGAAGTCTCGCCGCTGGGGCTGCTCCCCCACGATGGAGTCTTTGATGCCGGCGCCTTTCACGACCACCCTGGCCTCGATCCGTCGCGAACTTTGGTTCTGGCGAGCTGCGATCCCGCCGTGGGTTTGCTGGCCACAGAGCTGGCACAGCGTCGCGGATTTGCGTTTGCTTGTCTTCCCTCGATCGAGCCGGGCTGCACTCGAGTTGCTGGCACGAGGGCTGGTGCACGCAGCGGGGGTTCACCTCGCGCGCTCCGACCAAGAGGAGGGAAACGCCGCTTCGGTCGTGCCGCATCTGGCCGCCGCCAGGGGCCAAGATTTTCAGTTGCTGCGGCTGGCTGACTGGGAAGAGGGGATCGCCCTGGCACCGGCGCTTCAGGTGACCACGGTCCGGGGCGCGGTCGCCGCGCGGCTGCGCTGGGTGGGGCGTGAGCCGGGTTCAGCCGCGAGGGAGTGCCTCGACGAACTGCTGGGTAAGCCCACTCGCAATAGGCCGACCCACACGCTGCACTGCGCACGCGACCATCGTGGCGTCGCCGACGCCATTCAGGCGAGCTGGGCCGACGCCGGCGTCTGCTTGCGCTTAACCAGCGAAGAAGCCAACCTTTCGTTCCTCAGCGTGCGCACGAGGCCTACGACATCTGCTTCCCGGACGCCTTGGCTGGCGACCCTCGCCTGCGGGCACTGCTCCAGGTCGCGCGTTCGGCCGCGTTACGGCGATCGCTGGGCGAGCTGCCGGGATATCAGACCTCGCGAACCGGCGAGCTGACTCGCGTGAGGATCCATGGGAATTAACCCGATCGGCCGGGCGACATCAGGCCATTGACTTGCCGCCCTTAGATCCGCACGATGGATTTTTCGGTCTTCATGACATCGGAATGACTTCACCCAAGGAGCGCTTCTCAAGGCCATCGCAGGTCATCGGCTTCGAGCCGTGCGACGGAGGTACAAAAGGCGATGCACTTGCCCCTGATTTCACAGAAGGCGTCGCGATTCACCGAGAGCGTGATCCGAGGGATGACGGTGGAGGCGCAGAAATACGGCGCGATCAATCTGCGCAGGGAATGCCGGATTTCGCCGCCCCGCGCGAGATCAAAGAAGCGGCGTGTCGCGCGATCGAAGACGATATCAACCAGTACGCCATCACGTGGGGCGCCAAGAACCTGCGTGAGGCGATTGCCGACCACGCCGGCTGGCACCTGGGCCTGCACGTTGACCCTGAAACCGAGATCACCGTCACCTGCGGCAGCACCGAGGCGATGCTGGTCTCGCTCTTGTCGCTGATCAATCCCGGCGACGAGGTGATCCTCACCCAGCCGTTCTATGAAAACTACTGGCCCGATTGCGTGATCGCGGGGGCGATCCCCCGTTTCGTGCCCCTTCGGCCGCCCGGCTGGGGGTTTGACCCCGCCGAGCTGGCCGCGGCCTTCACGGACAAAACCAAGGCAATCATCCTGTGCAATCCCAATAATCCCACCGGTACCGTGTTCTCCCGCGCCGATCTCGAGGAGGTGGCGGCGCTGTGCCGCAAGTGGGACGTAATCGCCATTACCGACGAAATCTATGAACACATCCTCTACGACGGCCGGGCTCACGTTGCGCTGGCCACGCTTGATGGGATGAGCGAGCGACGGTCACGATCAGTGGGATGTCGAAAACTTACGCCGTGACGGGCTGGCGTGTCGGTACCATCATCGCTCCCCCAAGCTGACGCACACGTTTCGCCAGGTACACGACTTCGTGTCGATTGGCGCGGCCGCTCCGTTGCAAGAGGCCGGCACCGTCGCTTATCGGCTTCCTCGGCCCTATTACGCCCAGCTCGCCGCCGATTACCAGGCGCGACGCGGCCGGCTTTGCAAGGTTCTCTGGGAGACCGGCTTCGATTTCGAGGCGCCCGGGGGCGTATTACATCATGGCCGGCATCGCGGCCTTCGGCGCCACCGACGACGTCGCCTTTGCCCGCTACTTGGTCCGCGAGATCGGCGTCGCCACCGTGCCGGGCTCGAGCTTCTTTCAAGACAAAAGTCTGGGTCGCCCCTACGTTCGCTTTTGCTTCTGCAAACGCGATGAAACGCTCGACGAGGCGGCCCAGCGGCTGCGGAGGCTGCGGGTCATTGTCTGAGGTCGAGTGGGTCGGCGGCGAAAAGCCGGCGCGCCTCGATGGCCGAAGACTGAAGTGACCCCGGAGCCGAACGCCCGGCCTCGCAGAGGCCGGCTACAAAACAGCCTCTTTCTCGGGAGTCGCCACCCGCGTCATCCGGGCGATAAAGCGAGCCTCACCGTCGTGAATCTGCGGCCAAAGCTGCACTGTCCCCGCGGTCATGGCATCGTCGAGAGGGTGTGGGAAGGGTTGCAACTGGAATTCGGGATGAGACGCCAGGAAGGCGTTGACAACGCCGGACGTCTCGCTCTGTGTCACGGTCGCGACGGTGTAGACCAACGTTCCGCCGGGTTTGACGCCGCGCTGGCGATCTCCAGCCACTGCAACTGGCGGGCGGCCAGCTCGGGTATCTGGGCGGCGAAGGTTGTCCAACGCGCGTCTGGATTGCGTTGCCAGTGACCAATTCCCGATGATTTTGCGTCGACCAAAACTCCATCGAAGGTTTCCGGCTTGCCCGCCACATGACGGCCGTCCCAAACGCGGGTCGTGATCGTTGTGAAACGGTTTACTGCCGCAGCTTGAGGGCAATCGCTTTCCGCTGTCGTTCGTCTTCAAATGTTGCGACCACCAGTCCCTTCCCTTTCATTAGGGCCGCGAGATGCAGCGAATGGAGCCCGCTCCCGGCGCTCACGTCCCACCAGCGCTCTTCGGGATCCGGGTCGCACACGATCGCAACGGCCTGGGAATCGATGTCGTGGGGCGTAAGAATTCCCGATCGATACGACTCGAATGCGGTCAGGTCAGTCTCGGCGGGTATCTGGCGGCGGTGACGACGCGGCGATGATCCACGGCTTCAGCTCGGCGTCCCGGAGTTCGGCCCAAACCGCCTTTTCGTCCGTTCCGCGGACTGCCACCCACAGCGACGGCCGTGCTTGAAGGGCGGCCAGG
>CAWHKI010000285.1:0-8024 GCA_963829765.1 uncultured Isosphaeraceae bacterium | reverse complement strand
TATAGATGGCGCCGCCGAGCGACTGCCGCCCTTGGCGACGTTGCCGCTCAAAATCGTGCCGGTCACGCTCAGCTTGCCGCTGGCGTAAATGCCGCCGCCGAGCCCCGTGGAATTGCCGCTAGGCGAGGCGGTGTTTCCCGAGATTGTCCCATTGTTGACGGTGAGACTTCCCGTGCTGTAAATGGCGCCGCCGTCATCGGCGGCCGTGTTGCCGGCCAGGGTCGTACTGTTCAGCGTAAGGGTACCCTTAACATCGATGCCGCCGCCGGAGAAGGCCGAGTTGTTTTCGATGTTGGCCCCTGTGATTGTGAGAGTCCCGGCGGCATCGAGCCCGCCGCCAAACCCTTCGGCTGTGCTGATCGGGGTGCTCCCGGGCGTGCCGCCCGGCAGGGAAGCAGTGGCTACGTCCGAGACACCGCCGCTCTCGAAATACCGCTCGATGATGATCAGCCTTACCGCGCCCGCAGCTCCGCCCGTGCCTGAGACGCCGGGAAGCGCGGTATTGCCATCCAGGCGCTGCCGGCGGACCATGTGAGCGCCCCGCTCGAGACATACATCCCCCCGCCATATCCGTTGTTGCCGACGCCGCCCGCTCCGCCATCGCCTCCGTGACCGTAGAAGCTGGTGTTGTAATAGCTTTGCCAGCCTGACCCGCCGATACCGCCTTTGCCCCCAACGCCCCCCGCGGCGCTGTTTTTACTGATCTGGGCTGAGTCGAGGAGCTGAAGGCTGCCTCCACCAAGGTAGACGCCGCCCCCCTCGCCCAGGCCGCCGATACCACCGGCACCCCCCGTGCCGCCTGGATAAGGGGGCGCTCCGCCAGTGCCCCCCATCCCACCTTGACCACCCTCGCCGCCGATCGCCCGATTACTGGCCACATTGCCGCCGCTAACGTTTACTTGGCCCCCCGCGACGTAAAGGCCGCCACCCTCCCCGATGCCGCCCTGTCCGCCGGTGCCGCCAACACCACCCGTCAAGTCCTTAAGTGTGTAAAAACGTTCAAGGCCATTGAATAAGAAATAAGTACCGGCCAAACCCCCGGTGCCGCCCTTACCGCCGGCGCCTCCCAGGGCGGTGTTTCCGGCGATCTGGTCGTCGGCGAGCATGAGCGTGCCGGCGGCGATGTAGATTGCCCCCCCCTGGCTGTTGCCACCGACATGGCCCGTACCGCCGGGCCCGGCCGTGCGCGACGCGCCCAGTGAGCCAGCCGACCCAGTCGTTCCCTCGGCTTCGTTGCTCTGGAGGGTGACGTTGGAGAGCTTAACCGACCCGCCGTCAATCAAAGCGCGCCCCCCACCGCCGAGACGCCCGGAAGTGCGAGACCGCCGTCGTCGCGGGCAAGACCTCCCTCGATTACCAGCCCCTTAAAGAGAACGCTCAAATTCGTGGAGGCGCCCTTCATGCCAAAGATATCGAAGACACGGCTGGTCTGATTCGCGTTGATGATTGCCGGCGCGGAGCTCGATTCGTCGGTAATGAACTGGATCGTCTTCATCGAAACAGTCGAGGTGTTCTCAACCTTGAGTGGTCCGGAGAACAGCGTGTATGCTTGCGAATAAACCAAATAAAGATCGTCGGTGGCGTTGGTGCTATCGCTGTCGGCGGATAGTACGTCGTCGCGGAGACTGACGTCGAGTGGCAATGGGTAATAAACCCCCACGTTCGGAGTCGCGTCCTGATCCACGACCACGGGAGTGGACTCGATCTTCGCCAGGACGGCAGTTCCACTGGTAACGGTAATACTCAGATCGTTGGCCGTGGCCGACACGGTCGAGAGCGTGAGGCTGGTGAAAACGGCTACGCCGTCTTCGAAATCGACCGTGAACGTGCCCCCCAGCGTCCCTGGCCCGCTTAGCAGTGAGACGGTTGCCGTTCCAGAAAACCCCAGTGCTAAAGTCCCCGCGGACGTCGTGGCCTCGATCGCCATGCCGAATTGACCATCCTGAATGACTTCTGAGGGAGGGTCGATGCTGACCTTGGCCCCGGTTGCCGCTCCGTAGGCGGCAAGTGCCGGCAGGAGGTTGTTGGCCTGCGGGCTGCCGATTCCGGTCACCAGGTCGTAGCCGGGCCCGGCGCCGTAGAAGTTGTCACCGACGGTGATGTCATGGAAATAGGTCGAGTAATTGGCGGGAGCATCCAACGGACTTCCCAGGTCGTAGAGTGCCGGCAGAGTCTGCGTGGGCCCATTTAGTGCGGGCAATCCGTAAAGGACACTCCGTCCCTGGTCAGCGATGGCAATCAAGCCGGCCCAGGTCGGCGATGAAAGGCTCGTGCCGCCCACGACGCTCCATGGTGTGGTGTCGCCATTGTCGTATGGGTCGTAAACCCAGACCCCGGTGTCCGGGTTGGCGTCGGACGATACGTCGGGGACCGTGCGGAAGCCATCTCCTAAGTCGATGTCGTTTTCCGACTGGTATGTAGGTGCGGTATACGTGTCGCTAACACCACCGCCGCCGGCGCTCGTGGGGGCATTGCCTGGGCTGTCGTAACTCCAACCGGTCTCACCTTCCCAGGTGTAGGCCCCTAAAGTTCCGCCGACGTCGAGCGTTGTTCCTCCCACGGCGACCACCAGCGGTGAAACCGATGGATAGTTGGGCGCATCACCCGGATCGGCACCATCATCGCCCGTAGATGCCAGGAAAGTCACATCCGGGTCCGCCGCGAGCGCCGGCGCGAAGTACGTCGCGTCGAGCGTTTGTTCGTACGAGCCCTCGCCGTCGAATTCGTAGTCAGCGCCGAAGCTCATCGAGACCACTGACGCATGAAGCATCGTGGCCGCCGTGTTGGCAGCTATATACAGATCGTCCCCTTCGTCGGAGTTTGCACACACGACGTCGATCGTGGCTTGCGGAGCCATCGCGTGCGCCCATTCGATGTCGAGCGATTCCTCAGTTCCCCAGTCTCCCGTTGTGTCGGGCCCCGGCAGGTTCGTTGTTTGGCCTTCCTCGTTGTAGATCGTGAAGCTGGGCGGATCGGGGAGATCAAATTCCTTGTCGAACTCGTAAAGAGCGCTGCCGACGTAAGCAGAGGTCCCCGAATCCGCGAAGCTCGGGTTGTTATAGGCATCAATGACGGCGATGGTCTGCCCCAAACCCGTCCCCTGAACTTTCCCAAAAGTGACCAAATTGACGCCGTAAGCGTCCTGAAGCTGTTGCGGCGTGTAACCGGAACTGTTCGGCGTGCGTGATTGGTCGGGGATAATATTTCCATTCGGGCCAATAATCGCTTTCATCTCGATCGGTGGTGTTGCGACGATCGACGCCGGTGCCGGGCTGGACAAAACCAGCCTGCTTTCCAGATCTTCCAAGAGCGGGGGTAAAGACCGCCGCTGGCGCCGAAACCCATCGATGCGCGGAAACCGGTTGCGGGCAGACATGACTCGTTCTTCCTCGGTGTGGGAACAAAGGCGGCGAAGGATCGCACGGCGATCCGAACACACCTCACTATCGATGACTTCCGATGAAAACGGCGATGCGATCAAAATCGAGAATCATGATTGAGATCCCACTCGCAGCGTTGCAATCGCAGGCCGATCAGCTCGCGCAAATAATGCATCTTACGCAGTCTGCGCCGTCAAATGGCTAAAATCAAGGGACGCAATTCGCAACCAAAGCTCGGTGCAACATTGGCCAGTCGTCTAATCGTCAAAAGTGTCAATACCAGTCGTCCTTGTTACCCAGCCGTTCCAGTGGAGGGCATCGGCAGCCCGCTTCCCGCCAGACAGCACTATGCGCCGACACCCTTCATGCATCGCCTCACCGTGCGAGGAGACTCGACGTACCCAGCCAGCAAGCATTCACAATACCGTGCGTGCGTGCGTTGCGCCAAGCCGTAAGCTCCGGAAAAAAAGAAAAAATAGTGTCGGCGGTCCGCGTGCGATCGCCGAGGCCTGACCGTTCGTCTCGTCGTGTTTCGATAAAGGCGCGAGAAGGCGATTGTGATCCTTCACAGACGGGCGCGACGCTGGAGATTACCAATTACGGCGCGGATTTTCGACTCTGCCGAGCGAAAATAGAGTCAGATGCGGAGATTCACATGGAGGATGCGCCAGCCAGCCAGCCAGCCGCTGGTGCCGCGTTCGGTATTGTTGGTCTGCGGGCTCAGCGGCGTGATGTCAGGAACGCATCGCGGTGGCTGAGATCCGGAAACCAGTATCTGCGGCCTTCAAGGGTGGCCTCGAACTGGGAATCGCCACGGACCAAGAGCCCTGACTCGTGAATGCAGTGTACACAGAAGCCCTGCTCGGCGACGTCGACCATCGCGTAGCGGTTGGGCTCTTCCACAAAACGTTTACGGGCTTCGTTGCTGCTGAAGAGAAACAGGCGACTTTGATAGAGTATGCCCCACCGCGGGTCCCCGCGCTGAACTTTGCCGAGGTCCAACTGAATGACCGGGCACGCCCCATGGTTCGCCGGCGTATAACGGTCGGGCTGGTCGCGGAACATGTTTTTCATCGCCGATGAGGCAAAGCGATAAGTCAGCCCGTTGTGTTCGACGGCATGCTCGCTCTGACCGCGGACCAACTTACGGTCGCGAACCAGGCTGACTGGGCAGTAACCGTTTAAGGCGACCCGCTCGGTGGTTTCGGAATGCGCACTCGTCGGCTTGGCCGCGGCCGGCGAGTCGGAGACATCTTTCTGAGCCGGCTTGCCAGGCTTTCGCGTCAGGGAATTTCGGAGGAACGCGTCGAACTCGGCCGGTCCTAGATAGCCTTGATGAAGCGCGACGACCTCTCGGCTCGGGGCGAGGATGATCGTCGCCGGCACAGCGGAAAGGTTGAAACTCAGGGCCAGTTGTTCGTGCACGTCGGAGCGCAGCTTCAAGGGCACGAACGATTCTCGAGCATGTTGCACGACAACCGGATGGGGAAGTGAGTCACGCTCCATGCGCGTGCAATTGGGACACCAAGGCCCGGTAAACTGGATCCAGAGTAGCCGGTTCGCGGCCCTGGCTTCGTCAAGCGCACTGCCATAATCATCGCGCCAGACGATCGACTGGGGCTCTGCCCCCGTGCCGTCGCGACCGCCATGGAGAGCGCAGAGTACGCCAGTGGCCAGCAAGACGCCACCGGTAAGTCTACGCGGGCGCGGTGAGCGTATGATCATCGAGCATCTCCGTCTATGACGAGGGTCACTTGATGGTGGAATTGAGCGTGCGCAGGCATAGGCTGCGCACTCCTTCCGTGGAGATGCCACCCGGATCATTCGAGCGGGCCAAACCCTTGGCAAACAGCGTTGAACGTGGATTTTTCTGACGTAGGAATCGGCCGGGCAGGCGGAAGACCTTGAACGAACAGTAACTTGAGCCCATGGTTTTTATCATCGAAAGCGGATCTGAGCGTACAATCGGCCGGAACGCGACATCCAGAGTGAGCCGGCTTTTTATCGCGGCCGGCGTGATCGGCGCAAAGCGAGTGGCGGCTGGAGCAGCTCGGTGAGGAGCGCGGCCTCGCGGAGCTTGGTCGCGTTCGCGAGCATGGATCGAAGCGAGTCACCGGTGAAAGCGGGAGGCGAGTCAAGTGAGCCAGGGTGTTCGATTTTGGCACCGGTCGAGATTTGGGTGAGGGGAGAATTGGTGGGTGCCAGTGGTGACGACAAAGGTTTGATTTCGAGGGGGCGGTTTCGCTTCTGAGCCATTGACTGGGTGACGAGGCTGGTGAGCGCCCTGGGCCGGCCTGGTTCGGCCGTCTTCGAACCGCCTGTCCCCGGGCTGGACCGTCCGCGCGAGCCCCGGCGGGCGGCGCCGGGGCGTCCTCCCTTGGCTGCGGCCGAGTGAGATGGGGCGGGGCCGGCAGCCAGCCGCCCGGATCGCGCGTCCGGCTCGATGATCACGATTCCATCGTCAACGTTGAGTCCTCGCGCGGGCGCCGCTCGATTCGCCGGCACGGCGTCGTTCCAGGGAGCTGGGGCCCGTCGCTCGAGTGACGCCGCTAGCCGCTCGGCCGCCCCCGGGCTCGCTGACGCCGTCGTGGGGCCGCCCGGCTTGATCATGGGAAAACCCGGTCTGGGCCCACCCGGGTTTGGGCCCCGAAGCGGCCGTGGAGGCAGTGGCTGAGCCTCGCGACTCAAGAGCGAGGTCAACGCCCAAAACGCCATGATCGAGAGCAAGATGATAAATTGAAGCACTGATCGAGCCCCGGATTTGGTGTGATTCCCGGCCACGCCGCATGCCGGCCGAGCTTGCTCACGAGGGAACCGGCACGTTCTCGCGACGAGCATTGCCGGTGCCGGCAATCGCGCTGCGCATCTCGGTGTCGGCCTGAACGTTACGGAGGTTATAATAGTCCACAATCCCCAGGTTGCCCTGGCGGAAAGCCTCGGCGATCGCCATCGGAATCTCCGCTTCCGCCCGCACGACCTTGGCGCGGTTTTCTTGAACGGCCGCCTGCATCTCCTGTTCCTTCGCCACGGCGAACGCCCGGCGTTCCTCAGCCTTGGCGCGGGCGACGCGGGTGTCGGCCTCCGCCTGCAATGCCTGGAGGTTGGCTCCGATGTTGTCACCGACGTCGATATCGGCGATGTCGATCGACAGGATTTCGTAAGCGGTGCCGGCGTCGAGCCCTTTCTCAAGCACTGCGCTTGGAGATCGTGTCTGGCTTTTCGAGAACCTGTAAGTGCGTCTCGGCCGAGCCGATCGCATTGACGATTCCCTCGCCGACGCGGGCGATGATGGTTTCATCGGTGGCTCCGCCCACCAGGCGGTCGAGATTGGTTCGGACCGTCACCTTCGCCTTGACCTTGAGCTGAATCCCGTTCTTGGCGACGCCGTCGATCGTATTGCGGCCCGAGCTGGGATCGGGGCAGGGGATGACCTTGGGGTTGACGCTGGTTTGCACGGCCTCGAGCACGTTGCGCCCCGCGAGGTCGATAGCGGCGGCCCGTTTGTACGACAGCGGGATATCGGCCCGATTCGCGGCGATCAGAGCGCCACTACGTTGGGTACGTTGCCGCCGGCCAGATAATGGGCCTCGAGCGCACGCGTCGTCATGCCGTCTTTTTCGGACAGGCCCGCCTGGTACGCCATGATCTTCGAGCGGACGATGATATTGGGGTTAACCTTGCGAAACGACATCCCCACCAGTTCCCAGATGGTGACGTTCGCCAGCGTCATCTTCGCTTGGATCCAGAGGTTGAAGTACTTCGCCAGGAAGATGCTCGCGATCAACGCGAAGAACCCGATCGCGCCCACCATCAGCCAGACGATGGTCGTCCAGGGGTTAGGGTTCATCTGAGCGAGCAATGCCGCCATCGTGGTTTTTCCTCAAATCTAAGTGAATGTTCCCCCGGTCGACGATCCGCGGGCCCGAAACGCTGACCAGTGAATTCTCTCGTGCCACCCGAACCATGCCTGAAACCGCCGCGGCTCCCGCAAATGAGGTAAATCCCAGGCCCACTGGCCGGTGTCCAGGCGTGGTTCTTTTTTCTAGAAACATCATTGTAGTCTAACGGCATCCCGTTTCGCCAACCCCCCCCTTTGACCGGGATGATCAGGTCCCCTATTTATCGAAACACCCGCGTCCCAAACCCGCGACACCTGCGAGGAGATCGCTAGCGGAAACCTCGCCGGGGCTTCGGGTTAGCATGAGGACCATCATTCTTGTAAATACGTGAGAACTTGTAATACTTTCTCACTCGATTTCACCCGCCCACTCTCTTGACAATCACACGCGGGCCTTGGACGTCGATGACTTCGACCAGGCTGTCCGATTCGACGAATGCGCGGTCGGCGGTGACGTCGATCACGAGACCGCCGAACTGGGCCTTGCCTGTCGGGCGAAGGGGCGAAGTGGTCCTCCCCGTCTCACCGATCAATATCGCCAACGACTCATAGCCTTCCGCGACCGGCCGGCCCAGCGAGTCTTCCGCGAGCACTTGCGTCCACGGCTCGGGCTTCAAGACAAGTCGGTTGAAGAAAGGCAACGACGGGAAGTATTTCGCCAAGACGACGGCGCCGCCCCCGACGGCTAGGAGCATTCCGGTGATCTGTAGCAGGGTATGACCCAATTCCTGGTACTCATAATCATG
>CAWHKI010000284.1:0-26574 GCA_963829765.1 uncultured Isosphaeraceae bacterium | reverse complement strand
GGCTTGACATACTTCCAGAGCTAGCGACGCCACTGTACAGGGGCACCTTACCTTGCTGAACCCAGCGAATGGTAATGAGCAGGGCAATGCATATGTCGCCTTCAGGCAGTTTCTGGTCTTCGCATCAGCGCCGTTCTTGATATCTGGCTGCCTTGTCATCATGCTCGTGCTGTTGGGCGCGTTGATTGGGCTATTAGCGTACGTCGGTCTCAACACTTGGATATTGCCTGTTTTCGGCATGGGGCTCGTTGCCGGAGTGCCAGCCTCCTTCCTGGTGGCGGTCCGAATTGGGCAGTTTCTACTAGGGAAACGGGCTGCTAGTCGTAAAGCGTGAGTTATAGTTGGTGCGGACAGCCGGGCGCGGGACGATGGGTCGAGGTGGAACGGGTGATCTAGAGATCAGACATCCCAACACCGACGAGGCGATTGCGTTGTAGTTTGAAATTCGGTAGGCCATGCATCACTGCACCTTGATAGCGGTCCGAATTTTTCACGACCATCATGGTCTCACTGGGGATCTGTTCGGATTCGTGCCGTCTTCTCAGCCTCTCGGCGCGCACCGCGACCGCAATCCATTCCGGCACGATGCCCAGACCACGCCCTTTTAGACCGCGACCGCCTCGGCTTGCGACTTCTCGTTGGCTCGCAGGGCCTCGGCGATCGGGCTAAGCCCGATCTTGCCCAGTGTCCCCTCCCGCCGCGGCGCCGACGCCAGCAGCGTCGCGAACGCCGCGTGCACCGCCAGCACCACGCCCACCTGGGCCACGAACCGCCGCGAACCTGTCAGATTGCCGTCATCCACACCCCAGAACACCTTCAATCGCGCGTTGACTCGCTCCACCGCTGTCCGACCCTTGTACATCCGCTCGAACTTCTTGGTCGCACGCGGCAGCGCCGGAAACCGTCGCAGGTCCACTTCACGCGGCACCCGCACCGTCTTGCCGTACGACTTGCCCGCGTTGCAAATCTCCGACATCGGGCACTCCCAGCCCTCGTGCTTCGCCGGGCAGCGGTACTTCAGCGTCTCACGCTCGGGCTCATGACCGATGTAGGCCATCTTGTGTCGCACAGGAGGATCGCTCACTTTATCATAACAATAAATCGTCCCAGCTTCGTCGTACACGACGTTCGAGGTGCCGTCGTGGCCCGGCAGCATCCGCTCCGGCTCGGTCTGCCACAGCGACCGCATCTGGATCAGCGGCGTGATCCCTTTGCCGGACAGCAGCTCGTGCACGGCGTCGCTGTCGGCCGCCTTGTCGTAGGCCAAGGTCTCGATCCGATCCGCGGGCAAGTTCGCCTCGGCCTGCTCGAGCACCACCGGCAGCGTCTCGCCGTCGCCGGCCTTGGTGTCGGTGATCTCGTAGGACAGCACGACCTCGTGCTTCACGTCCACGATCAGATGGAGCTTGAAGCCGAACCACTCGACCACCTTGGTCACCTTGCCTTCGTCGTCCTTGTATTCCTTGCGGCCGCCGCTGGCTTGAGGCAATCCCTCGTCGATCTCCTCTTGAGCACCCTTCTCCGGCTTGCGGCGCGCCGACAGGGCCGTGGCGTCACCGGCTGTGTTGCGGCCCAGGTCGGCGACCGCGACGCCCAGGCGTTGGATCAGCACGTCGAAGACTTCCTTCAGGAGCGTGCGGTGCGGCTCCTGACCGAGGACATCCTCAAACCGCGAAATGTTCCATGGGTTCGGCACGCCGGCTTCCGAGTCGATGCCGATGAGCCGGCGCAGCCCCTCATTGCGGCGCAGCTCGCCGAGCACGGCTTCGGTGGTGACATGCCGCAGCGCGACCCGCAAGACGACCACTCCCCAGAGTACCGAGACAGGGAAGTCATTGCGGCCTTTGCCCCGCGCAACACGAAGCGAGTTGAGCAACTTGCCATCGGGGAGCGCGGCGAGGAGATCCTTGATGGTTTGGAGCGACGGACTGTCTTCGAGGCAGTCCCAGGCGAATAGCGGCTTGGTCGAGTAGATGATCATCATGGGAAGTTGACCCGAGGGTTGCGAGACGACATTAGTAGCCCACACTAATAACTACGCAACAAATCCCCGCAGCGTTGGGGGAATGGTCGAAATCGTACACGATCACCGGTCTCACGATCACTCCAGGTGTGGGTTCTTCGGAGTTGATTTCCTTCTCGATCCACCCCAATAAGAAAGGAAAGCACGCCGCGCCCCGCCATCGAGCTTTTACTTGACGCTCGTCTCGGGCGGAATCCGCAACAGTGCCGGCACGGCGCTCGACGGCGAGTTTAGTGGCAAGCTGCCCAGCGGCGACATGCACCCCGGCGGCAACTTCGTGGCGAAAACTCCGATCAAGCTGACAAAAGCCAAATCGAGAACCCAAAAGAAGCATTAGTCAGTTGAACGGGTTAGCAGTCCTGGATAAGCCGGTAAATCAAACGGCCGTTTTCTTCACTGCTCACAGCAGGTTGCCACGTCCGACGCAAAGTCCTCTGTCCCTGGGTAAAGAAACTCAGTCAAGCAATCAAAGGCAGGCTAAGAGGTGTTGCCACGGGTTTCCTTACGATTGATGGTGATCCGGCCGGTGACACTTTGCTCAGACGATTTGGCGGCATTTATCGCTGAAGATTACACCCCTGAATCCGACACCGACCGATTTGCGGGCGTGTGGTCAAGGGTCCGGTAAACCGTTTAACTACTTTCTCATCAGCTTGGCGTGCCGCGGGACGAGCCGCCTGCCGAAGTTCATTCCGATCTCAATGTAACGATCTGTGCCTCGGATCGCCGTTCGAGGGTGATGGAAAGTCCATTCAAGCGGAGCTGGGGAGCGATGCGGCGCAGCTCGTTGCCGAACGCGTGAACCGTTTTCGGCCAGCCGCCTCCGGCCGCGACCTTCTTGCCGGCGATTTTCGTGATCGTCTCGTAGAGCTGGTGCGGCGTGCCGGACCAGTCCACTTGGTGAAGAAAGACCGAGCGATCGCGCAGGTCGCCCCGTAGTACAAAGTCATTGAGGCCAACCAAGATGACCGGGCGCTGGGCGTAGATGACGCTCCGTTCGTCCTCGATCGGTTTCCCACAAATCCTCACTTGAATGCGGCGGACGTGCATCGTGCGGTGTGCACAATCCCGCTGTCCACAATCCCACATCACAATGCGCGTCTTGTCCGGTTAGGCCCGTCAAGGTACGGGCACCGCAAGACTCGAGCGCGGCGACAGCCCACGCGCTGGCAGCCGCTGAAATGAACTGGTCTGGTCCATGGGGAAAGCCGCTCTCGAAGTAGGTCTGGAAAGGACGGCTCCGCGACTTCACGAACCACGAGCCATCGTCGCGTTGAGTCTGGACGAGGAATTCCAGGCCACGGCGATAGCCGGGATTGTCAGGGTCGAGCCCACCGGGTAATGACAGCGCCACCAACACCGAACCAGTGGCGTAAGCATCGCTGAGGAGAGCGCTCGCCGGAATGTCCCGCGCCGTTGCGCCCGCTCCTTTGTCGCCTTTGCCCTTCGGCGATTCCGGTGCGTCGAGCTGACTCCAGCCTCCATCCGGTCGCTGCGATTTGAGCAGGGCTCTGGCGGCGCTGGCCAGCTCCTCGGCGGAAGCACCTGCGAACTTCAAGCCCCAGAGCCGGAAGACCCGATCCTCAGTGTCGCGTGGTTTCGCTCGTTTGAGCCACTTGAGGACCGGCTCGCGCCATGGGACCTCCGTTGCGCTTGGTAGCTGATCAAGAGATTTCGTGCGAGCGCCGTCCTTGGTAGTGGGGGCCGATTTCGAAGGGCTAAAGGCACGCAAACCTCGGAGTGTTAACGCGGTAGCCGTGAAGTCACTGAATTCGGACGGCGGCCGATTGGCCGATATGTGCACGTGGTCGCGGTTGCTTGACGCAACCGATAGGTAATGAGCGACGGCGGCGGTCGTTTCATCGGCTTTCCAGCCTGTCGCATCGAGTGTCCAGAGGGCGTAACCGGCGCGGATGGTGCCTCCGGGCTGGCCTTGGCCCTTGCGATAATCGTCGATCGCGCTGCTCAAGTCAGCCTCGGTGTGTTCGGCAATCGTGGCGCAGCGTTGCGGGATCAACCGCAAATCCACGCTGGCGTGCCAGGGCCAGCGCCACAGCCGGCACGGCCTGGTTGTGACAGGAAAAACAAGAACGATGCAACGGATACTCCACCGAGCTCGCCTTGACTAACAGGGGCAACGCCCGATTGACGGCTGCACGGATTAGTTCCGGGCGGGCGCGTAGTTGCAGCTCCGGCCGTGCCGCATCGTCAGCCGCCGCTTTCGACGCGGGACAAGCGCCGAACGCCACGGCCAAGGCTCCCAATAGCGTCACGGGAATCTCTCGCGTTAAACCATGCAGCCGTTTCCGCATGCCAGCAGCTCCTCGAGCGGGTACCTTGGCGTCAGCCTGAGATTGTCGCACACCAGCGCGGGCCGCGACAGGGTCCGCTTCCCATCGGAGCAATGGATTCCGAACTCACCATCCTGAATCCGCGAGTCGCATGATGTACGATTAATATGGAACGGGCCGGCCGATGCGACCCGCTCCCGTGAGTCTGACCTTCGGGTTGTGACCGGAGCCGGTCCCTAGTAGCCGCTGGGGACCGGCCCCCGCTCCTGTCAGTGAGCGACCGTTACCTTCGGCTTATTGGTCTTAGCCGCAGTGACCAAGCAGCATGACTTGGACTTGGCGGCCTTGACGGTTTTGTCGGCAGCCCTGTTGCCGGTGCTGCTATCGCAGCAGCAGGCATCGCCACAACAAATGGCGCAGCCGCCGCAAGTGTCACAGCAAGCGGAATCGCAGTTCCCGCAAGCATCGCAGCAGCAGCTTGCCGTGGCTGCCTTTACAACTTTCGACTTCTCGGCGGCGCGGCCACTACCGACGCCCATCACGGCGGCCAGAGCCATCGCCCCGACCATGCCCAGCACTTGACGACGATCCATGATCCATCTCCCAACTTCAACGATCTTGAATTCGGCCGCACACACGTTGCGGGCGGCGCGTTCCCACCCCCTGGACGGGGAGGGGGAGGACGATCCGTCAGTACGGACCGCCTTCCTCGTCCCCGGCATCGGGACTGCTCGAAATCCGGTGCGTGGTGGCACTCAGGCCCAGAAAGGACCGAGATACGGCGACGGAACGCACGAGGATCGGAGACCTCGACGCAGGGGCAATTCAGATCAGAAATCGGGAATTGCAAAGATAGAGGGGGGATTTCCGCGGCGGGCTGCTGGTGGGCGGGACCGGACCGGTAAACGGCCGAAAGACGTCGCCGATTTCCAGCCAGCTCGCCTCGCCGCTACGGCTCGAATCGGGACGGCTTTCTTCAGCACGCCATTCCTTGGGTTTCGGGGCAGTCGGGACTGGCGGACGGCAATGACATCCGGGTACGTCCTGACAGACATTCCCGGTTTGGGAAGTGATATGCCGGCCACCCATTACAGGCGCGGCAGGCCGAATCGGCGTGGGCGAATTCGATGTCTCGCAGCAGCAGCAGCCCCGCTGACATCCTCCGGCGTCCGGCATTGACGCACAGGCAGCCGACGCATCGCCCCCAACCAACGAGGTGCCCACGAACGCCGCGAGGGCGATCCATGAGAAACGTAGCTTCGTGACGGCGATCGGCATGTTTCGTTCCCGGAACGGCCTAAAGTCCGCGTGCGGTCGGATTGGACAATAAATCATACGCCATCAGACCTTCGCGGGCAAGCTGAACGTGTCGTACCCCGACATGTTCTGCACGATCGGCAGCCATGCCGGCGCCTTGATGTACGCGCGAACTTACGCCCAAAACCTCAAGAAGGGCCGCAAGCCCTTAAGGGCAACCAACCTTGAAGCGAACCCGCGAGCGTCGATCCAGATCGAGGGCTTCAGCAGCCAGGTCGAGCGGTCGCCGCTCGGCGAGATTTGGGAAACCCCCGAACAGTGTGCGGCCCACGACCCATACCAGCTCGTCCTGCGTGTCCCGCCCGAGAAACTGCCTTATATTTACTTTGACGGCGGCACCGAAGACGGCTTCCTAGCGGCGAGTCACGAATTGCTGAAAGTGTTGATGGAAAACAAGATTCCATTCACCTATGCCCAAGCCCACGGCGCCCACGACGGGCCGTACTGGCGAAGCATGATCGGGCCTTCGATGGCGGCGCAGTTCTCTGCCATAGAGCGAAGCCTCTCGCGCGTTGCCGGCGCGAAAGCCGGTGCTTCCAAAGCAATGGCCACGGTCCCCGGGAGCGAAGCAATCGCGACCCGCTCGGTTCCCAAGCCGCGGTGACGATTCGGCGGAATGCCCTCGGTGGGACCGATCGTAATCGATTGCCCCCTTGGTGACAGAATTGTTAACTCATTGTAGGATTCTACCCTGGGAATCGACCGTCAAGCACAGCGGAGCGGATGTAATGACACCGATGAATGGTAGCAGATTATTGAAATTGATTTTAATCATTCTCTTCTTCGCAGTGTCCACGATCGTAATGACATATCCGCTGTCCACTCATCCCGCGACATATGTGCGCGATCTCGGCGATCCCCTGCTGTTCGCCTGGATGCTGGGGTGGATGACGAACGCGATCGTCGCGCATCCTCTCGAACTCTTCCAGGCAAATACCTTCTTTCCGTTTGCGGACAGCTTGGCCTTCACTGACGCCCCCTTGGGAATGGTCCCCATCGCCGCGCCCATCATCTGGGTCACGCACAACCCCGTCTTGGCGGTCAATATCGCTGGCTTCGCCGGGTTTTTCTTGAGCGGCCTGAGCGCATTTTTGCTGAGCTGGCACCTTACCCGCAGCATCGGGGCTGGGATCATTGCCGGGATTATCTTCGCCTATTGCCCTTATCGGTTTGACCACTTGGGGCATCTCCAACTTCTGACCGCCCAATGGATTCCGCTGACATTGTTCTTCCTGCATCGAGGACTCGAGGGCCTGCGCTGGCGCGACTTCTTCGGCTTCGGTGCGTGCTTCGTTCTTCAGGCCTTTTCGTCGATTTATTATGCTCTGTTCCTGACGGTCGCCATCGCTCTCTTCGCCCTGTTTTGCGCCGCATCTTACCCACGCCGGCACACCGTCGAGTTTCTTCTCAAGCTCGCCGCGGCATCCGCGTGTGCCGGCATGGTGATCATCCCTTACCTCCAGCCGTACTGGAGAGTGCAGAAGACTTTTGGCTTTCACAGGGAGCTCGCCGAGGTGATAGCCTTCTCCGCCGACTTGCAGGATTACCTGGCCGTGCCGTCCGAGAACATCATGGGAGGGGTCGGCTTTGTCCGCACTGACTGCGAGCATTGCCTCTTCCCGGGCTTAGGTCCGGTCCTCCTCGCGGTCATTGGTCTGTTCATCGCCCCTCCCTCTCATGCCCGCGCCTGTCCTGGTTACGGGGAGGGAGGCCTTTCCTTGGAACCCAAACCCAAGTCGTGGCTCGGGCTCTACATCTCGCGGTCACAGGGTTTCTACCTCGCCCTCGCCGCCTGCGCGTTCGTCCTTTCCCTTGGGCCCACCCTGCGAGCCTTCAACTATCAAACGTCTATCACGCTTCCTTATATGCTCTTGTACAAATACTTTCCTGGGTTCGACACCCTTCGGTCGGTTTCCAGGTTTGGGGTCATAGTGTTCATGGCAATCGCCGTGCTTGCCGGAGAAGGCGTCGCCCGAATTGTCGACGGCGTCGTTCTCGGGCGGCCGAGCCGGTGGTTGCGGATCGTTTTCTCCGGAATGATAGCCCTCATGGTGATGTCGGAGTACGCCTCTTTTCCGATCAAGATCGAGCCCATCGAAGCCGGAACTCGGGTACCGGAGGTATACCGCTGGCTCGCTCAGCAGGATAAGGGCGGGGCCGTGATTGAGTTCCCGTTCGTGCCCGATTGGCTGAACAATGCCCGCTACGAGTATTTCTCGGCCTATCACCGGCTGCGGATCGTCAATGGTTATTCCGGCTTCGCTCCGATGCCCTACATGGTGATGATGACCATCCTGGCGCAACTCCCCGCCGGAGACTCGGTCGGGCTCCTTAGGGCCGTGGGTGTCGACCTGATCGTCGTCCATGAGAATCTCTATCGCCCGGATGTATTCCGGGAGTTGCAATCTCGAATGGCCAAGCATCCCGAATTGCTCGCCGTGCAGAGCTTTGGCGCGGACCACGTCTATCGAGTGCATCACCGCACCGCTGGTGGTCAGATCGGCGAGCTGGGAACCGACGCCGAGCTATCGAAATCGACCCAAATGCTCATCTCCGAGATCCGACGACTCACCGGGGCGACCCATTAGCAGCCGCCGAATTCGCGGGCAAAGCGGGCGGCAACGTCTCTGGGACCACGGTCGGGCGCATCGGAACCGTATCTGCGTTTTCAGCCACGGCCAGCGGCCAGTATTCCAGTCGAACTTCGTTACCGGAGACGACGACGAACGGACAAGGTGGAAACTCAGTCCAGGTTCCACTGTTCACGTAAAGCACGCCGTTGTGCTTTGAGGTCAGGGGGAGATGAGTGTGCCCACAGGTCACGAAGTGGTAGCCGCGGCCCCGCGCGTAATCGACGGCGCGGCGCTCGATCAACTGGCTGTTCCGCTGCCAGCGCTTCGAGATCCGCCGGACCCACCGGGCGGCGCGGTGCGGCATCCATTTCTGAATATAATAGAATATTCCGCAGGCGATCTCCGTCAGCCAGGAATAGGCCGTGATGAATGTGTCAAATTGATCGCCGTGTAAGATCAAGAGGCGGGTCCGGCCGTTATCGTAGACGTATTCGTCGAGGATCTCGACGCCGACAATATGACTGATGACCTCGATCGGCCCGTCATGATTGCCGCGCACCCAGACGAGCCGGAAGTCGTCGCGGTCGGTGTTGCGGCGAATCACTTTCAAACACGCGAAATGACGTTTGGTCAATCTCTTGAAATTGAGATCGTCAAACACGTCGCCATTGATGACAAGCTCGTCGCAGTGCTCAACGGCCCAGATGAGAAACTCCTCGAGGAGCTTGGCCTGACAAACGTCGCTGCCTAAGTGCAGGTCGCTGATCACAATGCAGTCGTAACGAAGTGTATCAGCGGGATCAATTGAATTCAGATTCATCTCCATGCCTCAGCTCCGGTGGTTGCCTCATGCGTCCCGAAGATACTAACGCGGTGCTGCCGCGGAGTGAACCCGAAATTAGAACAACACAGGCACATGAAGCGTTACACTGTTGAAGAACCGGACCAGCAGGCGTAGTAAGCCATGCCGGGATAATCACGAACAAATCCTAGCTCTGCCAGATGTCCAGCCGTCGGCCCCTCAGATGCCGAGACGCCATTATACAGTTCTACCTTGAGGATTCGCCGGTCCGGTCCGGTGAAGCTCGGAAGAAGATTCAATGCGGATTCGATGTCGGCCCGCGAGGCTGAAGCAAGCCCGGTCAGGCGTTTTCCATAAGACTCGATAATGAGAATGGGGCGCCCTGCTCGCAGCACGATGAAATTGCCCGGGGCCCTTTGTAGCCGAGCGACCCCTCCCTCGAGCAGTTCGACGTCAAGGGGCGTCGCCGGCACCATAGAGATTGGCCGGATCGGTGGTGCAAAGCAACACCAAGGGGGCGGCGTCCGCGGCGGCCGACGCAATCGTGGCGAGCTCTGCCGCGGCGTCCGCCGATGCATACTGCACGCCCGAGAGTCCCTCAACAAAAAAGCCCCGGCGTAACTCGCCGCGCCATTCGCACCGCGACAACAGCGGGGCCAACTCAGCCCATCCCGGGGCTGATGGCTCCAGGGCGACCACCTCCCGCGAGAGCACGCCGTAACGCTCCACCAGTGCCCAAGCCCAGGCCATCAGCCGCGATTCCGCGTCGCCGGCCGGGGCAGTCGGACGTGACCAACGGCCCTCCGGTGGCGTCGAGATCGACCGCCGCGGACGCACGCGATGCGTCATACCAGCCCGCCGCGACGCCGCCGCCTCGGATAGGGCGCGCAAGGTTTCTTGTGATCCCGCGCGGAGCGGGTCGAACCGGTCGTTCGTTACCAGTCCCCGGTTCGTCAGATCGTAGAGCGCTCGTCGCACCCGCGATGGCTCGATGCCGGCCACGCGAGCCAGGTCGGTCGCGAAACTTGCTCCTTGCCGGTCCAGTATCTCGAGGAGTTTTTGTTCGTCAGCCGACAGCTTGGCCGCCGCGGGCTCCATGTCAGGCCGTGCGTCACCGTCGCGAAGAAAGAAACCGATGCGCGGATCGTCGCGGGTGATGCCCACCGCTCGCCACAGCCAGACGCCCTGGCCAAGCACGTCATCGAGCCAGGCCGGCCGGTAGCCTTTGATCCGTCGGGGGAGGATCTCTTTCTCCCACATTGAGGCGGTCGCTGGGAATCCCTGCAATTGTTCGAGAACTACTTCGACAAAGGCCGCGCCTTCTCCCATCGTCGCCGGATGAACGTGTTGACGCCGGACCAAAAAATCGGCGAAGACCTCCGGGGCAACAGCCAGGCTCTCACGCCGCCGCACCGCCACCGTCACCCGGCGCATCTCGGTCAGGTTTTCCCGTTCGGCCCAGCGGTCGAGGTCGGCTGCGCCGGCATCACTTACGCGGACCACCCCTCCCTGCTCCGACCAGCGCTCGAGCAAATCGGCCGCTTCGACCGCAGAAATCGGATAACGGCCGGTCAGATCGGCCAGACCAATCAGAGCATGCGTGCGCAAGTATCTACGGACGATCGAAGCACGCGCTTCCTGGTCGGGGAGCGAAGCGGCGGGAAACGCCGCGTCGTAAAGCGATTGCTCCTCGGCCGAGATCCAGCGAGCTGGTTCGGTCGTGACGATGAGCTCTATCAAGAGCGCTCGCCCCCCCTGACGCAGCTCGGCGAGGAACGCCTCCATGGGCCCGGAAAGCTCTGACGGGGTCAGGTCGCCCAGCAAACGCAGGTGTTCGGCCATTTCATCGGCCGTACGTGGCGGATGGCCCAGGCGACGCAAGCGGTTTTCAACTGCGCCCGATCGCCTGGAGCGAAAGCCAATCATCCAGGCGGCCGGTGCGCAGCAACGGCTCGAGGAGGTCTTGGTCGACAATCGATGCGCCGTCCCGGCGGCCGCCCCCCTTGGGCTGGTCCCATTCGTAGATATGTCCCGCCGTAAACTGGAAGATCAGCTCCGCGGTGAACGGCGAGGGGATTTCGCCCGCCCGGCGAACGACGCGGATCGTGCCCTTCTCGACCGCATCAAGCAACGCATGAAGTCGCGGCAGGTCTAGATCGTCGTCGAGGCACTCGCGCACGGTTTCCAAAAGGATGGGGAAGTCGGGAAACTGCCGCGCAATCTGCAACAAGTCCTTCGCTCGCAACCGCTGGAGCCAAAGCGGAGTGCGCTTGGCTGGATCGGGGCGGGGCATGAGCAAGGCACGCGCGGCGTTTTGGCGGAATCGCAAACCAAAAAGAGCAGTCTCGGGCAGCTCTTCCCGGACCAGGCGTTCCGCCAAGTCACCAGTGAGTCCTTCCAGCAGATCGAGCGGCGGCTCATCCATCGCCGGCAGCCGGAACAAGAGCCCGTCGTCGCCATGCAAACACGCCGGTGTCAGCCCGTACCTCTGGCGGATTCGTCCCATCAAGGCCAGCTTGAGCGCATGGTGCAGCCGGCCGCCGAACGGCGTGAGCACGGCCAGTCCCAGCTCACCCGCCTGGTCGAGGTACGACTCGACGACGATGGTGCGATCATCGGGTACCGCTCCGGCCAGCCGCTGCTGACGCATGATGTATTTTCGCACGGACATGGCAGCCGTTGATGTTAGCCGGCACTCTCGCTCGAGCCAGGGAACCAATTCCGGGTCGTCGAGCCGCTGGCTCACTTCGCGACAGAGCGAGCCCACCGCCTCACCCAGCTCAGCCGAACGCGACGAGCCTTCGCCACGCCAGAACGGCATGACCGCGCTTTGGCCCTCGGCCTTCGCGACCACGACACGATGCGGCTCGATCGCCACGATCCGCCAGGTCGAATTGCCCAGCACGAACGATTCGCCAACGCGGCGTTCGTAGACAAACTCCTCGTCGAGCTCACCCAGCCGCGGGCCCCCCTCGCCCAGATACACCGGAAATTGCCCGGTATCCGGTATCGTCCCGCCGCCGACCAGCGCGAGCCGCGCCGTCCCGGGCAGCGCGGCCAGGCGGTTGTGAACCCGATCCCAGACGACCCGCGCACGCAGGTCGCGGAAATCCGGCGTCGGAAAACGCCCAGAGATTAACCGCAAGACGCTTTCGAACGACTCGGCCGAGAGGTTATGAAATGGGTAAGCGCCACGCACCAAGTCGTAGAGATCGGTGCGTTCCACGGCTCCATCGCCACGCACGCAATCAATTGCTGGGCCAAGACATCGAGGCAGTTTACGGGGACGCGCGAGTGCTCGATTTCTCCGTGAATCATCGAGCGGCAAAGCGCGGCCGCTTCGAGCAAGTCGGCCGGGGTCTTGGCGATCAGCCGGCCTTTGCTCACGCCACGCACCACGTGCCCCGCCCGGCCTACCCGCTGCAAGCCCCGGGCCACATTGCCCGGAGACTCGACCTGGCACACCAGGTCGACCGCGCCCATGTCGATGCCCAGCTCGAGCGACGCAGTCGCCACGACCGCCGCGAGCTCGCCCCGCTTGAGCGCGGCCTCGGTGGCTCGCCGCTCGTCGAGGCTGATACTTCCGTGATGGGCCCGGAACGGGCTCGAATAGGCCGGGTCAGCAGCCTGGCCAGGAAAACCTTCGGTCGGGGCCGCCGGCGTGGTCGGCGGGCCAGCGCCCAAGACGGACGCGCCGGTCGCGGGCCGCTCGATCCCATCATCGGCGAGCTCATTGAGCCGTGACGTCAGCTTCTCGACCATGCGCCGGTTGTTGGCGAAGATGATCGTCGAGCGGTGTCCCCGCACGAGCGACAAGAGCTCACTTTCGATCTCGGGCCAGATCGAGCCGGAGACTCCGCCTCGGTCGAGCTTCCGCGGCCAGATCACTTGCAGATCAAGGTCTCGGCGCCAGCCGGCATCGATAATCGTGACAGGCCGAGGCAGTGCCTTCCGCGGCGTCGACGGATTTCCACCCCATTCAAGGCCCCCCAGAAAGCGAGCGACCTCTTCCACGGGGCGCTGGGTTGCCGACAGCCCGATCCTGATCAATGGCCTTGCGGCGATCGCTTGTAATCGCTCGAGCAAAAGGGCTAAGAAGGCCCCGCGCTTGTTACCGCATACCGCGTGAATCTCGTCGATGATCACGTGAGAAATCCCGCGCAGGATCTCCCTGGCGCGGCTTGTCAGCATCAGATGCAGCGATTCGGGCGTGGTGATCAGGATGTCTGGGGGCTTGCGGACGATCGCGGCTCGTTCATGGGCCGGCGTATCGCCGCTGCGAACGCCCACGCGAAGCGCGGGCAACGGCGAGCCGATCAACTGCGATTGGGCCAGGATTCCGGCCAACGGAAATTGGAGGTTTTGCCAGACGTCCTGATTGAGTGCCTTCAAGGGCGAGATGTAGAGGATTCGCACGCCCTTGCAGCCGGCAGGCGTGCGCCAAATGTGATCGAGTGCGGCCAGAAAAGCGGCAAGAGTCTTGCCTGAGCCCGTCGGAGCCACGATCAGAGTGTGCCGCCCCGAAGCAATCGCGGGCCAGCCAAGGAGCTGAGCACGCGTCGGCTCTCCGAAGTGCTCACGAAACCACAACGAGACGGCCGGGTGAAACCGATCAAGAACATCGTCATTGCGATCCCCTGGCCTGTCCATGTTTCGTTCGAAAACTTGCGCGAGAAGCTCATTGAGGCTGACGATACAATGTGATGATTCTCGCGTGACAGACGGCTGATCGCAAGCCATTTTCTGTACAAAAGTCAAGGAAGCAAAAGCCCAAGCGGGCTGCCGCGAAATTTGGCAGCCTCTCAGACAGAAGTGTCGTATTCGACAAGTGCGCGACCGATGCATGCGCGGATCAAGTGGCCCACGCTCTCTTGTCGCTTCGTCGACAAGTCAATGAGCGCAGTCGCCCATTTCGCGGGTAGAAGCAGGCCAATTTCGACGACGTCTTCAGGCGAAGTGGTGTCCGAAACCGGCGATCGGAGATCCGAAGTGGTTAATCTCGTTGAGCTTAAGGAAATTGTCGACATGAAATTCACCTTGAGGACGAAACTGGTCTGGCCCAAATGATCAAACAGGCAGACTCGGGCGGGCGATTTTTCCAAGTTCGCGGACACCCCTGAGGCCGGGCGCGCAAACTCACGCGCGTGGGCCAGACGCAGCGAACGAGAGTTTAACCAGCAAACATTAGGCCAAAACACTCAGAACCATTGAAAAATCGCGATCGAGATGATCGCGATCACGCCGGCGATGGCGGCCACAATTGCGAAATAGATCAGCCAGCGCAAGTCGTCGTTCGAGGCTTGCTGAGCGAGCCTCGGTAAGACGGCTTCGCGTTTGCCAGTGGAGCGAACGACGGCGGAAAGAGGGGGCATGGGCGCCTGATGGCGGGGAGCGTAAGAGGGCTCGGCCGCGCCGAGCTCGCGCAGAGAAATCGTATCGCTACTGGAGGATGGGCCGTCGCGGTCGAGGAGACGAAGATCTTCTTCCACCAACTCGGGCGGCGGCGGCCGGAAGCTGCGAGCCGTGTCGGCTTCACTGCCGAGGATCGCGCGAACGCGTTCGGGGTCAGTCCAGCGCATCAGGTCGTCGCGCAGTTCCGCGCAATTCTGGTGTCGCTCGTTGGGATCCTTGTTCATCAATTTGCGAACAAGCGCGGCGAAGGCCGCCGGCACGCCCCGCGCGACTTTTTCGAGCGGATCGGGGTCTTCCAGGCGTTGGCGATAGATCTTGTTGATCATGTCGCCCCCCTCGAAAGGGGCCTGGCCGGCCAGCGTGAAGTAGAGCGTGCAGCCGACGCTATACAGGTCGCTCCTCACGTCGGCCTTGGTGGCATCGCGAAGTTGTTCGGGGCTCGCGTAGTCGAGCGTACCCAGGACTGTGTTGACGAGCGTCAGTCCCGTCTCGTCGCCGAGCGCGCGTGCCAGCCCCATGTCGAGCAGTTTCACGTCTCCCTCGGGCGTGATCATGATGTTCGACGGCTTGATATCGCGATGGATCAGGCCGGCTTCGTGGGCCGCTTCGAGACCGCCCACCAGCTTGAGGAAAAGCCGAGCGGCATCGGGTACGCGCAGGGGCCCATTGCGCTCGCTCTTGACGAGCTGGTACAGGCTTTTGCCGGGGATATACTCCATCACCATGAAGTGGACGTCGCCATCGCTGCCCACCGAAATCGTGCGGGCCAGGTTGGGGTGAGAACAGCGCTGCGAGAGATCCATTTCGCGGTGAAAACGCCGTAATGCGTTTTCTTCCTCGAGGGCCTTGCGCGGCGGGAGCACCTTGATGGCGACATTCTGGCGATCATCGCCGACGGCCAGGTAGACTTTGCCCATGCCCCCTTCCCCGAGCTGGCGGAGGAGGCGATAACCACCGAGGAAGAACCCTCGGGTGGCTCCCGCCAAGAGTTTGCGGGCCTGATAGGCCGTGAGCCAGCCTCCGCCGACCAGTTCCCGCGCCAATCGCACCGCCGCGTCGTCGACCGGCCGAGGATCGACCCGCGATAGGACGTAGGCAACGACTTCGGGCGAAACGAGCCCCGATTTGGTGACGTTGGCCGTAAACTCGTCCAACCCAAGCATTGTCCTCACGTTTTCAAACAGTAGGCCGCCAACCGTCAGACCTGCGACGCACTTGGGGAAGGCACGTCGGAAGCCAAGGCTTCCGACGTCGTGTCCGTGCCGTCCGTGGTGCCTATTTCTTTGGTCTGGCTCTCGGAAGAAAGGGATTGGCCAGGCGCGTTCGAAGAATTCTGCACCGCGATGGCGTGAACGATCAGGCAGGTCACGTTGTCTTTGGAATCGTTCGCCAGGGCCAGGTCTTTGAGATCGCGGGCAGCCTGCTGAGGGTCATTGACCGTTCCCATGATCCTGGCCAGTTCTTTATCGGAGACCACGCCGGTAAGCCCATCGCTGGCCAACAGCAGCCGGTCGCCCGGCCGCACGTCGAGCTCGCGGACCTCTTCGGGGCCACTGCGGGCGTCTTTGCTGCCCAGATAGAGATACAAGACGTTCTTAAACTTATGGGTAGGCAGCTCTTCCGCGGTGATGGTACCGGCGTCGAGCAGTGCGTCGGCCAACGAGTGGTCCTTGGTGAGCCGTTCAAGTTTGCCATCGCGCAGGCGATAAGCACGCGAGTCACCGATGCCCGTCACGTAGACGCGATCGAACCGGTACTGGGCAAGCACCACCGTTGTACCCATGTTGGAGTACGCGTAGATCGCTCCCGAGCTGCCGAGGATCTCCTGATTCACATCGGCGACAGCTTGGCGGATCGCCTGCTTGATCTGCTTGGGGTCCTTTTCATCGGGGGAAAGCCGGCGGGCGATGGCCCGGGGTATGAGCTCAACGGCCATCAGGCTCGCTTGTTCCCCGGCCAACTGCCCCCCCATGCCGTCGGCCACGATGAAGAGGTTAGAAGGTTCGAGCGTGAGCGCGGGCATCTCGCAGTTGCTTTCTGACGAACTGTCGTGCCGGACCGACCGCCGACCAGGGACGAAGAAATTATCTTCGTTGTGCTCTCGGTAATTCCCCCGTACCGAGACCACGCCCACCCTCAGCTTCAGTTGGCCGGGTAGCAAAGTGAATGACGAAAGTGTTGAGAACTCTTCGGTCGCGGGCTCGACGTCATCCGCTTTCCCGTGGCCAACCAAGCCCTTTAGCCAGTTCGGCAGTCGCGAAAACCAACTCACCTGGGATTCACCCTTCCGCAAGAAAACAGATTCTCTACTCAGAAAATGGGTCACGGCCGTGCGTGCGCCGGGCTAGCCCAGCGCATCAAGTCGTCGATACCAACCGATCGATAAGTCATGAACACCTCGCCAGCATCGAAACCGGCAGTGAGACCTTGATATCGATTCATGGCCTCAACCGCCCGGAAAATCCCCCCCTTACTCGGCGGGAACTGAGTCTTGTAAGCGCGTATCGCGTCAAGCTTCACGTCCAGCGTCGATCCGATGTCTGCAACAATGTAACCGGAAGCATCGGGTAAGTCCAACCCGTGCATGGCGATCGGAAAACTTAACTGGTTGACGATGGTGTGCGTCGGCATGCCGTCGAAATACTCGTCCCACTTGGTCAGCCTGCTGTAGAAAACGGCCGCGTCGGTAATCAGCATCGCCTGGTGATGGTCAGGCGAGGCAAGTACGGTCTTACCGCCGAACCCAAGGACAACCTTGGGTTTGTAACGGCGGAACACCTTAGCAAGCGCAACTCGAGCTTCGAACGAATCGAACAAGCGCCGGTTCGGCAAATTAAGGTTGATCCGCCGCACGGCCCCCAGGATTTGACCGGCTCGCTCGGCCTCGGCGAGCCGAACCTCGGGCCCCGGCGAGTGGGGCGTTGGCTCGCCATCAGTCAAGTCGACGATCCCCACGGCGTAACCTCGACGGGCCAGCCGAGCCAGCGTGCCCCCGCAGGCGATCTCGACGTCGTCGGGGTGAGCGCCTACGGCAATTAAGTCGAGCTCCGGCTCCGGCGTCTCCGCCATAGGAATTCTACCTCGCGATTCTGTGAGTGCAATGAGCCACTCATGGGAAGGCTTTCAATGGGAAGTTTTCGTGTCGGTGGGATCCCGGGCAGACAAAGGCTAATCACGCGATTCGTCTCGTTTGGTGACTGCCAGCAGGAATGTCGGAGCGATTGACTCGAACCGTAGCCGATCCATTTGTTCGATGCCGCGTGAGATGGACACGTTCCACACGCGAACCTCGCCGGCGAGCGCCTTGAGCGTGTGATAGGCGGTGGCCAGCCCCTCAATCGTCGCCACGTTAACGGCCATGCTTCCCCCCTGACACAGCCTTGCGAACGCCGCGCTCGAGACCGCGTCGACTTGCCGGCCTGTCCCGCCCACGAAGATGGCCTCGGGCTCGGGCAGACTCGCCAAGATCTCGGGCGCCGTCCCAGGATGGCACGGACGTTAGGCACACCGAACAGCTCGGCGTTCGCCTGAATGAGCGCGACGTCTGATGGCTCGGGTTCGATCGCGTACACCATTCCTTGAGATGCAAGCTGGGCCGCCTCGATCGCCACCGAGCCAGAGCCCGCGCCGATGTCCCAGACAATGCTGGTCGAACGGATGTCGAGCTGAGCCAACGCGATCGCTCGCACTTCGGCGTGCGTGATCAGCCCCCTCTTGGGAAGAGACTGGGCAAACGCATCATCCGGGTTGCCGAAAAGCCGGTGTCGACTGGCGCGGCTGGCCAGGTCGGGCCGGTTGGGCTCGCGAATCAGAATCATCACGTTGAGCGGGTTGAACTCCATCGCCACCAAGTCCGCGAGCACCGCCTGTGTCACCCGCTCGTCGGGCGAGCCCAAGTTTTCACAAACGTAGGCCCGAAAATAATCGATCCCCCGTTCTAAAAGCTGAACGGCCAGACGCGCCGGCGTATACTCGTCGCTCGAAAACAGGCCGATCTTCTCGGCGGTCCTGATCCGGTCGATGACCGCCTCGATCGGCCGGCCGGTCAGGCTGGTCAGATAAGCGTCCTCCCAACTTTCCTTGATGCGAGCGAATGCCAGTTGCATGCTGCTGACATGCGGCACAACCTCGAAAAGATTTTTACCAAGTCGATCACAAAGGTAGCGGGCAACTCCATAAAAAAGCGGATCGCCACTAGACACCAGCACGGGGCTTTTGTACTCGAGCGCCGCCCGCACCTGCCGCAGGGCGACGCTCATGTCGGGCTCGAGCGCCTTGCTTTCGACCCGGCAATGCGTCCAGCAGCGCAAGCGTCGACGGCGCGCCCTAAGATCAAGTCCGCCGACGACAACAGCCGGCGCGCTCCTTCGGTCAAACCGGCGAGACCATCGTCACCGATCCCCAAAATCACCAGCTTCGATCGGGAGTCGCTCACCGTTGTTCTCTCTGAATGCCGGTCCCGTTCCAGTTCCCGCTCAGTCGCTCGCCCTTGGCAAAAAATACTCAAGGCGCCATTGTACTACGGGAAGGATGCACATCAAACAGGGACCTCACGATTCGGTTTCTCGGTCTCGCTGACAGACAGAGCACCGCACCGGCCTTGCGATCCGTGTTCCTCGCCGCACCCCGCCGTGGCGCAAGGAAGCAGCCAATCACCGATCAGTCCGGCGAGCCGCTCGGCGTGCGTCAAGTGAGGCTGATGGCCGACCGTGGGTAAAATCACCCCTTCCGCCTTGGGCAGCGACGAATGCAACATGTCGAAATAACGGCGCGGCACGATTCGGTCTTCATTGCCCTGGATCAGCAGAACCTCGCTGGTAATCTCACCGAGCATCGGCCGGAGGTCCAGGTCCATGAGCAGCCTCACACGATGTGCCAGCGACTTGATCGGGGTAAGGCCGTTCTGGTCGAGATAATAGCGGAAGCGATCTTCGAGCAGCGAGGGAAACTCCCCTTTGTTGTTGTACGTCAGGATCGGTCGGCGCAGCGGGAGACGGGCGGCGTTACCCGGCACCAGCCGCCCGAACCACAGCGCCCATCGTTCGGCCCGCGTAAACTCGCGGCACGCGAACGCTCCTTGAACGGCCGCCTTGGGGAACCGCCGCGGCTCACGAAGCAGGGCTTTGAGCACGACTGTCGATCCAAACGATAGTCCTACCAAGAACACGCCGCCAATACCCAGGTGATCGATCAAGCCGAAAAGGTCGTCGACAAGGTGATCGTGGCTGATCTCGTCCAGCTTGGCGTCGTCCCACCGCTGGTCGCCCGGGTAATCGTAGACGACGGTTCGAAATCGCTGGGCCAGGCGATTGAGCAGCAAGGCGTAGGTACGATATGTCGAAGCGATCCCCGGCACCACGATCAACGGTGGCCCGTTTCCCAGGATGCGATAGGTCATCTTGTAACGCGGTCCGTCCCAGCGGCCCGACGTGGCGTCTTTGTCGTAACGCATCACCTCAGCGAGAATGTTCGCCGGGGCCGGGCAAGGCTGTGCGCGGCGGCATCAGGCAGGCTATTCGCCGGGGCTGGGATCATTTGACTAGGCAACTGTTGCGACATGTGTCTCGGTCGTGGTGAGAGAAGGCCCCTGGGCATGGAAAACCATGCTGGCGAAGCTCACGCAGCAAGTACGGCGGTCGTCGAGGGCCTGCTTGTATTTCAGCAGCCGTCCCTGCGCCGGGCCAATCGCATGAAGCATTGTATAGGTCGCGGCAATACCGCAGACGCGGTAGCGGTTGCCCACCTGGGCAGCCGTGCGGAACCAGCCGCCGGGGTCGCAGGCCGCCGCCCGGTCGAGCATGAGATCGTCAAACGACTGAACCTGCTCGCTGCAAGCCCGCGTCGACCGGTTGAGGGTCGCCAAATTCCGGGCCGACATGGCAAAGGTCGATGCCTCCAATATAGGCGACCCGCTTACCATGCGACGATTCGGCGGCCCGAAGCGCGTGAATGAACCGCCCCACGTCGGGATCGTCGATCGGGTCGATCCCTCTCTCCATCAACTCGTGAAACGAACCAACGAGAATCGGCACGATCGAAAATCGCGACGGCCCCCCAGCAGATATTGCAGGAAGACGACCTGAAACTCGATGGAATGCTCGGTACGGTGCGCGAGCTCGTCGTCAAAGTAATCGCGGCCCACCATCGCGACGATCGAATCCAGATATGATCGATTCGTCGGCACCAAACCCAGGGGGGTCTCGAAGTCCTTTGAAGTCAGGGCGAATCGTCGCCGGCAGTACTGATGGGCGACACCCAAGACAACGAACGTGTCGGCCTGCGTGTTTTCGACAAGCTCCTTGTACGACCAAGTGTAAACCGAGCCGCCGCGATGAAAGTCGATATGCGGGCTCAAGACCCCTCGAACCCCCGGCATACTCGCCGTACCGTCGGCCGCCGGCAGCCCAGCACCGTGCCCGTCCACGAAAAACTGATCGAGCTGGCCCGCAATGACCGAAGGCTGCCAGCATAAGAACGACCGGCTAACGCGGCCGGCCGCCGACCCGAATCGCGATAGGCTTGGTGAAAAGCGGCGAATGTAGGCCCGTCAAGAATCATCACCGCATCGAGCCGGCGAACCAGGTCGACCAGTTCATCAAGCCCGAGAAACAGACCCGTGTGGCGAAGAACCTTGGCCTGAATATCGATCAGCGGCGTTTGTCCGTCGAAGTGGCGGACGACATGCTCATAGCCGTCGAGTGGAAGGTGAACCGTTTCCGAGACGACGCCCGTAAGGATCCTGAAACAAGACAAACGACTGGCCCTGGTGCTCGACTGCGCCGCAGCATGAGTGGCCGAAGTTTCGGACGTTCCAGTGACGGCATCCCAGGAATCCGGCCCTCGTGCTTCAGCTCTAAGCAAAGCGAATCCACCCATTTCCGGTGAGTGGTTGCACCAAAGCTATGTTAGCGTCGAGCCGCCATCCGTCAAGCCAGCCGACGTGTTCCTCGGGGATGACTCGAAATCAACGGTAACGGCCAAGAGGGCGGTGCAATCTCGCGTATCGGCTCAGGACGCATCATCGGGACTCCTCCGATTCGTGGAAATACACAAGGTCACAAATCTCACAATGCTAGAAGGCTATGCAAGTTTAATACCGAAAGTCGCTCTTAGACTGTAAGTGATTACAGAGATTTGGCTTATACAGATTTCGCAAGCTCGTGTACTTCCTCGAGGCCTACCGAGGCCGACGTCCCCATCGGCCAGACGCCCATTCTCAAGGCGAGCGTGCTACAAGGTTGAACTGCAATTCAGAGGTAAGTCGCGGTGCCGGCGGGAGGGCGCGGGACGCCGCCGCTGGCAACGCGGGCCGGTCCCTCGTATTTCGCCCCGTTTTCTCACCCCGGATCTTCTGGGGCATTCGCGGCGACCAGTCCCCCCGACACGATCGCGATTTCGCCCGGGCGGACCTTTTTCAGCTTTTTCGGGCCGGCACCGAAACTTTCCTCGGTAGCTTGCAGCCGGAATCCGGCCAGGGAAGAAGTCTCCGTCGGACCACAAGTCGGGAGACGATCAATTCGGCAAAAAGGTGGACGCGGCTGTCCGGCTTGATCAATCCCTGGCGCTTGGCCGGTCGAACCCCGCTCCCAAGCAAACGGGGCCCGGGCTGACATGCGCTAGACTTCTCCTTGTCCCCTGGGCGGCGGCGAGCGGGACCTTCCGGCGTCCAATCCGCTGCCGGGCAGGTCCACGTGCGCTTGGGGACCGGCTTTAGGGAGACCGAAAAACAAAAAACCCTGTTTGACCCCGTCGGGCGGCACCGCGCAGCGGTGCCGCCGAGAGCGGGCGACGGGAGGTTAAAATGAACTGACACCATTTAACGCGCTTCAAGTAGCTGATTGCTGTTCTGAGACGGATCCAGGCTGAAAATCGCCAAAAATGCCAAGTCCACATTTCGCTGATTGTTCATGGAGAAATTCATGGATGAACGCGGGCGAAAGGCACAGACTTCCATCGCAAGGGTAACGTCGGCATAGTTCAAAGCCCGGTAACAGAGTGGCGGGAAGGAGAGTTTTACTAAAACTGCTGTCGTCTCGTTATTGGTGCTGGGGCTCTTATGATCCCACACCATCAAAAAGCGGAAAACGAGGCGGCATGATCGCGGCAACCGGCGCAAAGATCCGCTCGCGGAACGGCCGCCATCTTCGCTATCTTCGTGCCATCTTCGAAAGGCGCGCTGCCACCTTCGAAGGGCACACGGATCCTCTGCAATTTTTCGAAGCCGGTTAATTGCCAACCCGCTTCGGAGAGTAAACGCGAACGGCAAGGCTCGGTTCCGGCGCCGGCGGCGTCTCGGCGGCCAGGAAGACGTCGATCGCGACGACGAATTCAAAGGATCGGACGGGACGTGGGACCTGTGCGGGGCGTTGCGGTGGACTGCGGAAAGCAGCCGGCAAACAGGGCGGGTCGGCGGCCGCGGCGAGGAACGGGAACACCAGACGAAGGAAACGGACACTTGAGTTGAATACACGGCCTCTGAGTCGCGTCGACAAGCTCCTCGCCCGAAAATGGCGCCCGCCATTTTTCTCGCCCTCTGGCGCCAAAAACGTCCGCTGACATAAGAGCTGATAAGCCAATGGCTTGTGTTTAGTGGCCTTGGCCCAAGCGACCGAAAAATGGCGCTTTTGGCCTTCGAAAAAGCGCCATTCTCCGCCATTTTTTCCGTGTCTATTCAGATGAGCAGCGACCAGGTTCTGGTGGACCGCGGCTTCATCAACGGCCGTGCAATCCGCCGGCTGAATGGCCGAAACACGGAGGCCGACGCAGGACGCTCAGCCCCGCGATGGCGGCACCGGCCCCATGCAACACCCGCCCCGGGATGCCCCGCCGGCTTCCGCCTGAATTGCAGCAAGCTTGAACAAAGGAACGAATGTCTGGCGTCTGCACGGAGTGCACGGAGTATTGCTCTCAAAGCCCGCATGGCTGCCCTGGTCAACTTTCCCCTGCTATGGTAGGGTCCCGTCCCGGCGGTGCTCGCGGACTTTTGCGAGCGGGATGTCGCACCGGCCAGCCAGGCTCGGTCGGAAAGCAAGGAGGACGATCGCACATGGCACGTTCATCGAAGTTTTCACGCTCGCCGTTCGTCGCGTTGCTCTTGGTGGGGTTCGCGGGGGTCGCCGCCCAAGAACCGGGCAGTGTTGCGCGGCCCGCGCAGAGCGCAACAGCCCACGGCCGTTCGGCGGCCGCCAACCACCGACATGCAGGAGTTGCTTCTGCAATGGGAAGGTCAGAGCAAGAAGCTCCAGACCCTCGAACTCTCCCTTTATCGAGTCGACAAAGACCCGAAGTGGGGCGACGAAGAACACTATCTCGGCCATGCCGCCTTCAAAAACCCTCAGCTCGCCTTTCTCGACTTTCGCAAAGTCAAGATGCAGGAACAGGCCGATCCCAATGACAAGAAGAAAAAGAGGCTTGTCGCCGTCATGAAAGACAACAAGCCAGTCTCGGTGCCGTTCGAGACGCTCGTCTGCACGGGCAAAGAGATCTGGCAGTATCGCTACGACGTGAAGCAAGTCTACATCTTTCCGCTCGACAAAGATCAGCGCAAACGCGCCCTCGAGGAAGGGCCCCTACCCGTTCCTGTTCAACATGAAGGCGGCCGACGCCAATCAACGCTACGCGATGAGACTGCTGGAACAGGACGAGACGGGCTACCTGGTCGAGGTCAAGCCCTTGCTCAAGGAAGACCAGGAGACCTTTAGCATCGCCTACATCTATCTTGATAGTGCGTATTTGCTCCCCAAGCGGATTTCTCTTCTTGGTCCCGACCGCAAAAGTTCCAAGCACTTCCAACTGTCGAACATCAAGGCAAACCAGCCCGTGAACGACCGACTCTTTGTGGGAGTGAACCCCGGTCATGGGTTTAAGCTCCAGCGCAATCCCGGCGGACAGGCCCCGGCGACCAATCTCCGCGCGCCGGCAACAATTGAAAGACCAAACCGCAAAGCGTCTTCCGGCCGACGACGATGCCGACCAGCCCCGTTGAGCCCCTTGGACGCGGTGAATTCCCGTCGAACAAACACGACCGTCAAGCACTTGCCACCATTATTCGTCCTTGTCGCCGGGCCATTTCGGCCCGCCCTGATTGCGCGGGCGAGCCTGAGGCTCGCCGCTTCGACGGGATGTTTGACCCTCCCTATCGCTGAGCTTATAATCACGTGGATAGCGAGTGGGCTGGTTCGATTCGCGCCCTCGAAGGCATGCTGAGTCGGTGTGTTCGGCTTCTGTGAAGCGCTCTCGCGGAACAGGGTGGCTTTGGCACTCGGTTTGCAACGTCGCGACAGGGAAAACAGAGGCGCGTTCGACTCTCGGAGGGAGTCCGGCTGCTATGATTCGCCCCCGTGTAATCCATAGCCACGTAAGGTCCTCGGCCTTGGTGTTGGTGCTCAACCTGATCGTCCCGTGCACGAATGCCCAGTCAGGCAAAGCGGCGACCGACACGGATTTCGCCCCCGGACAGTTTTTCCCAATTACCGAACCGATCACTCACGACACGCTCACGCACATTCGGGCTGCCACCCGACAACTTGTCGACCGCAACGCGGCCGCCGATCAAGCGAAGAAGCCGATCCTGGTCTTCGTGTTCTTGCCGGGCGAGACAGCGCCAGGGACGAGTGAATTTGGTGCTTCCTACGACCTCGCCCGGCACATTTCCCAGGAACTGGGCGGGGCCAAAATGACGGTGGGATACGTGCCGCAGCCGTTACGCGGCTATGCCGTCCTTCCGGCGATCGCCTGCGACGAAATCGTGATGGGCCCGACCGCCAGCCTGGGCCCAATCACTCCCGAAGGCCACGCCGTCGACGCCGCCTTACGTGGACCAGTGCAATTCCTGGCCATGCGCAAGACGCGCGATCCCGACCTGTTACTCGGAATGCTCGACCGTGATGCCGACCTTCGCTTGGTTCGAAACCGCCGACAAGAGCGTTCACTACGTGCTTGCCGACAACTTGAAGGCCTTTCGCCAAAAACACGACGTCATCGACAATCGGCCGGCCTGGGAAGGGGGCCAGCGCGGTGTGTTGGTCGCGGACCGGGCACGCGAGGAGGGATTCTGCAAGCGAACCGCTGAAAGTCCGGAAGAGGTCCGCGGCATCTACCGGATCGGTCGGCAATCGGCCATCGACGACCCAACCTTAGGCCAAGAAGTCCGCCCGGTGTGGATCAAGCTCGAAGGCCCTCTCGACACCGGCATGGTTTCCTTCCTGACCCGCAGCCTGGAACTGGCACGCCAGCAGAAAACGAACTTGCTCTTCTTGCAGATCAACAGTTCGGGCGGCGTCGACACGGCTGGCGAAAACCTCGTTGACAAGGTCGCGGCCATCAAGGGCATGAAAACGGTTGCCTATATCGACGATCGTGCCACCGGGGTGGCCGCGCTTGTGCCTCTGGCTTGCCGCGACATCGTTTTCAGGAAGTCGGCCCAGATGGGCGACGTCCCCCAGATGATCAACGGTCGTCAAGGGCATTTACATGACCTGGACGACCGGACGCGGACGAGCCTGGCCAAGAAAGCGGCGATCCTGGCTCGTCAACATACACATCCCGACGCGGTGGCCGTCGCCATGGTCGATCCCGATGTCGAAGTGGTCGAAGCAAAGGATTCGAAGACAGGCGCCGCCCGGCTGATTCTGCGCATGGAACTGGACGCCGAGCCGGGCCGTTTTCAAGCGATTGAGATCCGGAAGGAACCCGGTTCCGTTTTGACGGTCGCCTCGAAAGACGCGGAGTCATACGGCCTGGGCCAGGTCGTCAACGACGACGACGAGCTCAAGGCCCTCTACGGGTTGCGCGGCCCGCGCGATCCGCACCTACAGCCGAAGTTGGGTCGACTCGTTCGTCACCATCCTCATGGAACCCTACGTGAGCTGGCTCCTGCTCTTCATCGGGGCCTTTATGCTCATCGTCGAGCTCAAGTTGCCTGGCATCGGGCTGCCGGCGATCATCTCCGCTTTGGCGTTCCTTCTCTTCTTCTGGAGCCATTACTTAAGCGGCACCGCCGATCAGCTTGAGATCATCTTGTTCTTGATCGGGCTGGTCAGCCTGGCTGTCGAGATCTTTGTCTTTCCCGGTTTCGGCATTTTCGGCATGAGCGGAATTTTACTCATGCTGTGCAGCATTGTTCTGGCGAGCCATACCTTTATTTGGCCCACGCAC
>CAWHKI010000283.1:0-19782 GCA_963829765.1 uncultured Isosphaeraceae bacterium | reverse complement strand
GCCGCACCTGCCACACTCGGGCTGGGATTTCAAAAATCAACTCCACGTCACGCGCGAACAAGTTGTGAAGCACGGTGACGGGCAGAGAACGTTTTACGTCTACGATTCCGCCGGACAGCGCGTCCGCAAAATCACCGAACGCCCTGACGGATCGAGAGCGCATGAGCGCATTTATTTAGGCGGCTTTGAAATCTATCGCGAGTACCACCGCAACAAGGTTTCTTTGGAAAGAGAAACCCTGCACGTGATGGACGACTAAGGGCAACATCAGCGCTGGTCGAAACGAAGACGATTGACATCAAGAGTTCGCAACCCAACCATCTGCCTCATGTGCTGATCATCGTCGCCGGCGGTTTTTCAAGACACCGGACCCCCTGGCGGGGGCGTCATGGCCGGCCAAGCGTTCGGCGTTCAGATCTCGATCTATGACCCGTTCTTGGAATATGCCGGCAACGAGTTGCCCTACGATGGCGACGTGACCCTCTCGCTGGGAAACAACCCGGGTGGGAGCACACTGGGGGAACACTGACAGTCCAGGCCATCAACGGAATTGCCACGTTCCCTGCGCTGACGGTCAACAACCCGGGCATCAGCTACACGTTGGATATCTGGCTCCAGGGCTTCGGCCAGGGTCCCGTCGCCGGCGACAGCTTCGACGTGGCGGGTACGCGTGGTGCCGGGCGTCAACGGAACAAATAACCTCGTATGGTACGGAACTTCGGGTGGCGACAGCGTTGAGTTCGTGCAGGGGCAGGGCACGAGTGCGAGCACGGTCGACATCTACGTGACGGAATTAGCCGGAATCGCTCCGACCCCTGGAAACCCGTTTTTATTCTTCACAAGCGTCGGCAACGTGACCGGCGATGTAGAGGTGAACGAATACGACACCTATTACTCCAGCGCGGACGAAATCGACTGTAGCGGCCTTTCCACGATCCCGAGCTGGATCACCGTGGGTAATGCCGCCGGCGACATCGTCATCGGCGGTGGCGCCGCGAATACGATCGTGGCGGGCAACGGCTACGGCGACACGATTTACGGCGGCGGCGGCCCAAACACGATTGTGGCCGGCAGCGGCAGCGACACCATCTACGGCAACGGTACGGGCACCAGCCCGAACACCTCCGTGGCCGACCCAAATAATACCATCAAAGTTGGCGACGGCGACGACATCATCTACGGCAATTACAGCGTGACCGGCTATCAAGGGGGCAGCAACACCATCACCGCCGGAAACGGCAATGACGTCATCTATGGCGACTACGGCAACGACACGATCATTGGCGGCGGGGGTGGCGACTCCATCACCGCGGGCAGCGGCAACGACACGATCTTCGGCGGTGGCGGCCCCAATACGATTATGGCCGGCAGCGGCAACGACACCATTTATGGCAACGGTGAAGGGAACAGCCCCAACCCGTCGGGCGTCGAGGATCCAAGCAACACAATCACCACCGTCGGGAGGGGCAACGACGTCATTTACGGCAATTACGGCGGCACGGGACCCCAAGGTGGCAATAACACCATCACCGCCGGAGACGGCAGCGATACCATCTACGGCAACTATGGCAACGGCGCCGGCAGCGGTGACGGCGCCGAGGGGAAGAACGACAACGTCATCACGGTAGGCAACGGCGCCGACACCATCTACGGCAACTACGGCGCGGCCGATGGCGCTGAGGGAGGCAATAATCTTATCACCGCCGGCAACGGGAACGACGTCATCTATGGCACAGCCGGTGGCACCGACACGCAGCGGAAATGTGGCAGCAACGTCATCACGGTGGGCAATGGTAGCGACACCATCTACGGAAACCTCAGCGGCGATGGTGGCGAGGGGGGCAATAACGTTATCCTTACCGGTTCCGGCAACGACACGATCTATGGCAATTTCGGCGGTGACGGGGGCGAAGGAGGCTACAATCTGATCGTGGCCGGCGGTGGTAGCGACATAATTTACGCGCACTGCGGGGCGTTTAGTAGCACCGCGAGCGGCACGACCGCGGGAGGGCGGGACCTAGTCGTCGGCGGCTCGGGCCGGACACGGTGTACGGCTGGCCGTTGGGATATAACCTGGGAAGCACGACGGGTGATATCTTCATCGCCGGAACTGTCAACCTCAACGAAACGGCGCTAAAGCAGGTGCTGGCCGAGTGGGACTCATCAGACGGCTTCGCGGCACAGCATGACCGACCTGGAGGGTCTCAATGGACCCTATATTCCAGGCGACGATGGTGGCGACGACGGCGACGACGCGGACGCATATACCAGCTATCTGATCGGGGGCGACGACGATCATTCCCAGCAGTGCCGTCGATGTGATCTTTGGCACAGACTCGGACGACGATTGGTATCTTGTCACCGATAACGACACTCTAAATAATGTCGATCTAAGCGACGTCACGTGGCTCGACGCGTCCGACGGAGACTGACCGCCGACAACCTGTTGGGCGAGGGACTGGGACGTCGCCCAGTTGCGGACCGAAGTCTCAATTGCCGTGCAGCCGCCGCGTCAGAGGGCGCATTCGTTTTTAGGTTAGACCACGGACGGCCGCCGGAAACGGGGCGGTTGGGAAAGGGCGGCCGAACGGGCGCGTGATGATAGCTGGAGACGGGCTGGTCGGAAAAATCCCCTGCAATGGAACGCGAGGCCTCGCAGAGGCCGCCTACAAAAATCGGGTGTCTGCTCAGATCATCGCCGAAAGTGGGAACGGGAAGCAACGGAGACCCAGGGTCGGGCGGCGCGGCGGGGGCTGAGAAGACGCGCAGTGTAGGGCCCCGCGATAGACGGAACCGGCGCGCGCAGGTAGCGTTAAGCCGCCGCACAGGCTTCCCGAAAATCGGGCGGCACCGCCGGCGCGGTGCCGCCCGACGGGGTCAAACATTGTTTGTTGTTTTTCGGTCGCCCTAAAGCCGGTCCCCAAAGCGCACGTGGACCTGCCCGGCAGCCGATTGGACACCGGAAGGTTCCGCTCGCCGCCGCCCAGGGGGCAAGGAGAAGTCCGGCGCATGTCAGCCCGGGCCCCGTTTGCTTGGGAGCGGGGCTCGACCGGCCTAGCGCAGGGATTGATCAAACCGGACAGCCGCGTCCACCTTTTTGCCGAATTGATCGTCTCCCGACTTATGGTCCGACGGAGACCTCTCCCCCGGCCGGATTCCGGTTGCAAGCTACCGAGGAAAGTTTCGGTGCCGGCCCGAAAAAGCTGAAAAAGGTCAGCCCGGGTGAAATCGCGATCGTGTCGGGGGGGACTGGTCGCCGCGAATGCCCCAGAAGATCCGGAGTGAGAAAACGGGGCGAAATACGAGGGACCGGCCCGCGTTGCCAGCGGCGGCGTCCCGCGCCCTCCCGCCGGACCAGCGGATTACGTCTGAATTGCAGGACTGGTCGTCAGGTGTCGACCCCCGCGAGAGCGAGCGACGCCTTCAGGCATTCGATACTTCGCCGCGCAGTCTCCACCGCGCCCGGGGAAAAGTCGAAAACCTCGACCGAGACCCATCGATCGTACCGCGCATCGACGAGTGCCCTCATGATCGGGCCAAAGTCGACGTCCCCCATGCCGGGGCCGCGAAGGTTAACGTCCTGGGCGTGAAAATGGCCCGCGAAAGGCGCATACCGGCGTATCAGCTCCGGGACGGTGGCACCCGGCTCGCTCGACTGCGCTTTCACGTCGAGGTGCAGTTTGAAATGAGGGTGGCCGACGCGGCGAATCACTTCCATCGCCTGAGAACACGTGTTGAGGAAGTCGGTCTCGGTGGGGGCCAGAGGCTCGAGACAAAGATCGATACCCACCGAGCCGATCGCGGGCATGATCCGCTCAAAAACCTCGACCGCGTACCCGACGGCCTGCTCGGTGGATACGCCCGGCAACAAATCGCGCTGCTTGGGCGAACCGAGCACCAACAGCGAGCCCCCCAGGTCGCGGGCCGCCTCGGCCAGCGCGATCAAATAATCGCCCGTCGCCAACCGGACCGCCGAATCAGGCGTGGTCAGATAAAAACCCTCTGTCTTGGCCAGCAGCCAGTGCAGACCGATCGTCTCGAGCCCGGCCCCCTCCATCATCGACTTGAGGTCCCGCCGTCGCGCCGGAGTAAGTCGGTGATCCTGGGCGATAGCGTAAAAGGGGCGATTTCCAGCCCGTCATAGCCCAGGTCTTTGACGACATTGCAGACATTCGCGAATTCCCAGCCTTCAAATAGCTCGTTGCAAATGCCGAGTTTGATCATGGTGTCGATCCTACTCTCCCGCTTCGCGGGCGTCGCAGGCGTACCTGGCGGCCATGAGGGTATTCCGCAGCAGCATGGCAATCGTGAGCGGACCGACGCCGCCGGGGACCGGCGTGATTCGCGAGGCGACTTCGGCCACGCTGGTAAAGTCGACGTCGCCACAGAGACGGCCGTCGGCGCGCTTGTGAATGCCCACGTCGATCACGACCGCGCCAGGCTTCACCCAATCGGCGGTAACCTGCTCGGCACGCCCCATCGCGACGATCAGCAGATCGGCCTGCCGCGCGACGGAGGCGGGATCGCGCGTGGCCGTGTGGCAGACCGTGACCGTCGCGTCGCCCCCCTGCCCCTTGTTAAGCAAGAGAAACGCCATTGGCTTTCCCACGATCTGCGACCGGCCAAGCACCACGGCATGGGCGCCGCGGGTCTCAACGCCGGAATGGATCAAGCAACTCGCGGATGCCTAACGGCGTGCACGGGACAAAACGCGGCGAACCAGCCGCCAGAAGGCCGAAATTCAACGGATGAAAGCCGTCGACATCCTTGAGCGGGGCAATTCGTTCCACCACGGCCGAGCTGTCAATATGCTTGGGCAACGGCAATTGCACCAGAATTCCATGAACCGCGGCATCGGCATTAAGCCGGTCAATTGTGGCCAGGACCTGTCTCTCCGTCGTGTCGGATGGTAGCCGGAGAACGGTTCCCTTCATCCCGGCCGTTTTGCACGCGGACTCTTTGTTGCGCACGTAGACCGCGCTCGCGGGATCATCGCCCACCAGCACGACGGTCAGGCCGGGGATCACTCCCGTTTCTGAGGTGAAGGCCGCGACGTCCTCCGCCACTTTGCGGCGAATCTGCTGGGCCAGGGCACGTCCATCGAGAATCTCGGCGGGCACGAATTGTCTCCCCTCGATCTTACCAGCGGAGGAGGAGGGATTCGAACCCTCGGTACCGCGAAGCGGTACACCGGTTTTCGAGACCGGCCCTATCAACCACTCAGGCACCCCTCCGTCATTTCGGCGACTTTACACTATCACCTTACGAAAAGCCCTGCGTTCCTGGAAGAATTCTTTGAGCACTTCACCACATTCGTCAGCCAGCACCCCCGAAGTGATCGGCACCCGGTGGTTCAGCCGGGGGTCGGAGACCAGGCGGTAAAGGCTCTCGCAGGCGCCCGCCTTGGGGTCGGTCGCGCCATACACAAGCCTCGCGATACGGCTGTGAACGATCGCGCCCGCGCACATCGCGCACGGCTCGAGGGTCACGTAAAGAACGCAATCATCAAGCCGCCACGAGCCGATCGCCCGACCCGCCCAGGCCAGCGCTAACCGCTCGGCATGCGCCGTCGGATCATGCAGTGTCTCACGGAGGTTAAACGACTGGGCGAGGACCCGGCCGGCACGCACGACCACCGCGCCGACGGGTACCTCGCCCAAGCTCTTTGCTTCGCACGCCAGCTCGAGCGCACGCGCCATCATCGACGCGTCGCATGCGGCATCAACCCTTTCCTCAGGATTTCCCGCGCCCTGCAATCGCGAATCCAGCATCATACTCCTCTAGGAATACGCACTTACGGTTCCGGATGCTAGAGGGCAGGCCCCAGGGCTTCCGGATTCATGCCTTGCCCCCGCCCATGTCCAGCGCAGTTGAACACCAAAGCCGCGGCCGCTCCGCCCGCGAAGTCGGCGGCCAGAGGAATCCAAATATTGACCCACTCGGCGATTCCGGCCGTCGCGACACCGACAGCGACTGCCGGATTGAACGCTCCGCCCGAGACCGGTCCGACGGCAAATGCGCCGACGACGACCGTGAAGCCGATCGCCAGGCCGTAAAACGAGTTGCCAGCCGTCCCTTTGGCCGTCGCCGCGTTCAAGACCACGTAGACGAGCGCGAACGTGAAAAGGAACTCGACCAGCAGTTTCGCGGGAACCGAATAGACCGTTCCTGGCGGCCCGGCAGTCGCGGCTGGCGACCCACTTGCCTTGATAAACTGGACCGCGAGCGCCGCCACAACGGCCGCCGCGAACTGAGCCACCCAGTAGGGAATCGCCTCTCCCCACGTCGCCTTTCCACGTAGCGTCACGCCCAACGTCACCGCCGGATTGTAATGCCCGCCTGAAAAATGCCCCCCCGCGTACACCATCACCATCAGCGACGACCCGATCGCCAGCGCCGCCAATGCGCCCGCCCCGTCCGGCCCTTTCACTGTCATTCCGACCGTGAATACCAGGAAAAACGTCCCGATAAATTCCACCACCAATTTCGGCACCATCAAATTCTCCTCTCTGAAAGGTTTACCAGTGCGGAATCTTTGCCAACGGAATGCAAGACAGACGGCCTACTAGGTCGTAAAGATTCTCGCGGTTATCGCCGTCACCGCAAAATCTTCAGTTGCGGATCTCCAACGATCAAAAACATGCTATGACATACTGCCAGAGAACTTGGCTATTTCAAAGGGGCAGGTGGTTCCATCGCGAGTTTCTCAGCCTTCGAATCGCCCCAATTCCTACGACCGCGCCAATCATTAGGTGTAAGAAGATAGGGTGCCGAGCCGGTTGTACGGCTTATGAAAATCTGACAAATCCAGGGCCTTCTTTGATGACCAAGTTCGTAGCGGCGCCGCCTCTGTTGCGGTTGTACAAGCCGGGACCTGAATCTCGCGGCGAGTGGAGCGAGATTAGGGAACGCATCGATCTCGCTAAAGTCGCCGCCGCGTTATTAGGGCCTCCCGTGGAAAGGCGGGGCCTGAGCAGCGGCTCTCTGGGATGGCGCTGTCCCTTCCACCAAGAAACCAAGGCGTCGTTCCGTATCATTCTGGGTGCAGTCGCCTGGTCTTGTTCCACTTGTGGGGCTGGCGGCGATGCGGCGGCGCTGGTGATGCGCGTGAAACGCATGGACTTTTCCGATGCGATCGCGTGGCTAGACGAAGAGGAGTGGTTCAACGTCGCCCCTCGCGAGAAACCAGGCCCCTAACCCGTGATCGGCGGCCAGAACGAAAGTCCTCAGAAATTCTTCTGTCCGAAATTCTTCTTGCCTCATCGCGACAAACGCTCTAAGATAAATCAAGGCGATGTGGACTGACTGGTCAGTCCGCATTTTAAAAAGAGCCTGAGAGACGTGGGATGGGGCCTGTCGTTGGACATCTAAGATGTTTAATCGTTTGGTGTTCCGGCCTAACCTGGTCGACTGCATTCTTGAAGAGCGGGTAGCCCCGGCGATCGCCAATTTAGCCACGATCATTCTTACGACGAGTGGGTACACGCTCATCGAAGCGTTCCCGGGAGCCAACAACTCCGGGGCGGGCTCGCTAGGGGCCAACAGCTCGGGGGGCGGAAGCGCCGCGTCGGTCAGTGGTGTCGCGATTCCGACTAGCCTTTATATCACCGGCAGCCAGGGCATCTCGAGCTTGAGACCCGGGAACATCACGGGCGTTCCTAGCCTGGCCAGCGGCGCGGGGGCGGCGGGGGGCGTCAGTCTATCGATTCAGGTCGGCTCAGGCGCCGACACGAGTAATGGGCCAACAAACGGCGGAGCCACGAACAACGTTGTCAGCCGCAGCACGGTTGGTGACCCCACGGCCAATCCCGCGATGACCGTCATCGGAGGTCCGTCGACCTCGTCGTCGGAATCGCCCGTTTTGCCACCCGGACAGACCTATCGCGACACGGCTCCCGTCGCGGCCGCCGGCCCATTGAATACCGTCCCGCAGTCAGCAACCGCGGGACCGGCGATGAGCACCGATCCCTATGCCCCCAACCCGCAAGCAGGCGCGCCGACGCTCGGTCCCTTCAATCTGAACCGATCAGGCGGCATGGTCAATCCGATTCCCGGGTCACTCGTGCCGGTGAGTCCCATGACGCCGAGCAACAATTAACAATGTCCCGAGGCACGGCTAGAAACGTCGCCGGACAGAGCCGGCTCCTACAGGATTTGTAGGAGGGAGCTCCGTCTCCCGATCCCGCATCTAGCCTTGTGTCGGGTCGTTGACAATTCATTCATCCGCCGCTCGCCAGCCAATGGCGTTGCGAGCTGGTACCAGCGGCCGACACACCCGCCTAGCGAGCTCGACTGCGAGTTGTTCGGGGGATCGAGCCGTCGTCAGTGCTGGCTGCGATGCGATCGATATCGGCTTGCGTGGGATGGCCGCGGTTGGCCAAGGCCGGCTCGACGACCTGCCACGTTCGGCCGTCGCTGGTGATCACGATCGTGCCAAGCTGGTCGGTTCGCATGAGCGGCAACCGGGCCCGCCGAAGGAGGCTGAGCGTTTCCGAGTGCGGGTGTCCGTAACTATTATCTTTCCCCAAACTGGCGACGGCCAGCGCGGGACGGACCATCTGGAGCCAGCTCGCATCGGTACCATTACGGCTTCCATGATGGGGCAGTTTGAGGATTGTGCAGTCGCGAATCAGCTCGGGGTCATGCTCGAGCCACCAGTGCCGCTCGGTTTCCTCGCTATCGCCCGTCAACAGCACCGAGAAGTTGCCGTACTTCACCCGCAGGCCAATGGAGTTGTTGTTTTCCTCTTTCCGATCTTCGGGCGGCTGAGGGAAGAGCGTTAGCTCGACCGAGCCCAGTTCGATCTTGCGGGCCCGCGAGGTCGGCTCAATGACGGTTAATTTTTCGGCTTCGACCGTCTTCAAGAGCTTCAGGTACAGCGAGGTCGTGTGGCGTGATCGGCTGGCGAGGAAATAGCGCGGTTTCATCGCGCGGACAACCTGCTCCATACCACCATAGTGATCGCTATGGTGATGGCTGATCGCCACCATGTCGAGCGACTTGATCCCTTTTCGCCTGAGGACGCTCAAGGCCGCGTTCCTGGTCGGGCCGGCGTCGATCAGAGCGGTCTTGCCCTCGGGCGAACGAATCAGAATCGAGTCGCCCTGGCCGACGTCGAGAACCTCGATCGTCGCGGTCGAGGCCTCCGGTCGTCCGAAAAGTTGGGCGGCGCCCGATCCGGGCATCGCCACGATGGCGAGGCACGCGAGAGCGACCGCGATCAAGCGCCGCGCGCCGAGCATTGTCACAGTTTGATATCTCCTCCTGGGTCGCGTTCCGCCAGCTTGTCTTGCGTCTGGCGGGTTTCCTCGGCGACCTGTCTGGTCGCGGCGGGGTCGCGCTCGAGGGTGAAATTGAGCACGTCGCCGGGCTGGGTGCCTGGCGGCAACATCGACTTGGGGAGATTCAGCGTCTCGCCGTCGTCGGTCACGAGGACGGCGATTTGTTTGCCTTTGCCTTCGAAACGGTCGAGGGATAGACGGGTAGCCACGTCTTTGACTCCTTTGGCCCGATCGGCTTTGTTCTTACTTGATGACGATGGGACGTTCGGCGACCTGGGGCGTGCCCTCGTCCCCGGCATGAAGGCCGGCGAGTCGCTGGCTTTGGAGCACGACGTGGTTCGCCCGGGGGTCGACCGGAGAGTCGGATTTCGAAGCCGCCGCGAGCGGAAAGTCACCCGACTTGAGGGGGAACGCCGTCGCCGATGTTTCGGCCTGGGCAAGAACAAATCGCCGGGGCTGGATGAAGAGACCTGTCTTGGCGTCGTAGACTTCCACCACGAACTGATCGCCGGGGTTCCACTCAACCTGAAATGGCCGGTCGGGCCATTCCGCGATCAGTGCGTCTCTTCCCACCACCGCCAGCCGCGATCCAAACGACTTGGAATCCCAAAGCGTCACGTCCCGGCCACCGGGCCCGAGCTTGCGCACCCGGGCCTGGATATCGACGGTATGCCCCGGTTTAAAGAGTTTCTGGTCGAGCTCAACCTTGGCGACGGCCACCTCGTACAGCCCCGGCTCGCTGAACGTATCGCGCGGCTTGAGGGCGTCGACAACGTCCGTGACCAACGAGCCGTCGACCGCCCGCGCGGCCCCATCGACCGGCTTACCGGTGACGATGCTCAATAGCGACTGAACGACCGGATGATTTTGTAACGCATATCCCCCGGCCCCCGTTCCGCTGATCAAAACGATCACGAAGGTGGCGAGTCGCCTGAAAAGCGACGACCGGGTCTTGCGCCTTGTCTTGGTCATCTCTGTTTTTCCTCATCCATGAGGCGAGAATGGGGATCGATGAAAGGAAGCGCCGTACTTTTAGCAAACATCGAAAAACGGTCAAGACGAGTTGATTCATTCGCCAAAACGGTTTGACAGGGGCCGCGGGTTGAACCGGGCCAATCAATCGGTTGAAATAGCGAAGTTGACTCGCGGCTTGACGTGGCTGCCCAATTCAGTGAGCAAGCGTCGCGACTGATCCGTTGGTGCTTGGATACGCGTGAAAAACAATGCGAATGATCAAGGTGCCATTCCGCTCGCGATTGACCTCGCTGGCGGTCGCCCTGGGCATGGGCCAGCGGTCGCCGCGGGCGGCGAAACGACGCGTGGCGAGTAGCCTCCAGGTCTACGTCGACCGGGGCGTGATGGCGGGCGCGGTCGTTTTGGTGTCGTCGCCGGAACACATCCTTGCCCTGGAAGCGGTCGGATACTCCGACTTGGGTGCCAAGACGCCCATGCCCCCCGACGCTCTTTTTTGGATCGCCTCGATTGCCAAGCCGATGACGGCAGCGGCCTTCATGATGCTTGTCGATTCCGGTAAAGTGAAGCTGGCCGACCCTGTCGAACGCTACTTGCCCGAGTTTCAGGGCCAGATGATGATCGCCGAAAAGAGGCCGGACCAGCTCATTCTTAAAAAGCCGGCTCACCCGATCACGGTGCGCGAGATCTTATCGCATACGAGCGGCCTGATCGGCCAGTCGCCGCGGGAGCGTGAACTCGACATGTTATCGCTGCGTGAGGGTGTTATCTCTTACGCGTCGGCGCCGCTGGAGTTCGAGCCGGGTACCCGCTACGAGTATTGCAACCCCGGCATCAACACCGTGGGGCGGTTGATCGAGGTCGCGAGCGGCATGAGCTACGAAGATTTCATGCAAAAACGGCTCTTCGATCCCCTCGGCATGAAAGACACGACCTTCTGGCCGAGCGAGGACCAATTGAAACGGCTGGCGAAAGCCTACGCGCCGGCCGCTGGTGGCAAGGGGCTCCGGGAGATCAAGATCAGCCAGCTCACCTATCCGCTGTCAGACAAAAAACGACATCCTTATCCGGCCGGCGGTTTGTTTTCAACCGCCGCGGACGTCGCCGGCTTCTGCCGGATGGTTCTGCGCGGCGGCATTCTCGACGGCACCAGGCTCCTCTCGGAACAATCCGTGCGAGAGATGACCTCGACCCAAACCGGCAATCTGCTCAATCAGGGCAAGGGAGAAGACGGGTATGGCCTGGGCTGGTTCACGTCGCGCAAGTCGCTCGGCGCGACAGGACCGGTCATCCCTGGTCCTTGCAGCCACGGCGGGGCCTATGCCACCGAAATGTCTATCGATCCCTGGAACGACCTGATCACCGTGTTCATGGTGCAGCACGCCGCCTATGCCGGGGGGGTGGATGGGGGCAAGATCCTTGGCGATTTCAAGAAGGCTGCCGTGACCGTGTTTGGCAAGCCGGTGGAGTGCAGGAAGTAGCGACCTTTCTGAAACTATTGGACCACGAGCTGGCCTTGGAAAAATCAGCCGATCGCGGTCTAATCCGGGATCAAGTTTCACGGGAACAGGAGGTTCCGCAATGCCAGACATCCGAAGCTCGTGCAAAGGAAACCCCACGACGGCCCGAGACCCGGTCAAAGGGGCCCGGTTCGATTCGAAGACACGTCTTCTCGACCAGGCGATTCTGCTCGCTCGCCAGGGTCGATTCGCCGAATCGGAGACCATCTCGCGCCAGGCACTTCGCCTTCGGCCCGACGACGTCGACGTGCTCAACGAACTGGGCGGGGCCGTCTGGCGACTGGGTCGCCACGCCGAGGCCGAGGCAATCTTCCTGCGGGCATGCGAGCTCCGGCCCAATGATTTTCGAATCCTCAACAACCTGGGCCTCGCTCTCTACGAACAAGGGCGGGTGGACGAGGCCGGCGCTTACTACCGCCGGGCACTGCGCTTGCAGCCCGACGCATTCGATGCTCGGATGAACCTGGGCATCGTGCTCTCCGACCAAGGCAAGCTGGATGAGGCGATGGAGTCGTTCCTGGCCGCCCGAGAACTCCGGCCCAACTCGATTGAGATCCTGCAGAACCTCGCGATGAACCGATGCCGGCAGGGACGCTCCCCCGAGGCGATCGGTTACTACGAGCAAGCCCTGCGGTTGCAACCCGACAATATTGAGATTCATGTCGAGTTGGCCTATTCCTTGCTCTGCGCCGGCGACTACCAGCGCGGCTGGCGAGAGTACGAATGGCGGCTCAAATCGGAGAAACATCCCGGTTTTCGATTGAACCGTCCTCGCTGGAACGGAGAGGACATTCACGACCGCACGATCTTGCTGCACACCGAGCAGGGCTTTGGAGACAACTTGCAGTTCATCCGATTCGCCGCGCAGGTCAAACAACGAGCCGGCTTTGTTCTGGCTCTCTGTCAAACTCCGCTACTCAAACTGATCGCCCGGTGTAACGGGGTCGATATGGCCGTGGAAGGAAGCTCCTACCAGCCGAATTGCGACGTCCACGCCCCCTTGATGAGCTTACCGGCGATTCTGGGTACAACTCTGGAGACGCTCCCAGCCCAGGTTCCGTACCTCGTGACGGATAAGGTGCTGGTCGACTACTGGGGCGGCGAACTGGCGAAGGCCATCGCCGCGGATAGCAGCCAGGGCACTCTGAATTCTGATCACTCCGCGTGCGCCCACGGTTCCGAACCATTGCGGATCGGGATTGCCTGGCAGGGAAACCCCGCGCACCGCAACGATCGCTGGCGATCGTTCCGACTATCGCATTTCGCGCCCGTCGCCGAGTTGCCCGGCGTTCGACTGATCAGCTTGCAAACCGAACACGGCCTCGACCAGCTCAAGGCCGCGGACCGGCGGTTCCCGGTCACCGAGCTGCCGGGCCGCCGGTGTCGCGACTTCATGGAGACCGCCGCGATCATGAGCCATCTCGACCTGATCATCACGCCCGATACGGCACTTGCTCACCTCGCGGGCGGGCTCGGCCGGCCTGTGTGGACCGGCCTTTGCACCGTGGACGAGTGGCGCTGGCTCGCCGGACGAGAAGAGACCCCGTGGTATCCCACGATGCGGCTGTTCCGCCAGGCCACGCTCGGTGACTGGGCGGGCGTCTTTCGGCGGATGACGGACGATTTGAGGGAAGAGCTGCGGATCGGAAGGTTGTGAACACCTTTGTCTTTTCTAGCGACTAATCTTCGCGGCCGGTACGGCTTTGATGAAAGGGTTTAGCCCCTCTTCCGTCACGTTGGTTTCGGCGAGATTGAGCTGCGTTAGGTTCTTCAAACCAGTCAGCTCCAACATGCCAATGTCCGACACAGCGGACCTCGAAAGGTCGAGTTCCTTCAAGTTTTTCAGGCCCTTCAGTTCCTTCAGCCCGTCATCGGTGATGCCGGTACCACCGAGGTTCAGCGTATCCAGTTGCTTCAGTTCGGCCAGCCACTTCGCACAATCGTCGGTGATCTGATGTGTACCGGCCGTCCGGCGATTCCGCAAGGCTGGTGATGGCCGGGTGGTATCCCCCGAGCCCTAGTCGTTTCGCGACCCCGGCCTGGCCCTGCTCGATCGAATAAAGCGCCACGCCCTTCGCCCCGCTGCCGACGAAGATGCAGCGCCGGGTCGTAGCCGAGTAGATCGACTCAGACGGCGTGACGTCCGGGCCGTTTTCTCTGCGCCACAAGACTTCCTTGACCTTGGCCTGAGACGGGTCGCTGACGTCAATCAAGGCGACCGTGTCGGCCTCGGTGACGCCGATGGCGGCCACGATCGTCCCCACGCCGGCCCAGCTCGGGAACGCGTACATCTGCTGGCCGGGCAGCCGGAGCAATCCGCTCTTGTCCGGGTTCGCGTCCATCAGTGTGACCCGGCCCGGAGCTCCAAAACCGATAATCATGAGCTGCCGGCCATCCGGAGACCACGCGGGCCTGCCGTAATCGCCGAGGAAGCGGCGGCCCGAGCCGTCGGCGTTCATCATCCACACGCCGCGCTCTCCATCGTCGGCATTCGACAGGAACGCGATGCGGTCGTCTGCGGGCGAGAAGGTGGGACAGTTACCGGTGCCGAGGTCCGTTATTTTGAGCCTGCCCTCGACCAGGTCGATCGACTCCAATCGGCTCAGTCGATATTCTCTCCCGGGCGTGGCGTCTAGGACGATCCGACGGCCATCGTGCGACCAGACCGGTGATCCGCACTGCGTCAGCCCGGGCCCAGGCCTGGCGGGCAATGAGCGTCGCTTCTCCATTGCTCACATCCATCATATAGAGACCGAACCGATCGGGCGCCTCCTTGGGCTGGACGGGATTTCGCTTGAGTTGCTCAGCGAGTCGGCCAACCGCCTGGGCTGGGGTTTCTTGGGCGGTGCTCGACTTTGGCGCCGGCGCTTTTGGTGCTCCGGATGCGATGGGCTCCTGGGCGTTTATCCACGCCGATGCGGCCAGGATGATCGACAGCCCTGATGCGGTCCTGATCACGGCCCACATGCTCATGGTCGACTTCCTCCAAATGGAATTTCCTTCGACCCATTGGCCCGACTGCCTCCGAATAGCTTAGTGTTTCGGCACGGAGCCAGCAAGTTTGGGGAGCTGACAAACCCAAAGAGAGGCCGCGAGGTTGCTTCGCTTGGTCGTCTGGACTCCCGCCATCGGGTATGATTGCCGAAGGAGCGCATCCGCGCGTGCAGATCGACCAGGTCGTCGTAGCTGGTGGCCGGTCTGTGGTTCGGACGGCTTGAATTCGGAGGCTCGACCGTGTCCACGATCACCACTACGCTATCCATTGGGTCAGAGGGTCCGTGGCCGCTTTACAGGATGTCCCTTGACCAGTATGAGGCGATGGTCGAGTCCGGTATATTTACCGAGCGAGATCGACTTCAACTCATTGACGGGATGCTGGTGGCGAAGGTGACGCAAGGCGATGATCATTGCGTGGCTGATGACCTATGCAGGGTAGGGCTCTCGGCCGTGTTGCCCCTGGGGTGGTTCGTCCGTCCGAACAAGCCGATCGCACTGCCACCCGACGGCGCGCCCGAACCCGATGAGGCGGTAGTGCGTGGCTCGATTCGGGATTATGCGCGGCGGAAGCGCGGGATGCCTAGCGCGAGACGTCGGCTTGGTAGTCGAGGTGGCCCATTCCAGCTTGGACCAGGATCGGCTGATGGTCCGCGTGTACGGCAGGGCCGGCATCCCCATCTATTGGATCGTCAACCTGGTCGATCGCCTGATCGAGGTCTACTCTGACCCGCGTCCCGATGGGTACGCGACTCGCACCGACTACCTGCCCGGTCAATACGTCCCCGTCGTCTTGGACGGGAAGGTCGTTGGCCAGATCGCGGTCGATGACCTTCTTCCCTGATGACGCGACGTGGCGACCAAGTCATAATCCTCCTCTTGGTCTTCCTCATAATCGTCTTCGAAGTAGATCTCATATCACTGATTGGCTCCGCCAGATTGCCTCTCCGGTATTCAAGGCAGTGTTGCCAGCGCCACGATGAACGGGAAGTGGGGCGCGAGATTATTGACCGACTTCTGGTCGGCCGTGATCAGGGGACACCCCTCGCGCTCAGCCAGTGCCACGTAGAGGCAATCGTAGTAGCCGCTCCGGGTTCGTGAGGAGATGTCGATGGCCCGGGCGATCAGCGGCGCATGCGCGATCAGAACGGGGGGACTGTTCATGACCTTGGCGTAGAGCGGGGCCGCCTGGCCGACGGCGATGTCTTTTTGCCGCTCGGCCTTTGTCAGGGCGCCGGCCACTTCATCGATGAAGACGGCGGGAGCGACGAGTTCATGGCTTTGCCGCTGGTATTCATCGCGCAGCCGGACGGCTTTCGGCGTGAGCGGGCGGGGAATGACCCAGCAGATCGCGACGGAGGCGTCAAGGACGTACTTCATGCGTCGTCATCGTCGTGAAGCAACGCCTGGAACCGGGCATCGTCCATGACGCCTCGGGTACGGCGGATTTCCTCCGTGATCCGGTCGGCACGCTCCTCGATCCGGCGGGATGTTTCGGGATCAACCGGGGTGCCGTCGATAATCCGCTTCATCACGGCGTCCAGGTCTGCCAGGATTTGCAGGTCAATGCCCGCGGGATCGGTTTCGGCGGTGCTCATACTCGTATTGTCCTCGGAACGGGGAGTCTGTCAAGGACACTGCCCAACGACCAACGACCTGCGGGGCGTCACGCCACAAAAATCGGACGAGGGGACGCAGCTCGATTTCAATTGGAATAAGACCGCAATGGCCAACGTCGACCCAGGCGAAGTTTCCGCATTTGGTCGTCGTCGCCGACTTCGGGAAAAAATTGTCGGAGGCGGTGCAAGTCGTTCAAGAAGTGATCGGTTGAATTAGCGCATCGGTTGAATTATGATTGGCGCCGACAGCCGGGCGTCGAAGGGTGGATGAAACGCGCAGCGAGTGGGCCAGAAATCACGGTTTAATTCTCAATCAACGAAAAGTGCAGGCGATCCAGTGAAAACGCTCAAAACGTTGGTCGTTGCTCTTCTCTCGTACTCAGCCATGGCCTGCGAAACCTCGGCCCAAGAAGCGTCAGGGGTGGGCATCGCACTGGGAAAAGACGGAGAGAACCTCGTGGTGAGTGCCCTCTTGGCAGATGGAGCGGCCGCTTCGAGTCATGCCATCCACGTCGGCGACCGCGTCATCGCTGTAGCTCAAGAGAAGGGAGCTGACGTGCGAGTCACGGGGTTGAAGATCAATGACGTCGTCCGCGTGGTTCGAGGGCCGAGGGGTACCTCAGTTCGCCTGACGATCGTCCCCGCCAACAAGGACGACACGCAGGCTCACGTTGTCAGTCTTGTGCGGGGCGAGTTAAAGGCATTAGCTGGATGGGGTGATGGTGCGCTGCTCAAACGCGGAACCAAAGCACCGAATATTCAATTGGTCCCACTGGTGGGACAGTCTCGTGAGCAACTGGCCGACCACGCGGGCAAAATCGTCGTTCTCGAGTTTTGGTCGATTGGGTGCGGACCATGTCAGGGAAAGATGGCAGAATTACAAAGCTATCCTGACAAGTATCCTGAATGGAAAGACAAAGTCGTTTTGATCGGCGCGACCAATCCTGATGTCTTTAGTGAGACCGAAGGCGCGGTGATCAAGCACGTGAAAGCAAAGGGATGGACCAAGATTCACAACGTTAGGGTGGGCGCTGAGGCAATGAAAGCATACCACGTCAACGCGCTTCCAACAGTTTATGTTATCGACCAACAAGGCAACGTTGTCGACTCTTCCCATGCGTGGACGTACCGACAATTGTGAATCGTTTGGTCCATGGGAAATGATGGATCGAACGTCAGTCCTCGCCAAGTCGCGGGGCTGGAGCATGGCGACAGTCATTGTCGGCTGATTGCAAAATATGCTCGCCTGGGTTCGACTATCGAATTTGATATAAAGCTGACGGAGCTTCGGCGCCGCGCTGGTGTCGCAGAAACTAATCGGAGTATTCGACACATTCTGCACCACGAGAAACGCCGAACTTCTAGCTCCGTGTCGGCTCGCTGAAAACTGTTTAGTTGCCCATAAGAGCCTTGGCGACCGTCTCCTTGATTTGCTTACCGCGGAGGTCTTTGGCCACGACTTTGCCATCCGGGCCGATCAACCAGATCGACGGAATCCCGCGCACGCCATAATGCTCGGGCACGTCGGACTTCGACCATTCGCCCAAAAACCGTTGTGGCCAATGCATGTCGTTGTCTGACGCGTATTTTCTCGGCTCTTCGGGTTTCTCGTCGAGGCTCAGGCCGACCATGCCAAAGCGGTCCCATTGATCTGAACCCGGACCTCGACGTTGGGAATCGCTTCGCCGGTGTCCTTATGGATGGTTTTCAGGTTGACCGTTCGTCCGTTCGGTTTTTCTTTGTGCCCAACGGCTGGCTTGGGTTGCTCCTTGGCTTTCGCGGTCGCCGAGGATTTCGGGGTCTCCGGCTTGACCGCTTCGCCGGCACCTGGGCCTGGCTGGCCTTCGGCGCTGAGCCGAGTTCCCGACGCAATGGTCCCGACGGTCACAAATAGCAGGGCGACCGGCGACACCAGTAAGCGGTTGTTACTCGTCATCGTGCTTCTCCCTATGGTCTAGAAAACCCCCGACTCGCCGTTCGGGCTCGCCCTTCCAGTTCAGAATCCCGATGGCTGGAAAAGGCGGCCTGGCGGGAAATGTGGATGCTTGTCCTCGGGACCTGGTCTTGGGATGGATTTTGGGCCACAGTGACCGTCGTTACCCAGCCGATCATGCATGTTGCCGCGAGCAAAACGGCGAAAGCCAGCTTGTGCACTCGAATCCACTTGAACATCGTCCCGCGCCCGACCGCCCGCGCTCCGGCGTTACCTGAGTTCAATTTGTAAGAGCGAGTTTCTATTCCTCCCTTTCCATGGGCATCCATCCTCCCGCGCCCGCCTGACGGCGCCAACTATAAATCATCGGTTGCGCCGAAACAATTCGTTCGCTGGATGGGGCAGGCGGGGCCTGTTCGACTGACCGGGAGGAGTGGACCTCTCCTCGCTTCACGAGCCAGTATTCGATACCCACGACCGTACTGGCTCCCCAGCAGATTACGTTCAGCCCAAAGAACAATGGCCAGTCTGGGTCCGTCCACCGCTGTGTAACAAGAGCCATCGCCGATCCGATGATTGGACCGATCGTTACCACAGCTAACACGTCTGTCCGTAGGTGCGCACTCGCCAGGATCGCGATCAGGACCAGAAGCGAATGCATGCACCAGAACCCGATCAAGCTGGCGTTCAGATGTTGGTAGGCCTCAGACCGGCTAAAGCGGCCCAACATCTTCGTCAGAAATACCTTGGGGTTTCCGCGTGCGGCGATAAGCAATCCAGACAGGCCAAGCCACAGCGAAACCAGAACGCCGACGGTCGCGGATTGCCAACCAGAACCTATGCGAGCCAGTAGTCGCATCCGCCGTCCCCTGACCTTTGAACAGGTCGAATTCTAATTCGCTTTGCCCCCTCTATCGCTCTGCTCACCCGTTACACTTATGAATTACCGTTGACAGTTTACCCCGGGGGGGGTGGTCCGCCGCCGTGCCGGGTCTGGTGCGTCGGTGCCCTCACGGCCCCTCGCTGCTTCTCCAGGAACGCCACGAGTTGTTCGTGGGTCACCTCATTGTTGCTTATGAGGAGCGAGTCGTTCAGGAACCGGCGATCGTGCCCGAACCGCCTTGGCCTTGCCAACTCCCGGCACCACCTCCGAGCGGATCAAGGCGACCAGCGGTGCAAAATCGTCCAGACGTCTCATCGTCGGTGAACCCAACCGGGAATGAGGTCCGCGACCTGGTAGGCTATGGTCCTCTTCTTGACATGCCTCTCGTAGTACGCGAGCCCGCAAGCGATGATGACAATCAGCAGAGCGGCCGACCGGAGTGTCAGCCTGCGAAATCGGTGGTTGCGTCCTGGGGATGCGGGGTTGGTAGCGGCATTGGCCGTGCTCCTTGCTTCCATGTGCCAACTTTCAATATCATGCAAGACATCTGCTTCTCATTGAAAAACATCTTCCGCAGCCT
>CAWHKI010000282.1:0-17294 GCA_963829765.1 uncultured Isosphaeraceae bacterium | reverse complement strand
ATACTGTTGGGTACTGACTGGCGAGGTTCGCCGCGGTGTCGTAATCCTGTGCCAGGTCGTAAGCGGGGGGTATAGAGACTTGCCCGAGGGTTTGAATCTGCGTGACCCAGTTCGGGTATTGGCCAGATGATGAGCCATTGTTCGAACTAATACTGTCACCCATGACGCCCAACACATAGAGACCAGCTTGCGCGGGCGTGGCAATTCCGCCGACCAATAGTCCGATCGACAAAAGGAAACGGCACCGATGACTTCTTCTCACAGAGAACATGTACATTGGCCTCTCCTATAAGCTAGTTGACTCTGACATGTGGGCAAGGCCGAAAATGGTCCAGTCGAACTACTATTAACGGCGCTGCTCATCGTAAATCAAGGTGGCGTATGAGAGTGGGCCTGGGACCCGGTCTCCGTGAGTTTTCTGAATGTACCCTCAAGCGACAATCCGCGATGGCACACTGTAACCGATTTGCGATTGACACAATACGTCCGAGTGCCGTTCGCCGCGAACGGATGGTCTAGATCTACGATTGCCTCTACGTGGCGCTGGCCGAGTCTCACGGATGTGAAGTGCTAACTGCCGACGACCGGCTTAAGAAAAGTCTCCCATCGCATCGGATCGTGCTGCTGTATTCGCTGCCGTGACGGCCTCCAAAAAAGCGATCGGAGTCAGAATCGGATCGGCCAAATCATCCCAGCGCCACAATACTCAACCCATAGCGATCCGCCAGCGCCACCACCTCGGGCTGGTCCAGCAGGATGGTCCTGCCGGCCTCGATGGCCAGGACCCTGGCACGTGCTTTGTGCAGGTTTTCAATCGTGGTGACGCCGATCGTCGGCACGTCGAACCGCATGTCCTGTTGGGGCTTGGCCACCTTGACCAGGACCCAGCCCCCCGCGACAGAGCAGGCCCGCGCGTTCGATGCAGCGATCGGTTCCCTCGATCGCTTCGACGGCGAGCGCGGCTTTTTCCTTGACCGCAACTGACTGGCCGACGTCGAGCCGTCCCATTTCTTTGGCCAGGTTCCAGCCAAACGCGATGTCGCGCTCTTCGGCTGAAGTCGGTGCGCGGCGAGTGAGTACGCCCTCTTTCACAAGTAACTCCGGGCAAAAGTCCAGGGCCGAGGCGAACGTCATCCCATCTCGTTCAAACTCGGCGATGATACTGAGTAACAAACTATCGTCGCGATTATCAACTCGCCTGCCGCGGTACCACCACTGGAGCATCCGCAGGTCGGGGCAAAGCTGGACGATTCTCCAAGGGGTATACATCACGCTCTTGGTGACCTTACCCGCCATCACAATCTGTTGCACGTTGAGGCGGCGGAACGTACGGATCATCCGCCCCAGCTTGGCGATACCGACGACATGGAACGAATCACAAAGGGATCGCAGCTCATCGGGAACTTCGTAGCGGATTCCCACGCAGGCGACCGAGAGCCCCTGCGCGCTGCGCGGCCTCGGCAAAAAGGATCGGGAACCGGCCACTGCCGGCGAGAAGGCCGATCGGATGGGCTTGGCCTGGTCGAGCCTGGCGGCTTGGTTGCTTCAGCAGACCGATCGCGCTCACGCGAACCCTCCTTTCTCACTGACTTGAGACCAAACAAGCCAGCCGGTAAGGCTCATTCGTCGACAAGATCACCGGCCGTGGCCATCGGCGCGGCGGCTGATGGATCGGGAATCGCGCCGTCCCCTTCGGAGGTGGGCGGCGCGTCGGTTGTTGACGACGCCAACGCCGTGATGGCCGCGATCTGGGCGGCCAGGTCGCGAAGCTGGCGGTGCATTTCCGGCAGCCGTGCGATCATCTGAAAAACTCTCCGCTGTTCTCGAACGGGAATCGCCGGTGAGCCCAGCACGTTTTGACCATCGGCGATATTCCGGTGCACGCCCGCCTGCGCCCCCACGATCACGTGATTGCCGATCTGCGTCTTGTCTTTAATGCCGGCCTGGCCCGCCATGACCACGTAATCACCGGTTTTACAGCTCCCTGAGATACCCACCTGGCCACACAACAGGTTGTGACGGCCGATCTGGTTGTTGTGGCCGATCATGACCAAGTTGTCGATCTTGGTTCCCTCGCCGATGCGCGTGGTCTCGAACGTCGCGCGGTCAATCGTACTGTTGGCCCCCACTTCGACGTCGTTTTCGACTTCGAGCCGGCCGGAATGAGGGATCTTCACGTGCCGGCCGTCGACTTGGCGGTAGCCGAAGCCGTCACCCCCCAGCACGCTGCCGGCGTGGACCTCGACCCTGTCTCCAAGTGTTACGTTTTGATACAGCACCGCGTTTGGGTGGACGATGCAGTCGCGGCCAAGTTTGCATCCGTCGCCGATGACCGCTCCCGGATGGAGCGTCGTTCCGTCACCGATCACGGCACCTTCGCCGACATAGGCAAACGGATAGATCGCCACATCCGCGCCGATCCGCGCCGTCGGGGCGACACACGCACGGGGATGAATACCGCTCCAGCGGACTTTTTGTTCGCCGATCAAATGGGTGCGGACAGCCAGAAAAGCCGACATCGGGTCGTCGACCTCGATGACCGCCAAGCTCCGCTCCGCGTCAGTGCGGCCGAGATTGAAATGAGGGCCCACGATGGCCGCCGACGCCGGCGAACCGCGCAACAGCTTGGCGAACCGGTCGTTCTCAATGAACGTAATGTCGCCAGGCCCTGCCTCGCCGACCGGCCGCGCCGAGCGTATCGAAACGCTGCCGTCGCCGACCAGTCGACCATGAACCAGTTCCGCGAGTTGTTCCACCGTTGCGACCACGGACGTTTTCCTTTCTTCCTTGAAAGGAGCCCACGAGAACCAAGGCGTCGCGGTACAGCGGAGTCCCGTTCGTGCCGGCCAAAGTCGATTTGACGCAGGTTCGCGATTGGTCAAAAAGACCTCGCCAACCCCGTCGGATGCTAATCCAAGTCGCTTTCGCGGACAAGACGAGTCGCCCAACTCGCCAGGACTAAAGCGCTGTCCGGTCTCAAACCGACCGACGCATGGCGTTTCCTGTTGTGCTCGATCGTCAAACAGGCCACGCGGACTTCACGTTTCAGCCAACTTCTTCTCGATCAAGTCCGTCAGGTTTGGCAGATGCGGCAGATTCTCCACTTCGCCGGCATTCTCGCGGTTTAGCAAAAGCGCCGAGAGCCCCGCGCGGATGGCCCCGCGCACGTCGTTTTCCGGATCATCCCCCACACACAATACTTGCTGCGGCAGTAGTCCAAGCTGCAAACACGCGGCACGAAAAAACGACGGATGTGGCTTCCGGAAACCCACTTCGGACGAAATGACCAACACTTCCGCGCGTTCCCTCAGCTCGGGAAGACCATTCACGACAATCCTCAGCCGGCGGTCGAAGTTCGAGCCAATGCAAACCGAAATTCCCTGTTCGGCCAGAGAATCGAGCACCGGCACAACGTCCGGGTAGCATCTCCAAGACTCCGCCCTTCCAAAGTGGTCCCATAACTCGTCAAAGGCGCGGTCAGGTTCGGCGACTTCCGGCAAGACGCCTGTTACGATTATCCGCCACCGCCGGCGCTCCGTCATCTCGTTCGTAGAGAGCACCCCATGTGCAGCGTGTATCTCGGCACTTTGGAAATGCAACCGAAAACGAGCCCTGACTTCCTCAAGATCCAGCACAACTCCCTGGCGAACCGCCGCGGCAAGATACGCCTCCGCGACCGACGGCACCGGCTGGATGAGAGTTCCGACGGCGTCAAAAACGATCCCTCGAATGCCATTCCAGTGCGATAGTGAGTTCATCGGTGCTTTTGCAGTCGTAAATGTGGTTCGATGGTTAATTTCAGTTCTGGCGATCTGTTAAACTGTAGCGAATTGTGAAGATCAGCGAGAATGCAGGTCTGGGAAGTCTGCATGGCATATTATGCGCAGGGTGACAAATAAAGGGAAACACCGTGCCGCGAGTACCGTAGACAAGCGGATCGATCCTACTCGCTCCGCTAGCGGTCAAACCAACCCGACGCGCCAGCGAGGGGACGCACGGCGTCGCCCCGAGTGACTCGCGGCAACCCTCGCTTTCGCCTCGGGTTAGCATGGCTTGGGCAGGGAGCCGAGGTGGCGTTCGCCGAGGAGTGCCCACATGTTAATCGCCTCGGCTGGGCCGGACGAGCCCGGCGGACACGTCAATATCGAGGCTAGAAACTTGCCCCGCGGCGAGTTTGGGCAAGGCGATACCGGCCATCGCCGCATTGTCGGTGCAGAGGGCCAGTGGTGGGATGAACACCTCAACGCCGAGCGAACCGGCCATCTCGTTGATCCGGCGGCGAAGCAGGGAATTGGCCGCCACTCCACCGCCGACTCCTAGCCGCTTCATGCCCGTCCGATCGAGTGCCTGGCGCGTCTTGGCCACGATGACGTCGACCACGGCTTCTTGGAAACTCGCGGCTGCGTCGCGCACGATTGTTGGATCGAGGTGAGAGGGCACCTGGCGCGCGTTCTTTCCGGCCACGGCGTAAAGGACCGCCGTTTTGAGGCCCGAAAAACTCCAGATCAGCCGATCGTCATGCAAGAACGATCGGGGGAAGGCAAATGCCGCCGGATTGCCCCCCTGGGCCGCCCGTTCAATCTCGGGACCGCCGGGATATCCCAGGCCGAGCATGCTGGCCACCTTATCAAATGCTTCGCCCGCCGCGTCGTCGGTCGTGCCGCCGAGGAGCTCGTACTGAAGCTCGCTCTCGCAGCGAAACAGGCTGGTGTGTCCTCCCGAGACGACCAGGCCGGCGCACGGAAAGATTTCGCGATCGGGATAAGCGAGTTGGCAGGCGTAAAGATGTCCCTCCAAATGGTCGACGGCGACCAGGGGGATATCGAGCGCCAGCGCCAATGCCTTGGCCGCTGTCAGCCCGACGACAAGGGCGCCGACAAGCCCCGGGCCGGTCGCCACCGCCACCGCGCCGAGATCGGCCAGTGAGATTCCGGCCGCGTCCAAGGCTTGATCGATGATCGGCAGAATCTGGCGCACATGCTCTCGAGACGCGATCTCGGGAACCACGCCCCCATAACGCTGGTGCAGCGCGACTTGCGAGGCGACGACACTCGAGCGAATCCGCGGAACGCCCGTTCGGGGCGGCCGCGGTCCTTCCAGCACGGCCGCGGCCGTCTCGTCGCACGTTGTTTCGATGGCCAGAAATATCAGGCTCTCTCGGTCGCGGGACATCGCCAATTCAAGCGGCCTTGGGCTTGGCGGCCTCAGCCAGCTTCGCGCGGAGGATTTCCAGTGCCTTGTCGAGCTGTTTGTCGACGAAGGGGCCGGGCTTCTCTTGGGGAGATTTCGGACTTGCGCCGGCCTTGTTCTTCTCGGCGGCTGGCGCTTTCTTGCTTTCGGTGTTGCCTCCCGCTTTTTGCTCGGCTTTGCCGGTTCCGGCAGCCTTGGTTTTGTCGGTCTCGAAAACCGAGGCGGCGCCGCCTTGCGACGGCCCTTGGCGGCGGCTGCCAGGTCGCGCTCACGACGGGCTCGGAACCAACGAATGAATTCGCTGGTGGGTAGCTTGACTTCCGCCCCCGGATCGGGCGAAACGCCCCATCTATCGGTTGTCTTGGCGTTTTTGAACCGATGGATGTTCTCGCCGGACGGGCGGTAGTAGCTGGCAACGGTCAGCTTGAGCACGCTGTTACCGCCGTCGAGATCGATGATGTTTTGCACCGAGCCCTTGCCGTAGAGCGCTGGCCGACGATCACGGCCCGCTTATGGTCTTGGAGCGCAGGCCGCCACGATCTCGGATGCCGACGCCGAGTTTTGATTGATCAGCACAGCCATCGGCAGATCTTCATGCATGCCGTCCCTCTGGGCATCAAACCTCCTGGCATCGGTGTTTCTTCCCTTGGTGCTGACGATCTCACCCTTCTCTAAAAACACGTCCGCGATCGCCACCGCCGCGCCCAAAAGCCCGCCCGGATCGTCGCGCAGGTCGAGCACCAGCCCTTTGGCCCCCTCGTCCTTCAGTTGCCTGAGCGCTTTCTTCAACTCGTCCGTCGTGTTTTGGCTAAACGTCGTGATCCGGATGAAGCCGATCTTCTTGTCTTTATCGAGCATGAAATCCCATTCATCGTTCGGCTTGCGGCGGTCGCCGAGCACGGTGGGGACTTCAATGATCGCTCGGGTGATCGTAATTGTCTGTGTATCCATCGTGCCTTCATGCAAGACGCTCAGCTTGACTTCGGTGCCGGGGCGTCCCATGAGCGACTCGGCGGCCTTGTCGGGGCTCATTCCCTCGGCTGACTTGCCATCGATCTCCATGATCACATCGCCCGCGAGGACGCCGGCTTGATACGCGGGAGTGCCCACCATGGGGGCAATCACCCGCAGCCGACCGTTTTCCTCGTCCATGCCCACCTGGATGCCAATTCCGCCAAACTTGCCCTCGATCTGACGGCGAAATTGCCGCCATTCGCCCGTGTTGATATAACTCGAATGTGGATCGAGGTTTTGGAGCATCCCTTCCAGGGCACTTTCGAGCAGCTCGCGCCGCGACACGGGGCGGACATAATTCGTTTCGACCTTCTCGACCGCGTCGACAAAGAGGCCATAAAGTTCCAGCATTTCATCCCGCGGCTTGGCGTCGAGAGCCGCTTGCCAGCCAAAAAGTGCCACGGAACCGATCATTGCCAACGCAAAGTAAGTCCGGCGCACCATCTGCGGTTACCCTCCTCCGCTTGCCTGTCTTCCGTTGTCCCTGCCCGAGTGTCCTATGTCAAAGTCTAGTCGATTGTTAGCGTGCCTGGCAAGCGAGCCGGCCGCCCGCTCGTAGCCGGTGAAAGAAATGTCCCGTTTTCTCAGGAATCTCCCCTTTTCTCACTGAAGCGAGTAGCGGTTCAGCTTGTATCGGAGGGTGCGCGGGCTGATACCGAGAAGTTGGGCTGTGCGCTCTCGGTGCTGATCGCACTGGGCGAGGGCCGCGAGGATGGTGGCCTTCTCGGTTTCCTGGACCGCGGCCTCGAGGTTCAAGTGGCCGAGACGTGGCGACGCGTGCATTTCTTGAGGGAGATCGTCGGCATGAATCACGGGGGCCTCGACGACGACCACCAGCCGCTCGATGCAGTTGCGAAGCTGGCGCACGTTCCCCGGCCATGAATGGTTGCAAAGGATTTTCATGGCCGCCTCGGCCATGCGCTTGGGCTCGCGACCGTGCCGCGCGCAGGCTCGGTCGAGGAAATGGTCGACGAGCGGGGGAATGTCGTCGGACCGCTCGCGTAATGGGGGCAGGCGCAGAGGGACTACGTTCAGGCGGTAATAGAGATCTTCCCGCAGAATACCTTCGGCGACCAGTTCGTTGACGTCGCGATGGGTCGCGGCCACGAGCCGCACGTTCAGTGAGATGAGCTGGTCTCCCCCCAGGCGTCTCACTTCGTGCTGCTCGAGGACGCGGAGCAGATCCACCTGGGTCTTCGGGGCCATCTCACCCACTTCGTCCAGAAACAGTGTGCCCCCCTGGGCCATCTCAAACCATCCTGGCTTGCGCCTGGCCGCGCCGCTGAAAGCGCCTTTCTCGTAGCCGAACAGTTCGCTCTCGATCAAGCTTTCCGGGAGCGCGCCCGACGTTGGAGGCGATGAACGGCCCGGCACGCCGCCGGCTCAGATTGTGGATGGCGCGTGCCACCAATTCTTTGCCCGTGCCGCTCTCTCCTTGGATCAACACGGTCAAGTCGGTATCGGCGACCTGGCGGATGCACTCGAACACGTCGCGGATGGCGGCGCTCTGGCCGATCATTTCCGGGAACTCGCCCGCGGCGGCCAGCCGGTCGCGCAGCGACCGGTTCTCCTCGCGGAGCCGGTGGTGCTCGAAAGCCTTGCGCACCAGGTGTAAGAGCATCTCGAGGTCGATCGGTTTGGCCAGGTAATCGTGGGCACCGTAGCGCATCGCCTCGATGGCGGTTTCGATCGAGCCGTGGGCGGTGATTACCAGAATCAGTGTCTCGGGCCACCCATGCCGGATGTCCCGCACCAGGTCCAGCCCGGATCGCGGCCCTGGCATCTTAAGGTCGGTGATGACCAGTTGATGGGGCGTGCGTTGAAAGAGCGCCCAAGCCGCGGCGGCGTCGCCGGCGGTCGACACCGCGTACGACTCCTCTTCAAGTGCCAGCGCGAGTCCAGAGCGAATGTTTGGCTCGTCGTCGACGATCAGGATACGAAAGGTCGCGTTGCTCATGGCTCACCGTTGGTGCTCATCACGGGTACGAGCGGGATGGCGATGAAGAAGGTCGTTCCGTGACGGCCGGTCCGGAAGTCGATCCGGCCCTCGTGCTGACCGACCAGTTTCTCTGTTAACGCCAACCCCATCCCGGTCCCGCGGTCCTTGGTTGAAAAATAGGGCTTAAAGAGATCTTGCTGAAACTCCGGCGGAATCCCGGGCCCCGTATCGGCAACCTCGACCACGAGCTCGCCATTGTCGGCTGACGCGGCGATGACGAGATCTCCCCCTCGGGCATCGCCTCGAGGGCGTTGATCACCAGGTTGAGGATCGCCTGCTTGAACTTTTCGGCATCGAGTGCCACGCGGGGCAGTTCTGTCGCCGGGCGGCGCAGGGTCACCTCGACCCGATGCCGATCGGCCTGAGGCGCGATCAGGCGGCCGATCTCCTCGAGGACGGCCAGCACGTCGGCCGGCCGTCTGTTTAAGCGCCTCAAACTGGCGAAGTCGTGAAAACTCTCGAGCACGCCGTTGAGCCGCGCAACCTCGGTCTTCAAGACGCCGATCAACTCGTCAACCGGCCCCTTGGTCTCCGGGTCGCGCAGCCGTTTGTCGAGCAACTGGACGTGGATCGAAAGCGCGGTCAGCGGGTTTTTGATCTCGTGGTGCAAGCCCGAGGCCAGGGTGCCCAGGCTGATGATCCGTTCCATCCGCTGCATCCGGTCTTCGATCAGCACCCGATCGCTCACGTCGCGCAACAGAAAAAGACAGCCGAGTGAACCCTCGCCGGCAGCCTTGAGTACATGTGCATGCGCGAATCCGGCGTACGCGGCCAGCGTCGTCCAGAGTAAAATCACGGTCCCAGACGGCCTCATTGCGCTCGGCGACCTCGTTGGCCAACATTGTCAACGGCGCCACCGGCCGGGAAGAGTTGCGCGAGCGGTTGACCCACGCAGTCCGAGTCGACCGCCAGAATGCCGATCGCGGCCGAGTTGACGCTCGTGATCGTGCCGTTTGAGTCGGTCGTGATCACCCCTTCGTCCATGCTGGCCAGGATGTCGCGGGCGAAGAGCTTGATTTGGCTGAGCACGCGCCTCAAGGCCAACTGCCGTTGCTGCAGCCACAGGGTCGCGACGGTGCAGAGGATGAGGACGGCCAGGGCGATCGTTCGAACGATGATTCGCGTGCCGACGTCACGCCGCAACGAGTGGATGTCCGCCGTCGATACCGGCCGTGAGCCGGCCAGCCAGGCGCGAGCAAGTAATACTCCTCGAAAACCTGGTAAACGGCGGCCAGGCTCAAAACGGACGCGAGCACCAGCGTAGCCAGCACCAGCGCCGCCGACTTCGGGATTCGTGCGTGAGTTTCGGAACCTTTCACGCGAAACATGGTTTGCCTCTCACCGCTCTCTGGCATCTTCAGAGAGAACCGCCATCGCGGCGACGACCAAGACGCGATGCGCAACAATCAATGAGTCTATGTTATGGGCTCCGGGCCCGTCCACGGGTTCCGCCCCGAACAACCAGGCCGGTGCATCAGAGGCCCACGTATGCGCCCGGCACTCTCCGCGGACAAACCGGCAAAACGGCGCCCATGCGGCAAGTTTTTGCCGGTGCCGCCGGCCTCGATTGCGACCGTTCTCGCTTCCGATCGATTTCGTCAATGCTGCTAACAAGTGCTCTATGCTCTCGTTACGTAAATTGTTCGCGGCATCGATCGGGATCGGCACGGAACCTGCTCTGGGAGCCCTGACTCGACACGCTGCATTCGTGCCAACCAAGACCGTCGTTAAACACGGTGAAGTTGTCGCCCACTCTGCTCGGAACGGGCGATTTCTGGCCGTGCCGCGGCGCACGGCTCTGCACCGGTCTCTTATTCGCTCCGTCCGCCAACCGAAACGAAAAGGCCCCCTCCATGGACGTTAGTTCAAATCTTGCGCTCGAGAAGCCCGAGAACGGCCTGGCCGGTTTGAAGCACTGGCGCCACGACCTGCTCGCGGGAATGGTAGTATCGCTCGTCTCCGTGCCATTTTCGCTGGGGATCGCCGTGGCGTCGGGGGCGCCGCCGATCTGCGGATTGATTTCGGCGATCATCGCCGGAATCGTGCTTCCCTTCCTGGGCGGCTCTTACGTCACCATCAGCGGCCCGGCCGCCGGACTGGCACCCGCCTTGTTTGCCGCGATGTTGCTGCTGGGTCGGGGTGACCGCGAGGTCGGTTATCCCCTCTTGCTTGGTGCGATCTGCTTGACGGGGTTAGTGCAGGTCGTTCTGGCCAGGCTCAAATTGGCTCGGTTTGCAGCCATCTTCCCCGCCGCGGTGGTCGAGGGGATGCTCGCGGCCATCGGCCTCTTGATCATTGCTAAGCAACTGCCGCTCATCCTCGGTACCAAGTTCGAGGAGCACGAGTTTTGGGGCATCGTGCGCGAGACACCGTCGCAATTCATGCAGATGGACCCAAAGGTTTTTGGCCTGGGGATTTTCTGCCTGGCGGTGATCTTCTCGATGGCGTCAATCAAGGCTCGCTGGGTGAAAGTCGTTCCCCCACAGGTATTCGCGGCGGTGGTCGGGCTGATCCTGGGCTGGTTCATGGGCTTGGGCGGGGATCGCCTGATCAACATCCCCGCCGAGCCGTTCAAGCACGGCATCGTCATGCCCAATTTCCACGGGCTGGTGACGAACCACTCACTCTGGTCGGCGCTTTTTACCACGGTCTTGACCCTCACCTTGATCGACGGCGTGGAATCGTTGGCGACGATCGCGGCGATCGACAAGATCGACCCATTTCGCCGTAAATCGGACCCGAACAAGACGCTTAACGCGATGGGCATATCGAATATGTGTTCGAGCATGGCCGGCGGCCTGACGATCATCCCCGGCGGAGTCAAAAGCACCACTGGAATCCTCGCCGTGCGCGCACGCAGTGGGCCAACTTCTACAACGCCTGCTTTCTGATCATCTACCTGCTCTTAGGCAGGAACCTGATCAACATGATGCCCTATGCCGCGCTCGGCGCGATCGTGCTTTACACGGGCTATAAACTGTGCGCGCCCGAAGGTGTGGATGCACGCCGCGCATATCGGCAGCGAACAGCTCTTCGTGTTCACGATCACGGTATTGGTCACGGTCTCGACCGACCTGCTCTGGGGGATTGCCGCGGGCATCGGGGCCAAGCTGATCCTCGAGACGGTGATGGTGGCGCGGGCCGAGCTAGGCCATCCGGAGGCCGCCGAGCCGGTGGGGCTCTGGATCAAGCGCCGGCTGGGACAGACGGGCGAACTGTTCCGCGACCCCGTGGTCAAGAGCGTGGCCGCCGGCGACGGTTACCACATCTATTTTGGCCGGCCGATGGTGTGCTTCAACTCGCTCCATCTGCACAGGCAGCTTTCCCTGGTACCCGGTGGCGCGAGCGCCGTCACCATCCATATCACCGACTTGGTGACGCTGATTGACCACACGACGGCCTCGATACTCCTGGAGTTTGTCGATAACTTCAAGCTCACCGGCCGCGGCGTTGCCACGATCGTCGGCCTCGATAAGCTGCGGGCTCGTTCGCACGCCGAAGCCTCCATGCGAGTCAGCCCGCCGATCCGGACAAGAGACCGGATCGAAGCCTTGAACGCCCTGAATAGAGTCAGTCTGACCTACGTCGAGCCTGAGGTCGACCCAATCACCTACCTCGAGCGGATCAGTCTGACGCGCGTCGGGCCAATCGCAGGCCAGGACGACCATCCGATCAGAGAGGCCGTGATCCATGGCGGCAAGGGAGTAGCTCGCCGGATTCGGGCTGTCGCAAGGTTCCTTCGGACCGCTCTGGTGCACGACGAAGAGTTCAAGGCCGCCGACCGCGACCTGGCCGCGACCAGTTTGAGCCGGACATATCGCGGCGCCAGCGTGCCCGATGACATCGAAAAGTTCAGCCTCTCCTCGAGCCGGCACCCCCTGATCGAGCGCCGGCAGTGGTGGACCTGCCTGGAAGAGGTCGCCGTGACAACGTCCCAGGAAGATCATCCGATCCGCCTGGCCTTCGCCCACGCGGGCAGGCTCTTGGCCCGAATCATTCGTTCCCTGTGGCAAGCGGCCCGTGGCTTGGCCGCGGCCGGCGAGCCTCAGCCTAGCCCGAGCCCGATCGAGGAGGTAGGCGTCACCAGCGAGCCCATGGAGGAGCAGAGCCTGGCCTCCAGCGACGATCCGCGGGACTTGATCGAATAAGCCCGATGTGCCCGCGATCGCGGAGGCATTTTTGGCCTATGCGGCGGTATGCCCGTGTGTCGTCGAATCCCCGCGAACGTCCGCCCAATCCAACGACCCCCCGGAAACGAAAAGCCTTGACATCCTCTGACATCCTTGGACAATAAGTTGCTTCATTGGACATTCGGTGCTCATCAGTGCCATTAGGGTACTACAGCGCGATAATGTCCAACGATGTCCATCGTTGGTTCAAAGTGGGAGGCCCCTTGATGGCACCAGGAAACGAGAAGCGCCCGGGCATCGCCTGCCTGAGGAGGAACGAATCTCCCTTCGTTCAATGCTTGGGACGATCCCGAGGTGATTTGTTCTGATGAATCTCTCCGTCCGTGACACGGCCAACCTGCTCGCTGTTTCTGAGAAGACCATCTATCGCTGGATCAAACTGCAGACGATCCCCGCGTATCGGGTCCAGGACCAGTACCGGTTCAACCGGGCCGAGGTCCTCGAGTGGGCGACCTCACGCCGCATGAATGTGTCGAGCGAGATCTTCGTGGAGCCCGAAGCCGCGGGCCAGCCGATCCCTTCGGTTTTGACGGCCCTCGAGGCGGGAGGCGTGTTTTACCGGGTGTCGGGGTTTGATAAAGAGAGCGCGCTTCGTGAAGTCGTGGAGCTGCTGCGTTTGCCGGAGGAGGTTGATCGTTCGTTCCTGCTGCGCGTTCTATTGGCTCGCGAGGCGATCGCTTCCACGGCTGTCGGCGAGGGGATTGCGATTCCGCATGTGCGCAATCCCGTGGTGCTGCACGTTGGTCGGCCGTCGATCACGCTCTGTTTCCTGGAACGACCGATCGAGTACGGCGCCCTTGGACGGCACGCCCGTGCATATTTTGTTCACGATTGTCAGCCCAACCACGCGGGCCCATCTCCATTTGATGTCCAAGCTCTCGTTTCTGCTGCGCGATTCCGGACTGCGGTGCGCGATCGAGGCGCAGGAGTCGAGGCAGGAACTTCTCCGGCAGATCGAACGCGGAGGAGCGGCTCGTCACTTCTAGGGCCGAACGGACCAGCACGGCGGAGGCCGGTGCGCCTCGCTTGAATTCAGGATAAGAGCGGCCGGTGGCGCGAGGACGTGGTAGGCGGCGGTGAGCGAGAATCTTTCTCCCAAGTTCTGGGGCCAGCGAGCCATGCAATTGACGGTACGGGACGTGAGCAAATTCCTTAACGTGTCCGAATCCACGGTGACCCGCTGGATCAAGGAACGCGGTCTGCCCTCCCGTCATGTGGGCGGCCATTACCGCTTCCACCGGGTCGAGTTACTGGAATGGGCAACGGCCCACAAAATCAGAGTCTCGCTTCAGGCGTTTGACGACTTGCAGGGCGACGACGAACCAGTGCCCAGTCTCCTGGAGGCATTGCGAGCCGGCGGGATCTTCTACCACGTCAAGAACACCAACAAAGACACGGCACTGCGAGCGTTGGTCGAGCTCTTGCAACTGCCGGAGGAGATCGATCGCGAGTTGCTCTTGCAGCTCTTCCTGGCGAGGGAAGCTTCGGCGAGCACGGCGATCGGCGACGGAATCGCGGTCCCGCACGTGCGCAACCCGATTGTCCTCAATGTGGTGCGACCGATGGTCACGCTCTGCTTCCTGGAACATCCGGTCGACTTTGGTGCGCTCGATAAAAAACCTGTGCACGTGCTCTTTTCCCTCGTCTGTCCGACCGTGAGGAGCCACTTACAGACGCTCTCGCGGCTGTCATACGCCTTGCAGGACCAGAAGCTCAAGGAGATCTTGATGCGTCAGGGCCAAGCCGAGCAGATCCTGGGGGAAGTCCGCCGTGTTGAGGCGGCCTTGGCCGCCCCGGCCGCGGGGGTAGGAAAGTGACTTCGCCCGTGAAAGTTACACGCCTTTGCATGATCCTGGGAGGGCGAGCCTCCTGGCGAGCCGCGGCACCATCCGGCTCGGACGGAGCCTCGCCCTCCCGGAATCACGCAAGGTCATTTAGGTTCGAGCGCCGTCAATCGAGGAGCTCAGGGCGGTTGAAGAAGCAGGGTGCCTTGGCCGCCAGCCTGATCGGCGCGGGGGGAGTGCTCGTCGTTTGCGTGGTCGCGCTCATTCCCACCGTTCGGGTGCTGGCGGGAGGCCCGCCCCAGTCGGCACGCTGGGCGTGGGATCAGGCGCACGGGGCGTTTTGCATCGGACTCGACGCGCTCGGCGCCTTCTTCTTGCTGCCGGTCGTCGTCCTGTCGGCCCTGGCGGCTGTTTATGGCAGCGACTATCTCCTCGCGTACCGCGGCAGGAAATCGCTCGCTAGCTCCTGGTGCTTCTTCACCATGTTCGTCGCTGGAATGATCATGGTGATTATTGCCCGGACTGCCCTACTCTTCCTGGCGTCGTGGGAGCTGATGTCGATCTCGGCCTTTTTCCTGGTCACGTTCGAGCACGAGAAGGCCGAGGTCCGTCGCGCGGGTTGGGTTTATCTGGTCGCGACCCACCTGGGGGTCGCTTTTTTGTTCGCGACTTTCGTGCTGCTGGGGCGCCACGCGGGCAGTCTGGAATTCGCGGCGTTTGAGCGGATGCCGGCCCTGGATGACTTCTGGTCGGGGTTGATTTTCGTCCTCGCCTTAATCGGGTTCGGGGCAAAGGCGGGGTTTGTGCCGTTCCACGTGTGGTTGCCCGAAGCCCATCCGGCGGCGCCCTCGCACGTCTCTGCCTTGATGTCGGGCGTGATGATCAAGATGGGGCTTTACGGCCTCTTGCGCGTTCTCACCTTTCTCGGGCCGCCCGCGCTTTGGTGGGGGCTGACGCTCGGCGTCATCGGCATGCTCACGGCCTTGGTCGGAGTCTCGCTGGCCTTGTCGCAACGCGACCTCAAGCGAGTTTTAGCCTACTCGAGCATCGAGAACATGGGGTTGATCGCCCTTGCTCTTGGACTCGGGATGTGGTGTTCCGCCCGAGGCTTGCCCGCTCTGGCCGCCCTGGCAACGGCCGCCGGCTTGCTCCACATCTGGAACCACGCCCTGATGAAGGGCCTGATGTTCCTTGCCGCGGGCAGCGTGCTGCACGGTACGGGCACGAAAGACATGGAAAAACTCGGCGGGCTCATGCAACGCATGCCCTGGACCGGCGCTTCCATGATGGCCGGCGCGGTCGCCATCTCCGCGCTGCCGCCATTGAATGGCTTCGCCAGCGAATGGCTCATGTATCTGAGCCTCATCAAATGCGGCCTGGCGACCAACGGGGGCGGCCTGACGGCCCTCCTCGCGGTTGGCCTGCTCTCGCTGGTGGGAGCTTTAGCCGCGGTGACCTTCGTGCGCCTGACGGGCATCGTGCTCTTGGGTTCGCCGCGAAGCGAAGCCGCGGACCACGCCCACGAGTCGTCGCCCTGGATGCTCGCGCCCCTGGTGATATTGGTCCTTCTGTGTCTTGCCGTGGCGGTCGCGCCACAGTCGGTCGCGGGACTCTTGACCGCCCCGATGGATCAGATCTTGGGCCCAGGTGCCGGCGCGACGTTCCTGGCAATGAGTTCTGCCGAAGCTCCGCTTCCGACGCTGGGCTTCATGAACGCGCTGACGCTGTTAGCCGTGGCGGCCGTAGCGGCCGGTGCATGGGCGTTATCTCGTGCCAGGGGGGCGGTGCACGGACCAACCTGGGGCTGCGGATACCTGATGCCGACGGTCCGCATGCAGTACACGGGTCGTTCGTTCGCGGAGATGTTCGCCGAACATTTGCTGCCCCGCTCGCTCAGGCCGCGGACGAGCCGCCGCTGCGCCTCGCGGCATGTTTCCCGCGCAGAGCAGCTTTGGCTCGTCCTGTCCCGATCCGGTCACTGAGCGCCTGTACGAACCGCTGTTCCGCCGCTCGGCCGATCGCTTTTCTCGGCTCCGCATTCTTCAACAAGGGAAAGTCCACGTCTATCTGGTATACATGGTGCTCACGGTCGTCTTGGCCCTGGCCTGGGTATCCATTCGCCGATGACGAGGTACTTTCATGAGTGAATCGCTGGTGCTTTTGGGAATCATGATCGCGGCGATGAGCGGCGTGGCGGGCCTCTTTTGGGAAAGACCTCGATGGCCGGGCAGTGGTTTGCCACGCTGTTGGCGGTGCTGGGGGCCGGGCTCGGCCTGGGCGGCATCGGCACGTTCTGGCTGACCGGAGACACGCGACCGATCGTACTGCCCTGGTCTCTCCCCGGTGCCTCTTTCAGCGTCGGCATCGACGGCCTGTCGGCCATCTTCCTCACTCCGATTTTTCTGGTATCTCTCTTGGGCAACGTCTACGGCCTCGGCTACTGGAAGCAGACCGACCACCCGGAAAACGGCCGGAAACTTCGGCTCTTCTTCGGCACCATGACCGCCGGCATGGCATTACTCGTCGTCGCCAGGAACGCCATTCTCTTTCTTTTCGGCTGGGAAATGATGGCGCTCTCGGCCTTCTTCCTGGTCGCGACCGAAGACGATGAAAAAGACGTCCGCGAGGCCGGCTGGCTTTATCTGGTCGCGACCCACTGCGCGACCCTCTGCCTGTTCGCGGTCTTCGCGCTTCTGCATGCCGACCGTGGTTCCTATTCGCTGGAGCCTCGCGACCCGGCAGCCGTATCGTCGCCGGGCACGGCGACCGCGATCTTCGTGCTCGCCGTTGTGGGATTCGGCTTCAAAGCCGGCATCATGCCCCTGCATGTCTGGCTCCCCGGCGCCCACGCGGCGGCACCCTCTCACGTCTCGGCGTTCATGTCGGGCGTTCTCATCAAGATGGGTATTTATGGGATCTTGCGGGTGACGTCTCTACTCGGTGATCCGCCGCTGGCGTGGGGGGTGGTTCTGCTGGCGCGGGGGTGGTTTCGGGCATCCTCGGGGTCGTGTTCGCCATCAGCCAGCACGACCTGAAGCGGCTGCTCGCTTATCACAGCATCGAGAACATCGGCATCATCGTGATCGGCATCGGACTGGCCATGATCGGCCGGTCGCT
>CAWHKI010000281.1:0-30956 GCA_963829765.1 uncultured Isosphaeraceae bacterium | reverse complement strand
AACGCATCGTCTTCTTCTCGGAGATGTCCATCGCCGAGAGCACCTTGAAAACGTTGACCACGGCATCGCCCGTGGGCCGGTCGAATGGCTCGGCCGCGTGCAGAATGCCGTCGATCCGATAACGCACGGAAAGCTGTTCGGCCGTCGGCTCCAGGTGAATGTGGGTTGCGCGACGCATGACGGCGTCGTAAACGAGCCCCTTGGCCCCCATGAACGACCGCGACTCCTCAGCCTGGCGCACCCGCGACGGATCTTCCTTGATCGCGCCCTGGCTCTTGCCGACAAACGTGATCGGCGGGCCGGCCCGATCGACCGCGTCCAGGTCGCGGTTAAAGAGCGGCTTTAAGCCCAGCTTGAACAACAGGCTGTTGGCCAGTTCGCCGAAGTGGTACGGAGTCAGCACTTTTTGGTCGTCGGGGACCGTCTGATTACGCACAAATACATATGTAAGTATCGGCGTTGAATACGCCAGGACCAAGAGCCCCACCCCCAAAAAGTAAACCGGCATCGCCAGCGCGAGCACGAACCCGAGCACGCCGGAAAAAACATAATGCTGTGCCAGATGCCGAATTTGAGGTTGTTCAGTTCGTTAGTGTCGTGTTCCACCCAGTCGGTCGTTTTGACCCATAACAAGTAGATAAACACGACCGGCACGAATTTGAGAAGGTTTAAGTACAGCCCCGGCCCGCGCGTCATGTTCTGGATCTGAGCCATGACCGGAGCGAACGGCTCGGCGGCGAACGACCCGGTGGCCACGCCCAGGGTCAGAACGAAAAATGCGGCAAGCACCAAGAGCGGGCGGATCATTACCGACCTTTCTCGCGTAGGGCGTGATTTGTTCATCGACCCGGCATTTGCTTTCATCACAGAATGCCTTGCTCAGGCAGCGTAATCCCTTTCAAGGCCATGCGCAGCAACTCGGGATTGGGCGAGTTCTCAAACGCCGTCGCCCGCTCGATTTTCTCGGCCACCACAAGTTGCCGCAGGCTCTCGGTGAAGTCAACCATCCCCTCTTCTTGCCGAGCCGGATCGCCTGCGCCAGCTTGATGTCTTCCTCTTGCAAGATCAGCTTCCGGACAGTCGGATTCATGCGCATCACCTCAACCAGTGGAACCCGGGTCTGGCCGGTGGCGGCCGCCCAGTCTTTGGTGGTCGGCAACAGTTTCTGAGCGACGATCGCCTTCAAGTTGAAAGCGAGGTTTTGGCGCATCGCCGCGTGCATGTCCATGGGGAAGAGGTCGAGAATACGGCTAATCGTCGACGGAGCGGTCGAGGCGTGGATCGTTCCAAAGACCAAGTGGCCGGTCTCGGCGGCGTGCATGGCGGCGTTGAATGTTTCGCGGTCACGCATTTCGCCGACCAAGATGATGTCCGGGTCTTGCCGGACCGCGTGCTTGAGCGCCGTGTTCCAGTCGCAGACGTCGATGCCCACCTCGCGCTGATTGATGATGCATTTATCGTCCTTGAACGTGAATTCGATTGGGTCTTCGATGGTGACGATATGGCAGCGTTCGCGGGGTTGACATAGTTGAGCATGGCGGCGATCGTCGTCGACTTGCCCGATCCGGTGACGCCGGCCAGGATGATGATGCCCTGGTCGTGGCTGGCGATCTCGCCCATGACGGGGGGCAGACCGAGTCCCTCGAAGTCGGGAATTGACGTGTTGACACGGCGGGCCACCAGGCTGAGCCGTCCGCGTTGGCGGAACAGATTGACACGGAAGCGGGTTTCATCGCCGTTCGTTTCATAAATGATGTGGGCGAAGTCGACGCCGCCGGTCTCTTCCAGGATCGTCTTCTGGCGGGAATTTAAGAGCGGGAACATCAGGCGTTCCATATCGTTGCTGGACAACGGCGGAAGCTGCATTTGCCGCAGCACGCCGGCCAGTCGCATGGCGGGCGCCATGCCGACCTTTAAATGGAGGTCCGAGCCCTTGAATTTCATCACCATCCGAAACAGCTTGTTTGCTTCGGGCTCGTTGGGCAGAACGTCGACGGTTGCTTCGGTGACGGTCGCCATGGGCGTGCGCTCCTGGTCTGTTTCCAAGTTCTCGATGACTTTGCCTGCTGACCGTGGACCCCTAATTTCCGAGGCGATTTCCATCCAAATACCGGTTTATGGGCCGACCTTCTCCCGATGACCTCGATGCGCGTTAAAGTGAGGAGGGGGCGATGCTCCGGGCCGACCAACCGGACCGGCACGCCCCGGCTTGCCAGGTATTCTTTGGTCTCGGCGATGGAATAGTGCCGGTAATGGAAGATGCTCGCGGCCAAGGCCGCGCTGGCACCGGCCTCGGCGAGGACCGCGCGGAGGTGCTCGGGGTTACCCGCGCCTCCGGACGCCACCACGGGAAGTGCGACCGCGTCGACGACGGCCCGGGTCATTTCCAGGTCGTAGCCGTTCTTGGTCCCATCGGCGTCCATACTTGTGAGCACGATCTCGCCGGCGCCGAGCCGCTCGACCTCACGGGCCCAGGAAACCGCCTCGCGCCCTGTCGGCACCCGGCCGCCGTTGATGTGGACTTCCCAAATTTCTTGGCCGTCGCGCTCGACTCGCTTGGGGTCGATGTTGACGACGATGCACTGGCTGCCGAATCGGCGGGCGGCCTGCCGCACCAGCTCAGGATCGCGAACGGCCGCCGAGTTAATCGAGACCTTGTCGGCCCCCGCGTTCAAGAGCGTCCGGATATCTTCGAGACAGCGGATTCCGCCACCGACGGTGAGCGGCATGAAACAGACTTCGGCGGTGCGGCGGACGACGTCGAGCAGGATCGCGCGATCCTCATGGCTGGCGGTGATGTCGAGAAACACCAGCTCGTCAGCGCCTTCGGCGTCATAACGCGCGGCCACCTCTACCGGATCACCGGCGTCCGCCAGATTGAGAAAGTTGGTCCCCTTGACCATGCGCCCGTGGTTGACGTCGAGGCAAGGGATGATCCGCTTGGCCAACATGCGAGCCTTCGTCCTTATGCGAATACCAGCGCCGCCAACGCGGGCCGGCACAACCTTAAGCCAGCTTTGCCCGCTTTCATCGAGTTCACGACGACAGCGCTTTATTCTATAAAAGACCGAGCAACGATCCTAGAGGCTGGCCGTTGATCAGTTCCCGCTCAGAGGGGAAGCTTTTGGTCAACCGTCGTCGGCTGCATCCCAGGTACGACGTCGACCAGGATCGCGACAGCTCCCTCGGTCCCGGAAATCGTCACGATCGGTTTGTCGATCTTGGGCATGGGGGGTTCGGACTGGCGCATGGCGCATTGGGGATGAATGCCGGCACGCGAATAGACAGCTTGGTGACAGACCGGACATCGCAGCCGGGTTGAAACCGGGGTATGGAAGTGTTTAGGGTTCATCCAAGGTGTCCGGTGGTAGGGGTGTGGGGTCAACGGCCGAGCGTTGAAAAGTGAAACCGATAGTGGCGGCGCCGCAAAACCACGCATAACGCCGCGCCCAAGATGGACACGGGTGCTTGCATGACTTTCACGATCGTCCGCCACTACTCATGAGGAGAAGCAATCAATAACGGCGGCCGCCGCCACCGCCATAACCGCCACCACCGCCATAACCGCCGCCGCCGCCACCGCGGCCGCCGCGTCCACCACCACCACCGCCGCCACCGTAGCCGCCGCCGCCGCCGCCCCGATCCTCACGAGGCTTGGCCTCGTTGACGGTTAAACGCCGGCCATCGTGCTCTTGATCGTGCAGGCCCTCGATGGCTGCCTGCGCTGAGCCTCGGTGTCCATCTCGACAAAGCCGAAGCCCTTGCTCCGGCCCGTGGCGCGATCTTGAATTACCTGTGCACTCTGAACGGTGCCGAACTGAGAGAACAACTGCTCCAGCATGGAGTCACTGACCCCGTAGGTCAAATTCCCAACGTACAACTTCTTGCCCACCGCTAGTCTCCTGGGCGAATGCAAACCGACCCAATTCGTCTTTCCGGGTCGAAGAGAAAGGGGCTCATGGATAGCCCTGTCGGTGGTAAAGGCGAGGGAGGGAACAAGGTCAGAGCTCCATCGAGCCAGAACTGCTCTCTTCATTCGACAAACCAACCGATAGTATATTAATTCAATCCCATTGAAAAAGATAGAGCGACTTTATGGTAACTTCCAATGTCCGGCGGGGTTCCCACCCTGGCGGCTGGACACCTCGTGTGGACGCGTCAAACCGACTCATGAAGGACTCGCCGCGGTGCTCTGGTTTGCTGTTTCGCTTCTCTTGACGGCCCAGGCGGTTGGCGACCAGCCCAAAGCCCCAGTTCGAGAGCAGCTTGCCGCCGCGCCTCGGGCTCAGGCGAAACCGCGGAACCTCGCGGCGACTGAGGGGAAAAGCCACGCCGAAACCGCGTCATCGGCCTCTCGGCCGGCCGACAAAAAATCGTCCTCCACCGATCCCCAGTCGCCCCGCCCTCGCTCCGACTTAGACGTTCAAGTCCGCACCAAGGCCGAGATGGCCAAGCCCAAGAGCCCGTTTTTATCTCCCGACGGCTCGCCCCAAGACCGGTACGCAACCGCCCTTGGGAACGACATACCCCCCTGGCGCCAGACCTCGTTTTTCGGCATCCGCGTGCGGGGACAGTTCTTCGTGTACGTCGTCGACTGCTCCGGGAGCATGATCGATGACGATCGCATGCCGCGCGCCACCATCGAGCTGAGGCGCAGCGTGTTTGCCCTGCGCGAACCCCAACGATTCGAGGTGATCTTTTATAATCGCGAATCAATCCCCATGCCGGGGGGCCCGATTCCGCGCTCGGCCGACCAGCATGCGAAAAACCTATTACGATCATTTCTTAATCTGATCGATCCCGATGGCGGCACCGACCCCCGCCCTGCCATGAAGCAAGCACTCTCGCTACGACCCGACGCCGTTTTCCTGGTCTCTGATGGAGCGTTCCCGAACGGAACCGTCGAAGAGCTCACCCGGCTGAACAAGCACAAGGTCCCAATCCACTGCGTTGATCTCGCCGGCGGCCTGGCTGGCGACCATCTTAGGCGCATCGCCGAGGCCAATAACGGTCGTTATGCCTCTCGGATGGGTGATCTTCAGGGGAGGCATTAACAGGAGGGCATTAACGACATGGGTGATCGCTCCGGCTATGGTATACTGAGGGTTGATGAGTTCAAGATCGGAGCGAAGGAAATGGATACAGAACTGATTCACGACCGTGGTTGCGGCCCGGAGATTAAAGGAACGCGGATCACTGTCGGCGACCTCCTTCAGCATTTCCTGGATCCGGCCGAGACGGAAACCGATATTTGCAGACGCTATGATTTGACGGCTGCGCAAGTCGCGGCCGCCCGCGCCTTCGTCCTCAATAACGCCGATACGGTCTTGGCCGAGCACCTCCAGATTGAGGCCAGAATCGCCGCTGGGAATCCCCCCCATGTTATCGAAAGGGCTAAAGCGGCATCATCGACCTTATTAAGTTTCAAACAGTGGCTCGCTGACCGCGAAAAAGCGGCGGTCCAAAGGCAGGCCGCAGAACTGGCGTCGGGAGACGCCCGGAATGGCGCCAACCTTTTTCCGACGTTCAAGGAGTGGATGGCGGAGCGCCAAGCACACTCGATGGAACGGTCGTGACATGGAGGGGCTGTTGGCGGATGTGAACGTACAGGGCCATTTGGCGTATCTTCGCCGACGGCTCGAAATCCTCGGACTATGGGACTTACTGGCCGAGCTGAATATCCGGCTCGTGACTTTTCCTGAGCTGGAGATTCCACGCGGACTTGACGACCGGTCGCTCTGGAACCTTTGTCAGAGGGATTCTTGGGTATTGTTCACGGAAGATCGACGCTCCGGCAAGAACTCGCTCCAAGCGACCCTCCTCGATTCGTGGAAATCGGGCAACCTCCCTGTGGTGACTCTTGGGAATAAGGGGGATTTCGAGAACGATCCGAGATATGCCGATCGGGTAGCGACCAACATCGCGGAGATCCTGATTGATCTCGCAACGCAGCAAGGAAACTTCGACACGTCGTGGATCTTTGTCCCCTTCGGTTAACGCGTTTACGATTCCCAACACGATTGTTCCCGCATCGTCGCCGACTTCTCTTGCCCGGCTGATGCGGCGGCGACTTAACCTTGTTCCACCTCGCGCCCTACACCATAATAGTATCGTCGCGACGGCGCCGACCGAATGCGCCCGTCATTTTCATCATTAATCGGGGACGTCATCACAGCCATGAAAACCAAGACACGACACCGAAAAAGCTATAAATGGCGTAAACGCTGTGACAGCTCGCCGATCGCCAAGGGGCGGCGAACCAAGATTCATGGCAAGCGGAATCCAAGAAAGCTCAAGCATTTGGGTGGACGAGGTCTCTGAGAGAGCGTGGTTCGACGCGGAACGGCCAGACAAAACCAGGACGCCATGGCTAAGAATAGCGAGAATGCGTCGGGTTACGGTGCCGTCTCACATGCCCCCGAGGATGCGAGCTCGACCGACGCGCGAAATGGCTTTCATGAAGGCGGCGGTGCGCATCGTGACATTCTTGCGCTGGGCGAGATCGTAGACCTCGCGGAATGCTTCAACGAGTTTAAGCTCTTCCTCCCGCTGAATTTGTTCGAGCGGCCAGCGGAAGTGTTGCAGGTTCTGCACCCATTCGAAGTAGCTGACGATGACGCCGCCCGCGTTGGCGAGCACGTCGGGAACGACGAGGACTCCGCGTTCATTGAAGATTTCGTCGGCCTCGGGCCAGGCGGGGCCATTGGCGGCCTCGATGATCACCGGAGCGGCGACGGCCTTGGCCATTTCGCGGTCAAATACCCCCCCCAGCGCGGCGGGAATCAAGACGTCGACCGGCATGACCAGGAGCTGGTCGTTAGTGATGGCTTCTCCCCCCTTGAACCCGACAATCTTCCGCGAGACCGCGACGTGCTTGTCGAGCTCGGCGATGTCGATTCCCTGACGGTTCACGATCGCGCCATAAGCATCGGAGACGCCGACAATCGTCCCTCCCAGTTGGGCCAGGCAGCGAGCCGTATGGCTGCCGACGTTGCCATATCCCTGAATGGCGAAGGTCGTGCCCGCGATCGTGCGCTTGAGCCGCCCGAGCATCTCCCTGGCGATGATCGTCACACCGAACCCGGTCGCCGCCTCGCGGCCGGCCGAGCCGTGGAACTCGACGGGTTTGCCCGTGACGCACGCCGGCTCGAACCCTTCATACTTTCCGTATTCGTTCATGATCCAAGCCATCACTTGCGCATCCGTGCCCATGTCGGGGGCCGGGATGTCTTTGTGCGGCCCGATCATGTCGTGAATCTTTTCGATGAATTTCCGCGTCAGTCGCTCCAGCTCGCCGCGCGAGAGCTTGTTGGGATCGCAGTTGATGCCCCCCTTCGCTCCGCCGAACGGCAGATCAACAAGCGCTGTCTTCCAGGTCATCAGGCTCGCCAGTGACCGAGCTTCATCCTCATCGACAGTCGGGTGGTAGCGTAGGCCCCCCTTGAAAGGGCCGCGGGCATTGTCATGCTGAATACGATAGCCGAGAAAGTTGCCAATCTTCCCGGAGTCGAGCTCGATCGTGACCTCGACCTTAACCTCGCGGTCGGGCGTGATCATGAGAGTTCGGACGTTTTCCGAGAGGTCGAGGCGATTGGCAGCTTGCTCGAAGAAATAGTTCGTCGCCTCGAAGGCTTGCATCAGAGCGCCATTCCCTGGATAAACTGGACTGCGACAAGACCGAACCGGCTCGGATCCGCCTGCTTCGATCGTACCGGACAACGTGAAGGAAGAACAGAGGACGGAGGACGGAGGAAAGAGGACGGAAGAAGGAGGACGCGGGACGATGAGCACAAACGAGCTACACCGCTTCCCTTGAACGAATAAAAGGGAGGGGCGAACCGCTGGGATGACGCCGTTGGATCGGACAACGAGGAATATCACTCTTAGCCAATCACTCAGACGCGAATCTCGCAGGCATACATCTAATGAAGCATGAATTTCGATTGGACGAACTGAATTACGGTCAGGTCAAGGCTGGTCCGCCCTATGAGGTTGCGGTCTTGCCCTTGGGGGCGACGGAGCCCCATAATCTGCACCTGCCGTATGGCACCGATACGTTCCAGGTCGAGGCGATCGCCGAGAGAGCGTGTGCCATCGCGAATCAAGCGGGGGCCCGCGTCCTTCAGCTTCCCGCCTTGCCCTACGGCACCGAGACCAACCAGATGAAGTTCCCCCTGGCCATGAATTTAAACCCGACGACGCTCTTACGGGTCATTACCGACTTGGTGGATTCACTGGCGCGCACAGGATCCTGCGGTGCGTCTTGTTAAACGGACACGGCGGCAACGATTTAAAGTGGATGCTGCGCGAGCTGTACGGTCAAACGCCAGTGCATATTTTCCTTTGTAATTGGTTTAGAGTGGCCACTGACGTCTATTCAACGATCTTCGACCAAAAGGACGATCACGCCGGCGAGCTGGAGACGAGCATGGGGCTGGCTCATTTCCCAGAATTGGTCGCGCTCGACCAGGCCGACGCGGGACAAGTCAAGTCCAGCCGGTTCGAGGCGATCAATCGCGGTTGGGTCGAGATCACTCGGCCCTGGCACCTGCTCACCACCAACTCGGGCGCGGGCGACCCACGGGCCGCGACGGCCGCCAAAGGCGAATCGCTCACCACGGTGGTGGCCGAGCGCATCGGCCGGTTCTTGTCCGATCTGGCGGCGAGCCCCCTGGATGAAACGTTCCCGTTTTAAATCAGCGCTCATTCCCTAATAAGCTCACTGAACCAAGCGACAACCGTGGCCGCGGCCGTGGGTATCCGATATGACGCTACGTATATCACCTCTTATATCCGTGATGTGTTTAATTGGAATGGGTGGCGGCTGCGGGGGGGGGCGGCTCCGGCGATCCCGTCCCCGATGTCGCGGCGAGGCCCACGGTCCACGCGAGCAAGCAGCCCGCCGAGCCCGTGACCGTCGTGACCTCCTACGCGATTAAAGGAGTTGTGCGAAAAGTCGAGGCAGACCTTGGGCATGTCACGATCCAGCACGAGGCGATCCCCGGCTTCATGGACGCCATGCGGATGCGATTTGCGTATAAAGACAAGTCGTTGCTGAGCATGCTTCGGACAGGAGACCAGGTGGAGGGAACGTTGCGGGTCGAGAGGTCGCATGGTGTTGTCAATCAATACGAGCTCCTGGCCCTGACCGTCACCAAGGCCGCGCCGCCGGGATTGGCTCCCAATCTTTCCAAGAAACTGTTCATCGTGCGTGAACAACCGCGACGGCTGGAGATCGGCGACCTCGTACCCGACTTTACCATGACGAGCCAAGACGGCCGGGCGGTCAAACTCTCCGACCTGCGCGGCAACGTGGTGGTCGTTACATTTATCTACACTCGATGCCCATTGCCGGATTTTTGTCCGCTCATGGACAGGAAGTTTTCCGAGCTGGCCCAGCGGCTCAGCGCATCCCCGCGGCGGGCGAGCAAGACCCGCTTGATTTCCCTCTCGTTCGACCCAGAGCACGACACACCTGAACTTTTGCGCAAGCATGCCCAGGTTCGCGGCGCGACGCCCCCCTTGTGGTCATACGCCGTCGCCTCTCATGGCGAACTCGCGAAAATCGCGATTCCGCTGGGGCTCTATTACCAACCCGGCGACACGGAAATCGCCCACAATCTCTGCACGGCGGTCGTTGATCCCGCCGGCAAACTGGCCCGGTTGGATGTCGGTACAAAACGCAACGAATGGACGAGCGCCGATTTGTTGAAGACAATTTCTTCACTGATCTCCGCCGCGGAAAAGTGACCCCGAGGCGGCGATACCATGATCCGCTCATGAATCCAGCGCGTGCTGTAACCTTTAACCACGAAGATATTTGTGAGGCAGACCAAGCGCATGGTCTCGATCACGCTGATCCGCGCATGCAATCGGTTCGCTCGAACAAGTGTGATGAATCAAAGCGCTCAAAGATTGCGGATTACGGTTGACAGTTGTAAGAAAAGCTCTATGATGACGGCAACTAGCCACGTTGAGATGCGTACGCGCAAGATCGTGATATTGCCATCATTGGGTCGTGGGCGGTCGGGCATCGATTGATCGACGTGGTTTTTCTCCGCGGGCCCCGAGGATCGAGTCGGGGTACGTGTGGCTTCTCGCGCAAACCAGAACAAATTCGTTGAGAAAGGTAGTTCCATGGCAGCATTGAAGACCAGCGTGAAGAAGTGCGCCTGGCCCCAAGTCCGCTCCTACGGGCAAGACGAAGGCCGCACGTGGCTCCGAACAGCGATTTCACCAGGCTCGTCGAGCGTCGATCTTGCTCAAGCACGTCAGCGATCCGACGCGGCTTCAGGTGATCTTGATTCTTGCCGAAGGCGAGCAGCACGTCGGGGCCCTCTGCGCCCAACTGAGCCAGAGCCAGCCCGCCGTGAGCCATCACCTGGCGCTATTGCGTCACGGTGGCATCATCGCGCCCCGCCGCCAGGGCAAAAACAACTTCTACAGCCTCACCGAAAACGGCTCCGGTTTGGCAAAGGTCGTCGATAGCTTGATTTCCTGAACATGCAAACAAGCGTGGCGCGAGGAGCCAAGCTCTCCCAGCTTCCTCCTCCGTCCTCTTTCCTCCGCCCTCCATCCTGTTTTCTCCGTCCTCCCTTCAGGGCATGATTCGTTGCCCGACGACCGTATTCAGGCTCAGCATACTGCGTCGATGACGCACCGCCGCGTCGAGGTAGGCTTTCGCCATCTCATTGTATTTCCGCTGAGTGTCCAGGAAGACAATTTTGGTGATCTCCCCTTCCTGGAACAGCCTGAGCCGATCGCGGTACGCTTGCTCTAACCCGGGCAAGACCTGATGCCGTATTCGATCGGCGATCTGCCGGCTGGCCTGGTATTCCTTGATCCCCTGCCGCACCTCGATCTCGACGCGCCTCTCTTGGGCAGCCAACTGCACCTCAGACTGGTACACGTTGATCTTGGCACGCTCGATGTTCCCTTGGTTGCGGTTGTAGACCGGGAGCGGGACCGTGATTCCCAACGCCCACGACGCTCCACTTTGCTTGCCGAAAGGCGCGTTATTTTGGTAAGTGTAGGGCTGGTAGAGCAAATACGCGTCCTGGTAACGGTTCGCCCGCTGAAGCCCGACATTGGCTTGCGCCGACGTGATCCCCAGGCGATAGGCCACCACATCGGGCCGGCACGACAGGGCGAGTCGGGCCAAGTCGGCCGCCGGATCAAGTTGGGGCGCCAAGTCGCCGATCGTTCCCTTGAGCTCGAGCCGCTCTGCCTGCTCGGGCGGCATACCGAGAAGCTCGCCCAAAACCAGTTTCCTCTGGCGGACGGCTTCCTCGGCGTCGATCAGCCCCACGACCGCGATTTCGCGGTCCGACCGCGCGGATTCGACGTCGGCACGCGTGGCGTTTCGTTGCGAGAACAGACCCTCGTTGACCCTCAAGACCTCATCGAGCCCCTTGATGCTCGTCTCCAGGTAACGCACGGTTTCGCGTGCCGCTAACACATCTACATAAGCACTGTAAAGATTTTGGACGGCCAGCCGTACCTCGTTTTGGTACTGAGCCTCCATCACTTCGAGGGCGCGAGACGCGGCGGCAATCCGATATCTGCGTTTGTGAGCATAGTCAAGAGGATGTGTGATGTTGACATCATATTGCGTAGGGCCGTCCGGACGGCGGACCGAATCGGAACCATAAGGGACAAGCTGGCTGTCGGCGTAAAAGAGCGGATTAGCCCGAAGGCTGGCCGTCAGAACATCGGCGCGCGCCTGGGGAATCTCGAGCTGTTTGGCCCGCAGGTCGAGGTTTTGATGCACGAGCAAGTCGATCGCCCGGTCGAGCGTGAGGCCATCGGCGGGGCCCTCGTCGGTATCGTGCGCGGGCAGCTCGAGCGAGCCGTAAAGCAGTGGGCGGGGTAGCGGCAGCGGTTGGGTTGCAGCGGCCATCGGACGGGCCTGCGGCCCTTGGTACGGGCCCCCGGGCATGGTGATCCCCGTCGGCACCCGCGGGGCCGCGTTTCCGATTCGACCGAGTAACAAGTCGTCACGACCCGGCTGTGAGCCGAAGGCTGCCCCACTTGACCCCGGCAGTAGATCCAACAGCGAGTTCAGCGAACCCGGCGTCGTGGTGATCGCGGCTGACGGAATGATCCCCGTCCCTTCCATTGTCGGCCCCTGCGCCGGCTCGGTCGCGACAGACCAGAATGCGCCATCACAAAAGCGAAGGCCAGAATCCAACCGAATCGCCGGTCCACCATCGCTCGCGATCCTCGCGGCCATGCGTCCCGGCAGAGCGACCATCCGTTACGCTGCGGGGAGGCACCTCACGAGCACAATTCATTCGCCCTGCTCGTCCTCCTGATTGTATCGGCTCGACCCGGAACGCGAATTGAGGCGGCTTTGCCGATTCTATGTATTGTGTCTATACTCGCTATAATCGTTAATCTCGGCCAAGTTGGCCCGGAATTGACCTACGGTGTCGCCGTCTTCGCTCCGAGAGGTCAACGCGATGCGAGGGGATCGGCAGCGGAATTCTCGCTGGCGGTTCGGGTTAACTTCTGCCGAGCGCTCGGGCTACGTTGCCGAGACATCTTGGATCGACGACGAACTCTGCTCAGCCGAAGTGACATCCCCGGTCGCATGCGGGCCCTGGTTCGGCTCTGCCTTCCGCGGAGGAAAGGAAACGAACGTGCGTCCACTTTTCCTTTCGTGCTCCTTAATTTCACGGAAGATCGCGTCCAAATCGTCATTGAATCGGGACGCATGGGCATCGCGGAACTTGCGAACTTCGTCGACGATAGGGTCATTCATGGCTTGGCCTCCGACAGCTCGAAGGCAGTCCGTCGCGTTTCCCACCACTCGTGAGTGATCTGCTGGTGGCCAGCGAACACCACGTCGCGGCTGGGCCGGGCGGTCAAGTAGCTGACGAACGTGGTCTCGATGTAGACGCGATCACGCATGTGACTCGATTGTGCGTTGCCTCAATAAAGTACGCGAAACAGCGCTCCACGAATCCCCCGTTATCTTACCGCCTCGGCTCGCGATGACTCCGGACTAGCGAGCTGCTATTGAAGGCTGTCGTGGTCGCTCGCCAATTGATTTACTTCGCCGCCGCCTGAACCCCAACCGGCTTGAACCCGGGCGCGGCAACGATCGTTTTGAGCAGCTTGCCGTCGGCCAGGTTCCAGAGCTTGACCTCCCCGTCCCAGCTCCCCGACGCGACGGTCTTGCCATCGGGTGAGACCGACACGACGTACACCCAGTCGTTGTGTCCTTGCAATTTCCGTTTCAGTGTTCCCTTGTCGTCGAAGACGTGGACGGCCTTGTCACCGGAAGCCGCCAGCAGGGACTTGCCGTCGGGCGAGTATTTCAGCTTGAAGACCGTGCCGCCGAAGCCGCCGATGTCTCGAATCGACTTGGCGTCGTTGTCGGGGTTCCAGATGCGGATGAGATTGTCCTCGCCGCCGGTCGCGATGCCTTTGCCATCGGGCGTAAACGCAACCGTGTAGACCGGCTGGGCGTGGCCGGGGAACGTGACCAGCGACTCTTTCTTTTCGAGGTCAAACACCTTGGCGGTCTTATCGCGACTCGCGCTCGCTAGCCGCTTGCCGTCGGGGGAGAAAGCGATACCGAAGATCCAGTCGGCGTGGTCTTCGATCTGTGACAACAGCTTGCCGGACTCGACCTCGAAGATGCGGATCGTTCGATCTGCGCCCGCGGTCGCAATTTTCTTGCTGTCGGGGCTGAACGCGACCGCGAACACGACGTCCTGGGTCTCGGCGAGGTCACGCACCGGCTTGCCGCCGCCGCCGGGCTCGGCAAGCCAGAGCTTGGCAATACCATAGACGCCCGGATCGCCGCTGGCGGTGGCCAGCCACTTGCCGTCGGGGCTGTAGGCGATGTCATAGATTCGCTCGGCGAGGCCCGTCATTCGACGATCGAGCTTGCCGTCGGCCGTCTTCCAAAAGGTGATTTCATGAAAGCCCGACGCCGCGATCGCCGTCCCTTCCCGATTAAATTGGAGCGCCGTGATCGGCATGGTCACTGAATATGCCGGGGGAATCGCGACGGGCTGCGTTTTCCGCAACAGGATCGTCCAGTCCTCGCCCGGCGAGTTGCCATCATATTTCGCCCCTTCCGTAACCCATCGCTCGACGAGAGCAATCTTTTCCATTGGCAAGGGATCCTGCTTAAACGGCATCCTGGGGTTGCCGTCCAGCCGGATCAGCTCGACAAAGCGGCTCTCGTCCGGCGCACCAGGCTCGAGATTGATCCCCTCTCCTTGTTGGCCCCCCTTGGCCAACTGGGCAAATGTCGTCATGACATACTTGCTTTCCGACTTGCGCGGATTGTGGCAAGCGGTGCAGTTTTCCACCATGATCGGCGCGATGTCTCGCATAAAGCTGACGGGCTTCGCCGCGACCGGCTTGTTCGCAGCCACGCCCTTCGGCGAAGAAGCTGAAGGTTTCTTGGGCTTGGGCGACGCACTCTCTGCCTTCTTCGCCTTGGAAGCAACACCCGGCTTTTGCGCGGCAGCCCCTTCTTTCGTGCCTTTCGCCTGGTCGTCGTCCCCTTTTGCCACCGCCAGGAGAACCGCATTCATGGCCAAAAACACCCAGACAAACCGCATGAATTTCGAAGACATCGTCGGTGAGCTCCAGTAGGCAGTAGGCAGTCGGGACAAAGCCAGGACGACGACGTCGTTTATCCTCCGTCCTCCGTCCTCCGTCTTCCATCCTCACTCTACTTCCCCAGCACTTTGACCGTCAAAGCCGCGGGCGGGACGGAGTAATCTTTCTTTTCGATCTGGTAGGCGAGCGCGACCTGGGTTCCGGCAGAGGCCGGCGCGGCCTTGGCATCGGCAACGATCTTGATCGCGAAGTCCGCGGCGGTGCCCCTTAAGGTGACCGGCTCGGCCTTTAGTCCCTTAGGGAGGCCGTTGATCTTGACAGTCACCGGGCCGTCGAACGCTCCCTTGCGGACGATTTTCCCCTTGACCTCGACTGTTGCGCCTGGTTTCACGTCGATCGCAGGCGCCGCGAGCGTGACGGTCGCCGGAACAACGATGATGAGCGTCACGGCGGGCAGCCCCAAAAGTTGCTCGGCCCCGGCGATCTTGCCTTTGGCCTGTAAGCCCACCGTCGTGTGCCCAGACGCCGCCGCGACGGCGGAGCTGACGGTCACCTTGCCCTCCGTCGCTTTGTCGGGGATCGTGACGTTGGCGATCGTGAGACCGGGCGGCAGCGGAAGTGGGGAAATCACCAGGGCGCCGTCGGCTCCCTTGGTGCGCGTCACTTTGACAGGCACGACCGCGCTTAAGCCGTGCGCGAGCTCAACCGGAGCAGGGGGGGTATCGAGAGTGACCGGCATCGCCGACGCGGGGGCGGCGACCAGGCCATATTCTGTCCTCGCGCATGTGGGCAGAGGCGGTTGCTGGGCATACACCACCGTGTTGTACGCGACCCGTTCGAATGGGCCGTTCACGCCCTGGCCCAGGCCGACGAGCTTGATCGGACCGGCCGGGAAATTGGCGGTGGCCGCCGCCGATAGCGAGAGCACGCCGGGCGATTGTCCCGCGGCGATCACGCCGGGCCGGACGGTGAGGCCCGCGGGCGGGTCGGCGACGGTCACCGTGATCGGACCGCTGTACCCCTTGCGCTGGGCGGTCACCGCGACCGCGGCCGTGCCACCGCGGAATGCTCACTTGCGGTTCGCTCACCTCGAGCTGAAACTCCGGAAAGAGCGGTTCGACCACGATCCGGTAGGGAAAGCCGATCCCCCCGCGATCTTCGAGGTCGCGCAGCGCGAGCGTGATCTCATTCGTGCCGCCGGGGATCGTGAATTCGAGCGATGGGTCGGGCAGGGCGAGCGACTGCGGCTGATTATTCTTGGTCGGCAGCGGAACGTTGGTGTCGTCGGCATTGCCGATGACCGCGCCGCCGTTGCCGAGCACCCGCAGCACGCCGTCGAGCGCGACCCATGCTCATAAGCTTGTACCTTGATTCGCAACCGCTGACCGGGCGTCACCGCGAGGATGAATTGGTCTTCGTCGCCGGGCGGGTCGATTCGGCCATTGAGCACGACGGGCGCGACGGTTCGGGACGGGGGCGCCGCCGGATCGGCGGATTCACGGATCTCGGGGTAGCGGGAGACCACGAGCGGGAGCAGCGATTCGACATCAAGGGCCGGCGTCGTCGCGGCTATGGGAATGGAAGCCAGGCCCAACATGGCGCCGGGGATTCGCGGCGCGAACAGATCGGCGGTGAAGGGCGCGTTCACGGTGGCCGCGGCGATCTTGACCCCGGCGAGCGTGCCCCCGCGTAATTCCAATCCCACGGTCTCGCCGGCCCGGCCGCCCAGGGGGTAAATCTCCTCGGCCATGGGGACGGCCCCGACGACCAGGCGATACACCGGCCGGCTCGCTCCCTGGTAACGCGAATCGGACAGCTCGACCACATAATCGCCGTCGTGGGGCAACACCGCGTCAGCCGGGCATCGGTCAGAAGCCCGGGCGAGTCGTCGGCCGAGGCGATATACGCTCGGTCGGCGGCTGCGCTGGTCAACCGGATCGTGGGGTCGATTCCCGAGCCGATCCGCGGCATTGGGCATCGACCACGATGAACTGGCCTTTCTTGCCATGGAAGCGGAAGAAATCGACGTCATTGCCCTCGACCTGGCCCTCGATCACCAGGGGAGGGTCGGGAATCGCCTGGGCCGTCTCGAAGGCGCCGTTGTCTTCCTTCTCGGTGATCTGCGGGAGTTGACCGACCGCGAGCAGAAACGGATTGGAGATCCCATCATCGGTTTGAACCCGGATGGAATAGACTCCCACCGCGACCTCGCCCGCGACGTTCAGCTTGAGCTTCCAGTTGCCCGCGTCACTCTTGGCCGCGGCCGGCATGGGCTCGATCTGGAACGGGAAAGGCGCGATCAACCGAGGCTTCGCCGCCAGATTGGCACCGCTGATGGTCACCTCGCTGGCGACCCCGCGGCGAACGCCCAGCGGGGTGATCTTGTTGATCTGAGGAGGAGCGGCCCGAGCACCGGTTTCCACTCCATGGATTAGCCCCAACATCGTAAAAAGAACAGCCGGCACGGATCTGGAAGGACTCAACATGGATGATATCTCTTTCAGACGGATCGCTAGGGGGGTGGGGCAGGGTGGCGGGTGCCTCGGTCAAGGAGAGGCACGTGCATCGATCTTTGCCTCGGGAGGATCGCAGGCGGGTTGAACATATCGAGCCGAAAGTCGATCGCGGTTCAAGCGGCGGCAGGGCGACCAACGGCATCGGTCTTTCTTACTCTACCGAATTCTGGCCGCGACGGAAACGGGTGTGGTTCGAATGTGCGGTTCGAATGCAAGGGAGCTCTTCCCACGCGGCGCCCCCGGCCCCTATCAACCCGAATCGCCAGCGAGGGGATCGCCAATGCTCTTGGACCCCATCGGCTACGACGTGCCGGGGGCCGAGGGGGCCGCTGACCTTTACCCGATGCTGACGTACGACCCCACGGCGAGCGCCTACTTTGAAAACGGGCAATGGGTCTGAACACCCTATTGACTCCCCATCTGCGACCCATTACCGTTTCCGCTACAGCGGCGTTGAGAACAAAAACCGTCTTTTGGGGAGACGGCAACACGCCGGACACCTTGTTCGGAGAACGAGTGATGAAGACGAGAATTGCGGCGGTCGCTGCCGCGCTGCTGGTTGCGTCGCTGGTCGCGACGGCCGATGCGGGCTACGTCATCGACGTGTCCCAGTTGGGGGCCAATGTCGTGGCCACCGGGAGCGGTTCGCTCGACCTGACCGACCTCTCCTCTACTATTTTCACCGATGTTAGCAGCGGCGAGACGGGGGTGTACCCGAGTATAGCGGGCATATTAACCGGGCCTCCCGCGGCGGCTGGTGAGATGAATACACTGGCTTGAGCGGCCCGGTGAGCTTCGGCCCGGGCGGGTACCTGCGCCCTCGAGCGGTACCGGCGATGTTGTAGGCGTCGTTTATCGGGAGGAATTCGGCATGCTCGTACCCACCGGGTATGTCTCCGGCACGGCCCTATCGGGAAGCTCTACATACGACGGCATGACGATCGCCGGACTGGGCCTGACGCCCGGCACCTACACCTATTCCTCGGGCACCGGTGCCGATGCCGACAGCCTCACCGTAAACGTCGGGGCCGTCCCCGAGCCGTCGTCCCTTGCGTTGGCCACCGCCGCGCTCGCAGGCGGGTTGATCGTCGCGCTCGCCGGCGCCGGCGCCCGTAAACCGATGCCGACGACGATGGCGGCCTTTTCGCGTCGCGTAGCAAACAGACAAAAAACAACGCTAAGCCTGTCCGCTCTCCCCTCATCGACGCGGAGACCCTTTCGATGAGGAGCCCTGCGGCCGCCGCTGAGGGTCAAGCATCTCGAATTGTGTAATACGCACGGATTGATTGTGAAAGCTGGCAACGATTTCAAGCTTGCCGCCCATCGCCTCGATGAAGCCTCGGCGCTCCTCACGGCAAGACGTCGTCGACCGCGATCCCGCCGACGGTCGCGCCATCGGTCACCAGCGGCACGACCATGCCCGGCAGGTAATCCGCCCGCGCCGCATAGCCATCCGGCCCGGGGCCGGTATAGACCTCAACCTGGCGATCGACAAGGTTGACGATCCAATAGATGGAAATGCCGCTGGCGGCATAAATCGCCCATCTCCCGGTCGGCGGCGAGACTGCTATCGGCGACCTCGACCAGCAGACCGACATCGGCGGCGCCGGGATGGCGTTCCAAAAAATCACGTTCCGCCCCCCGGACGACGCAATGATCTGGTTCCGGTTCGTTGTACGGAGGCAGTCTGAGCGGCTTGTCAGGACGGAGATGCCACCCCGGCGGAATGACACGGCGCAATGCCTTGCCACAGAGCAGATCGGCCACACTGTGCGGAGGGTTCTGGGTCACCTTGGCCACCAGGATTCCGTCGATTAATTGGAGCTTGTCCTTCTTGGTGAATACACCGGAGTCGACCAACTTTTCATATTGGTTGGTCGACATGCGGAAGGGGCGGTACAAGGCCCAGGCCGGCAATGACGGGGTGTGCACTGCCTCGGCGGTAGAGGACATGGTCGTGTCTCCGTGGCCGTTCGGGTTTTCCGCTTGCGAAGCAGACAATGATACCAAAACGTCGTAACGCGGTACACTCGCTAGTTCCGTCTGAAAACGCCAGCGTGGGTCCCACCGGATGGCATCGACGATCACGATAATACCGGGTCGGGCGAGCGCGAGCCCGAGGCCAAGCGCGATCACGAAGATCATGGCGTCGGGCCGACACGCCTAAATCAAAGTGCGATGGTTTTTTGGTTTCCGTTTTCGAACCTTTCGTTTTAAACGGATCGCTGGGGGACCAGGCCCTCGTCCTCATCTGGGAAGTCTACGAGCCCGAAGAGACGACCGGCCGGGTTGAACACTTGTAGCAAACATCAGAAAACACCGGAACACACAAACGGAATCTTCGCTGGTTAATTAAGACACGCGCGTAACCATTATTTCTGCATTTTTGCCAGAAATACAAAAGGCATTATCAGGGTTCCCAGCCAGGTCGCAATCCAAAAAAGAACAACATGGGACCACCCGTGCGATAACCACCGCTCCTTCCACGCCGTTCTGAGACGCCCTTCCCATCCAAACTTCGTACGCCGCTTAGAAATTACCCCCTCCTCGTAGTAGAAATGATCCTCTAACTCTTTCAGGTAGTCGCCTTTCATGCGGGCGCCCGCATCCACTATCATTCGCTTGCAAAAAAGCAGGAATGTGATCAGGCATGGCAACCACAGGGCCCACTCCTGCTTCGGTAGTAGTGGATTCTGATTCCGAGTTTCAAGAAGTATCCAACCCCAGATGTGCCGATCCCAGTCACAGCGAAGGTTTCCAACGATCTCAATTCCTTGATGTCGCTAGCAATTTCGGATCGTAGAGCCTTGTACTCCAAGATCATAAAATCCTCTTCTTTGGATTTTGAGTCGCTCATTTTGGTGCCCTCAGTCGACAGCGCATCGAGATTGGTGTGAAATGCCACGGCCGGTTCGGTAATACGACACATATTCCCCGGCGTTGAGCCGGAAACCCTGGAGCGGCGGATCGAGATACTCGGCCCTCGGGTCAAATAAGGAATAAAGCAACAGAGTGCCGCCGACATAGACGTTTGGCTTAGCCGCGAACCGATCACGGAGGAATTGTCTGGCGTCGATCATGTCGTCGATGTGAATCTCGGTCTCACCCATGGGTCTCCCGTCCGTCCTCGAATAGTCGATTTCGCGCGTCTGTTTGGGGACCGTCGCCATGATCGCGCTCTTTCCCTCCGGAGATTCACGGCGGTGGACGCGCGAAAACCACCCCCCGCCCCCGCCCGGCAGTAAACTCGATTTTAGCATTCTGACGGCGACAAAAGACATCGGGGCGACGCACAGTAATAAGACAACCATAAAAGACATAAAAGACCACTTTAAACACCTACGGGTCGAGCAAAGGGAAGCGGAAAGCGGCAAAACTGGTGTCTGAAAATCTGATTACAGACCCCCGTGGCCGCCGCTGGGGGTCAAGCATCTCGAACTGCGTAATACGCACGGACTGATTGGGAAAGCGGGCAACGATTTCAAGCTTGCCCCCCATCGCCTCGATGAACCCGCGAACTTGCTCAGATACATATCCGTGCGCCGCTCGAGCTTTGAGACCGCCGCCTGCTTGATATGAAGCTGTTTAGCAACCTCTTCCTGGGATCGCTTGCGGGCCTCCCGCAGTTGACGCAACGTCGCCTCCTCCGCGATCAGCTCCGCCGCCCGTTTCTTGATGGCTTGTTGCCGCTTTTCGGGCAGTATTCCATAGAGGGAATCATGTCAATCGGAGAGATTGAAAAGTCTTTGGGGTGACGTTAACGGTTAGGGGCCGCTGTGATGCCGGTTCAGCCTGACGATTATGCCGAACATGCGGAGCGCGGCACCTGGTTTTTGCCCCTTTGGCAGACTTTATGCGTCGCTATGACGCTATCGACGCTAGAATTCGGGTTTTTGGGGTGACGTTGACGGCTGCGCGGCGTCGTGACAACGGCGGAGCTTGACGGTTATGCGAGTGTGCCGGTCGGTGACGCTTGTGCTCGCAAGGTACTCACTCTGTCTTATCCCTGGGTTCATCTCCGCGCCGATCGGCTTTGGTCGACGCGGCCTCGCGGAAGCGATCTAAACGAGCGTCGAACTGCCTGTAGATGGGGTGGGACCGGTCCTTGAGTTGAGCCTCGACGAGTTTGAGGGCCTTCTCCTCGGTCGTCGCGGCCCGCTCGGCGTCGCCCGTGCGGTACTGCGCTTCGGCCAGGGTATCGAGATCCGCCGGGTTCTCCCCCTTCGACAACTCGACAGCTCGGCGGGCAGCCCGCAGTGCGAGCTGGGCCACACGGGGGGCGGGCTTACTTTCCAGCTTCGGGGTGATCACGTTCCAGAAGAAGTTGTTCAGAGCGTTCGGGTTGTCCCAGTTGGACTCGAGCAGCTTAGTTCCTAGTTGTACGCCAGGCTCGACGTCGCCGCCGTTGCACAGGGCCGCGAACCTGAGCCACGCCAGTTCCTTGGCAAGCTCTGCGTCACCTCGGGTCTGCTCGTCCAGCACCGCGATCGTCAATTTGTAGCTGCGGGCGTTGTAAAGGGGGAACACCTTCTCCCGAACGCGCGTTGCCTTGCGTTCCCTGATCTTCTCGCCGAGGCGTTTCCTGGCGATGTCGCTGGAGTTCCACTCACCCGCTAAGACCTTGGTCAGAGGCCCATCGATGTCCAGCGGGTGGCCGATCCAGGCGATTCTGCCGTCATGCACCACGAAGCATGTCGGGATGCCGTTCTCCTCGGCCGCCTTCAACCAGTTCTTCGCCATCGCCCCCTCCATTCGGTCTCGTCCCGCGGGGACGGCGTCGAGGGCGACGCTGTAGTTCATCTTGTCGCCCATCTCGTCGACGAACGGCTTGACTAGCTTGGTGTCCTGCTCCCAGACATCGATGCCGACGAACAGGACGCCCCTCTGCTTGTACCGGCGGGCCAGTTCGGTCAGGTGGGGGATGCTAACACGGCAGGGACCGCACCAGGTGGCCCAGAATTCAAGCACGTACGTCTTGCCTGGCCCGAAGTGATCAAACCTCTCTCCCTTGATCCAGGTGCGATACGGCGAGCGGCGGCGCGGGCGAGCCGATGTTCAAGACCTCTTCAGCCCCCGCACCAGGGCAGAGGAGGCCTGCGGCGATCAGCACCAAAACGCTCAGAAATGGATACACGGGATGGCTCACTGCTCCGCTTGTCGGCCGATTGCTGCCCACGTCAGCCGGATGAAGCTTCATGCAACGGTTGTATGCGAAGACACGCAATGGTAACAGAGAACGGTTTTCCACGTCATCAGCGTCTCGGCCTTTCGGGTAATTGATCGACCGAGACAAGTCAAGACAACCACTGGCCGAGCGAAGGGAAGCGGAAAGTGGGGAAAGTGGGTGTCTGAAAACTTTTGAGCAGGTCAGGCTTTCCAGCCTGACGTCCGGAATGTCAGGCTGGAAAGCCTGACCTACAACAACGCGACGGAGACACCCAAGAAAGAAAGAAAAGCGTAGAAAAGAAAGCCCCGAACGAATCCGGGACCCGTAGATCGAGGGACCAATCGACGAGAGCGCAACGGGCCACGACATGCTCATCAAGCCGGCAAGAGACGCCGGGCCAGGCCCGAATGTCACAACGAGCGGTGCATCCGTGTCGCAGCAACGCTATAACGACTGCCCCCTCAAATTGGGATAAATAGCGTCAATAGCGTCATAGCGTCGGACTTTGTCAGTTCGGTGGACCTTTTGCGTCGCTATTGACGCTACCGACGCTAGAATCTCAAAGTTTTGGGTCGCTTGTGATGGTTACGATCCGGTCGCGAGGCCGGTCAAAATCAACGGTTATGCCGACCATGCGGAGCTGGGGGTTTAGGCGGCGCAAGGCGGTTGAAAGCCAGCGTGCCGATCTTGGCCATCCCTTAGTCGCGGCCGTCTTCTCGCCCACCAGGATCGTCAGCTCCTCCAGCAGATCCGACGAGGTGCCGGTCCACGATTCGTGGCCGCCCATGAGTCTCATGATCGCGCGGGCCACGGGGGAACTTTCCAGGGCTCGGTCGTTGGTGGCGCGGCGGTTCTTTTCGTAAAGCGAGACAAACGTCCCCGGCGCCCAGCCGGTGCCCGGCACGCCGCTTCGCCGGCCCGCGCGGCATCGGCCATCCGCGGACGACGCTCCAGGTGAACGTCGGACAAAAGACGCATCATCCCCGCGAGCCCATCCAAAAGCACGCCCAGGATCAGCGGCCGTTCCGCCTCGACGGATTTCCAGAACTCCTCTTCATAACAGCGGTCCGCGTCGTCGATCGCCGGTAGGTGGAAACTCACGGCCCTGTCGAGAAAATCGCTTCGCCAGGCGAACTCGTCGATGCCGTTAATGATCACCGGGCGGGTCGCCGCGATGATGCTCTCTTCGTCGTCGGCGTACAACTGCCGGGTCGCGTGGCTGCCTCGGGTCGCCAGCCGCCAAAAGTCGTCCGAGAGCGCATTGGTCATCGAGCCTCACGATCCGAAACACCTCCGCGCCCGCCGCGTCGGTGTACGACCATTGCGCGGTCACCCCACCGGTCTTGGCCGCCAGTCGTTTGAGCAAGGCCGCGTCGTTGGGATACGCATACCGGGGTTTTTCTCCCGGCGATACTCGACCGTTTGTCCCGTCCGCGGGACCGCTCGTTTTCTCGTTTGGGAACGCCCGGTGCCGACGCCCTTCATCGATATTTCTTTCATGGAACTCACTGGCGGAAATGCCGATGCCGCGAAGGATGTCGTGCCAGCTACAGTTGCGTTCGTTTTCGTCAATATGATGGCATTTGAGCAGGGGCGTGCCATCATCGCCGCGCTTGATGCTCAGGTTGTGGCGCGTCCCGTTATGTCCGGGACAGCGCGACTTCCACTGGTTCGGGCCCGCCGGACGCGGATCGTAGCCTCCCGCGCAGCCTCCCCATGATGTAATCCATCGGATCGTGTTTCATGGAACTTTCCCACCCCCTTTAGCCAGTAGTCGGGACAAACCATGCCGTGACTATCCCTCTAATATCCTGCATAAAGTGGGAAGAGGCCGTGTTTTTTTGCGAAACCACCGGGCACGTGCGGGGGGATTGTGGGAATAGTGCGATTGTATGATGTATGAGCAAGATTCCGGTGCCAGAATGGAATGGAAACGGGAGCAGCGTGGCGCAAAACGGGATATTTTCGTCCCGTGTACAGCATGTCTGTATAGCCGAAGTCCGGGATCTGAGGGAATGTGACTTTCGTCGGGCTTGGCATCAAGAGGAGGAAGAAATCGACACTACTCGCCGAACGCCGGCGTTTAGCGGCGATACCAACCCGACGCGCCAGCGAGGGGACGCTTGCCGCCGCGAGTGACTCGCGGCAACCCTCGCTGGCGCTTCGGGTTAGTATGGCTTCGGTGGCGGCCCGAGGTGGCGTTCGGCGAGGACCACTGTTTACGGCCGGCCTTCCAGCCGGCCGAGCAGTCGCAACAGCCCATCCAGGATCGTGAGGGGATGAGGCGGGTCGCCGGGAATGTGGAGGTCGACCGGGATGAGGCCGCAAGCGCCATCGTGGACCTCGGGATGGCCGCGAAAAATGCCCCCCGAGATGGCCGGGGTGCCGACCACGATCACGACCTTCGGCGCGGGCACGGCCTCGTAGGTTTTGATCAAGGCGATCCTCATGTTTTCGCTTACGGGACCAGTGATCACGATGCCGTCGGCGTGGCGCGGGGAGGCGACAAACTGAATGCCGAACCGGCCCATGTCGAAGACGACGGTGCCGAGCACGTTCAAATCGGCCTCGGCCGAGTTGTCTCCGCCGGCGCTCGACCTGGCGCAGCTTGAGCGAGCGTCCCAAGACGCGGAGCATCTTGCGCTCCAGCGGCCGTGCGAGCGTCCGCTCTTGGCCGCTCCGCATGACCAGGTCGTCGCGGGCTCTCGTGGCGAGCCGATAGTCCTGAGAGAAGCGGATCGCTCCTTCGGGACAGGCGTCGACGCAATCATTGCAGAAGAGGCAGCGGCCCAGGTCGAGCCGGAGACCGTCCGCATCGCGGGCCACGGCATCGGTGGGGCACGCCTGGACGCACGCCTGGCATCCGTCGGGACATTTCGATTCGTCGAGTACGGGCAGGCCGCGGAAGCGATCGGGAAGCGACGGCGGCTCACCGGCGGGATAGGCGATCGTCCGCTTGCGCTGACGAACACGCTCTCGAATGATAGAAAACATGGGCTGTCCTTCGGCTGAAATAAGAAGTCGACGCTTCGCTTAAGGGAGGGCGAGGCTCCGTCCGAGCCGGATGGTGCCGCGGCTCGCCAGGAGGCTCGCCCTCCCAGGATCGTGCGAAGGCATTTAGTTTAGAGGTCATGTCCGCAATACGACAGATTAAAGCTCTTGTTGCACAGTGGGAAATCGGAGATCTGCTGGTCTCGCAGGGCCATCGCCAGCCCGGTCCAGTTGTGGAACGAGGGGTCGACGATCTTGTAGCGGGAGAACCGGCCCTGAAGGTCGGTGAGGGCCACATGGCAGATCTCACCGCGCCAGCCTTCGACGAGCGAAACCACAATGTGGTTGGGCTTGAGCGGCCACGGCCCCGCGTCGGCCTGCACCGGCCCCGCGGGGAATGCCTGGAGCTGTTCTTTGATGAAGCCGACGGACCTTTGGATTTCCAGCCAGCGCACATAGGCGCGGGCGAAGACGTCTCCCGTCGTCCACGACGAGATCGGCAACTGCGCGAACCGGAAAATGCCGGACGGGAAATCCTGACGAACGTCCCGATCGAGGCCGCAGGCCCGGGCGGCCGGGCCGACCAGTCCCAGGGCCAAGGCGGTCGTCGGCGGTGATCGCGCCGGTCCCCTCGAACCGAGCCTGCACCGACAACGAGGCCCACAGCAAGTTGGCCGCGCCGGCGACGTCTTGGTACGCCGCGTCCAGACGAGCCAAGCAAAGTTTGATGCGATCTTCATCCAGATCGAATCGAACCCCGCCGGGCCGGACCAGCCCGCGCCCGAAGCGGCTGCCACACAGAAGAGCGGTCAAGTTGAGGAAATCGCCCCGGATGCGCCCGCAGTAAGAGGCGGTCGGCAAGAACCCGACGTCACCGGCCAAGGCCCCGAGGTCGCCGGTATGATTGGCCAGCCGTTCCAGCTCGAGTGCGATCCCGCGAATCGCCTGCGCCCGGATCGACGGCGGACACCCCGCGAGCGCCTCCACCGCCTGGCAATAGGCGGTGGCGTGACCGACCGAGGTATCGCCGGCGGCCTGTTCCACCAGGTGAATGGTCCGCTTGTCGGGACCGCCCAACAAGGCCCGCTCGATGCCCGCGGTGCTGATAACCCAGCGAGATCTCCAGGTGAAAGACCTCCTCGCCATGGCACTGGAAGCGGAAATGCCCCGGCTCGATCACGCCCGCGTGAACCGGACCAACCGCGACCTCGTGGACCTCTTCCCCTTCAACCCGGAAAAAGTCCATGACCCCAACAACCGGATCTTCGCCCGGCGGCCGGTCCCACGCGTCATGGCCGGGTCGATACGAGCGATGAAACCGAACCGGCTTGAACCAGGGATGCCCTTCGGGACAGACGCCGTATTGCTCGGCAAGCTCGCGCTCGAAGAGATGGACCTGCGGGCAGTCGGGAGTCAGTGAGTCATAGTGGTCCGTATCGAGGGTCGTCGCGATGACCGAGAAAGAGAGCGCCCGGCATCGGCGAGGACGGCGATGACGCTCACCTCGCCAGACGAGTCGGCAACGTCGCCGAAGAGGGCGGCCACTCGCTGTCCGCTTGCGACCGCACCCAAGACCGGCGCGGCGAAAGTCGCGCAAGGCACGCTGGGAACCAGCTCGCGTGCCACGCCTGGCCTGTTCGTAACGACGCGAATTCGTTGATGGCGGTCATCGCTTCACCTCTAAAGACGCGGCGGCCTCGCGCACGAGCGATTCTAAGGGGCCAGGAATATACACGCCCAAAAGCAGCACAAGCGCCATGAACAAGACAACCGGTCCGCTGGTGCCCAGGCTGTCATGAAACTGGTTCGGGCCTTGCCCGGCGGCCGGCTTCCCCTGGACGACGGCCAGGACCGTTGCCCCCATGCCGATAAACACGACGCCGAGCAACAGCAGGAACAACCCGGTCGCGACGTACTGTCCGCTGCCGGCGGCGGCGCTCACGATGGTGAATTCACTCACGAACGGGCCAAACGGGGGAGAGCCGGTGATGGCCAGAAACCCCGCCAGAAACAGGCCCCCGGATAAGGGGCACGCGCTTGATGGCCCCCTGCACATCGTCGGTCAGCTTGCTGCCGTAGGCCCGGTGGATGTTGCCCGCCGACAGAAAGAGCACCCCTTTGGTCAGGCCATTGTTGATCAAGTGCAAGCAGGGCCCCGTAAACGGCCAGGCCGCCAATGCCGACGCCCAGCACCAGGATGCCCATGTGCTCGACGCTGGAATAGGCCAGCATCCGCTTGAAATCGCGCTGCCGGACCATGAACACCGCGGCGAAGGCCATCGACAACAGTCCCATGAAGACCATGATCTCGCGGGCGAACGCGGCATCGGCGCCGGCGCTCGCAGATCTGCATAAACCCGCAGGATCGCCAGGAACGCACAGCTCGTGACGCCGCCGGCCAAAAGCGTGCCCACCATCCCCGGCGCTTCGCCGTAAGCGTCCGGCTTCCAGGTGTGCATCGGCGCCAGGCCCATCTTGGTCCCATAGCCGATGAAGAGGAGCACGAAGGCCGCGCGGAGCCAGGGGGCCGACAGGCGCGGGGCGTCTTTAACAAGCTGGTCGAAGAGCAACGTCGATTCCAGCCCCGCCTTGAGCGACGCGTACGCGAGGAAGAACGAACCCAAAAGGGCCAGCGCGATCCCGACCGATCCGATCAGCAGGTACTTCCAGGTCGCCTCCAGCGAGCGGGCGTTGTGGTTGAAATAGATGAGGGGCGCGGTCACCAGGGTGGTCGCTTCCATCGCCACCCACATCAGCCCCAGATGGTGCGACAGCACGACCAAGGTCATGATCCCCAGCATCAAGAAGAGATTGGCGCAGAAGACGCGGTTGGGCCGGTCGAGACGCAGAGCAAGATAACCCGGCGCGTACAGCGAGCAGAGGAAAAAAAGGCCGCTCTGAAACGCCAGGACGAGCTTTCCCAGCGGATCGAGCAACAGCCAGCCGCCCAGGCCCGATATGGGTTGGCCCTCCGGCGGCCAGAACACCGCCCAGAACACCAGGGCAAGGTGCAACAGCGCCCCCACTGGCAACAGCCAGCGGCCGCCCGCGATCGCCGGGCGAGACAAACGTCACCGCCGCCATCACGACGGGAAGCAAGATCAGCAGGTAGATCATCGCTTATTCCTTTAGCTCCGTCAGGTGCTCGGTGCTGATCGACGTAAACGAAACGCTGATATGATGAATGATAATTCCCATCACGAACACGCCGGTGAACAGGTCGAGCAGGACGCCGGCCTCGACCAAAAACGGCATCGCTTCCAAAAGCAAGAGCCCAAAGAGAAAAATTCCGTTTTCGAGCAGCAGGTAGCCCACCACTTGCATGATCGCCTTCCTGCGCGTGGTCAGCAAGCAGGAAGCCGGTCCAGACTGTCGACAACGAGGCCGGCACCAAGAGCAGGTGCTGATGCTCTTCGGCCAGGGGGAGCGTGTACGAGAACACCATCGCCAACCCGGTGCCCGCCGCTCCTAGGAGGAGCGAGCTCATGAAGCCGACGATCGGCTTGACCTCGTGCTGAATTTCGGGCTTCTCGCATGGCGTGCACCAGGAACCTCGGGATCACGAACCCCTTCAAGATAATGGTCACAATGACCAGCAGAATGCCCCGGAGGCCGATGTCCGGGTGGATGAAAAGCGCGAGGATGCCCAGCAGAATCCCCTGGGCCGCCACGGCGTTGATGACGCCGCGGATTCTGCTCACCCCGAGGGCGACGAAGTTGAGCGCGAGGCTCATGATCAAGAGCGGGTCGAAGAACTGGGCCATCGGTTCACCTCACCAGAAGAACGATCCCAAAACCGGACAACAGACATGCGGCCAGAAGCAGGACCGGTACGTGCGTCAGCCGCAGGCGGGCCATCACCGATTCCACGACCCCGACCGCCACGGCGAGGCCCAGCATCTCCGCCACGAAGAGCGGCCAATCGAGCACCCGAGAGCCGGTCGAAAACGGCAAGGCCAGGCGGACCACCAATGCGCCGAAGACAAACAGCTTGAGTGCCGCCCCATAGAGGATCATCCCGAAGGCCGGGCCGCTGTGGTCCAAGACCATGACTTCGTGGATCATGGTCAGCTCGAGGTGAGTGTTGGGGTCGTCAAAGGGGATCCGGCAGTTCTCCACCAAGAGCACGATGAACCAGCTCAAGAGGACCATGGCCAGCGATGCCCCGGCCGTCGTCCAGCTCGACGCGAGCGAACTCCCAAGCATGCCCGCCAAGTGGAGCGACCCGGACAGCTTGGCGAGGACCAGCAGTCCCAAAAAGAACGCCGGCTCCGCCAGGCAGGCGAAGGTGACCTCACGCGCGGCCCCCATCCCCTCGAAGGCCGAGCCGGTGTCGAGCGCGGCCGCGGCCGTGAAGAACCGCCCCAGGCCGAGCAGGTAGGCCAGGAGAATCATGTCGCCCGCGAACGAGACCGGGGCCGTGGAGCTTGTAAGCGGGATCATGAACACCGCGATCGCCGCGGTCACCAGCCCGACAACCGGGCCCAACCGGAACACCCAGGTGGTCGTGGTGCTAAAGACCGAGCCCTTCTGAAAGAGCTTGATCAAGTCATAATACGGCTGCAACACCGGCGGCCCGACCCGGCCGGCGAAGAAGGCCTTGGTCTTGTTGATCACCCCCAAGAGCAGAGGCGGCAGCCCGAGTGCAATCAGGAGATGGACCGCGTTATGAACGATCGTCGCCACCGGTTCTCTCCTACCGCCAGAGTAAAAGGGCAATCAGGGCGAGAAAGATATAGAGTAAGTAGATCTGGATACTGCCTTGCTGCAACACCCGGAACCACAAGAAAAGCCAGGCCGTCCCGCGGAACGCCGGCAACACCGCTCGGTCGAGCACCACGTCGGGCACGTCACTGTGAAACTCGGCGTGCCGGGGGAATATCGCCAAGTCCTTGGTTTGATGCGACCGCGGTCGAAGCACCCAGCCAAACAAGCCGACGAGCGTCTGCGCGAACGACGACGAGGTGTACTGCATCGACGAGCCTGGTGCCGGGTATCCACAGCCCCAGGTGGCGCCCGCGGCAACAACCGTGCGGCGCAGCCTTGCCCACAAAACCACGCCGCCCAGCGATAACGACACGATCAAGAAGAGCCCCGTGAACGTGATCATGCCCAGGGGCGCCAGCGTTTCGAGGCGATGGCCCGTCTGATCGATGCCGGGGGCCCAGGCCGAGACCCCTTGCTGGAGGATCGGTGCGACCAAAAGCGGGGCCGTCCCGATCGCAATACAGCACGCCACCAGCACCCCCATCGGCCCGAGCATGACGAGTGGCGACTCGTGGGCATACCGAGCATGTTCCGAGCGGGCGCTGCCGAGGAAGACCGCTCCATAGACCTTGACGAAGCACGCGACGGCCAACGCGCCGATTAACGCCAAGCCCGGGGCGGCGAAGGCCGCGCCCGCGAAGCTTGGGCCGGCTCCCGCAACGATGGTTCCGAACAGGCCCAGGTAGATGAGGAACTCGCTGACGAAGCCATTTAAAGGCGGTAAGCCGCAAATGGCGACCGACCCGGCGAGAAAACAGAGCGACGTCCACGGCATCGCCTTGGCCAGGCCCCCCAGGTGGTCGATGTCGCGGGTGTGCACCGCGTGGATGACCGAGCCGGCGGAGAGGAACAACAGGGCCTTGAACAGGGCATGGTTCCAGACGTGCAACAAGCCGCCACCCAGGCCAAGCACGACCCAATCCGCCGACCGA
>CAWHKI010000280.1:0-66621 GCA_963829765.1 uncultured Isosphaeraceae bacterium | reverse complement strand
TTCGGTCCTTGCCGTCGATAACTCCATCGCCGGCTCTTACACCGTCAAGGCATCGATCGCCGGCGCGACACCAGTCTCCTTCAGCTTGACAAACCTGTCTTCGAACCCGGTCATGGAATACACCGTCGATTCAACAAGCGGCGGATTCACGGGATCGGCTACCTCGGCTACCTCGGGCACGCTTCCGTACGTCGTCTTCCTGGCGGATGCCTACGCCGGCCCGAGCACCCCCGGATTTTCGATCGACATCGGGTTTGACCCCTCGGTCTTCTCCACCCAGCAGACAATCACCCTGGGCGCGACATTGGTGCTCTCTGAGACCGCCGCTCCGCTGGTCATCGACGGGCCCGGCGCCGACCTGCTGACGATCAGCGGCGGAAACAGCGTCCGTGTGTTCCAGGTAGCAAGCGGGGTCACGGCGAGGATCTCCGGCCTGACGATCAGCGGGGGCTTGACGAGCGGCTATGGGGGGGGGTTGTACAACCAAGGCAAGGCGACGCTAACCGACTGCACCATCAGTGACAATTCTGCCCTTAACAACTCCTACCACCCCGCGGGCGGCGGCGGCCTGATGAACACCGACACGGGCTACCTGAGCGCCAGCGGCTGCACAATCAGCGGCAACTCCGCCGACCTCGGCGGCGGGTTCGCTAACTCTGGTACGGCGATCTTGAGCGACTGCATAATCAGCGGCAACTCGGCCGTCCTCGACCAAAACGCGGGGACGTACGTCCCCAACGGCGACGGCGGCGGGCTGCTCAACCTGGGTATTGCCACATGCGACGACTGCACAATCAGCGACAACTCGGCCAAGAACTTCGGCGGAGGGCTGTACAACGGTGGTAGTGCCACGCTCGACGACTGCGATTTCACCGGTAACCGGGCCAGCACCGGCGGCGGCGTGTCCAATAGCGGGACATCGGCTTCCGCTTCATTTTCCGGTTGTCACTTCAACGCCAACTCAGCCGGCGGACTCGGCGGTGGAATCTCCGTTTACTCGGGCGTACTCACAATCGAGTTTTCCTCGCTCGCCGGCAACAGCGCCGGCCTTAAGGGCGGCGGCGTGGCGGTCGCCGGAACGCTGAAGATGATCGATGCCACCCTCAGCGGGAATACCGCGGTGACCGGCGCCGCCGTCTACAGCGACGGCACCGTGGTTGCGACTGATTCCACCATCGCCGGCAACTCCGCCCAAAATGGTGGAGGATTGTACAATGGTGGATTGAAACAGGGTACGGCGACGTTGACAGCCTGCACGATCAGCGGCAACTCCGCCTCTGTGTCCGGCGGCGGGATGAATAATCACTACGGCAATGTGACCCTGACCGACACCATCGTGGCCGGTAACTTGGGGAACGGCGGCCCCGATGATATCAGCGGCAGCAATGCAAGTGCGGTCACCGGCACATACAATCTGATTGGTACCGGCGGACGGGGGGGATCCAGACCGCGCACCCGGCAATATCGTCCTGACCAGCCTCGCCTCTCTGGACCTGGGCCAACTGGCCGATAACGGCGGGCCGACCGAGACCATGGCCCTTTTGCCTGGCAGCGCGGCCATCGGAACTGGTGCCATGGCCGCACTCTCCTCCCTCTCCGCCGCCGTCAATGCCAGCGCTATCCAACTCGCCGTCAACAGCGCCCTGCCCTTTGCCCCCGGCATGCTGCTAAGCATCGACGGCGAGGTGGTCAAGGTTGTGAGCTCTAATCTCACCACGAACACTCTCACGGTGCAGCGCGATGCCGACCTTACCTCGGCCGCAGCCCACGCCAGCGGCGCCAGCCTGTTCCTTGCCACCGACCAACGCGGCGCTCCTCGACTCGCCGCCCGACATCGGCGCGTATCAGACAACACCGACGCCCACGCCAACGCCGACCCCAACACCGACGCCGACTCCGACACCGACTCCCACGCCAACTCCGACCCCCACACCGACGCCGACTCCGACTCCCACGCCAACGCCGACTCCCACGCCAACGCCGACTCCCACACCAACACCGACGCCTACTCCGACACCGACACCCACACCCACGCCAACACCCACGCCAACGCCAACGCCAACACCGACGCCAACTCCGACACCGACACCGACACCGACACCCACGCCGACGCCAACGCCAACGCCAACACCGACGCCTACTCCGACGCCGACACCCACACCCACGCCGACTCCCACGCCAACGCCGACGCCCACACCAACTCCCACACCGACACCCACGCCAACGCCGACGCCGACTCCAACGCCAACACCCACACCGACTCCCACACCAACGCCGACGCCGACGCCGACCCCCACACCGACTCCCACACCAACGCCGACACCGACTCCCACACCAACGCCGACACCGACACCCACACCGACTCCCACACCAACGCCGACGCCGACCCCCACACCGACTCCGACTCCGACTCCCACACCAACGCCGACACCGACACCCACACCGACTCCCACACCGACTCCGCACACCAACGCCGACGCCAGACACCCAACGCCGACGCCGACTCCCACACCGACACCGACTCCAACGCCGACACCGACACCGACGCCGACCCCCACACCGACTCCGACTCCCACACCAACGCCGACACCGACACCCACACCGACTCCCACACCAACGCCGACGCCGACACCGACACCGACGCCACACCGACGCCAACGCCAACGCCGACACCAACACCGACTCCGACACCAACTCCCACGCCGACACCGACACCGACACCCACGCCCACGCCCACGCCCACGCCTACTCCTACGCCCACCCCGACGCCGACACCAACTCCCACGCCAACACCGACGCCAACGCCAACCCCGACGCCAACACCGACACCGACGCCCACGCCGACTCCGACACCAACTCCAACTCCCACGCCGACTCCCACACCGACCCCGACGCCAACCCCCACACCAACGCCGACACCGACGCCCACACCGACGCCAACGCCAACACCAACGCCAACACCAACGCCAACACCAACGCCAACACCAACGCCAACACCAACGCCAACACCAACGCCAACACCAACGCCAACACCAACGCCAACGCCAACACCAACACCAACGCCGACCCCGACCCCAGCTCCGATCGCCACCACACAGCCAGCGACGGCCCTCGCGAGCGCCGGGGCGACCCTCAACGCGAGCGTTAACCCGGAGGCGAGCGCGACGACTGTGTCGTTTGTCTATGGCACGAGCCCGACTCTTTCGTCCGGCACGACGACAACCATGGAAACGCCAATCGGCAGCGGGGCGATCGCTACGTTCGTTTCGGCGCCGGTAACAGGGCTCGCGGCCGGAACGACTTATTATTATGAAGTCGTCGCCACCAGCGCGGGGGGCACTACCGACGGGCCGATCTTAAGCTTAACCACGCCGACGCCGACCCCAACGCCAGCTCCGACTGCAACGACACAGCCAGCGACGGGCCTCACGAGCACCGGGGCGACCCTCAACGCAAGCGTCAACCCGGAGGCAAGCGCGACGACTGTGTCGTTTGTGTATGGCACGAGCCCGACTCTTTCGTCCGGCACGACGACGACGGCCGGCCAGTCGATTGGTAATGGAAGTGCGGCTGTATCGGTGACGGCGGCGCTGAGTGGGCTGACGGCCGGAGCGACTTATTATTACAAAGTCGTCGCCACGAGCGCGGGGGGCACGACCGACGGGCCGATCTTAAGCTTAACCACACCGACGCCGACACGGACGGTGATCATCAGCGAGGCACCGCTCTTCCATCGCAAGCTCAAGAAGGGAAAGCCCACTGGCAAGGCTGTTCTGGGCGGTTTCACGCTTGACTTCAACGTCCCGCTCAACCCAGCGGCCGCCGGCAACGCCGCCAACTACCAGGTCGATACCGTCACCACGAAGAAGGTCAAGAAAAAGACCCGGCAAATCCTGCATCCGATCACGAAATTCGCGGTCTCGTATGTTCAGGCGAGCGACGCGGTCGAAGTCGTGTTTGCGGGCACCGAGACGTTTCCGACCGGGGGCCAGCTCACCGTCCTGAGCGGATTGACGACGACCTCGGGCGGCGCATTGACCGGGAACGCGGTGTATACCATCTCGAAAGGCGGCAAGAGCGTCAGCCCGGCGTCGTGAGTCCGGGTGGGGCCACCAGTGACAGAGTCCTCGCTCGAGCCACCTGACGCGGCCGAGCGGAACGGCCCGATCGAGCCCGCGCTCCGTGAAATCCGCCTATGGTCAAGGATCTGTCTTTCTTCACGGCGTGCCTGCGTGACCGCGCCCAGGATCCCGGAAATTCACACTAAGGAACTCCCCCGCTCCAAGTGCCGGTCGACCGCGCCTGGGTGCAGGGTGCGGGCATCGACCCGGGCGCGATTGACCACCGTGCTCGGGCTCGCTCCATTGCGGCCGAACATGATGATCGGGTTGGTGCCGGGCTGGCCGTTGTTGCCGGCTAAGGGCCGGCCGTGCGCGTTGGTCAGGTCGGCCGCGGTGATCTGGAGCTGTTCCGTCTGCGTCAGGTTCGGCTTGGCCGCCAGTACCAGCTCGACCGACGTCGTCATCGGGCTCGACGCGGGCAGGGCCGACGACAGCCGGATGGGCTTCAAGGCCGTGAGCACGTGCTTCTTGACCTTCTTGGTCTTGACCGTCGAAAGCTGATAGGCCGAAATGCTCCCCGCGCCGGCGACCGAGCCGCTGAACTGGATTTCGAGCACGGCCTCCGACTTGGTTTTCGACTTCTTTCCCTTGCCGGTCTTGACTGCCAGGGTTTCCCAGTGCACCGACGTGACAGTCACCGGCGTCGGTGTGGGCGTCGGCGTGGGTGTTGGAGTGGGCGTGCGTGCAACCACCGTGGTCGTCGCTCGTGCGGACGTTGGGGTCGGTTGCACGAGCCCGACATTGCTGGTCGCGACGCTATAGAAAGCATAGGTGTGCCCGACCTGGCCGGTGAAGGTCGCCGAGGTGGCCGTTGTATTGGTCAAGAACGGCTGGACCGGCCCGCCATCGTCCGCGACGAAGACATCGTAGCTGGCAATGCCGGAGCCGGAGCCGTCGGAGCCGGACCAACTGACGGTGAATCTGGGGCTGGTCGTGGTCGCCAGCAGGGGGTTGACGGAGCTGTTCGGCACGGTCACGTCGATGGTATTGACGATCGCCTGGGTGCTGATCGGCGCATTCTGGTCGAAGACGACCGTGGCTTGGGCGCTCAAGACGGTGCCTGTGGCAGCGCCGCTGTTGGGCTGCACGGTGTAGCTGACGAAGCCCTCGCCGTCGTCGCTGCTGTTGTCGGGCGGCAGGAAGCCCTCGAGCGGATTGATCGGAATATCCAGCGTCGAGGGATCGAGGCTGGTGAACGTCCAGGTGACCAGGCCGGTGGCCGGGTTGAGGCTGGCGGAGACCTGCACGATCAGGCCGTTCGGCCCAGCGCCGGGGGCAGTCGAGGGGAGCGTGACCTCGGTCGTGTACGAGGTCAATCCGTGGGGAACCTGGATGTCCGTGCTGCCGAAACCGATCTCGCCGAGCTGGAACGTGCTCCAGTCGAGGTTACGGCTGAGCTGCTCGGTGACGGCGGCGGTCGCGGCCGGCGCGGTGGCAGTCGACTCGTTGGTAAAGTCGATGCGGTAGGGGAGCGGGCCGGAAGGTTGGAGGAAGTCCTGAGAGCCGAAGCCGGCAGGGCCCGTGATGGCGTTGGGGTCGTGGGACTGGATGATGGGGACTTTGCCATACCCGACAAAGGCTTCCCAGCCGCCAAGAGCTCCCCAGCGATACTGATCCCACGTTACGGGCGATACAGACTGGGTGGTGTCGGTCGGGAGGATATGCGGCGTAACGGCCTTGATCACGGAATACCCGGCATTTGACAGGTCGGTGATGAACAACGCGGTGCTCTGTCCCCAAGAAGGGAAGGCCGCGACGGTAGCCGCGGACTGGAAGTAATGATCGACATCCGCCAGGAGGGGGTCGTTGGCAAGTCCCTTATCGCGGATGGCTTTGGCGACCAGGTTCAACGCACCCTCAGCATTGCCGTTCGACTGTTGCAGGGCGGCGTTGATGACCGCCTGGACCTGCGCATTCGACGGCGTCTCGCCGGGGGTGAGAAAACGGCCTCCAGTCGCCTGGAACTCGGCCTGGATCACCGCCTGCGCTTGAGGGCTGAAGCTGTTCATAGGGGGATAGGACTGGGTCGGCGAATCGAGCGGAATTTGCTCCGGTGGATTATCGATTTGGACAGCAGTGTCAACGGCATTCTGAAGCGTGCCCTCGCCGGGATCGGGGAAATCGTCCAGGCCGGTCGGATCGATGGAACCCACCGGCTGGTTATTCGCGTATCGATAGAGGTCCACGTCGCCGCCGCCCACGCCGAGGGAGTTGGGCTGGGTGAACCGGCCCAACGCCGCGTCGTACCAGCGGGTTCCCATGAAAGCGAGCCCACCGTTGCCGCTGAGGACCCCGAACTCGCCGACATACGTGAACGGATTCGCCGTCGCGCCGCTGGAACTCAGCAGCTCGCCGAAGGGAAGATAGCTATAGGTATCGAGGACCGCGCCGCCGGCGCCGGTCAACTGTGTCGTATTTCCGGTGAGGTCGAAATCGTAATACGCAGTGTTGCCGGCCGCGTCGACCTGGCTGACCAGGCCGAGGCCATAAGTGTATTGCGCGACGACGTCCCCGGCACCATTGAACTGGGCCACGACATTGTCTAGGCCCGTCGGGTCGATGAGGTTATTGATAACCTGGCCATTCGCTGTCTCAGAGACCAGGTATCCCAGGGCGTCGTACTGGTAGGTCGTCGTGCCTGTCGGTGAGACGGTGCTGACCAACTGGCCAAGGGCGTTGTAGCTGTAGGTGGTCGTGCCGCCGCCGTCGGTGCTGGAGATGAGGTCGCCGTTGGCGTCGTATTGGTAAGTCGTGTCACCGACCTGGGTGTATTCGTTAAGGTCATTGCTGACGTACTGGGTTGCCGTGCCGTCATCGACGACGGCGACGCGATTGCCTGCAGCGTCATACTCGTAAGTAATTGTCTCTCCCCCAGGCTCCTGAACCGACGTCAGCTCGCCATCGGCATCGTAGCCGTAGGTAAACGTTCCGGCCGAGGTGGTCATCGTGATCGGCAGGCCCTGGTTGTTGTAGGTGTAGACCTCGCTCGACTGCACCGAGCCGTCGGGTGCCAGATTGGTGATGGAGAGCACGTCGGCGTCGGCGTCGTAGGTGTAGTCGGTCGCGCTGCCGTTGCCGAATCGCTCGCTGGACAGCTCGCCGACCACGTCGTAGCTGTACGAGACGACGAGGTTGCCGCTGCCGTCAGTCAGCATCAAGAGCCGCCCGAGCGCATCGTACTGGTAGTTGACCGTGTAGCCGGTCTGGTCTGTCATCTGGGTGCGCTGGCCGTCGGCGTTGTATGTGTATTCGAGGAAGGTGCCGTCGGGACAGGTCACCTTGGTCAGCCGATTCTCCGAGTCATAAGCGAACGTCGTCGTGCCGGTGGAATCGGTCATCGAGACGAGGTTGTCGTGGTCGTCGTAGGTAAACGTGTCCTCGGTGCCATCCGGGAAAGTTTCGCTCTGGATCAATCCGTTGGCGTTGTAGGTGTAGCCGATGGCCTGGCCGTTGCGATTGATGAACTGGGTGACCTGACCCAGGGCATCGTAGGCGTACCGCTGGCTGTTTCCGTCGGGATAGGTGACGCTCAGGAGGTTGCCGTTGGTCGGATCGTAGGAGTAGTCGAGTGTGTTGCCATTTGGGTCGGTGATCGACTGGAGCGCGTCGAATGTCGAGTTGTAGGTCGCAGTGGTCTGCTGGCCCAGCGGGTTGATGATGCTGATCGGGTCGCCGAGTGAATCGTAGGCGGTCGAGGTCGTCGAGCCCTCTGCCTGGAGCGAGGTCGCATTCGACGCGCTATTATAGCTCCCCTGAGTGATGTTGCCGAGCGGGTCCACGACCCGGGCGACCAATTCGTCCTCGTTGAGGAACTGAGTCGTCGTGTCGCCGAGGGCGTTGGTCTCGGTGATGGCGCCGAGATTGTAGCTGAACGTGAGGGGGTCGGCGCCGCCGTTCTGGCTCTGGCCGATCAACTGACCCTGGACGTTGTAAGTGTAGAAGACCTGTGAGCCGTCCGGGTTGGTGATCGAGGCCAGGGCGTTCTGCTCCTGGGGCGTTCCGCTCGTGACGTAGGTGTAGCTAGTCGTGCCCTGCGGGGCCGTCACGCTGAGCAAGCGGCCGTCGGCGTCGTAGCTCATCATGGTAGTCTGACCCTCGGGATCGGTGATCTGGTTGACCAGTCCCTGCGCGTTATAGGTGAAGCTCGTCGCGCCGCCGGTGGCGGCGTCCGTGATGCTCGTGAGCTGCGTACCGGTGTAGCCGTAGATCGTCTGGTCCTCGTCGGTGTCCTCGATGTAATTCAACGACCCGTTGGCGTTGAAGACCTCGAGCGTGCCGTCGGCCTCGCGGAGCTGGTAGACACCCTGGGTCAGCGTAAGGGTGGCGGAATCACCGGGCGAAGCCTGGTAGCTGCCGTCCGTCTGGAGGGTGAACGGTTCGGCGGTGCTACCCGAGACGATCTCGACATTCCCTTGTGAGTCGGTGACGGCAGTGATCGTGGGATCGGGGACGCCCAGGCCGAAGATGCCGGGCGTGTCTCGCTGCGCGATGGCGCCGAAATCGCCGGCCTGTTCGAGCTGGAACGCAAGCAAACGACCCGAGTCCGGTGTGTATTCGTCGATCTGGCTCAGGTAGTTGGCGTCGTTGTCGAGCGCCGTTTGCAACCCACCCATGGTGTTGCCGACCTCCGACGTGAAGTTCGCGAAGATGGCGGTCCAGGCCGCATCGGGTAAGCCGGGCGGTCGCATCGAGCTCACGGCGGTGTTCCAATCGATCGGGCTATTGGGGTCGGCGATGCTGAGCTGGAAATTGGCCGTGCCCGTCCCCGTCGCCGCGACGAAGTTCACCGTGATCGAGTCCGAGAAGCCGTCGTAAACCTGGTTGGACGGTCCGGCCTGACCCGGAACCAAGTCGCCGAGTTGCTCCGTGCCGGGAAGGACCGCGGACTGCTCGGCGCTGTGCTCGCCAGCCCGGAGCCCACGGAGGCATTGCCCTGTCCCGGCGCGTTGGTGCCAAGCAGCATAATGCTGTCGGGTGAGAAGCCACTCTGGCCCGGCAACTGGAACTCGACGTTGTTGGCCGACAGCAGCAGCAGCGGCGCCTGCACGGCCGAACCGACCAGGGCTGTGCTATAGTAGTTGACGGTGAGCGAATATTCGCGCCCCGGCCGGACGGCCGAGGGTGCTTCCAAAGTGGCGACGATCGACGCGTTGTCTTGGCCTGTGCTGACGGTGGTTCCCGACGGCGCTGCGATTACCGCGAATGATGCCGCGGTCGACGCCGCCCGGCCGTTGTCGCTCACCTCGATCGCGTAATCGCCTCCCGGCGATGCGGTGGAGAGGTTGAAGGTGGCCTCGAGGTCCTGGGAGCCCTCGAACATGACCTGATCGGCCGGGATGGTCATCGGGCCGGAGACGAGGCTCACACGCGTGGCGGATGTGAATCCCGTGCCTGCGATCGACAGCGTCACGCTGTTCGAGGCCGGGGCCGAGGCCGGGTAGGGTAGGTTGACCGAGAGAGCCACCGCCGAGGCGGAGAGGCTGTAGCTGGCGCTGGGGCCCGGTCCTTGCCAAGTGAGGACGACGTAATCGGTGCCGGCCTGGCCGCCTTGGATGAGGTACGGAACCGAGGTCGCCTGCGTCGGCGTGTTGAAGCTGGGCTCGACATCGAGAACGGCATTGTTCGAAGTCGGGACGGACTGGTATCCGGCGAGCAGGCTCATGGTCCCGCTGGCGCCGGAGGTCAGTTCGAGGTTAAAATCCGCACCGGTGGAGTCCGCAATTGCATAAACGACCGGTTGCCCCATAACCGCCGTCCCCGTCGCGGCCATGCCGCCGATGGTCAAGCTCGGCGCGGTGACCAGCGCCGGCGACGTCGTGGCCAGCACGGTGGTGGCGCGGTTGGCGTCCGGAACCAGGCCGCGGCTGTCGACCTCGACGACGATGAAGTAATTCCCAGGCAAGACCGGCGGCACGGCCGCCGTCAGGCTTCCAGGGTAGCTGCCATTGGCGGCGACGGTACCCGAGTGTGCCACCCGGCCCAGCAATACGGCCGAGGCATCAATCGCGCCGCTGGTCGAGAGAAACACCGAGTCTACCCACGCACTCACCTCGGTCGCATTCCCCGTGTTCTTCACCGTGTAATTCACGGTCAGGTCCTGACCGGTCCGCACCGGGTTAGGACTGGCGGTGACGCTGGTGACTTCGAGGTCGGCGACCGACGTCGCGGCCGTGAAGGTGGTGTTCGTGGGATTGGTCTCGACCTGGAACAGGTTGCCGCCGTGGTAAAGCGGAGAATTGATGCTGGCGAAGCTGCCGGTTGAACTCAGCGAACGTCATGATCGGGAAGCTATCGCCGGCCGTTGGTACATAGCCATCGACCAGCTCGGACTGCAACGTACCGGCGAGCATAGCCGAGCCCGTGACCGCGACTTGCCCGAATTGTCCGCTCGATGGTACACCGCCCAGTTGCGCGTTGAGCGTGTCCGACGCGCCTTGGGTATAGCTACCTGTCACGGAGAACGTGCTGCCGGCGCCGACCGTGAGCGTGCCGGCGTTGCTGAAGTTGCCGGTCGTGGTGAAGCTCGCGCCGCCGGTCAATGTCAGGCTGGTACTGGATGCCAGGTTCTGGATGCTGGTAAATGTCGCACCCGAGCCGTCCAGGGTGATGGCGGCCTGGCTGGTCGTGATGTTGGTCCCGCTGGGCAGCGAGATCGTGGCCCCATTGTTCACGATCCAGGTACCGGCTGTGAGCGCATTGCCCGAGACCTGGTCGAGCGTACCGTTGCCAAAGAACTCGAGTCCGCCCGCATCGACCTCGATCGTGCCGGTGTTGTCCACTTCGTTCCCGATCAGCGATGTGCTCGTTCCGCTCGATTTCTCGAAGAGGCCGCTGTTCTGAAGGACCGCGACGCGCAACGAGGTGTTCTGGATGTCGTAGACGGCCCCGGCCTCATTGTCGAGCGAGCCGGGGGTGATATTCACCTGGCCGGTTCCGGTCTGGGTGATCGTGCCGGCGTTGATCAGTTCACCGATTAGCTCCTCGCCACCACCTGCCGCGATGGTCATGGAACTGCCCGCTTCGTTGGTAAGTTCGCCAGTTCCCAACGGGGTGATGGTCCCACCGAGCCACTCGAAGGGGGCTCCAGTAAAACGCAGGAAGAGGCCCCCATCGCCGACGGACACACTCTGGCTCAGTTGGACCGTACCCATCCCCGAGCCGGTGAGGATTCCACTGATCGTTCCATCGCCTACTACACCGCCACTCTGCGTGAAGCCCAGGTCGATCACGGCACCCTGGGCGGCAACGAACGTGCTTGTCCCCGCGTAACTGGCGAAATCGAAGTCCAAGCTGCCCGAGTCGGCCTCGATCGTCCCGTTGTCGTTGACGAAGAACTGATCGACGGTGGAGGTGCCGGAGCCGGTGGTCTTGATGAGCCGTCCCCGATTTTCCAGCGTGCCGCTGCCGAATCCATTGAGGAACTGGCCGTCGAACTCGATGTTGTACGTGCCGTCGGGTTCGTTGACCGCCAGAGCGCCCACGTTGACGTCGAAGGGGCCGGCAGTCTGGTCGATCGTTCCGTCATTGTTCAAGGTGCCAAGCAGGCGGACACTGGCGGCGATAGTCAGGGTCGCGCCGGCCTGGTTGGTGAGCGTGCCGCCAGCGCTCACGGTGATCGCGCCGCCCGCCCACTGGAAGAGATTGCCGGGAAAGTCAAGCGTGGCGCCTGCCGTGCCGATCGTCACGGCCTGGCTCACTTGGACGGTCCCCGCACCCGCGCCGGTCATCGTACCGGTGATCGTGCCATCCCCGACCACGCCGCCGCTCTGCGTGAAGCCCAGGTCGATCAGGTACCCTGGGCGGCTAATGAACGTGCTGCTCCCGTCGTAGGTGGCACAGTCGAGGTCCAGGCTGCCCGAATCGGCCACGATCGTCCCGCCGTCGTTCACGAAGAACTGATCGTCGGTTGAGGCGCCGGTACCGGTGGTCTTGACGAGCGTCCCTGGTTTTCCAGCGTGCCGTCGCCCGATCCATTGAGGAACAAGCCGTCGAACTCGATGTTATAGGTGCCGCCGACTTCGTTGATCGCCAGCGCACCACGTTGACGTCGAAGGGGCCGGCAGTCTGGTCGATCGTTCCGTCATTGTTCAAGGTGCCAAGCAGGCGGACACTGGCGGCGATGGTCAGGGTCGCGCCGGCCTGGTTGGTGAGCGTGCCGCCAGCGCTCACGGTCGTGGCGCCGCCCGCCCACTGGAAGAGATTGCCGGGAAAGTCAAGCGTGGCGCCTGCCGTGCCGATCGTCACGGCCTGGCTCAGTTGGACGGTCCCCGCACCCGAGCCGGTCATCGTTCCGGTGATCGTGCCGTCGCCCGCCACGCCGCCGCTTTGCGTGAAGCCCAAGTCAATCAAGGCACCCTGGTCGGCCGTGAAGGTGCTGGTCCCCTCGTAGGTGGCGAAGTCGAGATCCAGGCTGCCAGATTGTGCGACGATCGTACCACCGTCGTTGACGAAGAACTGATCGACGCTGGAAACACCGGTGCCGGTGGTTTTGACGATCGTCCCCTGGTTTTCCAGCGTTCCGCTGCCCGAGCCGTTGAGGAACTGGCCGTCGAACTCGATGTTGTATGTGCCGCCGGGTTCGTTGGTGGCCAGGGCACCGGCATCGACCCTGAAAGGGCCGGCGGTCTGGTCTATCGTCCCATCGTTGTTCAAAGCGCCGGTGAGGCTGACGCTGCCGGCGATGGTCATGGTCGCGGCCGCCTCGTTGATTAGTGTGCCACCGGAACTGGCGGTGATGGTGCCCCCGGTCCACTGGAACAGCGAGCCGGGGAAGTCAAGCGTGACGCCCGCGGCGCCGACCGTGACGGCCTGGCTTAGTTGAACAGTTCCCGCGCCCCGAGCCGGTCAAAGTCCCGGTGATCGTGCCGTCCCCTACCACGCCCCCGCTTTGTGTGAAGCCCAGGTCGATGAGACCGCCGGCGGCCGCCGTGAACGTGCTGGTCCCCTCGTAACTGGCCCAGCCGAGGTCGAGGTTGCCCGACTGGTCCACGATCGTGCCATTGTCGTTCACGAAGAACTGATCGACGGTGGAGGCACTAGAACTCGTGCCCGTGGTCTTGGCGAGCATCCCCTGGTTTTCCAGCGTGCCGCTGCCCCCTCCATTGAGGAACTGGCCGTCGAACTCGATGTCGTAAGTGCCGTCGGGTTCGTTGGTCGCCAGGGCGCCAGCATCGACCCTGAAAGGGCCGGCACTCTGGTCGATCGTCCCGTCATTGTTCAGCGTGCTCGTGAGGCTGACGCTACCGGTGATGGTCAACGTGGCACCCGAGGCGTTCTCGATCGTGCCTGTCCCGCCGAACGTGCCGGCCGACCAGGCGGTGGCCCCCTTCAGCGTCAGCGTTCCGTCGGTGGTCAGTGTGCCCGAGTCGCTGTAGGTGAAGGAGCCGTCGATTTCGGAGTTGGCTGCCAATGTCAGGCTGCCCCCGGAGATGACCAGCGGAACCGCGGCCGTCAAGCTATTGACCGACTGAGTCCCCGAGTCGATCGTGATCGTGGGGCTAGCCCCCGAAACGTTGATGACCACGTCGTTACTCGGCCCGGGGACCTTCCCGGTACTCCAATTGCTCGGGTTATCCCAGTCGCCGCTGCTGATGGAGATCCAGTCGACGGTCGACAGCAGGCAACGCTCCTCCAGGGACTCGAACCGGGGCCGCGCAACGTGCCGGGCCGTGTGGTGGATCCTCCGCCCTGGTCTCGTGGAATGACTTCGCTCGCGCGGAGCTGTCATGGCGATTTCTCCCGGATGGTGCACAGGATCAAACCACCTCGGCAGGTCTGAACCGCCGCCGAGCGGCCAGATTGGCTCGCCATCCCCCGATCGAACGGCGACCCACCGTACCGAACAGGTTGCTCCCGTCAACGTAATTGCTCATCGATCGATCCGCACCCCAGCCCAACATGGGTCGATCCCAAGCCGTGTATCCCTCTACTATAATATCGTAAGGCTCGCCCCTCCTGTCCATTCCCGTTTCCCAAAAACCACATGTTTGCAATTGGTAAGCCAAAGTTGAGCATGGCCCCGTTCGCCGTTCTGGCGACGTCTGCTCTTGCTTCCTGGGTGATTACACCCCGCCAGCCATGTTCGGAACCATTACGCTGGGAGCCCTCGGCAGCTCGAACATGTTCGTGGCATTACTGAAGTATTGGGTTCCACGGAAGGAGGACGAGCCCGCAAATTGTGCGGTATTCTTGGAGGGTTCCCGGGCCTAGCGACAGCACTGATTAATCTGGCACCCTCAAGGAGCCCCCTGTGGCCGATCCCGATACACCCGAATGGGTTCGCGACGCGATTTTCTACCAGATCTTTCCCGACCGTTTTGCGCGATCGTTGACGGTGCCCAAGCCGCGACACCTGGACGAATGGGGGGCGCCGCCGACGTACCATGGATATCAAGGGGGCGACCTCATCGGCGTGGTCGAGCATCTCGATTATCTCGCTGATCTGGGTGTCAATGCCATCTACTTCACGCCGATCTTTCAGTCGGCCTCCAATCACCGTTATCACACCCACGACTACCATAACGTTGATCCGATGCTGGGCGGCACGCCGGCCCTGCGCCGGATGATCGACGAAGCGCATGAACGCGATATCCGGGTCGTACTCGACGGCGTGTTCAACCACGCCAGCCGTGGTTTCTTCCAGTTTCACGACATCATGGAAAACGGGCCTGACGCGGCCTACCTCGACTGGTTCACGATCAACGAATTCCCGCTCAATGCATATGACGGCGACAAGGCGCCCAACTACCAAGCCTGGTGGGGCCTGCGGGCGTTGCCCAAATTCAACATCGCGTGTCCAGAGGTACGCGAGTTCCTCTGGGGAGTTGGCCGGAGGTGGGTCGAGTTTGGCATCGATGGCTGGCGGCTCGATGTGCCCAACGAGATCGACGACGACACGTTTTGGCGTGAGTTCCGGGCTCGGGTCCGCGCTTCCAACCCGCGAAGCCTATATCGTCGGTGAGGTCTGGACGGACTCGCAACGGTGGCTTCAAGGTGACATGTGGGACGCGGTGATGAACTATCAGTTCACCCGTGCCTGCATTGCCTTCTTTATCGGCGACCATTGTGACGAAGAAGATCTCAAGAAGACGAGCCTGTTTCCGGCCGGGGCATCGACGGCCGAGGCATTTCGCGGCAATATCGAGCGGCTTCTTGGCCTATATCATCCCAATGTGTCGAGCGTGATGCTCAATCTGCTGGGGAGCCACGACATGGCGCGGTTCCTCAGCCTGGCGCGCGGCGACAAATCGGTGCTTCGGCTGGCGACCCTCTTTCAAATGATTTATCCCGGGCTCCCTCAATCTATTACGGCGATGAGATCGGGATGTCGGGGGGCCACGACCCGGCCAATCGCGGTGCTTTTCCCTGGCACAAACCCGAAAGCTGGGACCGAGATCTTTTGCACGAATTTCAACGGCTGATCGCCCTGCGACGACAGCGGTCCGCATTGCGCCGCGGATCGTTCCGGTTTCTCTGGGCCGCTGACAGCGTGATCGCCGTGGGCCGGCAACTCGATTCCGAAAGGATCGTCGCGATTTTCAACGTGAGCCACGAAACTCGCCGGCTCGATCTGCCGGTGGCTGGTCTCGTTGCCGACGATACGATCCTGGCGGAGTGCTGGAGTCACGAGATGGCTCGGGTCGAGCAGGGGATGATGCGCCGGTTCGAGCTGGCTCCGCGCTCTGCGCGGGTATTTGCAACGCCCAAGGGCAGCGGCACATGATGAGGGGAGTATCGCTGCTTGATGGCAATAACACTCACCCCCGCTGAGTGGCCGACCTTCACTCGCGTGGGTTCTTATCATTGCGTTGTCCCTCAAACCGGTCAAACAGGCGCACCATGAACTTTTCGCGAGTTCCACCGTCGTGGCGTCTTCCCCAGGGTGTCGACACGCCGCTCTGGGAATACACTCATACCTCGCGGTTGGCTGCTGAGGAAGAGGCTTATTTTGCGGACCACCCTCTGTTTCAGAGGGATGAACGTGCTCTCAACGAACGGTTTGTCAAACCAGGCCAGCTTGTCGACCTGGGCTGTGGGGTGGGCCGGCATGCACTCCGTTTTGCGGCACGCGGGTTCTCGGTCACGGCGGTCGACATGTCTCGATCGATGCTGGAGCTGGTTGGTTCAAAAGCGGCAGAGCAGGGGACCCAGCTCGCAACGGTCCAAGCCAACCTGTGCCAGTTGGGTTGTTTTCCGGATCAGGCCTTTGATTACGCCCTGTCGATGTTCAGCACGCTGGGCATGATTCGCGGCCGCGAACCGCGCCGGCGAGCGCTCGCCGAGGCCCAGCGAATCCTTCGTCCCGGCGGCCAAATTGCGCTGCATGTTCATAATTTCTGGTCCAACCTGCGCCATCGGCAGGGTCGACGGTGGCTCTGCTTCCAAGCATGGGCGGCTCTTTCTGACGGCGCAAACCTTGGTGACCGCCAAATGACCTACCGCGGCATCCGAGGCATGAAGGTTCATCTGTATCGGTGGGGCGAGTTGAAACGCGAGATCCGCGGTGCCGGCTTGCAAATCAACGAAGTTTTGCCCCTTGATGATGTGTCCGCGGCAACCATCGACGCCCCCTGGTTTGCGCATCACCTCCGCGCAGGGGGGTGGATCATTTTTGCGAGCAGGCCGTCCGGGCCTGTGGCGGAGATTTCGATCGCGGGCTGATGTTTCGGTTCCCTGGGTTTGCCGAAGCCGAGGGATGCGAGGTGTTCGACGATCTCCGCATAGAAATCGAGAGGCTGACGGTCCGTCAAGTCATTCTCCGAGGACGCTAGCCAGTTCATTTGCCGGAGGTGGTCGACTGGCCAGCTTGGCAGGGGCCGACCAAAAGCGTTGGCCGATTCAACCGAGACAAGGCCATCGTTGGGCCCTTCGATCTCTGTGAGCACGGCGTGCAGACGCCGGAGGGGCCAGCACACGTCGTGGGCGGAAGGATCACCCGCGACCGAGAAACAAGGCACGTCCGCCGGGGCGGCGAATCGTTCATGGAACCGCTTGGCCGACTTGCGCGTCACGTCCAGGCAACCCCGGGGATCAACCTTCAAGGCTTCCAGCAATCGGTAGACTCGGCCCACGCGCAACTTGGCGAAGTCGGCGAGTGACGACCCGAGGTGCGGCGTGCCGATGGTCGTCACGCTGAGTATGCGCTCTCTCCATCCGTCTTCAGCCAGCAGCCGGCGGGCATCGAGCCCCCCATGCTGTGGCCGATTAAGTGCACCGGCTCGTCGCCAAATGCTTTGACGATCTGCTCGCCCAACCTGCGAGCCCGGCGATCGACACCGGCGATCGGGTGCACTCGCGTCACCAGCACTCGGTTGCCGGTCGCTCGCAGGGCCTGCGGGATGCCGCGGAAGTACGCCGTCAACGTCAACGGACCGACGCCAATGCGTGTGAACCCAAACAAGCCATGGGCTAGTACAATGGGAGCATCAAGATGCGCGAAGGTCGGCTGGGACAACATCAAAGCTGACACATCAATTTTGTGCTAACTGGATGACGGCAATGTGGTCGACTGGGCGTGCGTCGTCGCTCATTCGATCCCGATGACCTAATTGACACTGCGGACGCGTCTCATGAATTCTAAGTCAGAGCCAGGGTTGCGGTAACCACTCTTTACGCATTTTTATCGCCGTTTGATCGAAACGCAACGGTCGAGCCGGCTATCGGGATTATGTCGGAGGGAATCATGCGCATCAAAGGGCTGGGTCCTCGGTGCTCCTGGCGAGTGAACGCAGGCGGTCACGTAATTCAGGGCCAGCTTCCAGAGATCATGCGGTTGTAAAGCTCCAGGTAGCGGTTCACGACGACGTCTTGAGCGAATTCTTGATCGATCCGTTCGCGTGCGGCTTTTCCGAGTTGGTTGGCTAGAGCAGGATTCTCGAGAAGTCCGCACAGGGTTTTTGACCAGGCCGCGGCCGTCGGCTCCATGACCAGTTGACCTGTCCGGCCATGATCGATCAGGTCGGTGTTGCCACCAATTCCCGAAACAGCGCAGGGCAGGGCGGTTGCCATGGCCTCGAGGAGCGAGTTGCTCATTCCCTCGGCCACGCTGGGCAAGACAAATATGTCGGCGGCCCGCAAGTAATCGGACGGGTCATCCACGGCGCCGACAAACTGAACGCGGTCTGAGATTCCCAGTGTGACAGCCAGCTCAGTGAGCCGTTGGCGATCATTGCCGGGCCCAACCAGAATGAGGTTGGCGGGCCCGTGGCGTGCGACGTCGGTCCAGGCCTCGAGCAAGAGCGGCAAGTTTTTCTGAGGATGGAGGCGGCCGGTGAAAACAGCTCGCGGGCGAGGGAGCAACTCGGCCTCGACGGCACTGGGGCCCGGTCGGAACCGTTCGGCATCAACGCCGCTCGCCATGCGAATCATTCGCCTCTCGGCGACGCCCAGCGCTCGCCACTCGCGGGCGATTTCCGCTGAGATCGCCGCGAAGCCGGTGTTAGCCAGAATCGCCCGGCGCAGCAGCGCGGCGCCTCTCGTCCGGCTCAGCTCTTCAGCCTCGCCGTAGTAACCCGCACTTGCCGGTTGAATCAAGACGGGCTTGCCCAACAGCAGGGGACGCGCCAGGCCCGTCGCCACGGCCTCCCATAAAGCCTGGTGAGTATGGATGATATCGATCTCGGACCGCAGGCGCCACAGAGCGGCGATGACGCCGGTCACGAAGCTCAGGCCAAAAAGTGGCCCACGGGTAGCGGTCTTGATCCAGCGATGAATAAAGAGTCCCTGGTACTCTTCATCATCGACGGGATATCCCGCCACCGAGCGGGTGACGACATGCACGGTATGGCCGCGTTTGACAAGCTCCGCCCCTTGCACGAGCGCTTGTCGCTCGGCGCCGCTGGCGAACGGGTGGAAAAGGCTTACTATATAGCAAACTCGCACGGGTCCTTGTCCTCTTTGTCCGTCTTGTCGCTGCGCAGGCCGCCTCGCAGCGGCACTCAGCAGGTAGCTCCTACACGGACAACGGACCACATTCATTCGGGCTCGTGGACGTTCTTCAGGTTCTTGAAGTGAGGATAATGCGCCAGGATTTGGAGTGCTTTTCTGGCCTGCGATGCCGCGACAAAGATCTTGTGACCCGGCTCGAACGGAAGGCCGCCGAAGACATTCATCGCCTGGTTGGCGTCGCTTCTCGCCGGTATGCCGTCTTCGTTCAGCAAGTTAACCACGAGCGCGGCTTCCACCTCATTCGCGACCTCGCAAAGGAGGATTTCCGGAACCTCATCCATCGTAGACCCTCATGATATTGGGATAAGTCTATCCGTCGTGCAGATGGCCTCGACTCAGCCGAAAAAGCCAAGTCGAGGCCCCATGGAGAACTATTGTTCGTTGAGGGAGAAAAACGGATTCGCCCGGATCAGGATCAGTACGAGATGACCAGGTTTCGGACTTCTCGCCGTTCCTGATTATCCACGATTTTGCCGTCATCGACCGTTACCGTCCGAACTCTATAAAGACGGCCGCTGGGCATCCTAACGCTGACGTTCCACTCGCCGTCAGCGAGCCGGATCGCGAAATTGCCAAAGGCATCGGTCATGCCCGAGCGACGGATCGACGAATTGTCTACGTTCGCCACGGAGACGGCCACCTCAGTGCGGGGCTCGCCGGCGTCGGACTCGACCCGTCCGACCAAGACGTCGCGGAGTTCGGGGCGGAGGGTGTTCCGGCTGTTATAAGCGGGACGTAGCGTCTCGCGGCGATTGGAGAGCGAATTGTCCGCGGGGGCGGGCCTAAGATCCGGTTCGACCGGCTCACCCGCGGGTGCGGCCGGGGGCACGGGCCTCGTGGGAACTGGGCCATTTGCACCGCCAGGTGCCGGGGCCGGCGTCCCAGAACCCGCTCCAGCAGGGGCCGGCTGGATCGGCGGAGCCGTACTCTGTTCGCGCGAAGGCGTGGGCGGCGTCGGCGGACTGTCCGCCCGATTTTCCGGCGCCGAGTTCTTGGGTGCGCCCTGAGTGTCAACCCGTGGCGAAGGCGCTGGCGCCGCTGGCGGATAGACATTTGATGGAATCGTCCCAGCGTCGCTCGGCGTGCTCGGAATCGATTTCGACGGTCCACTGGGAGAAGGAGCCCGATCGCTCTGAATGCTCGGCTCAGCAGGTTGAGTAAGCCTCGGGTAATCTCGGTAGGCAGACGCGACCCTCGGCGGATCGCAGGGCACTGGTTCGCAGTCGAGCGAGCTCGAACTTACGTAGGAAGTTTCGCCCACGCTGGGGTAATCGAACACGGTTGGCTTGAAAGTCGTCGAAACGTAACTTGTTCTTGGGTAAGATGTTGCGTAATACGCCGTGGGCACGACGTAGCTGGAACGTACATAAGTCGTTGGCACGACGTAGCTGGATGGCACATAAGACGTTGGCACGACGTAACTGGATGGCAGATAGGTCGTTGGCAAGAGGTAGCTGGATGGGAGATAAGTTGTCCCGTAACTGGCGATTACTGGTCTTTCCACCAGCCTGAGCCGTCCGAGCAGTCCTCTCCGAACTGTATAGCCAGTCGTGAGATAGGTTGTCGGCGCCACCGTGACGGGCTCGGCGATGTAAGCGGCGGGGATGTAGCTGGAAAAGCTGTAAGTCGTCGGAGCCACGTACGAGCTCGTGGAGACATAAGTTGTTGGCCACGCAACTGTTGCCACCGTGGGCATCACGTAGACAGTCTGACTGTAGGCGAAGCCCATACACGACATGGATAAACCGATGCCCGCTAACGCGGCCACGGTGAGGATCGGCAACCGAACGCCGAACGATCGCATTGCTAGACTCCTATGATGGTTACTGAAAGGCCCGCTTCAAGGGCTCTCGGATGCTTCACTCGGGAACACGCGTCCAAAATTCCAGCATACCAGAACGCCGAGCGCGGAACCAAGGGAGTCGAGCGACAATGTGCGCGTCCATGCGATGCCTCCTTGCAGCAACTCCTCGTAAAACAGGGCCTCCATTCCGCCACAATCCTTTCCTATTCGCCTAGAATGAATCTCTCAACAGCCCTGCTCTTCGTTGAAGTCTGCTTCACCCCTCATGGGTCGCAATGGCCACCGGATGTTGATCGAGAACAACATCGGGGACGGGGTTGACTTCCCGAAACCCCTATTTTGCCGCAGGCTTTCACAAGACGGGCGTCGCGGTTCCCTGGCGAGGGGAAAGGAGCTGCGGCTGGTCTTCGGGGAGGCCTTTCCGGAGGCCATGCCCGGATATGGTGTAAAGTGACAAGCCAACATCCATTCATTAGTGCATCTGTAACCAATGCGGTAATTTGTTAGCGGGCTCCCCTTCTTGGGAACCCAGGCTAATACGACCTCCGGGATGAAGCCCCCCGAGCAGGCTCGTCAAGCGACCCCGCCGACCCATTTGGTGCGTTTTTTAGTGCACCGGCGATTCACCCCTCGCCGCAAGTCCTTATACGGCTTAATATGCCCGGCAGGATTTGAACCTGCAACCTCTAGCTCCGGAGGCTAGCGCCTTATCCAATTGAGCTACGGGCACATGCTTACACAAATTGCAACCCCCACCGTCTGCTTTGTCAAGTGGCCGAGGTTCGCTCACAGCGCGTGGCACTATTTACGGAATCTCATATCCGAGCTCGCGCAGAATCGTCGTCAAGGCGATCAATGGCAGCCCCGTCACCGCCGTGTGATCGTTGGATGTTATTTCCTCGAACAAGACGATTCCGCGTGACTCCAGCTTGTACGAGCCCGCGCAGTCGAGCGGTAGGTCCGCTCGCACGTAGCGGCTGATTGCCGCACGAGAAAGCGGACGCATTCGCAGGCTCGTTACGTCGGTATGGCGAAAGGTCCTTCCTTTATCGATTACAACCAGGGCCGTGAGCAGCTCGTGAGTCTGCCCAGCCATCGCGCCCAACTGCTCGACTGCGCGGTCGACCGATCCGGGCTTGCCGAACACCTGGCCCTGGAACGAGACGACTTGGTCGCAGCCGATGATCGTGGCCGTTGCCTCGGCCTCAACCAAGCTGATCGCCTTGGCGCTCGCCAGCGTCTCGGCCAAGTAACGCGGATCGAATTCCCGGCGTTTCAACGACTCTTCGTCACACAGCGGAACTCGGCAACGGAATGGCACCCCCAATCGTTCAACCAAGTTCCGCCGGTAGACCGACGTACTGGCCAGAACCAACTCGGTCGGAAAGGTCGCTGGCGAATGACCGCCGTCATCACGATCACGCATCAATCGGTCTCATCGGACTCCACCAGATAACGCTCGAAATCCGCGACGGCGAGTTTCTGCCCGCGCTGAACGATGTCATGACCTTCGGCCTCGAGCTTCTCTCGGTGAGCCGGGACTCCGCCGGGGTACTTCTCGTTTAAATAACCGCCCGGTTTGAGCGTTCGCCAGTAAGGCGTCGCGCCACGACGCTTGGCTTGATGATCGTCTTCGGCCGCGTGCGCCACGATCCAGGCAAAAATGCCGACTGTCAGCGGGCAGCCGATCGTCGCCCCGTGGCGCTCCGCCAGGATCGCTCGTATCTCTTGAATCGTGATCAGTTTACCCGAGGGGACCGACTTCATGATCGCGTCAACCTCGCGCGGCGCGGGCACCACAACCGTACCTTCGCCCCATTGCTTGCTCATGGTCGGGCCGATCGGTACGACTTTGGGCAAACCTTCGTCCTGGTCGAGCTTTTCGTTCCAGGCGGATCGCGTTTTTGTCGCTCGTTTACTCATCGGTACCTACAATTCTCAAAGAACGGTGTCGTTGTTACTCGGAAAAAACCTGGCATGGTGACGTCCCGTGCCGGGACCGCGCCACTCCATTGCAATCCATTCCGCGTGGAAAAATCTCCGGCCGCTCAGAGCCGGATCGTTTCCAGCAATTCATCGAGAGGCAGGATGTAGCCGAAATAAAAATCGCCGAAAAGGGCGTATTTGGCCGAGCTCTCGTCGAACCGCATGGTGTAAACAATGTCTTTCAAGAAGGAAGGGTTGCGTGCCCAGAGGGTCACGCCCCACTCCCAGTCGTCAAGCCCCGTGGAGGCCGTGATCACCTGGGACACCCGCCCCGAGAACTTCATCCCGCTACGCGCATGCTGGGACATCAGCTCGGAACGCGACTCAAAAGAGAGCATGTACCAGTTTTGATCGGCCCCGCGAATTTTGCTCATCGGATAAAAACAGAGGCACGGCCAGTTGGGAAATTCCGGATAGAGGCGATGGCGGTTCATCGGCCCGAGGCGCTCGGCATACGAGCTCACCTTGGCCTTGAACATGTCGCTGTCGGGATCCAAACTCTCGCGTTCGCGCAAAAATGCGTGCGTATTCGGTGGCGTCGGGGACATACTCTGAGACTTCGGTAATTGAGTAAAACGAATAGGTTGGCTCGAGCGCCGGCCCGAGGCCGGATGCCTGCACGGCCATCTGGACGTCGTGAATCGCCCGGAGGTCCGGGCCCGCCATGACAATTCCAAAATCGGCCTTGTGCCCCGGCACCGCGAAGCACTGGATCTGCTCCGGAGCACCGACCTGTTCGCGGCGAGCACGCGACGAAAATCGGCCAGGCCCCGCTGACGGTCCTCGGGAGTTAGCTTGGCCAAGGTCGCGCGGTTGACCCGGTAGAACAGGTGGAGGAAATGCCAGCCTTGCTCTGGTACGAGCGAGGCGGGAATCTGCTCCGAGACGGCCGGTCGAACCCCGTGCCGCATCGGCTGAGCGGGAATGTCAGGGCGGGGCCTCGAACCTAATTCCGGGGTTGAGGACGGCGAGGAGACACCCGGATGGTCGTGCGGCATGAAAAGCGCTCCTGACCCAATGGAGGCGAGACAACGATCGCGAATTCTTTAGAACTCCATTGTACGACTCCGGGATCGGTGTCAGCAAGGTTGCTCATTCAACATTGGGCCGGATCAGGGGTTGTCCCTGCTAACGGTGTCGACTAGGATGACCGGGTATAAGGCCAAGCCCGATCTCGGGATCGAGAAGTACTCGGTCCCGCGCGGTCGGGGACTGGTTTTCTCGATAACAGTGGAAATGGCGAGTCAGACGGGGATCTACCCGGCCAGTTCGGCCAAGATTGGGAAATTGGTTTGCAGGAGGGACGAGTCGTGGCGACGACCGATTCGGCTTTTGCTCGTGGGCGCATTTATGATGACATCACGCAAACAATCGGCAACACGCCGTTAATCCGACTGCGGCGCGTCACCAATGGTTGTCAGGCCGAGGTGGTCGCGAAGCTAGAGAATTTCAACCCGCTCTGGTCGGTGAAGGATCGGATCGGCGTCGCGATGATCCAGGCGGCCGAAGCTCAGGGAAAAATTAAGAGCGATACCGTGATCATCGAGCCGACGAGCGGCAACACGGGGATCGCGCTTGCCTTTACCTGTGCGTCACGCGGCTACCGATTGATTGTCACAATGCCTGAGAGCATGAGTCTAGAGCGTCGTCGTCTGCTTAAGGCCTTTGGGGCCGAGATCGTGCTGACGCCGACTGCCGAGGGGATGCCGGGCGCGGTTCGCAAAGCCGAGGAATTGGTCAGTAAGACGCCGAATGCCTTCATGCCCCAGCAATTCAAGAACGCTGCCAATCCAGACGTCCACCGTCGGACGACGGCCGAGGAAATTTGGCGGGACACGGATGGCAAGATCGACATGCTGGTCAGTGGTGTCGGGACCGGCGGAACAATCACGGGGTGCGGTGAAGTCTTGAAGGAGCGCAAGCCGTCGGTGCGAGTGATCGCAGTTGAGCCGGCGAATTCGCCGGTCATCAGCCAAATGAGGCGAAAAGAGACGACTCGCCCCGGCCCGCACAAGATTCAGGGCATTGGGGCCGGATTCATCCCCGACGTGCTCAACACGTCAATCATCGATGACGTCATCACCATCCGCGACGAAGACGCCTTCGAGATGGCCCGCCGCCTGGCGCGAGGAGGGCATGCTGTGCGGCATTTCTTGCGGGGCGGCCGCGTTCGCGGCGATCGAACTCGCCTCGAAGCAGGAAAACGCCGGGAAGCTCATCGTGGTTGTTCTGCCGGACCTGGGCGAGCGGTATCTTTCCACGCCGCTTTTCCCGGAGTGAAACGGCATGAAGGCCGATTCACAGCCGCTCCAGATCCCCCGCGACATCTTGGGCGCGATGGTCGCGCATTGCGTGCGCGAGGCACCGTTGGAGTGCTGCGGCCTCTTGTGTGGAAAAGCGCCTCGGGTTTCGCTGTTTTATCCGCTACGAAATGACACGCAGAGTGAAACGCGCTACAATGCCGACCCGAAGGAGCTGATCGCGGCCCATATCGATTTGCGCGGCACGGGGCCGAGATCTTGGCGATCTATCACTCGCACCCACGCTGGCAGGCCGTTCCCAGCCAGACCGACCTCGCCGAAAATCACTACGGGCCCGTCCCGCGGATCATTGTTTCGCTCTTGGGTGAATCGCCCGACATCCGCGTTTGGCGGCTCGATGCCGACAGTTACCAGGAGCTTGCGTGGGAAGCAGTCGCTTCAGATCATACACCGGCTGCACAGGCTCTTTGACGTGGACGGATTCCCGGCGCATCCAGCCCGCGAGGACTCGCCTCAATAGACAAACGGCAAAAGTCGCCACGTACGCCGACGATATTCGGAATACTGCTCGCCGAATTCTGACTGCAAGAGCGCCTCTTCGGAGTTCATCCTCGCGACCAACGGCGGCAGCACGAGGAGGGAAACCGCGACGCCGAGCGCGCTCCGAAAAACCAGCGCCCAACCAAATTGCATCACGAGCAGTCCCAGGTAGCTCGGATGGCGGATCACGCGATAGAGGCCGCTGGTGACGAGCTCGTGGCCTTCCTGGATCGCCACCAGACCGCTGAACCGGCGACCCAGCACGATTACCGGCGCCAGCCGGAGCATGCATCCCACGGTGAATAGCGCCAGCCCGAGGTAGCGCGCAAGATCGCCGTCGATCGTTGCCATGTCGCGGCGGTCGGTGTACGCCGGGAGCCAGCCCCCGATGAGCCCGACCACCAGGAAAGGGAGGAAAATCCAGCGGTTCTTCGTGTCCTCCCGGCGTCCGCTCGAGATGTTGCCGTGCGTGAACATCCCCACGACCGAGGCGATCACGGTCACGGCGATGGCGCCGGCCCGCGCGGGTGCGCGATCAGCGCCCACCAGCCGCCCCAGCCCCAGGCCGCAAGTCCGATGAAAAGCGCTGAGGATGTCGCCGTGATGAGCACCATTCCCCACTTCGGCAAATGCTTCATGATTTTGGAACTCCGAACGTGGACATACGTTCACGTCTGACGCAATCGTTGGCGTTGGCCCTCGGCGGCGTTAGACTCATGTTGCGGGAAAGGCCGAACATCGCCGGTTCCTCCTCGCGGTAAATGAGCGTTTGAAGTCGCGATTTGAGCAGATCTGATCGACGAGCTCAACCAAATCGCGGCGATGGTCGTGACATCGCAAAAGCTTCTTCGCGCAAATCATCCAAAATACCTAAATTCACATTGGCATCGTGTATAAAATATAATATTATGAGAATGCGTAATCAAGCTCGCCTTTTGATCGGTATTGTCCTAGCCCTGAGCGCCGGATGTGGCGGCGATCGCAAGACGTCAGGGCCGCGAGTGGTCGTCTATGCGTCGCTCGACCGGGAATTCTCCGAGCCGCTGCTCAACGAGTACGCAAAAGGCGCCGGTGTCGATGTCTCGCCCAAGTTTGACGTCGAGAGCACCAAGACCGTCGGCTTAACGAACCTGATCATGACCGAGGCCGACCACCCGCGTTGCGACCTGTTCTGGAACAACGAGATCTTGAACACGCTTCGGCTTAAGGAAAAAAACCTGCTGGTGCCATTTCATCCCTCGCACGCCGACGAATTACCGGCGACCTTTCGCGCCGGGACGACACCTGGTACGGCTTCGCGGCCCGGGCGCGGATCTTGTTGGTGAATACCAAGCTGGTCGGTGAAGCCGATCGGCCCAAGAGGATCAAAGACCTTCTCGACCCGCGGTGGAAGGGGAAAATCGGCATTGCCAAGCCCCTCTTCGGCACGACGGCCACGCACGCCGCCTGTCTCTTCGTCGCCTGGGGCGATGAAAAGGCCAAGGCGTTTTTCCGCGACCTCAAGGCCAACGCCGTGCAGGTGCTCTCGGGCAACAAGCAAGTCGCCACGGCCGTCGGTTCAGGACAGCTTGCTTTCGGCTTGACCGACACCGACGACGCCATGGGTGAGGTCGATGCCGGCAGCCCCGTGGTGATCGTGTATCCGGACCGAAATGCCGGCGAGCTCGGCACGTTGTTCATTCCCAATACACTGGCACTCATTAAGGGATCTCCGCATCCCGAAGCCGCGCGAGGCGCTGGCCGATCACTTGCTCAGCCCCGAGATCGAGACCGCCCTGGCGAACGGCCCGAGCGCCCAGGTCCCGCTGCTCGAGACCACGATGGCGAAAACGCGGGTCGAAACGCCCAAGACGGTTCATGCGATGAAAGCCGACTTTGAAGCGGCCGCGAAAATCTGGGATCAAACCGCGGCATTTCTGCTTTCGGTATTCGGCGGCGACTGAGTCGTTGACAATTGAAATAGTGAGGTTATGATGCTTCCATTCATCACACAGCCGCTTCGTACTCGGGCCATGAAGTGTTGCGGCACGCTCGTGATCGTGCTCGTCACAGGGCACGGGATCGCCTCGGCTCCCGCGGGAGACGACTTGAGGCGACTCTGGAACTTTGAATCCGATCAGCCTGGCAAGACCGCCCAGGGATTTAAGACCGAGGTCGGCACCTGGGAAATCGTCCGCGACGGCGGCAACAACGTGCTGGCCCAAAAGGCCCGCAACGACGACCACGCGTTTAATGTCGTGCTCGTCGACGGCAGTCATTTCAACGATGTCGACCTGAGCGTGCGTCTGAAAGCCGTCGGGGGCATGCTCGACCAGGGGGGCGGAGTTGTCTGGCGAGCTCAAGATAAGAACAACTACTACGTCGCTCGCTACAACCCGCTTGAAGACAACTTTCGAGTATACAAGGTCGAAAAGGGTAAACGGACCCAGTTCCAGTCGGCCAACGTCTCCGGGGATAAAAAGTGGCACACCCTGCGGATCACGATGGCCGGCGCCAAGATTACTTGCTACCTCGATGGAATTCAGTACCTCGAAGTGGAAGACTCCACATTTCGGAGCGCGGGCAAAATCGGCCTCTGGTCGAAGGCCGACGCCCAATCATCCTTCGATGACCTGAGCGTCAGTGATTGACCTTTTCCAGAGGGATCTACCGGTCGACTTCCGGAATCGGGGGCGTTACTCCGTCTTCCTGGCGGCTTCGGGGCGAGCGCCCTGCTCGGCCTTTGTCGGCTGTGACGGCTGGGTGACGGCCGTATCTTGACCGGGGCTCTGCATGCCGGGTGAGTTGTAATCTTGCTCGCCACAGCAACAACCCAGAGGCAAAACCGCCAAGACAAACAAGAAGAGTCGCCGCATCGTGAAAACTCCCATTGTGATTGATTTCTACCCTAAGTTCGCATCGCCTTGATTTACAACATCCTATCAATCGCTTCGGGGCCTGGCAACTGGGGGTCATACCGCACACTCGCTCCGACCAACTATCGAGAAACCGGTCGGTCGGTTAAGATGCACCTCAGAACGCCCGCTCGCGCGCGAGGCCGTTGCGATCCTCATCGAGGTTCAGTCAAACGAACCTGGGTTCGACGAGTCTCGAACAGGTTCGGCGACGGCTCGCTCGCGAGATTGCTTCCGGAGTGTATCGATCATGCTCAATCAGGAACTGAAAGACGTCGTCGTTTCGCGGATCTTGCCCAACGTTCGAACGCCCGGCCAGTATGTCGGAGGCGAGCTGAACAGCGTGGTCAAGGACCACCGAACCGCGAGCGGAACCGTCTGTCTGGCGTTTCCCGACACCTATGCCCTCGGCATGAGCCACCACGGGCTCCAGGTACTATACAGCCTGATGAACGAGGCCGGCTGGGCCTGCGAGCGGTCCTTTACACCGCTGCCCGACTTCGAGAACTCGCTCAAAGAGCATGGCTTGCCTCTGTACAGCCTCGAGACCTTCACGCCCCTGTCTCAGTTTGATGTCCTGGGTTTCTCGCTGCAGTACGAGATTTGCTACACCAACGTTTTGATGATGCTCGACCGGGGTTGGATCGCGCTCCACGCTGAGGACCGCAAGGCCGACGACACGCTGGTCATCGCCGGTGGGCCGGGGCGCAAAACCCCGAGTTGCTGGCGACTTTTATTGACCTGTTCGTGATCGGCGACGGCGAGCCCAGCCTACCTGTCGTTTGCGACATGTGGAAGTCGATGAAAGGCACCGGCTTGTCTCGAGAGGATAAGCTCGCCCGGATCGCTGGAACTGTCGACTGGGCCTATGTACCAAGGTTTTACGAGCCGCTTTACCGCGAGGACGGGACGATCCTGGAAATCCGCCGCACCCGTGACGACGTCCCCGAGGAGATCAAGCCGTGCGTGATTCGTGACCTGGAGAGCATTCCGCTGCCCACACGGCCGATCGTCCCGTTCGTCGAGACCACGCACGACCGGATCGCCATTGAGATCATGCGCGGCTGTCCCTGGCTGTGCCGGTTCTGCCAGAGCACGGTGATCAAGCGCCCGCTACGCCATCGCACGGTCGAGACGATCGTTCAGGCCGCGCTCGAAAGCTATCACTCCACCGGTTACGACGAGATCAGCCTGCTGTCGCTCTCCACCAGCGACTATCCCGACTTTGAGAAGTTAGTCGAGCGCATGAGCGAAGTCTTCACTCCGCTGGGTGTGCAGATCTCGCTGCCGAGCCTGCGTATTACCGAGATGCTGAAGAAGATCCCCGCGCTCTTGGCCGAGGGCCGGCGTAGCGGGCTCACGCTGGCGCCGGAAGTCGCGCGCGACGACATGCGCGAGCAAATTCGCAAACCGATCAATAACCAAGACCTTTACGACGGCTGCGCCGAAGCATTTCGGCGGGGCTGGCGCAAGGTCAAGCTCTACTTCATGTGCGGCCTGCCGGGCGAACGGACCGCCGATCTCGACGGCATCGTGGCGATGGCCGAGACCATCGCCCGGATCGGCAAGGACGTGACCGGCCGGTACGCAGAGGTGACGGCCAGCGTGTCCAACTTCATTCCCAAGCCGCACACGGCCTACCAGTGGAACGGCATGCAAACGCGTGAGTATTTCCGCTGGGCCCACCGTTATTTGAAATCGAAGGTTAAGATCCGATCGGTGACGGTCAAAGCGCACGACATCGAGCGAAGCATGCTCGAAGGGATCTTGACTCGCGGCGACCGCCGCGTCGCGCCTGCGGCTCGAGGCCGCCTACCATCGCGGGGCCCGCCTCGATGCCTGGAGCGAGTACTTCAAGCCCCAGCTCTGGTGGGACACCTTCGCCGAGCTAGGGATTGACGTTACGTCCTATAGCCATCGCGACCGGCCGATCGAGGAAGTCCTCCCCTGGGATCATATCCGCATCAAGTTCGGTCGTGATTACCTCGAGAAAGAGCAGAATCGTTCCGTGGTGCAGCTCGAGGAAATGGCTGGGGCGGTTTAAGCGGGGAATGACAGATTCCAGGTTCCAGATCGATGGAGAGTGTTGTGCCGCCCGACGCTTCCGTTCGACCTGTCCGCTGGCCCTGGGTGGTGCTGGGACTCGGGCTGGTATGGACGGTCCTGATCCGCGTGCCGCTGGTGCTCAACGCCGAAGACCACCTTGACAGCGATCTGGCCGTCGACGGCCTGACGCTCCTCGATGCCGTCCATGGACACTGGCGGTGGCATTATCCCGGGACGCCATACATCGGCATTTTGCCCATGTTGGCTTCGTATCCACAGGCCGTGATGTGGGGCACCGATCCGATTACGTTGGTGAGCGGTGGCACCGTCATCTGGTTACTGATCGTGGGTTCCACGTTCTGGCTGGCGGCCAAGACGTACGGCCTGGAGGTGGCGGGCTGGGCGATCTTGCCGCTGGTATTTTCGTCGCTGGGGACGATCTGGTTGTCGGGACGAATCACGGGGGGCCACTTGCTCACGCTCGTCTGGCACACGGCGGCGTTCGCCGGTCTTTATCTTTGCTTGACGCGCGGCCAAGGGCGGTGGGCGGCCGCGCTTGGGCTCTGGTGCGGCTTGGGGCTTTATCTCGACGCCATGTTCCTTTTCACTCTCGCCGGCCTGGCGGCGGGCGCACTTCTTACGTGGCTCTCGACCGGTCGATCGAGGGCCGGGATCGGTCTGGCGGCTGTGTTCGTGGTCGCCATGTTGGTGGGCCTGATTCCGCGTGAGCTCGGCCACCGGGTCGATCCGTACAACGCCTATCCCTCACAGTTCGATGCAACGTTCGAGCCCAGGGCGATCTGGGAACACATTCGGTTACTCGTGTTTGAATGCCTCCCCCGGTTAATTGCGGGGAGTGGATGGCCCCCGATCGTGGCGGTGACCGCGTTCCTGATCGCGCTTTTCCGCATGGCCGGCGATTGGGCCTCGACCGTCGATCTCGCCCGCGGGGCGATCAGCGTAGGCACATGCGCCTCGGCACTTTTGATCGCCGTTGCTTTTCTGCTGAACCGTAACATTCACGACTCAGACAATTATCGCTACTTGGTCTTTTTGTTGACCCCGTGGGCACTGGGGTCCGGGTTGATTCTGTTCGACTTGGCGCGTCGAGGTCGGCTAGCGCTCTTCTCGGCGTGGCTCGTCGGGGTTCTGTTATTTGCAGTGATGACCTCGTCCACGTTTTTCTGGTATCGTGACGAACGGCATTATACCGACGCGAGAGGAATGCCCGTGCGATTACGGCCTCCTGACTGGTCGGAGTTGACGATCGTTCGCGACTTCACGGGCGGAACGCAGATTGTCGCCATGCGTTATGTGGTGCCACGCGATGTGACTCACGTGATCGGGGACTACTGGGACGTTTATAAAATGGCCTTCCTGTCGGGCGGACGCGTCGTTGGTGTTCCCTTTCCCATGTTTCCTAACCGTTTCCATGGTTGGTCGCGCGGGTTAGGTGCTGGTCGGGGGAAGCTGTTGGTCCTGAGCTCCCGAAAACTCGTGAGGAACTCAGGTCCGGCGTCCAGCCCGGGGCCGAGGGGCACCATCTTGCTATCCGCGAGGAAAACTAACTGGCCCTTAGGCCTTCGGACAACATGGAAGCTGGAAGACCGCGATCCCGCGGAGACGAGTCTTCTTCAGATCGTCGTTCCATGAATAGCGCCAGCGAGGCGAGAGTCGTGTCCCGAGGAGAAATCGCCGCGGCGGCAAGGTCCTTCGGGCTGTTTGAGCGGCGTCCCTGGGGCCGGGGCGACGTATTCGCGCTCTTGGTCTGGAGCGCCGCGATGATTCTGTTTTTCTGGGACGCCGTTTCCTTGTGCGGGCGCTCTTTTACTTCGATATCACCGAGATCAACTACCCATATCGGGCTTTTTTCGCCGAGGAACTGCGCCGCGGGCGATTCTCGCGGTGGTGCCCGGGACTTTATTGCGGCATGCCGCTTTTTAGCGAGAGCCAGGCGGGCTATCTGCACCCGCTCAAGTATCTGCTTTATCCCTGGCTGCCGACCTGGCAGGCATTCAACCTTGACACAATCCTTTCGGTGTGGTTGACGGGCGTGGGAACCTATTGTTGGCTGCGCCGGCACGTCGGCCCGGCGGGGGCGCTGCACGGGGGCCGCCATCTTCGGTTCCAGCGGCTATGTGTGGGGTCATTTGATTCACACCAGCATGATCAATGCATTGACCAGCGTGCCGCTGGTGATCTGGGGACTGGAAAGCTCGTGGTCCAGCGGACGATGGCGTGGAGTCGTGCTCGGCGCCTGCGCCTTAGCCTGCCAGGTATTCGCCGGCCACCTCCAAGACTCATTGCTGACGATTGGCCTGGTGGGACTGTACGGCCTCTATCGCGGGGCGACCGAGCGCAGCCCGGGGCGCGGTTGCGAGCGATGGGCATGGCGATTGGTCTGATCGGGCTCGGAACCTTGATGTCAGGGGCACAGTGGGTGCCCTCTAAGGAGTTGCTCGATCGATCGCCGCGCGCGGCGGGCTGTCGTGGAAGGAATTGACATACGGCTCATGGAACCCCGAGCTACTACCGACTTTGGTGGTTCGCGAGGCGTACGGCACTCGCGCGAGCGACACCGATTGGCTCGATGGCTTTTATCCATATCATGAAGTAAATGCATATGTCGGCCTAATCGCCATGGTGCTGGCGGTGGTTGGCGCCGGCGGAGTCGGGTCGCGCGACCGGTGGTCGAGCTTCTGGGTCTTGTTGATTGGAATTGGTTGCGTGCTAATGCTGGGTAAGTATACCTGCCTGTTCGATTACGCGCATCGCCTGCCGGTCATGGGGAGTTCGCGCGAGCCGGTGCGATTCCACGTGTGGTTTTCGCTGGGAGTGGCCGCGCTGGCGGCGACCGGCGTCGAACGGCTCGCTCGGCCCGGCTTTGTATCGCTGCGCGGCGGTCTGATGCTGGCCGCCGTTTTAGTATCGCTTTCGATCCCGATCATGATTTACATCTATGCACCGGTCTGGACAGAGCCCCGGCGCTGGACGCTCCCTTATCACCTGCAAAGATACCGCTGGCTGGGTCAGGAGCTGATCACATCGATTCTCTGGACCGGGCTGTTGGCGGGGTTGGCGTGGTGGATTGCGCGTGCTGCCGCGCGCACGGTCGACAAGGTCCGCCGCACGCGACTCGCCGCGATTTTGCCGCTTCTGGTTCTGACCGACCTCTTGAGTGCCCACTGGAGCGACGTTCCCACGATCGCCCCCGGCTACTGGACCGATCCGCCGCGATCCGCGGTTCAGTTGAAGTCCGACCCGAGCACGGTCCGCCTCTTCGGCGTCGGCGACAAGCACTCGGGAGAGCCGGGTTACGCGGCGGAAAATGTTGATTTTATGGCCGTGCGCGACCCGCTGGATTGGAGTTTGCCCGTGGTGTGGCATCTCAATTCATCGAGAGGCAACACGCCGATGATTTCCCGCCGGATTGTTGAATTCGGTGAAAATGCTCGCCCCGGCATTCGCCACGACCTGGAGGGGGATACGCACTTCGTCACCGGCGCCCGTGGTCTCAAGAGCGATAGCGGGCTCCGTGGACGGCGTGTCGGCGCCGCGTTCATTCGCCGCAACAGCACGGCGTTGCCGCGGGCTCGGCTCTTGGGCAAGCCAGTCTATGTCGCTGATGAGAACGAGGCAATCGCGGCGGTTGACAGGTTAGGCGCCGCCCTCCGCGACCAGGTCGTTGTCGAAGATCCCGCCCGCCCCTTGGCGGTTGGCGCCAGGGCGTCGGGGACGGCGCGGATTATCGAGGACCTCCCGGAACGAGTCGTGGTAGCGACCGATTCAGCGGTCCCCGCGTATCTCGTACTGGCCGACACGTTTGATCCGGGCTGGTCGGCCGTCGTTGACGGCCGGGCAGTACCCATTTGGCCGGCCTACATCGCGTTTCGCGCCGTCTATCTTGCAGAGGGGAAGCACACGGTCGTTTTCACCTACCGTCCCGCGGGCTTTGAGTTGGGGGCAATCCTGAGCGGGTGCGGGATCTTGCTCGCGTTTGTTTTTTGGTTCTGGTCTCCGTGGTCGTCGCCGCTGGCGCCAGAGCACGGGGCTGTAAGCTGGCCCAACCGCTGGCGGACAGCGTGGTTCTTGTCCCTCGGTATGGTTGTGCTCATCTCGGCGGTCGGCATTTGCCCACGCGGCCGCCCCCGATTGCACAGCCGCTGGGACAACAGCGTGCATCGACACACCTGGGGAGCGGGAATCGCGGCGATGAAGTCGAATCGGATGTAATGTCGGGAATGCTGAGGATCGCTTGTCCTCACCGTATTCGGGTATCGTGAAACCAGCGCTCCGCTGCCTCGGTTGAGTGAGTTCTTCATGGCCACAACCACGTACCAAGAGTTTCTGACTGAGTTGTTCGACGAGGGAAAGATCGTTTTTCGAACAGCGCCGCGCGATCGGCCCTCGCCGTCAGCCGTCGCGGTCCTGGCGGAGGCTTTCCAGGCCCTCAGCATCACCGTGGCCGGTCCTCCGATTGCGTTCGACCCCCAGATCGCATGCGCCGCCGCTGAATTCCTTCGGCAATCGGCCTGGGCCCTGGTCTCTCGAGATGATCGCACGCGCGACGTCGAGAAGCGATTGAAAATGCCGGACTGCCCGTTGACACCGGCGCGGCACCTCTCCGCCGATCTCACCATGAGATACTTACCACAGGTCTTGCGGCGAGTGCGCGGGCTTGACCCGTCGGGCTCACTGGTCGCGCGGCTCGCAAGTGTACTTCGCGCCTGGCCGCTATCCGGAGTTCTCTCGGACGTCAAGGAAGCCCCCTTGGTTCCCGTTGAGTTTCGGCGGGCATTCGGGGCTCATGCGCTTGTATGCGGAACGTCTTTTCGACAACGATCGACTATCGTGGCGGCCGACACCAGAACGGACGGGGCGACCTGGGGTCACTATGAGCTCGTTGTAGAAGAGCACGCCCAAACCGCCCCAGCCGCCCGCGAAAGCGAGGTTCATGGTGGATGACACGGTCGCTCGCCTCCGCGGCGAAGTCGTTGAGCCGATCAAGAAGCGTTTCGTGGGCCGCGACGAGATCGTCGACCTGATGGTTCTTGCCGTGACCGCCGGCGAGCACCTGTTCCTCTACGGACCGCCAGGTACCGCCAAATCGGCCTTGATCCGTCAATTCGCGCTGGCGGTACGCGCGAGCTATTTTGAATACTTATTGACCCGATTCTCCGAGCCGAACGAAGTCTTCGGCCCGATCGACTTGGTCCGGCTCCGCGAGGGGACGGTGGTCACGGTGACCACTCGCATGCTTCCCGAAGCGCGAATTCGTCTTTCTGGACGAGCTCTTCAATGCCAATAGCGCGATCCTGAACAACCTGCTCACGGTGCTCAACGAGCGGCTTTATCGCCGCGGGGCCGAGGTGCACCAGCTCCCTCTGTTGTCACTTTTCGCGGCATCCAACCACTTGCCCGAGGACGAATCGCTGCGAGCCTTGTTCGACCGGTTCTTGCTGCGATGCCATGTCGACAACCTCGCTCGCGACCAGATGCCGCGTTTGCTCATGGCCGGCTGGGACCTGGAGCAAGCCGGCGCGATCGAGTCTTCCGTTTCGGCGAACGAGCTCCGCGCCTGGCGCAGCAGGTTTATCGGATCGAGCTTAAGCGGTATCGCCGACCGCTACGCCGAGATTGTCTCCAAGGTTCGCGACCTGGGCGTGGCTTTCTCGGACCGCCGCGCTGTCAAAGTGCTCAAGCTGGTGGCGGCCTCGGCCGTCCTCTGCGGCCGCTCCACGGCCCGCGTTTCCGACTTCTGGGTATTCCGTTATGTCTGGGACCGCGAGGAGCAGGTTGCCCCTCTGAACTCGCTCGTGGCCGGTGTGGTCGAGCCCTATGCCGCGGAACCGGACGCCCACCCGCTGGCCGCCATCTCGGGCCGCGTCGACGGCGAGGAGATCGCCGGCCAGCTCGACGCCATCGCGTCGGGTCTCGAAGAAAAATCATTGAGCCTGGCGGCCGTGGCTCGTTTCCGCGAACAGCTTGGCTCGCTGTCCGATACGCCCTTTGGCTGTCCGACGAGCCCGTGCGCCGGCATCTCGTCAATCGCATCGGCGAACTGTTGAGACGCTTGGGTTAGGGATCAGCCCGGCCGTTCGTCAGTCGACATGATCGTCTCCCACATCGATCGGCACCAGATTGCCGATCCCGCTCGTGCGTCTCGTCCAGGCACTGGTCTGCCAGTTGTCGACGGGAGCCATCTCGGGATTGAACACGCGGTAAGGGGAGGAGAAAAAACTGCGATAGGGCGATTACAAACGGCTCATACATCTGGCGCAGCTCGACGAGCTTTCGGTCAACGCCCTCGCCCTCGCGCAACTCGACCCCGGCGTTTCGGAGCTCGGCCTTGAGCCGCAGCATCTCGTCCGCGGGCATTCGGTCTCCGGCCACCGTCGATCGGAGGAATGTGATAGACCTGTGCCAGATCCACGACCGTGTGCCGCGCCATGGCGAATGTCAATTGAGCCTGGTAGGAATCGTTCTCTTTGACGCTGGCGATCACCAGGGCCGAGGCGTCCAGTATCACCGTCATCGCGGCCAGCCACGACTGGTTGTCATGCTGCGAGCGATAGAAGCTCAGAAGTGGGAACGAGACATGACTCTCGAGCACTTCGGCGGCCCAGCGTTCCCACTCTTCGAGGAAGCGATCGAACAGAGCGAGATTGCGGTAACGCGAGAATCGAACGAGCAGTTGGGCGGCCGAGGGCGGCGAGCCGGCCCTGGCGTCGAGCAGCGAGATCGTGACCTCGCGGTGTGAAAACGCCTGATAGAGCACCGGCAGATAACTAATCACGACGGCCAAGAAACCGAAGCCAAGGCCCGCCTCGAGCACCGCCAGGAAATGTCCCAGAGGGTACATCGGCGTGACGTCTCCAAAGCCGAGTGTGAAAAAAATGACCCCGCTCATATAGAGGTAGAGGGGGAACCCACCGGTCTTCCCGGGTGAGTTCAATTCCGTCCCGAGCGCCCAGTTGAGGAGGGCGAACCCACAGATCAGCCCGACGGCCCATAGACTGAGGAGGATCAGGAACGAAAGCGGTCCGAACTGACTGAGGAATGCGTTCCGCCGCTTGCCTGGCGGAATACGCCGCGCGATTGCCGCCCAGAATCTCCATGACGACCGGAAGAAGAAACTTACAAATCGAAATTGGCGACTGATGCGGCGCGGCAGCAGCATTGTCTCGAATGCGTCTTGCAGTACCAGCAAGATCAGGACCAGGCTGACGATGGTGATCGACACGGACATGGGGCTCTCCACGCGTCCAACGGAATATTTCGCTCACGAGCCGCAAATTATCTTCGTCGAGGCGCGCTCAGTCCAGGTCTGACTTGCGCTTCGGGTTGATATGGGCCATGGGCGGCGCATACTAACCCGAACCGCCAGCGAGGGGATCAAAACTTGGTCCAACGCTCCCTGGACAGCTCGCGCGTTTCGCCGTCAGCTCGGCACCGAGCGAAGAATCTGACTGAGACGGTCGATCCCGACAGGTTTGACGGCATGCTGGTCGAACCCGGCCTGCAAGGAGCGCCGGCGGTCTTCTTCCTGGCCGTAGCCGGTGACCGCAACCAGCACGACGTTTTTCGTCGCGGGATCAGCACGCATGCGGCGGGCGGTCTCATATCCGTTCATCTCGGGCATGCCAATGTCGATGAAGGCGATCTCCGGTTTGAAGACGCGAGCGGCCTCGAGTGCGGAGAGACCATCGGCGGCTGTTTCAACCTCGTGACCGTAGTGTTTCACGAGAATGGCAAGGGTTTGAGCCGCGTCAACGTTGTCATCAACGACAAGAACGCGCCGGCGGGCAATTTCCCCGAGATCGGTGGAAGTTACCGGTTTGGGCACGGTCCCGGTGCTCGCCGGCAGCCGCACGATGAACTCGCTGCCGCATCCCGGGCCCTCGCTGTGGACGTCAATGGTGCCACCGTGAAGCTCAATCAGCGACTTGGCCAGCGTCAGGCCGATGCCCAAGCCCCCTAATGAACCGCTCGAGCGAGCTATCAACCTGCACAAACAGGTCGAAGATTTCCCTAAGCTGCTCGCGTGAAATACCGATCCCGTTGTCGCGCACGCGAATCACGATGTGCGAGTCTTCGCGGGCCGCTGTCAGCCAGATCTTACCCCCTTCCTTGGTAAACTTGGCCGCGTTATTGAGCAGGTTGGTAAAGATCTGCTCGATGCGAACCGGATCTGCATGGATAATGAACTGATCGGCCGTCAGGTTCACGATCAACTCATGGTGACGGCTTTGAATCAAGGGGCGGACCACGTCGAGGACGCGTGCGATAATCGGGGTCAGCTCGACGGGCTCTTTTCGCAACTGGATGGCGCCGTGAACGATTCGGGAAACGTCCAGGAGATCGTCGATCAAACGAGACATGTGCCGGACTTGACGCTCCATGATTTCGGAGGTCCAGGCGATGTCACTGGGACTGGCGTTGGGAGCACGCAGCACCATGAGGCTATTAAGGATTGGCGACAGCGGGTTACGGAGTTCGTGTGCGAGCATGGCCAGGAACTCGTCCTTGCGGCGGTTTGCCCGCTCGGCCTCGGCGCGGGCGGCCTGTTCCAACAATAGGGCCTGCGCTCGCTCCTGTTCACGCCTTTGGTCGGTCACGTCGTCAACAGCCAGGAGGATCATGCCTGCGCGAGTGCCCTCCCAATCGATGAGGCAAGCAGCGACCCGAAAGGTTCGCGGATTTGGGGACTCAGGATTGACGTCGACTTCAATGTCCTGAAGCTTCTTGCCTGTCTTTTGCACGTCTGCGCAGGTGAGCGACCAGTTTGGCGTCGCTCCAGGGGCCGGCGCCGAGTTCCGAGAGCGGTCGACCCTGTGCCTTCTCGGCCGATTGAGAAAACGCCCGGCAGAACGCCTGATTGGCGTGCAGCACTCGTAGTTCACCGTCGACGACAACCAACGGCTGCTGGACTGTCTCGACAATGGCATCGGCGCGATCGCGTGCTCGCTCGAGCTGCTCGGTCGTGCGTTTGATCTGATCGATGTCGACGATCGCCACCGAAGCGCCGTCAATCTTTTTTTCCAGTGTAATATACGGTCGAATCCGAACGGCGTACCACTTGCCGTCGCGGTCGCGAGCCTCATGGTCTTGGGGCGTCAGCGACTCGATCACCTCGCCGATATGGCGCTCCAGCTCGGGAAACTCAAGCCGGGACCGAAGATCACCGAGATGTCGACCAACGTCCGTCGGGATGATGTTGAGCAACCGTTCGGCGGGCGCTGTATAGCGACGGATCCGAAAGTCCCGGCAGACCATCACCACCGGAATATTGACGCCATTGAAGAGGTTGACCAGGTCATCGCTGGCGCGAGCCAGCTCAGTGTTGCGATTGTTGAGCTCTTGATTGACCGTCGCGAGCTCCTCGTTGATCGACTGCAGCTCCTCCTTGGCGGTGTGGAGTTCTTCATTGGTGCTTTGCAGCTCCTCGTTGCTGGAAAGGATCTCCTCGTTAGCCGCCCGCAGTTCCTCGTTGGTCGCCTCGTACTCTTCGGTAATTGATTGCAGGTACTCGCGGGTGGCCGCCAGCTCGTTTCGGAGCGTGGCCACCTGATTTCGAGCCTCTTCAAGTCCGAGCGTTTGGGCCTCAGTCAACGAACCAGAGGGTACGGGCGTGTCGACCTGGACCGATGGGGGGCGGAACAGCACCAGAAAATACATCGGGGCCGGGGATGGCGCGCGGAGCAAAATAACCTCGATGTCGACAGCGACCAACTGGCCGGCACGGTCCATGAAAGTCGCGCGGCGAGTCACCGGCGTTTTTTCCGCCGTGGCGAGATTGATCGCCAAACGCAGGTCTGCGAACAATCCCTCCCGAATCATCGTCCTCAAATCGAAGCTCGCGGCCCCCGGCGCCGGAGCGAGATACATGTCGGTCTGGCCCCGAAACTGGACGATCCGCAGGTTTTCGTCCACCACGACCCCGGGTGGACTGTAAAGATCTACCAGGATTCGATCGACCTCACGCTGGAGGTTGAACGACCCCAGTTCCGCGGCGCCCTTGTCATGCGCGACCCCGGCGAATGAGCGGTGGTGGCTCAGGGGCGAACCTATGTTAAAATCAAACGGAGGGCGGATGGCGGCCGCGTTCTTGGCGAAGATCTTGTGCTCGTTATCGACCGTCCTGAACAGGTCACCAAATGTCCCGACCGTCTCGGAGGGGCCCAAGAGGAGATATCCGCTGTCCTTAATCGCATAGTGGAACAACGGAAACACGCGCTTTTGGAATGCCAGGTCGATATAGATGAGCAAGTTGCGGCAAGAGATCAGATCGAGCCGGGCGAACGGCGGATCGCGCGTCAAGTCATCGCGCGCGAAGACGCACATGTCGCGGATCGACTTGGCGATCTTGTAGCCCCCTTCCACTTCGACGAAAAAGCGCCTGAGCCGCTCGGGCGAGACATCCAGGACAATGTTATCGATGTAAAATCCCGCGCGTGCGACATCAAGGGCCTGATCATTGATGTCGGTGGCCAGGATTTTGATCGGGGCGTCTTCGGCACCGTCAGCGAGCCGTTCCATCAAGCTGATGGCGATCGAATACGCCTCTTCGCCAGTTGAGCAGCCCGCCACCCAGACCCGGATCGGCGAGTCGGGCAAGCGGTCGCCGATGAGCGTCGGAAAAATGTTCTCCTGAAGTGCTCGGAACGAATTTGGGTCGCGGAAGAAGGACGTGACCCGGATGAGCAAGTCTTGATAAAGGCTTATCCGTTCCCCGCGATCGCTTTGCAGCACGCCCACGTAGTCTGGCAAGCTGTCGACCTGCCGTATTGTCATTCGTCGTCCGATGCGTCGCATGATCGTGCTGTGCTTGTAGGCGGTGAAGTCGACGCCCGTCTCAGATCGGATGAGTCCGAAAAGCTTTTTCATCTCTGCTCGCTCAGCAGCGTCCGTGGGCCGGGAAGACGCAGACCTCTTCAGTCGAGGCCACGTAGGGATGACTGCCGATCCGCGTGAGCTCGGCGGCGATATCCGGCGGCGAGGGACGGAATCGATGCTCCCCGACAGGATGGCACAGCGGCATGCTGTCATGAGCCGCCGATGCCTGGGATTGGGCGAACGTGATTCCCTCAGCCGCTTTGATGTCCTGGATGCCAAGCGTGCCATCGGTGCCCCCACCCGAGAGGATCACACCGATCGATCGACGGCCGAAATCATCAGCCAGCGAGCAGCAGGCAGTCGATGGGCATGAAGAGCCGATGGCTTGCCGGGCGAGGGGTCAGACAAAGACGGCCATCGACAACCGTGAGGATCGCGTTGGGTGGGTTGACATACACGTGATTGGGCTCGATCAGCATGCCATCTTCGCCACGATGGACCGGAATTTCCGTAACCTCGGCCAAGAGCGCCGGAAGAATGCTCTCGTGAGTGGGGTCCAGATGCTGGACAAAGATTAAGGCCATGCCCGGTGTCGGCGACAAGTGGCTCAAAAGCTGTTTGAAGGCGTCGAGCCCACCGGCCGAGCGCCGATCCCCACCACCGGAAAGGCCCGCCCGTTAGAGGGCCCATTCGCTGGATCTCGACAGCCCGTGGACGGCTCACCCTCTAGACTCTGATCCGATTCCGACATAACTCGTGGCTCCGATTCAGGTCGCACGTCGCCCGTCACTGGGCGCCCCTTGATCCTTGAGCCGATCACCTGGTGGATAAAGCTGCGCCGGGATTTTATCTCGTTCGCCTTGCTCGAATCCTCAACGATCCTAATGTCACAGTCAAGCTGCTCGTGCCACTACGAGTTCATGTCACTCTTTTGGCTCACTACTTGTCGGCCAGCTTCTCGGCAGAGATAGGATGTATGCCACACGAACCGAGCGGCGCGAGCCTGGAGGGTGCGCTCGCGAACCCGCATCCCAGCGGGTTGATTCGAACTGCTCCCTTAGTGGTCTGATACGCAAACAGCGCCCCCTCGCTTCAAACAGCGCCGCCGTCGGTTAAGTTTCTGGGCAAAATGGGACCAATGCCTGCTCCGGAGCGTTGACTTGGGTTGCTCAGGGCAGCAAGTCGGCGACAGCGATCCAGCCGAGTTCGACGCCGTCGATGATGACAGGGGCTCGATCGCCTGGTCCGAGCACCTGGCTCTGGCGATAGCCATCGGGCGTGGGCGATGTGAACACCTCAAGTTGACGATCGACCAGATTGACGATCCAGTACGTTGGCACGTTTGCCCGAGCGTAAGCCGACAGCTTTTCTCGACGATCCCAGGAGAGCGACGTGGGAAGCCTCAAAACGCATCGCCGCGGCAACGCCGATGAGCACCGTCCAGACAGTATTCTGGTTTGCTGAGCAAGGAACGGGTATCCTGGCGTAGACAGATGATTTGCCCCGCCCTGCTGTCTCTATGAACATTAAGTCCCTTTTCCGTTGATGTCCCGCGGCGTGTCCTGGTAGACCGGGTTGCGGGATAAAGTGCTTGGCCGTTCGCGTTTCTTAGGGGACGTCTCGCACAGGAGTATGCGCATGCTCACATTCACGGCAAAAGGCCGAACATCGACTTGCGACGGCGTCAGCCGTCGCAATTTCTTGCAGGTCGGCACATTGGGGGCGATCGGCTTTGGCCTGCCGCAGTGGTTCGCGGCTCAGGCGGCCGGGGCGGTGAAGCCGGGCGATGACGACCGCGCCTGCATCATGATCTTCAACCTGGGCGCCGCCCAGCAACATGGACCTTTGGGACATGAAACCCGACGCTCCGGCGGAAATTCGCGGACCGTTCAAACCCATCGCAACTTCGTCGCCGGCGATCCAGTTCTCCGAGATCCTGCCTCGGCATGCCGCGATCGCCGACAAGATCGCGCTGGTGCGTTCGGTTCACCACAGCGGAGCGGCGGTGCACGATGCTGGCTGGCAGATGATGCAGACCGGCCGGCTCTTTACCGGCGGAGTGAACACGCCGCACGTCGGGTCGGCGGTCGGGTATCTGAAAGGGCGCAAGACCGACTTGCCGCCGTTTGTCGTGCTACCGGAGTTGATGGGCCGAGGCGGCGGCAACCTGCCGAATGGGCAGGCCGGGGGCTTTCTGGGCAAGGCGCACGATCCCTTCTCGCTCAACGCCGACCCCTCGAAGCCTGGCTTTCGCGTGCCCGACCTGCTTCCCCCCAAGGAAATCGGCAGCGTGCGCCTTGACCGTCGGCGCAAGATCCGCGAGCTCGTCGACGACGCGGTCGCCACGTTCGAGTCTTCCGAAAACGCCGCCTCTTGGACGGCAACTTCCAGTCCGCATTCAGGCTGATGACCAGCGCCGAGGCCCGTGCGGCGTTCGACCTGGACCAGGAATCGACGACGACTCGCGAGCGATATGGCATGTCTCGCCTTGGCCAATGCTGCCTACTCGCACGACGGCTGGTCGAAAGCGGCGTGCGGTTTGTCACCATCAACGCCTTTCTGACCGTGTTCGACGAGATCACGTGGGACATCCACGGGTCGAAGCCGTTCACGTCGATCGAGGGAATGCGCGACATCGTGTGTCCCATGTATGATCAAGCCTACACCGCCCTGGTCGAGGACCTTGCGCAGCGAGGGCTGCTGAATACGACGCTGGTTTGCAACCTGGCCGAGTTTGGCCGTACCCCGCGCTAACCCCGCCGGCGGACGCGACCACTGGCCGCTTTGTTTCACGGTGGGCTTCGCGGGCGGTGGTGTTCAAGGAGGCCGAGTCGTCGGAGCGAGCGACCCCATCGGCGCCGTCCCGGCGGACCGTCCCGTCGAGCCGGCCGATATCGCCGCGACCATCTTCCATAGCCTGGGCCTCAACCTCGAAATAAAGCTTCCCGGGCCAGCCGGCCGGCCATTTCCGCTCGTCGATTTCGGGCACCGAGAGATCCAAGAGCTGTTTTGAAGGCGGTGACTGGAATGAAGATTCGACAGCATCGCGGAGACTTCATGCCAATCACCACCGAGGTCAAGACAATGAAAAGCCGCCCGCAGAGCCAATCCCCAGTCACCCAGCCTTCGGCCGACCTCTCCCCGCGGGGGAGAGGTGAAAAAAAGCTTGCCTTCCCGCTCAGCGGCGTGAAAGCAATCAGCGATCGCCCTCGCCCCAACGGGGAGAGGGATGGGGTGAGGGGGCGACGCTGTTCCCCGTGTGGGAGAGCCGAAAAAAAGCAACGACCCGACACGAGGCTAGATCGGGGATCGGGAGACGGAGCTCCCTCCTACAAATCCTGTAGGAGCCGGCTCTGTCCGGCGACGTTTCTAGCCGTGTCTCGGGACATTGAAAAAAAGCTCACCTTCCCGCCCAGCACCTCGGCACGAACCAGCGGGCGTCCTCGCCCCAACGGGGAGAGGGATGAGGTGACACCGCGACAATCCCCCCTCACCCGGCCTGCGGCCGTCCTCTCCCCACGGGGGAGAGGTGAAAAGAAGCTTGGCTTCCCGCCCAGCAGCGAGAAAGCAACCAGCGATCGCCCTCGCCCCTACGGGGAGAGGGATGGGGTGAGGGGGCGACGCAGTGCTCGGGGGCGCCAAGTCTTCGTTCTCGCCTTTGCCTGGATCGTCGCCCACGGATTCGCCCAGGCCTTTGCCGCCTCCCCAACCGAGGGCCTGACCATCTTCCCGTCCGAGTGCGTGCTGACAACTCCCGAGAGCCGGCAGCCCTTGATCGCGCAAGAGATCGAGCGCGGTGAAGTGGGCCGTCAGCTAGTACGAGGCATTGCGTGGTCCTCGAGCGACCCCAAAATCGCCACCGTCGCTGACGGCATTGTGATTCCGGTCCACGATGGCCAGGTGACGATCACCGCGAAAGCGGGGGCACAGACGGCCACGGCCAAGGTCGTGGTCCAGGGCATGAACGTTCCGTTCGACTGGACTTTCCGCCATCACGTCGAGCCGATACTGGCGAAACAGGGGTGCAACTCGGGTGCATGCCACGGCGCCCTGGCCGGAAAAGGAGGGTTTAAACTCTCGCTCCGGGGCTACGATCCAACGAGCGATTTCTTCAATATCGTCAAGCAAGACCGAGGCCGGCGCGTGGAGCTTGCCGACCCGGGCCGTAGCCTCTTGCTGGCGAAACCGTCCGGTGCGATCGCTCACAAAGGGGGCGTACGCTTCGGGACGAACACGCTGGAATACCGCATCTTGAGCGAGTGGATCAGCCGAGGCGCGGCACCACCGAGCGAGGGCGACTCGCGCGTTGAGCAGTTGCAAATCCTCCCCGACCGGTCATTTCAGCGCGTCGGCGCGAGTCAGCAAATCTTGGTGCGGGCACGTTACTCCGACGGCCGGGCGGAAGACGTCACCCCCTGGGTCAAATGGTCGTCGGCCGATGAGTCGGTTTGCCGGGTCGACGAGCAAGGGCAGACGCAAGTCATCGGTCCCGGCGAGGGAGCGATTGTCGCCTGGTACGCGAGCAAGCTGGCCATCGCCCGCGTTACGGTTCCGTACCAGTATCAGGGGCAGCCGGCCCAGGCGGCTTCGACGGTCGATCGGAGGAAACCGCGAAACTTCATCGACGAACAAATCGACAAGCAACTGGCCCGGCTCAACTTGCCACCGTCCGCTCCGTGCGGCGACGCCGAGTTCGTGCGCCGCGCTACGTCGATACGGTCGGCCGCCTGCCGACGATCGACGAGGCACGGGCCTTCTTGGCCAACGCCGCGCCATCCCGCCGCGATGCACTGATCGACCGGCTGCTCGGGTTGCCCGAGTTCACCGACTATTGGACCTACAAGTGGTCCGACATGCTCATGCTCAGTGGCACGCGGCTCCGTCCGCTTGCGCTCAAGACCTATTACCAGTGGATCAAGAAGCAAGTAGCCGACAACGTCCCATGGGATCAGTTCGTCCGCTCGATCATCACGTGCACCGGCGAGAGCGTCGAGAACGGTCCCACGAACTTCTATGCCCTCAGCCAGTCGCCTGAAGATATGACCGAAAATGTCTGCCAGGCATTTTTGGGGCTATCGATCGGATGCGCCAAATGCCACAACCATCCGCTCGAAAAATGGACCAACGACCAGTATTACGGCATGGCCAGCCTGTTCGCGGGTGAAGGCGAAGGGCTGGGGTGGCGAGGGGCGTGACGGAGAAGGGCGGCGAACGCTTTACGTGGCCGAGTCGGGCGAGCTGGTTCAGCCGAGGACGGGCAAGCCTCAGCCGCCAACCCCGCTCGATGGGCACGCCGTCGCTTTCGACGATCCCGCCGATCGTAGGGCGAGCCTGGCGAAGTGGCTGGCTGCACCGGAGAACCCTTATTTTGCGCGATCGATCACAAACCGCGTCTGGGCAAACTATTTCGGGGTCGGGCTGGTGGAAAAAGTCGACGACATGCGAGTGTCGAACCCCGCGAGCAACGAAAGGCTCCTCGCCGCCGCGGCCGATTACCTCGTGCGCCACAAGTTCGACTTGCGAGCGCTCATGCGGGTGATTCTCCAGTCCAACGCCTATCAGCGCTCCAGCCAGCCCTCGCCGGGCAATCACCTGGACCATCGCTTCTATTCACGCTACTACCCCCGGCGCATGATGGCCGAGGTACTACACGACGCGATCGTCCAGGTGACCGAGGTCCCGACCAAATTCGATTCCATCGCATTCCCGGGCGGCGACCACCAGAAAACCGACTTCTACCCGCTGGGAACGCGGGCCGTCCAACTTTACGACGCCGCAGTCGAGAACTATTTCCTCCAGACATTCGGCCGCAATCCCCGCCGTATTGTTTGCGAGTGCGAGCGTTCAGACGAACCCACAATGGTTCAAGTGCTCAACCTTTCCAATGGTGCCACGGTCAATGAAAAACTGCACGCGCCGGGCAATCGGCTCGACAAGCTGCTCCGGTTACGGCGGGAAGGAATGTCGAGCGCCGGGCTCCTCGACGAAATGTACATGGCCTGCCTGTCGCGCTTCCCGACCGAGGCCGAACGCCGCCAACTCCTGGCAATCCTGCCGCCGCTGGGCTCACCAACCGAGGCGGAGATCGTGGAGGATTTGTTTTGGGGGGTGATGAGTAGCCGGGAGTTTTTGTTTAACCATTGAACACAACGTAATTGGTTATGCGGGGTTCACCCCCCCTAACCCCCCCCTTCAAAGGGGGGGACTGATGCTCGAACAAAGGTGTTGCCATGAAGGTATGCAGGTTCATTTCTAGGCTCATGATCCTGGCCATTGTGGTCGCCGCGTCCTCGGCACTCGGTGCCGACACAGGATCGCCGCCCGATTACGCAACGCGGGTGGCTCCTCTCTTCAAGAAGTACTGCGTCGGCTGCCACAACGACGAAGATCGCGAGGGGAAATTCTCGCTGGAGAGCTACGCCTCGCTGCAGCGCGGGACCGCGCACGGGCCTTCACTCCTGCCGGGGGATTCCAAAGGGAGCCGCATGGTTCGGCTCTTGAAAGGGGCCGCCAAACCGATCATGCCTCCCAAGGATGAGCCTCGGCCGACAGCCGGCGAGATCGCGCTCATCGAAGCCTGGATCGAATCGGGCGCCCGCGGACCGAAGGGTTTGGAGCCTGACCGTTTGACGCTCCTGGTGCCAAAAGTGCCCGCCCACGCGAAAGTGAGGCCGATCCTCGCCATGGACGCAACGCCCGACGGCCGTTGGCTGGCCGTGGCGAAGGACGCCGAGGTTGGCCTCTACAGCCGATCCTCGCCCCGCACCGCGGCGCCGCAGCGCACGCTGGGGAAATTCCCGGGTAAGGTCACCGCCTTGCATTTCAGCCCTGACGGCAAGCGCCTGATCACGGCCTCGGGCGTCGCGGGTCTGGGTGGCGTCGCGGCCATCTGGGCGGTCGCCGACGGTACTTTGGTACGGCGTTTTGACGGCCACCGCGACATTCTCTACGACGCCGAGCTGTCGCCCGATGGCAAGTGGCTCGCGACTTGCGCCTACGACAAGAAAATCGAGCTCTGGGACGCGGTTTCGGGAAAGCCCGTCCGCACGCTGGAAGGGCACACCGGCGGGGTCTATGACGTCGGTTTCAGCCCCGACAGCCGCTTCCTCGTAAGCGCCAGCGCCGACGACACCTGTAAAATCTGGCGCGTGACTGACGGCCAGCGCATGGATACCTTGCCGCAACCGCTCAAAGCGGAATACACCTGTGCCTTCAGCCCCGATGGCCGCACGATCGTTGCCGGCGGCGCCGACAACAATATCCGCGTGTGGCACTTCGTTTCTCGCGACAAGCCGGAGATCAACCCAATGGTGATCGCACGGTTTGCGCACGACGGCGCGATCGTGCGGCTGGCGTTCACCCACGATGGGACCAGGCTCATATCGCTGGCGGAGGATCGGAGCATCAAGGTCTGGCGCACGAGTGACTACAGCGAGCTCCGCGTATGGGACAACCAGCCCGATGTGCCGTCGGCATTGGCGATTGCCCCCGACGGGGTTTCGTTCGAGGTCGGGCGAATGGACGGTTCGCTGGCGTCCTACACCATTCCCTCGGTCACACGGTGGACGCCTCCCCCGTGGAGGCGCGGACGAGCCTGGTGGAGACGCGAGAATGGGTCAAATCAACGAGCAGTCCGAGCACGAACCGAATAATAGTCCTGACCAGGCCAATCCCTTGACGCTACCCGCGCGCGTCTCCGGGATTATTGCCAGCGGCAACACCGAGGGGACCGATTCCGACTTCTTCCGGTTCGCGGCCAAAGCCGGCGAGGAGTGGGTGTTCGAGGTCAACGCGGCTCGTTCGCAATCGAAGCTGGACTCGTACCTCGAAGTCTTGGACGCCCAGGGCCAGCGCGTCCCGCGGGTACTGTTGCAGGCCGTCCGCGATTCCTATTTCACGTTCCGCGGCAAGAACGATACCGAAGCCGACGATTTTCGCGTCTTCAACTGGGACGAGATGCATATCAACGACTATTTGTATGCGAACGGCGAGGTGATCAAGTTCTGGCTGTTTCCACGCGGGCCCGATTCCGGCTTTGTCGCTTATCCGGGCCGGGGCCCGCGTTGGGGCTATTTCGATACCACACCGCTGGCCCATGCACTGGGCGAACCCTGCTATGTCGTCCAACCGCATCCGCCAGGAACGAAGCTCGTCGCCAACGGATTGCCGGTGTTCTCGCTCTATTTTGAAAACGACGACGATGCGCACCGCGAGCTCGGCAAAGACTCACGATTGTTCTTCACCGCACCCACGGGAGGTGAATACATCGTCAAGATCAAGGACGTCCGTGGGTTCCAGGGCCAAGATTTCCGTTATCGGCTGACGGCCCGCGAGCGGCGGCCCGATTATCAAGTCACGCTCTCCGGTGCCGACCCCGCGGTGGGTGCCAGGGCCGCCAAAGAATTCAAGGTATCCGCGCGGCGGATCGACGGCCTCGAGGGGCCAATCCGCGTGGATATCGCCGGGGTGCCGCCGGGATTCCACGTCACCACACCACTCTTGATCGAAGCCGGCCAATTGGAAGCACTCGGGGTGATCGAGGCCGATGCGGCGGCGAGCCCCCCTTCGGCCCCAACGGCCAAGGCGAGCAAGGTCACGGCGACGGCGCGGATTGGCAACCACGAGGTGACCCACACGGTCAACAACCTGGGAACCATCAAGCTCGCGTCCGCGCCCAAGCCTGCGCGTGATCATCGGTCCCGCCGAGGGAGGACCGGGACCGGTAAACACGTCGGGGCAGGGGCCGCTGGAGTTCGTGATCGAACCCGGCCAGACGATCACCTTGACTGTCAAAATCGAGCGAAACGGCTATACGGGGCAAGTGCCGTTCGGCAAGGAAGGAGCCGGCCGCAACTTGCCGTTCGGCGTGTTCATCGACAACCTCGGGCTTAACGGGCTCTTGGTTCTCGAAAACGCCGCAGGAGCGCGTCTTTTTCATCACCGCCGACGTCAGCACGCCCGAACAGGTCCGCCCCTTCCACCTGACAGCAACCGTCGAGGGCGGTCAGTCGAGCCGGCCGGTGATCTTGCGCGTACGGAAGCCCGTCGCGCAAGCCGACCAGGCGTCGGCGACGACACCGCGGGTGAAGTCGCAATCACCCGCACCATCACGATGAAATTGGTTGCGCGGAGGATACGTTGAGAAAGCGGCGAACTCTTTGAGAGTTCACATGCACCAGAGGTTGACCACCTGGAAGGTTTCGAGCGTGCGATCCCGCCATACTAACCCGACGCGCGAGCGTGGGAGCGGCGACAATCCCGCAGTGGCTAGCGCCACCGTCCCTCGCTGGAATTTCGCTGGCGTTCGGCCCTCCGATCGACTAAAATTTGAGAGTTGTTTAACACGCGAGCCGACGCAAACCATCGGAGGCAAGAACCGGCATGCGGGCTTGGTCCATCGTTGCCGTCGTGGGAATTGTCGCGAGCCTTGCCGGCCTGGCCATGGCAGAGCGGGAACCATCGCGCGCGGACCGGTTTGAGAAGAAAGTTCGGCCGCTTCTGGCAGCGCGGTGCTGGCAATGTCATGGGCCTGAGAAACACAAGGGGGGGCTCAGGCTCGATAGCGCCGCCGCGATCGACGCCGGGGGCGAATCGGGGCCTGTCGTTCTACCAGGCAAACCCGCTGAGAGCCGGCTGATCACGGCGGTCGGCTACGCGGGCGATCTCAAGATGCCGCCGAAAAAGAAGCTCAGCGACGCCGAGATCGCTGATCTCACCGAATGGGTCCGCGCGGGAGCCGACTGGCCTGGTGCCGCCCCGCCTCGCCTCTCGCCAACGCCTCGGCCGGCCGCCGGCGGTCCGCTCTTCACCGCGGAAAAGAAATCATTTTGGGCTTTCCAACCGCCGCGAGACCCCGTTCCTCCCACGGTGAAAATGACCGGCTGGCCAACGTCGCCGATCGATCGGTTCATCCTGTCCGCGCTCGAGAAAAACGGCCTCGCGCCAGCGCCCCCTGCTGATCGGCGGACATTGTTACGCCGAGCCACTTTTGATTTGACCGGTCTGCCCCCTACGCCCGAGGAGGTCGAGGCCTTCCTCGCCGATCAGTCGCCCGACGCGTTTGCCACGGTCGTCGACCGCCTGCTCGCCTCACCCCATTATGGCGAGCGCTGGGGACGACACTGGCTCGATCTCGCGCGCTATGCCGACTCCAACGGCATGGATGAAAATGTCGCCTATGCCAATGCCTTCCGCTATCGCGATTATGTGATCCGGGCCTTCAACGCCGACAAGCCCTACGATCAGTTCGTCATCGAACAGATCGCCGGCGATCAGGTCGCCTCCGACGACGAGGTCGCTCAACCACGACCGGCTCACCGCGACCGGGTTTCTCGTGATCGGGCCCAAGATGCTCGCCGAGGACGACCCGGTGAAAATGGAGATGGATATCATCGACGAGCAGGTCGATACGGTCGGGCGCGTGTTCATGGGGCTGACGATCGGCTGTGCCCGCTGCCACGACCACAAGTTCGACCCGATCCCCACGGCCGACTACTACTCGCTGGCGGGGATTTTCAAGTCGACGAAATCGATGCAAAACCACAAGGTCGTCGCCATGTGGAACGAGCGAGCGCTGGCGACCGACGAAGGGCGCGAGAGGCTCGAGGCACACAAGAAAGAAGTCGCCCGCCGCGAGGCCAAAATCAAAAAAGTAGCGGGCAAGGGAGATCCGCGACTCGAAAGAGGAACTCCGCCGCCTGCGCGATTCACTGGCCGATTTTCAAAAGCAGAAGCCGCCAATCGCGGAGGTGATGTGCGTCGAGGACCAGGCGATCGCGAACCTACGCATCCACATCCGCGGCAATCATCTGACTCTGGGCGAGGAGGTGCCACGCCGTTTCCCGAGGATCCTGGCCGGCGAAAACCCGCCACCGCTCGAATCGTCCCGCAGCGGCCGGCTCGAGCTGGCGACGTGGCTTACCGGCCGCGATCATCCCCTGACCGCCCGCGTCATGGTCAACCGGCTCTGGCTCTGGCACTTCGGCGAAGGGCTGGTCGGCTCACCCGATAACTTCGGCCGGCTCGGCGATCGGCCAATCAAATCTCGACCTGCTCGACTGGCTGTCGCGGCGCTTCATCGCCTCGGGCTGGTCGATCAAGGCGATGCACCGATTGATCATGCTTTCTCAACCTTATCAGATGAGCACCCGCTTCGATTCGGCCGCTGCCCGTGTTGATCCCGAAAACCGCCTGCACTGGCGGGCAAGCCGGCGCAGGCTCGAAGCCGAGGCGATCCGCGACGCGATCCTGGCCGTCAGCGGCCAGCTCGACACGACCATGGGCGGAACGCTCATGGCCGAGAACAACCACGCTTATGTCAACTCGACCACCAAGACCGGCGGCGTGGTTTATCACGTGAACCGCCGTTCGGTCTATCTGCCGGTGATCCGCAGCGGCCTCTACGATGTGTTTCAGGCGTTCGACTTCGCCGACCCCAGCGCGTCCAACGGCAAACGCATCCCGACGACGGTCGCCCCGCAGGCCCTGTTCATGATGAACGACCACGGTCGTCCTGACGTGCTCAGCGGCGATGGCTCGTCGCCTGCTCGACCGTCCCGGTCTCGACGACGCAGGCCGGATCCGGCAAGCCTACCTGACGGCCTACGGCCGGCCCCCGACCGACCGGGAAATCGCCCGCGCCAGCAATTATCTCCGCCGGTTCGCGTCGATCCTTGCGTCGCAAGGTGTCGGCCGCCGATGCTCGTCCCTTGCGAGTCTGGCAAGCGCTCTGCCAGGCGATCATCGCCTCCAGCGAGTTCATCTACCTCGATTAACGAAAGGGGACAGGATCATCTGACCATGAACGCTCACTGGAATGGAACGGCGGACCAGCGACTTGACCCGGCGCGAGCTGCTTCGGCGTAGCGGCGGTGGTTTCGCCGCGCTGGCCCTGGCCGGCCTCCTGGCCGAGGAGTCACGTGCCTCCGCGCCAGATCCACGTCATCCGCTGGCCGCGCGCCGCCCCATTTCCCGGCCAAGGCCAAGCGGGTGATCTTCCTGTTTATGCATGGCGGCCCCTCGCAGGTCGATACGTTCGATTACAAGCCGCTCCTCGATCGCGACCATGGCAAGCCTCTTCCTTTCGCCAAGCCGCGGGTGGTCTCGAGCAAGACGGGCAACCTGCTGCGCTCGCCGTTCAAGTTCCAGCGACATGGAGAAAGTGGCATCGCTGTCAGCGAGCTGTTTCCCTACCTGGCCGGCTCACGTCGACGACCTCTGCATGATCAACTCGATGCACGGTTCGAACTCGCGGCACGGCGGGGCGTTGCTCGAACTGCACACGGGCAGCGACACCTTTATCACGGCCGAGCATGGGATCGTGGATCACCTACGGCCTGGGGACCGAGAACCAGGACCTCCCTGGCTTCATCACGGTCTGCCCGAACTTGAGCCACGGCGGCGTGAACAACTGGAGCTCGGCGTTCCTGCCGGCCGTCTACCAGGGAACGCCGATCGGCAATACGGGCGTCCCGTCCGACCGAGGCCAAGATTCCCTTCATCACGAGCGGTTCGACATCGCGTCCGTTGCAACGGCTCGAGCTCGACCTGATCCAGGAGATGAATCGCGATTGCCTGGAACAGGCGCAGGAGGATCAGGCGCTCGAGGGCCGCATCGCGTCGTTCGAGCTGGCCTTCCGCATGCAGACGGCCGCGCCCGAAGTGCAGGACATCTCGGGCGAAACCGCCGCGACGCTCAACGCTCTACGGACTCGACGACGAGCCGACGCAAAACTTCGGCCGCCAGTGCCTGATGGCCCGCCGGTTCGCGGAGCGCGGCGTGCGGTTCGTGCAGGTCTCGCACAGCTACAAGTGGGACCAGCACAGCGGTCTCAAAAAGGACATCGCTCGCAATGCGCTCGAAGTCGACCGCCCGATCGCCGGCCTTGCTCCGCGACCTGAAGGCACGCGGCCTGCTCGACGACACGCTGGTCCTCTGGGGCGGCGAGTTCGGCCGTACGCCCACCTCCGAAGGCGACGACGGCCGCGACCACAACCCGCACGGCTACACGATGTGGATGGCCGGCGGCGGCGTCAAGCCTGGCCTCACCTACGGCAAGACCGATGACTACGGCTATTATTCGGTCGAAAATAAGGTCCACGTCCACGACCTGCACGCGACGATACTCCACCTGCTCGGTCTGGACCACACCAAGCTGACCTACCGCTACGCCGGCCGCGACTTCCGGCTGACGGACGTCTATGGCGAGGTCGTCAAGGAGATCATCGCGTGATCAATCCAGTCTGGCGGCTCGATCCCATCGCCCTTTCGGTCGCCGGTGCCTCGTTAGGGGGATTGATAGCGATTAGGGATATAACTGCTGTTCGAAGCGGCGTATGAGGCGATTGCCGGGTAACTCCCGTAGTGTTCGACTGAAGACGGTGTTAGAATCGTCGTCTGACCTGGGGAAATCGTCCGAGGATTCGTTGCTAATTGCCTTTGCACGATCTTAGGAGGGCGAGCCTCCTGGCGAGCCGCCGCACCACCCGGCTCGGACGGAGCCTCGCCCTCCCGGAATCACGTAACGTCATTTAGATCCAGAGTGACACTCGCCATGCATCCTGCAGCTCGGGGACGAGCTCGACGGTGAAAGAGTTCTCCCCATGTTCCGCGTCCCTTTGTCGATGCTGTTCGGCGGGAATAAGAAACCGAAACGTCAGACCAGACGGAATCATTGACCATGACCTCTGATCACGCCGGCGGCTCGATCACCAGCGTCCTGCAAGAGACGCGGAGCTTCCCGCCGCCCGGCGAATTCGCCAGCAAGGCCCATATCAGCAGCATGGCCGAGTACGAGGCGCTCTGGAACCGCGCCAAGGACGATCCCGAGGGCTTCTGGGGCGAGCAAGCGCAGCGTCTTGCGACTGGGCACAAGCCCTGGGATCAAGGTGCTGGATTGGCAGCCGCCGTTTGCGAAGTGGTTCGTCGGCGGCCAGCTCAATGCCGTCGTATAACTGCGTCGACCGCCACTGCGAGGGCCCGACCAAGAACAAGGCGGCCATCATCTGGGAGGGCGAGCCCGGCGATCGGCGGGTGCTGCGCTATCAAGACCTGCTGCGCGAGGTCTCGCAAGTTCGCCAACGTGCTCAAGAGCCTGGGCGTCAAGAAAGGCGACGTCGTCGCGGTCTACATGCCGCTGGTTCCCGAGCTGGTGATCGCCGCTGCTGGCCTGTGCCCGGATCGGCGCGCCGCATACGGTGATCTTCGGCGGTTTCAGCGCCGAGTCGCTGTCGGGACGGATTCAGGACTGCAAGGCCAAGGTCCTGGTCACCGCCGACGGCGGTTATCGCCGCGGCAAGCTCGTCCCGCTCAAGGAAAACGCCGATGGCGCCGCGGCCTTGTGTCCCACGCTCAAGCACGTGGTCGTCTACCGCCGGACCGGCACTGCACAGTCAACTGGTCGCCCGGCCGCGACCACTGGTGGCACGAGCTGGAAGACCAACGCCTCGTCGACTGTCCCCCCGAGCCGCTCGACAGCGAGCATCCTCTCTACATCCTCTACACCTCGGGCTCGACGGGCAAACCCAAGGGCATCCTGCACACGACGGGCGGCTACCTGGTCGGGACGACGCTGACCACGAAGTGGGTCTTCGACCTCAAGGACGACGACACCTACTGGTGCACGGCCGACGTCGGCTGGGTGACGGGCCACTCCTACCTGGTCTACGGCCCGCTGTCGCAACGGCGCGACCTGCGTGATGTACGAGGGAGCCCCCAACTGGCCCGACGAGGGCCGGTTCTGGAAGATCATCGAAGACTACCGGGTCACGATCCTCTACACCGCCCCGACGGCCATCCGGGCGTTCATGAAGTGGGGCGAGCAGTTCCCGCGCCGCCACGACCTGTCGAGCCTCCGGCTGCTGGGCACGGTCGGCGAGCCGATCAACCCCGAGGCCTGGATGTGGTATCACAAGGTCATCGGCGGCGGAGCGCTGCCCGATCGTCGACACCTGGTGGCAGACGGAGACCGGCGCCATCATGATCTCGCCGCTCCCCGGCGCCACTCCCACGGTACCCGGCTCGGCGACCCGGCCGCTGCCCGGCATCGTCCCCGAGATCGTCACCAAGGACGGCAAGCCCGTCGGCGACCAACCAGGGCGGGTTCCTGGTCATCAAGCAGCCCTGGCCGTCGATGCTCCGCACGCTTTACGGCGATGACGAGCGCTACAAGGCCCAGTACTGGAGCGACATCCCCGGCTGCTACTTCACCGGCGACGGCGCCCGTCGCGACGAGAACGGCAACTACTGGATCATGGGCCGCGTCGACGACGTCTTCAACGTCGCCGGCCACCGGCTCTCGACCATGGAGGTCGAGAGTGCCCTGGTCAGCCACCCCTACGTGGCCGAGGCGGCCGTGGTGGGCAAGCCCGACGATCTGAAGGGCCAGGCGATCTCGGCCTTCGTCACCCTCGAGTCGGGCCAGCAGCCCAGCGAGGCACTTGCGCCAGGAGCTGCGCGCCCACGTCACCAAGGAGATCGGCGCGCTGGCCCGACCCGACGAGATCCGCTTCACCGACGCCCTGCCCAAGACCCGCAGCGGCAAAATCATGCGGCGCTTGCTCCGTGACATCGCCGCCGGTGTCGAAAGCACCGGCGACACGACGACGCTCGAAGACCTGGCCGTGCTGGCCAAGCTGCAAGCAAAAGGACCAGGACGAAGAGTAAAATCAGTTGTGCTCGTCGAGCGCATCACTAATGGCCGAATCGGCGTCCCAACCAAGTCCGCCGATTACGAACCGCTGTTCGGCGGTTTCGTTCTCGGCCGCGGGAGGGGAAGCTAACGTCACTGACATCTCGCCCCCCTCACTTCCCTTTCTTGGCGTGATCGCCCATCTTGGGCAGATCGGCATGTGTGTCGGGCCCAAAATAACGCAGGCTCACGAACGGCTCGCTGCCTGTGTTGTGGAACGTCGACCCCTTCGGCGGCTCGCTTGGCCGTGACGAATACCTCGTCTTGCGTCACCTCACCGAACCGGATGAAGTTGGGGCTATCGACCGCCAGCTTGCCAATTGAGCCGCTCCCCTGGACGGTGATCAGTCCGTAAGCCCCCGGGTCTTTGATGGTCACCGAGCGGCCGGGCTCCACCGTCAGCTCGCAGGCACTAAAGAGCTGCTTGCCGTCAACGGTGCCGTAGACGATCCACCGATCGGTGTACCCGGCGCTGTCGCCGCCCGTTCGCGCGATCGGCTCGAGGTAGTTGTTCTTTTTGAACTCGGGGTCGACGTTTTTCTTCCAGTCGAGCTGGTCGACCAGGTAGTCGAGGTCGTGATGGTGTGCTTCGGGTACGTCTTTGACGAGCAATTCCCAGGGAACACGCCGGCCTTCGACCATCGACTGATACATGCCAAAGACATCTGAGCCCCATTGCGGCTCATAAGTCACGAGCGAACCGGGCGCGTGTAGCACGTCGGGGGGAACCAGCCAGCCCGTGCCCGGCTTGAGGCGATAGGCCTTGGACAGATCGAGGATCCCATTGTCTCCTTGGTTCCAGCGCTCGAGGCACCCGCGAATGTCGTCCTTGGTCGTCCCGGGCTCGAGACCAAAAAAGGTGTAGGGGAAATTGTTGCCCGTCCAGTTGAGCTGAGGCGGGAAATAGTAGCTTTCGGGCTTGCCCTCGCGGCCCAGCTTGGCGGCTTGCTCCTGGTTTTGATGCATGTGGTGCGGGATCGGCCCCAGGTTGTCGAAAAACTTGCTGTAAACCGGCCAGCGCTTATACGTTTTCCACATACCGGCACCGATCATCTCGGAGCCAAAAAGTTCGACGGCTTCTTTAAGCGTGAACCGGTCGGTTCCGTGGACGACGTAGCTCAGTCCCTCATCGGCCGGTGCCCCCTCGTTGGCCGCCGCTGTCGTCGACGCGAACCAACGCTCGTCGATTCCGCCGCGGTGCGTACCCAAGGCATAAAGATCCTGGCGCGCCAACTTGAGCCGCCCGCCCGGCATCAAGAATGACCGCGGCACCCAGGTCGGGGCCAGCCGCAAGATTCCCTCGCCCGAATCGAGAGCCGCTCGCACCCGCGCGATAGGTTCTGATCGCTCATTGGTTTCCTTCTCCCTATTGCAGAGACACGGTCGTGGGTGCATCAATGGGCGGCGCACGACAGTCAAACGCCTGATTCGCCGTGGCGCCCCGAAATTGCCCCGCCGCACCCCACGCGGGACTTTCACGTTTTAAGACTCTCGCGCAGCCGACGCAAGCCCTCACTCAGCCCCGCATATTGCGGCGCATCAAACAAGCCGTCTCATTCTACGAAAACAATGGGGTCCCGCGAAACCGTTCGCTCACTGGATCACAAGACCACTCCCCGACCACTTTGAGGGACGGCCACTCCCGGCCAAAGGTATGTTAAGGCGCATCCCGGAAGTAGTCGATCACGCCCTGTAGAATCTGATCGAGCGACTTGCTGGGACGATAGCCGATCAGCTTGCCGATTTTGCTGATATTGGGAATGCGCCGAGGCATGTCCTCGAATCCCTCGCCATACGCTCGTTCGTACGGGACGGTGACAATCTCGGAATCCGAGGCGGTCAGGGCCTTGACCCGGTCGGCCAGCGCGCGGATCGTGACCTCCTCGGTCGTGCCGATGTTAAAGACTTCGCCCACGGCTTGCGGATGGTCCATCAGGGCCAAGAGCGCGGCGACGACGTCGCTCACGTCGGCGAAACAGCGCGATTGCTGCCCATTGCCAAAAATGGTGATCGGCCGGCCGGTGAGGGCCTGTTTGATGAACGTGGGAACCACCATCCCGTACTGGCCGGTCTGCCGGGGACCGACCGTGTTAAACAGCCGCACGATCACGGTTGGCAGCTTGCGTTCCCGCCAGTACGCCAGCGCCAAGAACTCGTCGATCGCTTTGGAACAGGCGTAACTCCACCGACCCTTAGAAGTCGGGCCGAGGACCAGGTTGCCCTCTTCGCTAAAGGGGACCTGGGTGCTCAGCCCATAAACCTCCGAGGTGGACGCGATCAGGACCTTCTTTTTCTTCTTATTGGCCTGGGCTAGCACGACCTCGGTACCGTGCACGTTGGTTTCGATCGTGCGCACTGGGCTCTCGACAATCAACCGCACCCCGACGGCCGCCGCGAGATGAAAGACCACGTCGCACTGGTCGACCAACTCAGCGACCGTGGCGCGTGGTGGACGCTTTCGATTGTATAGTGGAACCGGGGATGAGAACGCAAATGGCTGATATTATCAATGCTGCCCGTCGATAGGTCATCGAGGATAAACACCTCATCCCCGCGTTCCAGACATGCGTCTGAAAGGTGGGACCCAATGAAGCCGGCACCGCCCGTGATTAAAATTCGCATTTAAATGTGAGTCCTGCACATGCTCGAAGGCCCCCTTGTCTTCATGGACATCGACACCCAGCGCGACTTTCTCGAGCCGACGGGAGCCCTCTACATTAGCGGTTCAGCCGGGATTCTGTCGAACCTGCGACGGCTGACCGCGTTCGCCCGTCGTTTGGGAATACGCATCATCGCCACCTCCTGTGCTCATCATCCCGACGATCCCGAGCTCAAGATCTTCCCGCCGCACTGCATGGCCGGGACATCGGGACAAGAACGAGTGGCCGAGACGGCTGCTCCTGACTCGGTTGTGCTGGATGTCGACGAGTTGCTCACCGGCGCTCCCCCCTCCCATCTTACACTGTGGAAACGCGATCTGGACATTTTCAGCCGATCGGATGCCGACGAGTTGATCACACGGTACGATCGGAATAGGCCAGCGTTCGTCGTGTATGGCGTGGCGACGGATTATTGCGTGGCCAAGGCTGTCGAGGGCCTTTTGCGACGGCATTACCGCGTCTGGATCGTCACAGATGCCATCCGGGCGATCGATCCGACGACGGAAGCGAATATTTTGACCGACTTTGCGCGAAAAGGCGCCCTCCTCACGATCACCGAGGTCGTTTGTCGAATGGCATCGAAATCTTACCAGGCCCCCTGATCACTGATAGAATAGCATGGAGGGAGAAGGATCATGCACGATAGATACCGCAACCGATATCGCCTTCCGGCAGCGTCGGACCGAGTGAGGCGCCAGATCGCGAGGGAGGCTGCCAGACGCCTTCACGGAACATTGATTTCCTCAAAGGAAGAACCGCCAGCGGCCTGGCTCGATGGGGCCAGCCCGAGCGATTTGTATTTGGCCAAGTGCAAGGCCGCGGCGGTGCTTGGTCATCGCGTGCGGCCGGGTGACCTGCCGTCCGACGCCGAGGTTCGCGAGCAATTGATTTTTCTTCACCGCGAATGTGACGTAGAACCCGAACTCGCAGCCGCCATGCCAGAACCGGCGCCGGACTCGGTGCCGCTCTCATTCGCCGATCATCTCGACCGATTCGCCGTTTACAAGATGCGTTTACTGCCGCTGGAATCGGTCAAGCAAAACCCTACGTATCATCCGGAGGGGGATGCGCTCTACCACAGCTTACAGGTATTCCACCTAGCCCGCGATGTCCAACCTTACGACGAAGAGTTCTTGCTGGCGGCTCTTTTGCACGACGTCGGCAAGGCGATCGATCCACAAGGTCACGTCGTTGCGGCCGTCGAAGCCCTCCGCGGGGCGGTCACCGAGCGAACGTTGTGGTTGATCGAACATCACATGGACCTGCTCGGCAGCCGGGAGCGATCACTTCCGGCCCGGCTCAGGCGCGAGCTGGAAGCATCGGAGTGTTTTGACGATCTCAAGCTACTCCGCGAGCTTGACGACGCCGGCCGCGTACCCGGACAGCACGTTGACTCGATTGACGAGGTGTTGGCGTATCTCAGGGGGCTTGAGGACGAGCACTATCTTTTATGATTATTCGTTGAAACGGCACTTTTTGGCACATAAAGGCACGGTTCGACGAAGCCTCTGTCTCAGAACTCTGAGCCAAACGACGAGTTAGCGCAATTCGACAAAGCGGCAGGGACACTCGCATTTCGGGCGCGAAAAACGAGCGGCTGCAAACCGCGTGAGGGCGGCTCCCCAGACCCCATATCAACCAGACGCGCCAGCGAGGGATGCCGCGAGTCGCTCGCGGCGCGGGCATTCGTCCCCCCTCGCTCGCGCTTCGGGTTCATATTGCCGCTGACGGAGCCAGCCGGGTGGGTCCCCTTGTCTTCGATTTCCGTCGGGTGGTGCTTGGCGCGGAGCGTCCCCATTCTTCGCCGTGGTTTCGCGGTTTTGTGGTCGATGCGGATGCGGGTCGCGTGGAAACTGAAAGCGGAAAACCGACACGCTCTTGTGATCCGTGCGGATACGCCGAGCGTGGGTTGGAATGCAATTACGCCAACGACTCAAAAATGATCGTGAGGGCGACGTGTCGATCTACGAGGAGCACCCTCGGTGCACTTTGCGCACACTTCCCATACTAACAATATAACACGCTCTACAAATTTCGTGAATGCACCTATTCCGCTTTTCGGGTAAAGCTCGATCAGAACCTATTTCTTTGGAACGACTTAAATATTTTTCCGAAATTTTTGTCCGCGATCATTGCGCTCGCAGTTCGATCAACCTGACGAAGCGGAGCCACCGTGCGTGCATGCAATATCGCGCACAGCAACCGGGCCTCGCGCAGATTAGCCTCAATACCGTTGAATTAGCATCAACTAAAGCGGAAACAAGAGCTTGCGCCGCCTCGTTCCCACGCTCCGCGTGGGAATGCCGTCAGGGACGCTCCGCGTCCGCTCGATGGGCAAAGCGTCGGTCCCGGGCCGACGACGCGGAGCGTCGGGGATGGCGTTCCCACGCAGAGCGTGGGAACGAGATCAACCACGTCGCTGCCTTCAGCTTATGACTAATTCAACGGTATTGAGATTAGCCCTCATCCGTTCAGTGCCCGGAACGCAATGCCCCGCTGGCTAAGTTCCGATGCATGTCTTCGCTCCTTCCATGTCCCCCCAGAGGCCGGGCTTGACTCCGGCGGATCGGAAAAGACCTAATTGCAAATAATTCCAGTCCCGAAAATGCGGCTGTGCGCAGTCTATCTATTATGGACATCAATGAGGCTACGGGCGATCCCGGGGAAGGCGTTGATCGGGGGGTTGCCGCGATCGAGGCCGCCCGAGCGGACTGGGGCCGGCTGCTGTCGGCGCACCGCGACCGGCTGCGGCGGATGGTCGCGCTACGGCTGGATCAGCGGCTGCGCGGGCGGATCGACCCGTCGGACGTGATCCAGGAGGCGTTCCTCGAGGCCACGGAGCGCCGTCCCGAATATGTTCGCCAGCCGGACCCGATGCCCCCGTTCTTGTGGCTCAGGTTCTTGACACTCCAGCGGTTGCAGCTCATCCATCGCCAGCAGCTCGGCACGAGGTCGCGAGGCGCGGGCGCGAGGTATCGATCCACGGCGGCGCGTTCCCCGCGGCGACCTCGGCGGCCTTGGCGGCGTGGCTCTTGGGCCGCGACACGCCGCCCCAGCGAGGCGGCGATCCGCGCCGAGGAAAAGCGACGGCTTCAAGACGCGCTCGACCTCATGGACCCGATCGACCGCGAAGTGCTTGTCCTCCGGCACTTCGAACAGCTCTCCAACGGCGAATGCGCGCGGGTACTGGGCCTGCGTGAGTCGGCGGCGACCAAACGCTACCTCCGGGCCTTGAGACGGCTCAAGGAGATACTGTCCCCCGGCCCAGGCGCGGGGATGGAGGCCGGACCATGAACGACGTATCGAATGCGCCTGATGACGATCCCCTGGGCCCCGTTGTGGAGTCATTTCTGGCCCGGTTCCGGCGCGGGGAACGGCCGGCCTTGACCGAGCTGATCGCACAGCCACCCCGAGTTGGCCGGGGAAATCCACGAGTTGATCCCGGCGCTCGTCAAGCTGGAACTGCTCGGCTCCTCGACCGGCGGCGATTGCAATTCTTCGGGTCATCGCCCGGCTAGCGGCAAACCCGGTGACGAGGGCCCGTTACCCGAGCGGTTGGGCGATTACGTGATCGTGCGGCGGATTGGCAGCGGCGGGATGGGGGTCGTCTACGAGGCCGAGCACGAATCGCTCAAGAGCCGAGTCGCGCTCAAGGTCGTGCATCCGCGGTTCCGGTCCGACCCGAAATACGTGCGGCGGTTCCACGCCGAGGCGCGTCTGGCGGCCAGGCTGCACCACACGAACATCGTGAGTGTCTTCGATTACGGCGACCACGACGGGGTCTGCTATTACGCCATGCCGTTCATCGAGGGGCAGCCCCTGGACAGTGTTCTGGCCGACGTTCGTCGCCTCCGTGACGAGGGCACTTGCGCCGACATTGTCGTCGGCCCCGATGCGATCCTCACTATCCCGGCCGCGTCCGCCGTGCCCCGGCCGTCGGCGGCCACGCAAGGACTGTTGACCGGGCACTTCGCCGCGGCGGCCCCGAGCGGGTTGGCGGCGGAGACTGCGGAACAGGTCGGCGCGCTCGATCCGGATTCCTCGCGGCGAGCCGGGACTGTCGCGGACGGGGGTGGGCCGGACGAGGCGGTCAGCGGTGACCCGTCTTTGCTCAAATCGTCGTCGCTCCGCGATTTGCGCGAGCTGCGGTACTTTCGCGAAATCGCGCGGGTCGGGGCACAGGTGGCCGACGCCATGGAGTACGCCCATCGACGTGGCGTCTTGCACCGCGATATCAAACCGTCGAACTTGCTCTTGGACGCGCTGGGGAACGTCTGGGTCACCGACTTCGGCCTGGCCAAGCTCGAAGAGGGAGACGAACTGTCCCAATCTGGCGAGGTGGTGGGAACGCTGCGCTACATGGCGCCCGAGCGGTTCCGGCGGCACATCCGATCGGCGCGGCGATATCTATTCGCTGGGGGCGACGCTGTACGAGCTGCTGGCCTTGCGGCCGCCGTTCGAAGAATCGGACCCGATTCGATTGATAGACCGGATCAAGAGCGACGTCGCCCGTGCCGCCGCGGCAGGTCGACCGAAAAATCCCGCGTGACCTCGAGACGATCGTCCTCAGGACACTGGCCAAGGACCCGCGAGACCGGTTCGGCTCGGCGGGCGAGCTCGCCGACGAGCTGCGGCGGTTCGTCGAGGGACGTCCGATCCGATCGCGGCCGGTGTCGGTCGTCGAGCAGTTATGGCGCTGGTGCAAGCGCGACCCGTGGCTGGCCGGCGCCAACATCGCCGCGGCCCTCTTGACGATCGTGCTGGCCGTTGTCGCGAGCGTCGCGGCCGTCGTCTATCGCAACCAGGCCGAGGCGCTCTTGGTCGAGCGCGGTCGCTCGGACGCGGCGGCGCTCGACGCCCGGTGGCGCGCGGTCGACGCCTACACGGCACAGGCCCAGGGGGGCCGGTTCAGCGGCCGGCCCGGCCGGCGATTCGATAGCCTCGAAGCGGTGAGCCAGGCCACGAAGCTTCTCGATGCCCTCCCGCCGGGGCCGGAAACCGCCTCGCGGCGCGAGACGCTCCGCGATCTGGCGATCGCCGCCTGGCACTGCCCGACGTCAAACCGACCGGCCGGGTCATCACTCGGCCCCCAGGCGTGATCAAGATCCGCCTTCGATCCGACCATGACCCGATACGCCCTTCGGTTCCGCGATGGCGCGATCTCGGTCCGTCGCGTCGCCGACGACCACGAGATCGCTCGGTTCAGAGCCCGCGGTGATCGCGACATCTCCGTCTTCGGCTTCAGTCGTGACGGGCGATACCTGGCGACCAACTATGATCCGGGCAATAGCCTGACTGTCTGGGACGTCGACAGCGGCCGGGTTGCGGTCGATCCATACGAGCCCCGTCGTTTGGGACGCAGCCCGATTCAGCCCCGACGGCCGCCGGTTCGCACTGGCCACGAACAATCGGGAGGTCCTCATCTACGACCTGGCACCGGCCGGCGCAACAGGGCCTTCGTCTCCCGGGCGTGGGTCATCTCGCTTATCGCCCAGATGGGGCCGAGCTTGCCGTCATCGACGGGAACTCGACACCCCCCACCTGCAGGATTCTGGATGTGGAGACCGGCCGGCTGATCAGGACGTTTCCGTTGCGGACGACGGCAAGCTTCGTCGCCTGGAGTCCCGATGGCACCACGCTGGCCCTGGGTCGCGATTCTAGGATCGAGCTCTACGCCGCCGCCACCGGCGTCCGGCGGGCGACTCTTGAGGGTCTTGACAACTTCGGTGGCATTCAGCTCTCTTACCATCCCGCCGGTTCACTGCTGGCGAGCCACGACTGGTCCGGGCGGTTACGTCTTTGGGATTCGTCCCTGGGCCGGCCACTCCTGAATCTCACCAGCTCCCGTGGGCCCGAGATCAGCGAGGACGGGCGAATCGCGGTTTCGTGGGACGACCGGTTGACGATCTACCAGGTCGATCCGGCGGCGGAATACCGCACCTTGACCCGTTCATCACCCGAAGCCAACCATTATTACAATCCATCGGTTCGGTATGATGGCCGATTGCTTGCTGTTTCCACAAACCTTGGCGTCTCGCTCTGGGACCTCGCCCGGGGCACGGAGCTCGCGTTTTTGGGTCGCGGCACACCCTGCGCACGCGCTGTTCGATCGATCGGGTGACTTGATCACCAGCGGCCCGGCGGGCGTGGAGCGGTGGCCGGTTCATCTCGACGCCGAGCGCGGCCAACTTCGCCTCGGTCCCCCGCGGCCGATTTCGTTGCCTGCGGGGAACGGCGTGATCGCCATTGACCGTTCCGGTCGGATCGTGGCGAAGGCCGACTTTCGCTACGCCTACATCGCCAGCCCCGAGCGGACGGTTCGTGTCGGGCCGCTGGACGATTGCCGGGGGGTTTCCGTGAGCCCGGACGGCCAGTGGCTGGCAACCGGCACACATACCACCAGTCATGGGGCCCAGGTCTGGCGTATCGCCGATCTCACGAAAGTGGCCGAGCTTCCCATTGACTCCGGAACTTCGGTCGAGTTTAGCAGTGACGGCAAATGGCTGATGACGGACTCTTTCCCGTGCCGGCTCTGGGAAGTCGGCACCTGGCGCGAGGCGAGGCGAATCGCCGACTCGGCCGGCTGCTTCTCGCCCGACGGCCGCCTGGTCGTGGTCCAGGAAGCGAGCAAGGTCATCCGCCTGGTCGAAGCAAACACCGGCCGCACACTGGCGCGGCTCGAAAGCCCCGACCCCCGCATCATCGCTCCGACATTTACTCCCGACGGGTCGCGCCTGGTGGCGACAACCTATAACAGCACAACGGTGCATGTCTGGGACTTGCGGGCGATCCGGCGGCGCCTGGCTGGGATGGGGCTCGACTGGACGCGCCCCCACGA